>JAFLBX010000001.1:1370600-2055901 GCA_017303675.1 Ignavibacteria bacterium
GAACATGCCGGCGAAAGCGCCGGTATGTTTAACCTGAATGATTTTGAAGTAAAACACAGAAATGTGGGAATGACGAATTTTACAATTCTAATTAAAAAAGAGCAATGAGCAAACCAAATACTGCAGAAAGTCTGATATCAGTTTACCCCGGAACTTTTGATCCTTTAACTTACGGACACCTGGATGTTATTGAAAGGGCGGCAAAGTTATTCAGCACTGTAATAATTGCTGCAGCTGAAAGCACTTCAAAGAACACAGTTCTGGATATTAATGAGAGGATCTCTGTAATTGAAGGTTCAGTAAAGCATATTTCAAACTGCAGGGTAGAAAAATTCAGCGGTTTGCTGGTTGATTTTGCAAAACAGAAAAATGCTTCTGTATTGATCCGCGGGTTAAGGGCTGTATCAGATTTTGAATATGAGTTTCAGATGGCATTGACCAACAGAAAAATTTCGCCTGAAACTGAAACAGTTTTCCTGATGCCTTCAGAAAAATATTCTTACATAAGCTCAACACTTGTCAGGGAAATTGCCAGGTTTGGCGGTGATATTACTGATTTTGTGCCGGCTCCGGCATTAAAGATGATGCAAAGTAAGTTTAAAAAGTGATATTGGTGAGGACCCTTCGACAAGCTCAGGGTGAGGACCCTTCGACAAGCTCAGGGTGAGGACCCTTCGACAAAGTTTATCCCGCAAGGTTTTTTCCGGGACTCAGGGCGACAGAGTAACTACCCTGCGATATATTAAGTGTGAGGACAATCAATAGATTTGTTACAGTTTCTTTTTAAAAAAATCTGATGTTGTATCGATCACTTCTTCAAAAGCATTTGTTGTACCTTTAAATGGATGTTCCACACCGAAAGTATGTCCGGTATTTTCTAGATTTTTTAATTCCGTTTTCTGTTTATCTGATGCTGCGAATAATTTTTCAGCGTCTGTGAATTTAACAGCAAGGTCTTCTTTGCCGTGAATGATGAGCCAGGGAATTTGCAGCTTTGCTGCTGCATTAACAATGCTTAGTCTTTCTGAATTATTTTCTATATCATCAAGAAGAGATATATTCATTCTCATCATCTGGTTGGTTCTTGTATTGGGAATTTCTATGAACCCTTTTTCACGCCAGCGTTTTTTCTGCTCTGCGGTATAACGGTCAAAATCACCAACAGCAGCCAGTGTAACAAGTGCTTTAATGCCCGGATGTTCAGCTGCAGCTACTACTGAAAGCCCTCCGCCGCGAGAGTGTCCAATAAGCCCCATTTTATCAATATCAAATTTACCGGGATATTTTTCTGATAGCTGCGGCAGAAAATTTATAACCGCATCCAGGTCGCTTAATTCTATAGAGTGGGTATTTTCGGCAAACAGATCAAGCCTTGTAAACTCCATTGGCGCAGTTGCTTCAACGCCATTATGTGAGAAATTAAAGCTCAATACAGCAAAACCCTGTTCAGCCAGTTTTTCACAAAAATACGGAAAACCGCCCCAGTCTTTGAATCCTTTAAAGCCATGTGCGAAAATTAATAATGGCAAACCGTTATAGATATTAGTATTTATTATATCGCCAAAATATAGTGAAGAGTTAATTAATCCGTAATCTCCGGGAATTTTCAGGTCATTAATTAATTTTATCATGAATTTAAGTAAAAATTAAAAAATCTTAAATTTTTTAGGTATTGTTATTCAATAATGTTAAAAATTTAATAAAATCGCAATGTTTTCTTAGAAAAATATTAATTTTGGCTTGTTTTAGAAGCTCAAAATAGATATTATGCTGTATTCAATTAACTAAATTTCATAATTTACGGAGAAATATGAAGAAATTTAATTCCGCTTTAGGTGTTTTTATGCTGGCTATTATGCTGTTTGCAGGCAGTGTTAATGCTCAGTTAAGACTTTCAGGAAACCAGACAGACAATAATAATTATATTGAACCTGTTAACTTCCTCCCAAATTCAGTTTTATTCAACCAGATGGATTCAGTTGGTGGTACAGGTACCGCTTCACAGCAGTTCCCTGACTTCTCAAACAACGTTATTGAATCTGCTGAAGATTTTATCGTTCCTGCCGGCGTAAGCTGGAGAATTGACAGTATCGATGTTGGCGGCCAGTGGAGCATTGCAGGTCCAATGGTAACAATAAGATATAACATTTATTCAGATTCAGGTAATGCAGGTATCAGACCCGGAACATTATTATTCGCAGATTCAATGATCGTTCCTATCACTGCATTGAACAATGCAAGTCCTACTTTCAGACTGCCAACACCGCGTACATTAACAGGCGGAGCTAGCGGAACAAAATACTGGATCTCAGTTATGACAGTTCATTCATTTGCAGCAACAGGGCAGTGGTTCTGGTCAACAAGACGCACAAGATTATCACCATGTGTATTAAGAGATCCGGGTAACCTGCTTGCAGGCGGAACTGCATGGAGAATTACAACAACAACACCTAACCAGGGCGTACAGATAAGATTAAGAGGCGAAGTTTTAACTCCCCCGGCTCCGGGACCGCAGACAACTATTTGCAGAAGCGTAAACTTACCAATTAATGACAACCAGTGGACCAGGGATTCAATCCAGGTTCTTCTTGGTTCAGGTTGCGTTATCACAGATGTAAATGTAAGAATTGATACAGTTATACATACTTGGGATGCTGATCTTTCATTCTACTTAAACAAAGGCGCAGTTACATCATTACTTATTAATAAAAGAGGCTCTTCAGGTGATAACTTCATCGGAACTATACTTAATGATTCAGCAGCAAATCCAATTTCAGGCGGTACAGCTCCTTTCACAGGATCATTCAGACCTGAAACCCCGCTTGCACCGTTCAACTTCGGCGCTGGCCAGGGCGATGGTTACTGGAGACTTTCAATCAGTGATACAGCAAATGGCGATACCGGTGCTTTAAGAAGATGGTGTCTGGTTATTTCCTATACCTGTCCAACAGGCGGAATTCAGACCGTAGAGATCCCGAATTACTACAGCTTAAGCCAGAACTATCCGAATCCGTTCAACCCCTCAACATCAATTAAGTTCACAATGCCTAAAGGCGATAACGTGAAATTAGTTGTATTTGATGTATTGGGCAGAGAAGTAACAACTTTGGTAAATGAATTCAGAAATTCAGGAACATATGAAGTTAATTTTGATGCATCAATGTTTTCATCAGGCGTTTACTTCTACAGAATTGACACAGGTGAGTTTACTGATACAAAGAGAATGCTTTTAGTGAAATAATTTTCTGCAAAAAATTATTTGTTTTACAAAAAACCCGGGTTAGTTATAACCCGGGGTTTTTTATTTATCTAAATTTCCTTTTCAGGCATGAATCATTAATGAATTATACCGATTTCAATCTGAAGCTAGAAAAGTAACGTATTTAACGTAATTGTTTTAAGGATAGAGGAAATTTTCTTAATTGCATTTAATAGATACCACAAATATTTTGTTGAGAGTCTAACGTTTAAAGAGGAATAGCTGCAGAATATTTTTTTAATTAGACTTTTATAAAAATTATAAATATATGCGGGAAAACAGCAAAAATAGTGTTTGGAAATGATATTATAAGAATTTTAGTTTGCAAAGATGCTTAAAAAAATTTTAAAAGACAATAGCCCAAACTACCATTTATCAAAAATTTCACTTGACATCTCAATTTTAATTTAATATTATGCAATATTCAATTAACTATTTTTTAACAAACGGAGAACATAAAATGAAGAATCGGTTATTATTCTTTTTTTCAGTTATCGTTGTTTTTGCGGTAGTTCTCGGCTTTTATTATGGCGGAGATAACCGTAATGATTCAGCTCCTTTAACAGGTAACACTGTTACAGTTGAAGGTGATATGGTAGGCGGATGGTCAGCTGGCGCTAACATCCCTTCAAGCCATACATTCGGAGCTGCAGGCACATTTGTAAGAAATGATACTGCATGGCTGTTCTGCTACTCAAACAGTCCCGCTTCAACACTTCTTCAGAGATATAATTCCAGAACCAACACTTGGTCAACAATGGCTCCTGCTCCAAATACACTTGACAGAGCAGCAGGCGTGGTTCTTGGCGATACTCTTTATATTTTCGGCGGAGCAAACGCAAGCAGCGTTTACCAGTCATCAGTAATGAGATATCACATTCCTTCAAACACATGGTCAGCAGGTAACCCGATGCCGGTTGCAAAAGGCTGGGGAAAAGCTGTTGCTTACCAGGATAGCTTGATATTTATTGCCGGCGGTTATGACGGAACCAATGTTGCCAATACACCGCTTCTTTATAACAGGATAACAGGCCAGTACAGAAACTGTACAAACATGCCCGGAACAAGGTTCGGAGGCGGTTTTGCAGTAACAGGCGATACTTTAGTATATATCGGCGGAGCTGATGCAACATTACTGTATAACCAGACATATGTTGGTGTTATCAGCCAGTCAAACAGAAGCACAATTACCTGGACAACAGGTATTCCTGCTCCTGCACCGTTCTCACCGGCTATCTTCAGAACAGATGCAATGAACTGGGGATGCAGAGGCGTTATATTAGTACACGGAAGTACAACAACAGCATTTACAGGCGTTAACGGCTGCGCAGTTTACAGCCCGGGCGCAAACACGTATACCCCACAGGCTAACATGTTAACCGGCGCTTTATATGCAGGTGTTGGAAGCGCAAGATTTACAGGCAATATTTACAGGCTTTTTGTTGCAGGCGGTTATAACAACGCTTATTTAACTAACACACAGATCTTCACAGATACTCTTTGCCCCGCACCGCCTCCGGGACCGCAGACAACGATCTGCAGAAGCGTAAATCTGCCAATAATTGATAATGCATGGACAAGAGATTCAATCCAGGTAACTTTAGGTTCAGGCTGCGTTATCACAGATGTAAATGTAAGAATTGATACAGTTATTCATACATGGGATTCTGACCTTTCATTCTATTTAAACAAAGGCGCAGTATCATCATTAATAATAGATAACGTTGGAAGCTCCGGCGATAATTTCATTGGTACCGTTCTTAACGATTCAGCATCAACACCAATTGCATCAGGAACAGCTCCTTTCACAGGACAGTTCAGACCTTCTAACCCGCTTGCACCATTCAATTTCGGCGCTGGCCAGGGCGATGGTTACTGGAGACTTTCTATCAGTGATACAGCAAACGGTGATACAGGTTCATTAAGAAGATGGTGTTTGGTTATTTCCTATAACTGCCCGGTAGGCGGAATTCAGACTGTTGAAATCCCGAACTACTACAGTTTAAGCCAGAACTATCCGAATCCGTTCAACCCGTCAACATCAATTAAGTTCACAATGCCCCAGGGCGATAACGTGAAATTAGTTATATTTGATATTCTCGGAAGAGAAGTTAAAACTCTGGTAAATGAATTCAGAAATTCAGGTACCTACGAAGTTAATTTTGACGCTTCACTTCTTGCATCGGGTGTTTATTTCTACAGGCTTGAAGCCGGTGAGTTCACCGATACAAAGAGAATGTTACTCGTAAAATAATCATAACTGAAAAGTTCTGATCATTTAAAAATTTCAAAACCCGGAAATAGAAATATTTCCGGGTTTTTTATTAACCTGTTTTCATAAAAAGTAAATTTTTAAATTGAAAATAGTATAAAATATCCATAACCTTGTATTATATGAAACAGCTAACTATCCTTTTTTTATTACTATCAGGCTTAATATTCAGCGCATTTTCGCAGGAAAACCCTATTTTTATCGGATCCAAAACCGGTTTACAGGAAAACAGGAATTTATCATTCAACCCCGGTGATACGAACCTGTATGTAAACGGAGTATGGAGCAGGCTGAATGATATGCCGCAATCATTACTTGGAACAAATACATATTATGATTCTCTATCAGGACGGATATTAATTTGCGGCGGTTCAAATTCATCGGGAGTTCCGACTGATACATGCCGGTGGTATGATCTGAACAGCGGTACATATACACAGGCAGCTTCGCTGCCGGAGCCCAGATGGTCAGGTAAGCTGGTAAAAGTAAAGGATGCACTTTATCTTGTTGGCTCAATTGATTCAACCTTTACATCTGCAGACGGACTGATATTTAAATTTTCACTCTTAACCGGCACATGGTCAATAGCAGATACTTTACCGGCGCCGTTTGTTCACGAAGCTGCTGTGAGTGTTATCAATGACAGTCTTATTGCTGTTATCGGCGGCTCAGTATCCGGATTTTCAGGGGCAATAAACCTGGTTCGAATTTATAATCCTGCTTTCAATACATGGATCAATTCAAATGTTTATCCCATAAATATCACAACTGCGCATTCAGAGTTCAACAAAACAGAATTTGATACTTCGCTTTTTGTAGCCGGCGGTTACAGTGCCGGTTTTGTAAATTCTGTTTTTAAAGGAAATGTGAATTTATACAGCGCAGATACTATTAAAATTACCTGGCAGCTTTTTTCCAATTTACCGTTCAGCGTGCCTGTTTACCGGGTTTGCGGAGCCAGGTGGCAGGATTTTATGCTGATAGGTCCGGGGATGAACGGTTCTGCTTCTGTGAATGAGATATGGGGATTAAGGTTTCAGGATACTATAGGGGTGTGGACCGGATTTCTTCCGGTTTCAGGAGATACTACGGCTAATATATCATCGTTTGCACCGGTAACAGGTTTAGACTCGAATTATTTTTATTTATTTGGCGGGTTTAAAAATCCCAATGCGCTTAATATAGCGCAGAAATATTCTTTTATTACCCCGCCGCCAATTGGCATAAATAACATATCATCAAATATTCCGTCAGAGTTCAGGCTTTACCAGAATTATCCAAACCCGTTCAATCCGGTTACAAAAGTAAGATTTGATTATGTTAAAACGGATGATAACAATATTAGCTTTGATGTATTTGATATTACAGGCAGGCAGGTATATTCATACAAATTTACAGCTCTTAGCAGCGGAACATATGAACTTGAGTTTGACGGTAAAGATCTTGCAAGCGGTTTGTATATTTACAGAATAAGTAATAATGTACATTCTATTGCAAAAAAGATGATATTATTAAAATAATAGCGTTTACAGTTAACTAATACCCTTATTGATTTAACCTCTTTAATTACCTATTTTAAGGTATAGAAAATTACAATTCAAATTTTCCAGGGGGTGGAATCATGAAAAAATATATTTCTCTTTTTCTTCTATTATCCACAGTTTCAATCCTTTCTCAAAGACAGCCAAATCAGTGGTGCGGGAATTTTCCGGTAATGCCCGGAACGGGTACTATCTGGGGCCACGCCTCGGTTGTATTAGGCGATACAATTTATGTAGCGGGCGGCTCATCATCAGGAGCGCCAACAACAAATTTTTATAAATATTCAATCAGCTCAAATGTTTGGACAGTTGGAGCAGGAACGCCGGTTGCAAAATCAGGAGGTGATCTTGTTGCCTGCAGAAACAAAATATACTATATAGGTGGCGGTAATACGGCAATTGCCACAGGAACATCAGAAACTTTTGTCTACGATCCGGCAACAGGAATTTGGTCAGCACTTGCTGATATTCCCACACCGGTCACAGGTAATGTAGCTGAGTGTTACAGGGATAGTTTAATATACAGCATGATGGGTGGATGGAATACCTATGAAACACTTATACAGGTCTATAATGTAAATACAAATACCTGGTCACAGGCAACACAGATTACTTCAGGCAACGGCAGGCGCAGCTTTGCAGGCGGAATTTTAGGCAATAAGCTGTTTGTTTGCGCCGGTTTTTCAGGTTCATTCAGGAATGATTTCTGGGTGGGAACGATCAATCCTTCCAACCCGCTTCAGATAACCTGGCAGCAAAGAACAAACATAGCTGTTGCTACAAGCAGGCCCGGCGGTACAGCCATTTTAGGAAAATTTTATGTTGTTATGGGAGAAATTAACGGAGGTTCAGGCAATGATTCAGTTGCTGTTTGGGATACAACAACATCAGCATGGACTTACAGAGACGGCAAACCAAACAGGACAAATAATTTAAGCGGGTCTATTTCTGCAAGTATTACATATTGCCAGGGAGTGCCCGGCGTTAAGATATGGTGCGCAGGAGGTTCGATCCAGGGACAGGTTTCAAGACCCCTTGATGTTTTCGCAGATACATGCCTGCTTTACTGTACGGGTCCTTTAACAGGCATTGGCAATTCAAACATACCGGTAGAGTACAGCCTGAGGCAGAATTATCCTAATCCGTTCAACCCTCAAACAACTATTTCTTTTGATATCCTTAAAAGCGGGAATGTTAAGTTAACCGTAACTGATATGTTAGGTAAAGAGCTTCAGATATTGAAAAACGAATACTTTACATCAGGCAGGCATGAAGTAGTTTTTGACGGCAGTAACATGGCAAGCGGGGTATATTTCTATAAGATTGAAACTGGGGAATTTTCAGACTCAAAAAAAATGGTCCTAATTAAGTAAATTTAATGAATTTATTTTTTACAGCTAACCTAATCACGTGATTGTATCACTAGTATTGAGTAATTAAATTTACTACAGTTAGGGGGTAATTATTTAAATAATTACTTAAAAAAGGAATAATTGTATGAAAGTATTAATTACATCAATAGTATTTATTTTGTTTGTCTCATATATACCTGCACAAAACCAGGATTATGATGAGAACTATACTTCAGGTTCGTTTTATGTACCTGAACCCACCCCATACAATTTATCGGGAAACTGGTCAACATTGCCAAATTCACCGAATGCACTTTCAAGGAGCTGCTGCGCATATGTAGAAATAGCAGGAGTTCCGTATTTATATCAGTTTGGCGGCGGCAACAGCTCAAACGATATGAGAAGGGTTGCAAGGTTAAATCTATCAACAAACTCATGGCAGAATAATTATTCCACAATGCCGCACCAGATATCTTCTGGAACAGCAGTAACTGTAAGCGGCGGATCATACATTTATGTGTTTGGAGGCAATTCATCAAGCGGTTTGGGTAAAACTCTTAAGTATGATGTTATTAACAATTCATGGCAAACAATGGCAGATATGCCAACAAAGATCACCGATGCGCTTGTATTAAAACACAGCGAAAGCTATATTTTTGTGATTGGCGGCGGTGATGGTTATTTTGGAACAAATTCGTTAAAGACAAATAAAGTCCAGATATATAATGTAGCATCCAATTCCTACACTAACAGCAATGACCTTCCGTTACCAAATGCAATGCTGGGCGGCGGAATTTACAGGGATACAATAATTACAGTTGGCGGATATACCACAGGGGGTGTTGCGCTGGCTAACTGTTATAAAGGTGTTATAAACCCAACAACTATGGGAATTACCTGGACTCAAATTGCAAACTACCCTGCCGGTCCGATAACAAGAATGGCATCGTATATAGGTGTTAAATCAACCGGAGTTGGCGTAATGTGCACAGGCGGCGCTATTGGCGGTTCAGTTCCTACATCACAGACACATTTTTATAATTTTTGTACACAATCATGGCAGCCGGGTTTACCGGATAATTCCCAGGCAAGATCCAATTACAAAGCCTGCGGAAAAGGTTATGACCAGATATACATGGTTGGCGGATATACAACAAACCAGAATTCCAATAAAGCTGAATCATTTTATTTTACTTTTATTGAAGGTCCGTGTATGAATATGGTTGGAATTAATAACAGCGGTTCGTTGATACCGGAAAAATTTGAGCTTAAACAGAATTATCCTAACCCGTTTAATCCTGAAACAAAGATCGGGTTTTCTCTGCCAAATGCTTCAACGGTAAAAATAACTGTGACTGATATCAGCGGAAAAACCGTTAATGAACCGGTGAACGGATTTTATCCAAGCGGAAATCATACAATAACATTTTCAGGCAGTGAGCTGGCAAGCGGAATTTATTTTTACACAATAAACGCCGGAAGTTTTACACAAACCAGGAAAATGCTGCTGATTAAGTAAATAATTTAAATAAATTTACAAAAAAAGCTCTAAAATTAAGTAATTTTAGGGCTTTTTTATTGTTTATTTGTATTGTTATAAACAGCAAAAAATATTATTATACCTGCTATAAATCACATTTTAAGGAGCAATAAATGAAAGTAATTTATTTACTTTTTCTTTTTTTAATACTTTTTTTTAATTCTGTTATACAGGCACAAACTTATACAAATGCCGGACCACAGCTGGGTCTTGGACACATGTACCAAAGCGGATTTAACGGCGGCGGTATAAGCTTTGTTGATTACGATCTGGACTCATACGACGATATATTTTCAACCAGCAGTTCAGGACAAACAATTGTTGCCTACAGAAATAACATTGTAAATTTTACAGATGTAACAAATTCATTTGGCTTCACAGAGGCTTCTGAATCAAAGGCAACACTTGTATGTGACTATGATAATGATGGTGACAGGGATATTTTATGCATTCACTTTACGGGTATTCTGAAGTTTTATAAAAACAACAACGGCACTTACCAGGATTTCACATCATCTGCGGGAATTACTTCTGACTCGCTGCACGCAACTACAGCAATCTGGTTCGACTACGACCGTGACGGATTCCTTGATCTTTATATAGGCGTTTATACCGGTTTTGGCAATAACATCCCAAAGCCCAATAAACTTTACAGAAATAACGGCAACGGAACATTCCAGGATGTAAGCGCTGCTGCTAATATGGAAAATTCAGGCAATAAGGTTCTTGCAATGATAGCCATTGATTATAATAATGATAACTGGCCTGATGTTTATATTGCCTCAGACAGAAGATACGGCAATACTCTGCTTAAGAATAACGGCAACGGTACATTCAGCAATGTAAGCCAGCAGAGCGGAACTTTTCTTGAGCTGGATGCGATGGGACTTTCCATTACTGATTTTGATAATAACGGCTATTTTGATATTTATGTATCAAATGGTGAAGAAGGTAATGCATTCCTTAAGAACAACGGTAACGGTACTTTTACAGAAGTAGCCGGTACTTATAATATGAGCGTTAACAGGATCTGCTGGGGGAATAATTTTTTTGATTACGATAATGACGGTGATGACGATCTTTATATAGCCGTATCAGGCGGGCCAATTGACAGGTATAATGTATTATTCCGGAACAACGGGAACAGTACATTTACACAGCTAACCAACATTGGCCTGGTTAATGATAATTTCCAGAGTTACGGAAGCGCTGCAGGAGATGTAAATAATGACGGTTATATTGATATGGTATCAATGAATACCGGGGATCCTGTTAGCCTGATGAAAAGCAGCGGAGGCAGTAATAAATGGGTTAAAATAAAGCTGCAGGGCACATACAGCAACAGGGAAGGTATTGGTGCGCTGATGGAAGTTTACAGAGGTATTAATAAATACAAAAGATACGTAACATGCGGCCAGAGTTACTGTTCGCAGAATTCGATGGTGCAGACTATGGGTGCAGGTAATTCATCGGTCATAGATTCTATAAGAGTACTTTGGCCAAGCGGTATTATGCAGACTGTACATAATATTCCTGTAAATAATGTTACTACAATTACCGAAGCAGGTGTTATCGGGATAAACGGGAACAATACTATACTGCCTGCAGAATTCAGCTTATCACAGAACTATCCAAATCCATTTAATCCTTCGACAATTATTGAATATTCTGTCACTAAAAGCACCAATGTAAGCATCAAGCTTTATAATATACTCGGTATTGAAGTGAAGGAGCTTGTAAATGAATACAAAACAGCAGGAAACTACAGATATGATATAAATGAAAAGGTTACCTCCGGATTATCATCAGGAATATATTATTATAAAATGAGAGCCGGTGAATTTTCAGACACTAAAAAAATGATATTAATAAAATAAAAAGTACTGAGCATGAAAAGATTATTCGGTTATATAGTATTTTTATTACTTATTACTGTACTGGTGAACGGCTGCAGTGAAAACAGTACATCAGTAAATATTGTAACGGAACCAATTTCACCTTTAGCATCATCATATGATGCAAAGTATGCAACTGATTGGATGTGGCTTTCAGGAAAAATTATTGCTGATGAAAGCCGTGATAATCCACCTCAAGCAGGCAGAATTTATTCTTATTTGAGTATTGGATTATATGAATGTATTGTGCAGGGAATGCCAATGTACCGCTCATTGAGCGGTCAATTAAAAGAAATGCCGCAAATGCCATTGGCATATCCGGCTTATGAGTATGATTGGCCTTCAGTACTTACAGGTGCCATGCCCATATTATTCCGTGGTTTATACAGAGTGCTGCATAATACATCTCATAATATGATAAATAATATGGCGAGTAATCAAAGGCTTATAAAATATTCTGAAAAAGACTCTTCAGTGATTAACCGGTCCATTATACTAGGCGAAGCAATTGCCGTTAAGATTCTAGAATGGGCTAACAATGATGGGTTTTACAGAATAAACGGAGCCCCCTACAATCCGCCTTCAATTTTCGAAAATCCTGCTAATTGGGAACCAATTAATCCCGGAGATACAGCAGTAGAGCCATATTGGGGAACATTAAGGACTTTTGCTGTACAAAGTGCATCTTCAAATTACTTAGCACCTTCATATAGCTTTGATACTACAGCAGGTTCGCCTTTTTACATTGATCAGCTTGAAATTAAACAGATAAGAGAAAATATTACTCCCGAACAAAGAGAAATTGCATTATTCTGGAGAGATAAACAATTAACATTACAGCCTCCGGGGCACTGGGTATCAATCGTATATCAAATGATATCTAAACATGGGTACAAATTGGATAAAGCTGCAGAAGCATTCGGTTATTTAGGTATTGGAATTGGAGATGCGTTCATTTCATGCTGGTATGCTAAATATTTTGATAACTATTTGAGACCACAATCTTTTATAAGAAGGTATATGCAGCCGGGCTGGACACCATTATTACCAACACCACCATTTCCGGACTATCCTTCAGGTCACTCAACAAGCTCAGGAACTTGTTCTTACCTTTTAACAAAAGTATTTGGTGAATTACCGTTTACTGATACTACTCATTTACGAATTGGAATGCCACCGCGCTCTTTTAATAATTTTAAAGAAGCAGCTGTGGAATGTTCTAATTCAAGAATTTACGGTGGAATCCATTACAGGAATGCCTGTGAAAATGGGGTATTAATGGGAGAAAATATCGGGGCTGATATTTACAGCCGAGTTAAATTGAGAAAAAATCAGTAATTCATTATTAAAAAAATAAAAAGCCCTGAGTATATTTCAGGGCTTTTATATTATCAATAAGATCTTATACAAATTCCAATTGTTTGATCTAATCTTTTTTGGCAGGTTTAATTATTATCAATAATGCCATAATAGCAGCATAGCTGCCACCACGCTCAATCCACTCCCAATATGGATAAGCAGGATAAATCATTTCGCTAGCAATTTTCCAAATTAATAGTGGGAGCAATATACTTCGCAGAGGTTTTATGAGTATGAGTATTGCAGCAAGGATCTCAAAAATTCCAATTATACCAGCAACTGTAACAGGATCGGAAATACAAACAGAAGAATATTGATCTAACAGTCCTTTCTTATGTATTAGATTAAGCCATCCATGCCCTAATAACAACAGAAAAACTGTTACCCTTAAACAGATTTCTATTTTTTTGCATACATTCTTTTGTGCAAAATTGTCACTTTTCAGCCTTGAAAATAAATCTTTGAAATTATTTCCGAATCCAACTAATAGCAGCATTGCAAAAGGAGTGCCGTAATTCCCGGCACGTTCTAAAAATTCTGCAAAAGGTTCATGTGATAAGGGTCTTAATAGAGCCGTAAACAGACCCCAAAATACCAGCCATGCCGGTACAATTCTCATTGGGTATGTGATAATTAAAATGCCCATAAAAATATCAAAAGTACCTACTACAGGCATGAGCTTGTATGCTATTACCTGATCAATACCAAATACCGCAAAATAATTACACCAAATCTGTTTAGTAATAATACCGAAAGCACCATGCCCAATGAAACACATTGCAATGGCAATTCTGAAAACCTGGAATAATTGGACCTCTGTTCTCAGCTTCATTAAAATTATTGTAGATATCAGTTAGTTAAGAGGTATTTCCATGCAAGATATGCCATAAAAGCGGCTCCCTGCGGGATCAGTTTTTCATCAAGGTTTAATGTAGAAGTGTGTAGACCGGTTGTGTTTCCAGCCCCGATCCAGTAAAAGGTTCCGGGGCATTTTTTTAAATAGTACGCAAAATCTTCGGCGAACATGAATCTTTCACCTTTAAAAACATTTTCTTTCCCGCTGAATTCAATTGCGGAAGTCTCAGCAAACTTTGTAACATCAGGTGAGTTAACAAGCTCAGGGTACCCGGGTGAAACTGTGAATTTATATGAAGCGCCGGCGGAAGAACATATTCCTTTAACAGTGCGTTCTATCAGCTTCAGCGTATTTTTTCTAAGCTTTTCATTCAGGGTTCTGACAGTGCCGGAGAGTTCAACTTTATCAGGTATAACATTATTAATAGTGCCGCCCTGGAACCTTCCAATGGTAATAACTATGGGCTCATACGGGTCAGTATTTCTGGAAACAATTGTTTGTAAAGCAAGAACAACCTGGGATGCAATGACGATTGGATCGATTGCGCCTTGAGGTCTTGCCCCGTGACCGGCTTTACCAATAATTGTAATGTATATTTCATCCTGGGAAGCCATCATTACGCCCGGGTAAAATCCATTTTTACCGGCCGGCTTGCCGGGCAGAATATGCTGGCCGAATATTACATCAACTTTAGGTGAGCTCAACACACCGTGTTTGATCAACACTGATGCACCGCCGGGATTTTTTTCTTCAGCAGGCTGAAAAATAAACTTTACTGATCCGTTAAGTTCAGCTTTAAGCTCCTTTAGTATCAAAGCTGCGCCGTAAACCATAGCTGAATGCGCATCGTGGCCGCATGCATGCATAACGCCGGGATTTTTTGATGAAAACTTTAACCCGGTATTTTCAGTGATTGGCAATGCGTCAATATCTGCTCTCAAAGCGGCGCATTTACCGTAATTACCCTTAAGCAAACCAAACAGTCCTGTTCCGGGGAAACGCTCTACTTTATCTAATCTTACGTTTTTAAGCTTATTGTATATAAGGCTGGTTGTTTCGTGTTCATTGAACGCTGTTTCAGGGTTTGCATGCATATCTCTTCTGAGAGAGATCATTTCTCCCGAATACTTTGCCGCCAGCTTTTTAATATTTTCTTTAATGCTCATTTATGCCCGGCTTAATAATCTATCCTGAAATTACCCCAGAAGATGTTTTCTCCAAAGCTGATATTCCTGTCAACGTAATCATAATTTTTCCGGGTATATCTGATCGTAAAGAAATATTGCTTAATTGGTTCGAATTCAAGCTCAGCAATTATAATATTCCTGTTAATTCGGATACCGTTTAAAAATTCATTCTTGCGCGCAAAATCTTCACTGCCGTTCAATATATTTGAGCCAACATTTATAAAATTTCCAAGGCTATCTGTGTAATTTTCGCCTGTTCTCTGCATTTTGTATGTAACTGCAAGCCTGAGCCTGCTTCCGAAGTTATACGCCAGCTTGAATGCATGTTCATCTGAATTAGGGTTAAGTGAATGTCCCAAGGGAAGGTTCCAGTTTGAGTAAGAGTTATTTATCTCTCTGTGTGCATAAACAAAGGGGTTAACCCTAGTATATTCATATACGAGTCCGAGATTAGGCAGTGTAAATGCGTTCTGCCATTTAATACCGCCCTGAATGGCGAACTTATTATCATTTCCTTTAGCTGAATCATTACCGAGGGTTTCAAAATTCAGGTCATCAATCAGCAGGCTTCCCTGGATAGCCAGATTTTTAACAGGGTATAGCTGCATATCAACTCCAAGCAGGGTATTATTAGAGTTCCTTCCGGGCAGTTCAGTATTCATGTCAGCGGAAGTTAAAAAGCTTATCGGATTAATGAATGCAAAATTCAGCGGAACATTGCTGTAAACCACCATTTCATTGAATGCAAGCTTAAGTGTGTTATTGAAGAACGGTCCGAGCTCAAGCCTGTGGAAAACAAGATATTTTGCATCAAGCTGCGCTCCGGCTGAATCATTTCCTACAATGCTTGAGTGGAAAAATGAATATCTGACTTTTTTATAATGCAGATCAAGCTTGAGAAAATCAAATGGAGCGGAGTTTCGGTTTGATAAGAAAATTTTATCTATGAATCCTGAGCCAAAGCTTAATGCTTCACGCCCTACGGTTAAGCCAAGCCAGTCTGTTGATGGGGCATATCTTAAATAGCCCTCATAGCTATCGAAGGTTTTATTTCCTTCGCTGATATATTTCCTTATCGAAGAAAGCTGCGGGTCAATGAACGCAGTTCTTTGCGCATCTTCAGAGGTTCCGCCAAGCCTTACTCCATTAGAAAGCCTTAAATAGTAACCGACTGATTTGAATAAAGTACCGCGTATCCTGGTTCCAAGCTCGCCAAGCAATACATGGGGTTTACCTGAAGAATCTCCTTCAAGTCCCATATATCTGATACTGCCGATACCATCCCAAAAGAATGTAACATTGGAATCAGCCGATGAATAAAGATACTTTTGCTTTTTATTATTAAAAAGCTCACCCACTCCTTTTTTTGAGAAAAAATCTGAGGAATTTTTGAGTGTACCGAACATATCATACTCAAATTCAGTAGTGTAATAATCCAGTAAAATCTTATCGGTTTTGGAAAGTTTATTCTTTTTGCCGATAATTTCCTTAAGGAGGTTAGCAGCTTCCCTTCTTGAAAGCGGCCCCATAGAAGAAGAAAAGTTATCAATTACTTTGTTAGTTAACATACGGTCAAAGTAATCATAAACAGGATTGGAAAGCGGTACCAGTTCAACCTGTGTGAATACAGATTGAGTTAAGCAGATAAACAATAATAAAGCAAAGCAGTATTTGAACTTTCCCATGATTTATTGGATTATTTGCAAAATAGATTAATTCAGATTTTTGAATTTTTCCCGTAATTCTAAAATTACGTAATGAAACACAATTGAATGTATGCTCTCAGCAGTACACATTTCGTTCAATGGAACGTGGAGCCTGTGGTTAACAATATTATACAGTTTTCCCCCGTCATAACCGGTAACGCCAATGGTTGTCATTCCGTTCTTGTTTGCCCATTCAATTGCTTTTATAATATTGGGGCTGTTTCCCGAGCCGCTGATCGCTATAACCAGGTCACCGGGCTTAGCATAGGTAATAAGCTGCTGCACAAAGATAGTATCATAACCTTCATCATTAGCCTGTGCTGTCAGAAAAGGAGTGTTATCGGTTAAGCTGAGAGCTTTGAGCCTGATCTCGTGTTCAGGATGAATTTTGGTTCCTTTGGCAAGATCCTGCGCCAAATGCGAAGCGTTAGCAGAGCTTCCGCCATTGCCAATTACAAATACGAACCTGTCATTGGAATATGCATTCACAAGGACATCAATAAAATCTGATATTTCTTTTTGATCAACAGAATTCATGGTATCTGTGACCAGTTTCTGATATTCATTAAAAGTCATAAATATATTTTAATTATTATAATTTACAAAAATCCGCATAAAAAACATATATCTCAATGAAAATAGTGTATAAAGGAGAAAAATCAGGACTTAATTACTGGATTTTCTGACCACATTGAGGTTTTTCATGGTTTTTTCAGCATAATCAAGGATATCCTGAATATCTGTCTGGGCTTTAAGATAGCTGATATATTCTTTTACGCTGTCTTCAGCCGTGCGAAGAGGTGACCAGCCAAGTGATTTAAGCTTGGTAATATTAGAGCATGCATTTCTTGTATCACCGAAACGATATTCACCTGAAATATTTGCTTTAAGGTGTTCTTTTACGAATTCCTTAGCGACAATTTCAGAAAATTCCTTTACAGTGTAAGCCTTACCGCCGCCGACATTATAAGCATTATAGTTTGCTCTTTCATCCTGCATAACAAGGATATTTGCATCAACTACATCGTGTACGTTTACAAAATCACGCATCATCATACCATCTTCATAAACAGTGGGCGCTTTATCAAAATAATAACTCAATGAAAATATCCTGCATGCTCCGCTGTACATATTGTAAAATGATTGCCTTGAACCCTGAACGATAGAGTATCTCATAGCGACGCTTGGGATATTATATCTTTCACCGAAGTTCAGCGCCATTAACTCCTGGGAATATTTTGATATGGCATATTGATTGGGCGGACATGCATAGGTTTCAGGTGTCCAAACATACTCAAGAGGATTTCCGCTCTCATCTGTAAAATCCCATTTGCCTTTTTCCAGCTGATCGTTTGACCTGCGTTTCGGGTAAACATAATTACCTTTTAAATCCCTATAAATGCCTTCACCGTTAACAAATTGTGATGACGCAACAATAATTTTTTTTATAGGCAGGTTTTTAGCTACAGCGATTTCATAAATAAGAGCAGTACTGACAGAATTTACATGAAAAAATGTCGAAAAATCAGGAAGGTAATCCTGGTAAGCAGCAAGATGAAAGATATAGTCTATACCGTTCATTGCATTTTCAACTGTTTCCCGGTCCCTAACATCCCCAAGAATAAATTCCGCTTCTGCGGGTATGTAAGATGGTTTACCCTTTAAATGAACCGGTTTTTGCAGATTATCGAGAATCCTGACCTCATAACCTATCTTTAAAAGTCTATCAACTGTATGGGACCCAATAAATCCTGCGCCACCTGTAACTAAAACTTTTTCCATATACAAATTCTGTTAAACCTTATTTAATATCGTATCTTGTTTGATCAAAAATAATTTTACTTCCGTACTTTTCCAAAAAGAACGGCAGCTCTCTGTACTGCTTCAGGCTTCGCCTTAAGGTATCCTGCTTATCTCTTTCGCAGTAAACCAGCAGAAATCCTCCGCCTCCGGCACCCGATATTTTCGCTCCCAAAGCTCCGCCTTCCATGGCGAGGCTGTGCATTTTGTCAATATCCTTATTGGAAACATTAGAAGCAAGATTTTTTTTCATTTCCCAGTTGATCTTAAGGTTTTCTCCAACCCTGTTAATATCAAGATTGTTAAGTCCGTCAAGTGTATCATAAGCAAGCTCTTTAATCCGGTTATGAAATTCAATCTTACTTTGTATACTTTTACTTTGTTCTTCAAGTATCGATGCAGCTTTACGTGTTGTATCGGTAAAGAACAACAGAAGGTTAGAACCAAGCTTTCTTTTCGCTTCGCTTATCAGGTCAATAGGAGTAACCTCAACGGAATCATCTTTGCAAAACTTAAAGGATTTTAAGCCTCCGTAAGCAGCAATATACTGGTCTTGTTTGCCAATAGGGCGTTTAAGGATATCGATTTCAATTTTACATGCTTCCCGGGCAAGCTGCTCAGCGGTAACCAGTTTACCCAGGTACTGATAAAATGCGTGAAGTAAACCGACTGTGAGGCTGCTAGAAGAACCTAGTCCGGAGCCTTCTGAAGGAATATCAGCAAACATCATTACCTCGAATCCTTTTGTCATCCCGGTAAGAACAGCAGCTTCTCTTACAAGCTCATGTTTTATTTGGGATATATTGCTGACAATTTCTTTGGCAGAATAATCTACATATATTAATTCATCGAACCTTTCTTTTACTATTACATAAATGTATTTATCAATTGCTGTACTTACAACAAAACCTTCATTATTGTTGTAATAGTTTGCAAGATCAGTTCCGCCTCCTGAAAGGCTTATTCTGAGTGGCGTTTGAGATATTATCAATTTATATTTCCTTTACAAAGCCTATATTTTCATCCGGAGTAAAACTATACTTATTGCCATCTGAATCTGATGCAATATTACTGCTGTCAAAAATAAGCTTTTCGCCTGTTTTTGCTATCCAGTATCTGAATTTTGCAGGGTTACCGGTTACTAAAGCAAAATCAGGAACAGATTTGGTAACAACGGAACCAGCTCCGACAAGACAGTATCTACCTAAAGTAATGCCACATAAAACCGTGGCATTAGCACCTATACTAGCCCCCTGTTTTAAAAGTGTATTGAGATACCCGCCTGTGTGTCTCTTGCTTCTGGGGAACATATCATTTGTAAATGCTGCATTGGGGCCAAGAAAAACATCATCTTCAATTTCAAGCCCTTCCCACAATGATATTCCGTTCTTAATTGTAACCCTGTTGCCGATCTTTACCCCGCTTTCAACAAAAACATAATCGCACAAATTACAATTTTCCCCAATTTTTACATTTTTAAGTACATGTGCAAAAGCCCATATCCTGGTTTTCTCACCAATTTCTTCGGATTCAACAATAGCGTTTGGATGAGAAAAATATTTTTTTTCCATTAATTGATTTTATTAAATGATTCACTTGAAGTTTCGAGTAACTTAACTACTTCAAGTCCGATTCTGCCATCATTTATAAGCTGTTTATTATTTATTATGGAATTAATAAATTCCTGGCATTCTAATCTTAGAGGTTCATGTTGTTCAAGAGGGATCATTGTGATCTCACCAGTCTGGTATCCAAGTGCAGTATTATCTCCGGCTTTATTTTTAATTCTGTTATCGATCCCGAGGCCGTATAGTTTGAGCTTACCATCCAAAGCGAGCATTTCATCATAGACTAATGTTCCCTCAGAACCAAAAATCTGCATCAGCCTTACTTTAGTAGAAGAAAGCCAGCCTAAATGTATATGAGAAGTTACGCCGCTTTTAAAATTAAGGTCAATATGTGCATTGTTGGTTAACTTATTTTTATTTTTTGAACTTTTGTGGTTAAATGCTCCGAAAGGATATTCATTTCTAACAGAAGTTATTTTCCATGGGGTTTCCCCCAGTAAATAAAGTATGATGGAAAAATCATGTGGCCCCAAGTCCCAAATTACGTCAACTTCTGATTCAGGCGGACCAAGGTTAATCCTTGTAGAAGTTATATGAAGCACTTTACCAATGACCTTTTTTTTCAGTAGCTCTTTTATTTTTCTTACAGCCGGGGCAAACTGGAAAACATGTCCAACGGCTAGCTTTTTATTCAGCTTTTCCGCTGTATAAACCATTGATTCAGCTTCTTCTGTGCTGAATGCCATAGGCTTTTCAACAAACACATGTTTCCCAAGAATCATCGCTTCTTCGGCCAGATCTTTATGAGTTGTAACGGGTGTTGAAATTACAACTGCATTTATAGACTTATCTTTTAAAATTTCCCTGTAATCTTTTGTAATTTCAACTGAGGGAAATTCTTTTTTTATGAATTCCAGCCTTCCGGATTTGAGATCACTTACTTTTTTAACCTGGCAGTTTGGAAGACTCATAAAGTTCCTTATCAGCTTTGGTCCCCAATAACCTGCTCCGATAACTCCAATGTTTATTTTTTTTTCAGTAGTTTTAATAGTTAAACACCGCCTTTACCCAACACCATTACGGGTATTGTTTTAAATAGAATTTTTAGATCCAGCCACAGTGATTGGTTATCTGCGTAATATAAATCCAGTAAAACAGAATCGCTGAATGTTACATCTTCCCTGTTCCTTGCAATAATCTGCGCAAGGCCGGTTATACCGGGTATAACTTTATATTTCAGTTTATGCCAGTCCTTAAAATGTTCATATTCATACGGCAGGCAAGGCCTGGGGCCAACAAGGCTCATACTGCCTTTAAAAACATTCCAAAGCTGAGGAAGCTCATCCAGGCTGAATTTTCTTAGTATTTTCCCCACGGAAGTTATTCGCGGATCGTTTTCAAGTTTTTTGTAACCTTTATTGGCTGTAATAAGTTTTTCAAGGTGGATCTCATGGGCCTTAGCATCATTGTTTGCATGCATAGTCCTGAATTTATACCATTTGAAAACTTTACCGTTTTTACCAATCACATTTGTTTTATACAGAACCGGTCCGGAAGAGGTGATTTTAATTGCAATTGCAATACAGAGCCATAAAGGGAAAAGAAGCAGCAATAGTAATCCCGAAGCTGATATATCAAATATCCTTTTGAATTTTTCTGAATATAATGGTGATAGTTTTGGAGAAACTGAAATTACTTTCAGATCGTGATATTCACCTTCATCAAGCTTAGCAGATATTATATCAAAATGATTAGATACAAGGTTAACATGACAATTTGTCAGCTTGCATTTTTCGATAAGATCCAGCAATTTTTTATTTTCTATATTCTGGATAGTGATAAAGATCTCATCAATTTCCTGCTCTTCAGTAATATCAAGCATTTCTTCAACAGTACCTATAACCGGAACTCTGTTGACAATCTTACCTTTTTTATCAGGATTTTCGTCTATAAATCCAATCAGTTCAATATGGTAATGCGGTTTAACCGTAAGGATTTCAGAAAAAAATATTCCAAGATTTCCTGCACCTACAGCAAGGGCACGCCTGGTTATAAACTCTTTAATGTTACCGCCAACATAATTTGCCCTTAAAATTCTTCTTAATAAAATCACCCTGGTTATAAAAAGAAGAGAAAATGATATCGAGAAATATATTATAACCTGTGTTCTGGAATCGTGCAGGGCTTCCTGGGTTTTAATTATAAAGATGCCAATTATAATAATAATGCTGTTTATCAAAAGACCTTTTAGAATCAGAAGCGTTTGCTCTCCGACTCGCAGGAAATATTTATGTTTGTATAGCTGGTAATATCTGAATATAGGAACGATAAGTAGTGCACCTGTAAAAAAGATCAAAAGTTTTTCAATGAAAGATATTTCAGTAAAATATGGACTGATACCCGGCGCTGTAAAATATAAAGCCAGCACAAATGCAATAAATGTACATAAAATATCATTTACTGAAAGGATCAGCTTTTTGGCGCCCCATTTTTTAATGAATTCGTCTATCATTTATAAATAAAACTTCTATTTATGAATAAAACTTCTTTATTGTACTGCAAACATAATTTATCATTTCTTCTGTCATTTCAGGATACATCGGAATTGATAGTATTTCCTCTGAATATTTTTTTGCAACAGGAAAATCTTCCGGTTTATATCCCAAATGAGCATAAGCTTTCTGCATATGCAGCGGAAGCGGATAGTGAAGCCCGTTTTGTACTCCGTTCTTATTTAAATGTTCAATAAGTTTTTCTCTGTTCTTAACTCTAATAATGTATAAGTGATAAACAGGGTCAACATATTCAGGATGCCATGGAGTAACAACTTCTTCAATACCAAGCTTAGCAAATGTTTCTGTATAAAGCTTTGCGTTCTTTCTGCGCATATCTGTCCATTTCTGGATATATTTCATCTTTACATTAAGTACTCCTGCCTGTATCTCTTCTAGCCTGTAGTTGTGTCCTTCAATATCGTGTATATATTTTTCAATGGAGCCATGCTGGCGGTATTTCAGCATAAAATCATATAAAACGGAATCATTTGTAGTTACTCCACCCCCTTCTCCGTAGGCACCAAGATTCTTGCCTGGGTAAAAACTAAAAGTACCGATAATTCCAAGTCCGCCAATCTTCCTGCTTTTATAAGTTGCAAGGTGCGCCTGTGAGCAGTCTTCCACTACATGCAGGTTATGCTTTTTTGCTATTTCAAGAATAACATCCATTTCTGCCGGCTGACCGTAAAGATGAACCGGGATTATTGCTTTTGTATTTGGTGTGATTGCCGCTTCAATTTTATTTACATCTATATTGTAAGTTTTTTCATCGTTATCAACAAAAACCGGTTTTGCATAACAAAGTGAAACTCCTTCTGCAGTAGCAATATATGTATTAACCGGTACAATAACTTCATCTCCTTGTTTTATGCCAAGGGCATGCATTGCTACATGAAGGGCATCAGTGCCTGTACTTAATCCGATCGCATGCTTAACATCATGCATTTTTGCAAAATCATCTTCAAATTTCTTTGCTTTTTTTCCGCAAATATAGGCGGTGTTATCCAGAACTTCATTAATTTCATTTAATATTTCTTCTTTAATACTTAAATACTGTGTCTTCAGATCAACAAAAGGAACATTCATTTGATTCTTAACTTTCTATAATAAATAAGTTTAATAACAAAATTTGGGTAAATTTAGGGATAAATTAGCGTTTTTGAAACCCAAAAAACGTAATAAATAGACGGTATTAATTATATACAAATAACGTGAAAGGGATTATTTTGCTTTTCTTTTGTTTAAAAATATTGAAATTACAACCGAAAGAAGAAGGACAGAAATTATTACTATGAGAGAGATAAAAACCGGGATATGGTAACCGGGGAATGCCATAGGAATAAGCATTTTTACGCCTACATAACATAAAATAATGCCGACTCCCTTTTTTACAAATTCAAATTTATCTGCTATTGCAGAAAGAAGAAAATACATTGAACGTAAACCTAAAACAGCGAGAATGTTGGATGAGAAAACTATGAACGGGTCTGTCGTAATAGCGAAAATTGCGGGAATTGAATCTATTGCAAAAACAAGATCAGTTGATTCAATTACCAGCAAACAGACAAATAAAGGAGTAGCATAGTTAATACCATCTTTTTTTACAAAGAAATGGTCACCGTGATAATCGGTAGTGACCTTATAAAACCTTTTGAATAATCTTAAAACTTTATTTTGTTCAGGGTGGATTTCTTTTTCTTTGCCAAAAGCCATTTGATAGCCGGAATATATCAGGATGGCCCCGAATACATATAAAATAAAGCCGAAGTTTGAAATTAATGCTGCCCCGAGAAGTATAAAAATTCCGCGTAAAATTATTACCCCTACAATTCCCCAATTCAGCACTCGCCTCTGGTATTCAAGAGGTATTTTGAAGTATTTGAACAATACTAAAAATACGAAAAGGTTATCAACGCTTAAAGATTCTTCAATTATATAGCCTGTAAGGAATTCAATTGCTTTTTGCTGACCTAAAAAATAATATACCCCTGCGTTAAATGCCAACGCAATTGAGATCCAGAATATGACCCATTTCAGAGCTTTTTTAGGAGACATTCAGATGAGAGTTATTATTGTGGTAAATTAATATTAAGCTCTGAAAACTCAAAATTATTTGCGGCAGGATTCCACAAGATGAGCGCTTCATCACTTGCGCCTTTTCCGTATTCATTTGCCAATGTAAAGCTGATACTGAAAGGTTTTTTGGATGAATCGATCCTGATAATGTATCCGTTTGACGCATTAACCTGTTCGACCAAATTTCCTTTTGGAGTGGATAATTTATCTTCCATCTTCAGAAGAATTTTCCAGCCGTCATTTTCCTTTTGTATGAAACTTCCTTTTTTGATCCAGAAGCTGTTATCTGTCTGTTTCATAACAACAGCTGCTATTGCGGATTGTTTGCCGCTGCCAAGGAGGTCACCTTTTGCAATTATTTTTACTTCGTCACCGTATAATGTAATAGCGAACTTTTTATCTTCTTCCAGGTTTGTTAAGCTTGATTGCGTCTGTTTGTTATCACTTCCGCAGGAACTAAATATAAAAATAAATGCAGAAATTACAGCAAAATTGAGGAAAATCTTCATTTTGATGGTTTTTGTTTTTGTAATTCTACAAATATAAACAAAGGTAAATTCAGGTTAAAGGGAAAATAAATGCTTTAAAATATTGGCTGTTCCTTAAATGTAACTTATTCACTTTTTATATTCACCCTTATTAAGTAACTTTGCACTTAATCAATACAAATTATGGGACTTTTTGATAAATTAAAGCAGGGTTTGAAGAAAACCCATGAGAATATATTCAATAAAATTGATAAGCTTGTTAATGCCAAAAGCGAAATTGATGACGATTTTCTTGATAATCTCGAAGAAATTCTCTTAAGCAGTGATGTTGGCGTAAATACAACAGAGAAAATAATAAAAAACCTTAAAGAGAGAGTTAAAGAAGAAAAATATGAGCGTACTGATCAGTTAAAAGCAATATTGCGTGATGAATTAAAAAAGGTTTTCATAAGCGGCAATGGCGAAGCTAAAAAGCCGTTTACTGTTGATAAAAAACCATACGTAATAATTGTAGTTGGCGTAAACGGGGTCGGTAAAACAACATCTATTGGTAAGCTAGCTTATAATTACAAAAATGCGGGGTATTCCGTTTTAATAGGTGCTGCCGATACATTCCGCGCAGCTGCAAATGAACAGCTTGAAACATGGGCAAAACGTTCAGGTACTGAAATTATTCAGCTTGCTCAAGGGTCAGACCCGAGCGCAGTGGTATATAATACTATTCAATCAGGCATTGCCAAAGGTTATGATGTAGTAATAATTGATACAGCCGGAAGGCTTCATACAAAAGTTAACCTTATGGAAGAGTTAAGCAAAATTAACCGTGTTATACAGAAACAGCTTCCGGAAGCTCCGCATGAAGTGCTGCTGGTGCTTGATGCAACCACAGGGCAGAACGGCATGACCCAGGCACGGGAGTTCAGCAATTCGATTCCGCTTACAGGATTGGTTTTAACCAAGCTTGATGGTACTGCAAAAGGAGGAATTGTTTTGAAGATCAGCGGTGAAATGAAGATCCCGGTGAAGTATATCGGGGTAGGTGAACAAATTGATGACCTTCAGGTTTTTGATAAAGAAAGTTTCGTACAAGCGCTATTGGAAGATTAATCATAAATCCTGAGTGACTGCCGCAGACAGGAGCGAAGGATCTAACCAGTCTTCAGGAATTGTTTTCAACGAATGAAACCCTTCGCTTCGCTCAGGATTGATATTATGCCAAACCAAATTAAAATATTACCCCAGTTCATCGCTAACCGTATTGCGGCAGGGGAAGTTGTTGGCAGACCCGAGGCAGTAGTTAAGGAACTCATAGAAAATTCAATTGATGCCGGAGCCAATTCAATACAATTGATAATCCGTGATGCCGGAAAATCATTGATACAGGTTGTTGATAATGGCAGCGGTATGAATGAAGATGATGCAATCCTCAGCTTTCAGCGCCATGCAACAAGCAAAATCTCAGAAGCGGATGATCTTGAGCACATCACTACACTGGGTTTCAGGGGTGAGGCACTTGCCTCTATTGCGGCGGTTGCACAGGTTGAGCTGAAAACACGCAGAACAGATGATGAGCTTGGAACACTGATTAAAAATCACGGCAGCGAAATTGTTGAGCATACAAAGATACAGGCAGAAAAAGGTACTTCCATTGCAGTTAGGAATTTATTCTATAATACACCGGCCCGCAGAAATTTTTTAAAGACCAACCAGACTGAATTCAGGCATATTTACGATA
Organism: Ignavibacteria bacterium; assembly: GCA_017303675.1. Lineage (NCBI taxonomy): Bacteria > Pseudomonadati > Ignavibacteriota > Ignavibacteria > Ignavibacteria bacterium. The sequence continues at coordinate 1,397,790 of JAFLBX010000001.1, forward strand.
CTTTCACCAGGCTTGCCATTGCGAATTTTGGATGCGCGTTTTCTTTTATCAATGAGGATGAAGAGATATATAATCTACCTTCGCAGTCATTAATTGAAAGGCTCACTTCAATTTTCGGAAAAGAAGCAGGTGAAAACCTGCTTGAAGTTGACCATACAAACGAGCTTCTTTCATTAAAAGGGTATATTTCCAAACCCAGCTTCACTAAAAAAAACAAACAAGACCAGAATCTGTATTTGAACAACAGGTATGTTGTAAGCAAGGCTTTATCATTTGCAGTTCATTCAGCGTATGAAGATCTTGTTGATAAAGGTGATTATCCTAATTTTTTCCTTTTTTTAAAGCTTGACCCTGCGAAGTTCGATATAAACGTTCACCCATCCAAGCTGGAAGTAAAATTTGAAGAAGAGCGGGCACTGTTCAGCTTTATCCGCAGGGGAGTGTGGAATACACTCGAAAAAAATGATCTAATAGTTAAAGTTAAAATTCCCGAAACAACCGGGTTTGATATCGCACAAAACAAGCCTGTATATAATACCAACATTTTTAAATCAACAAATTTTACCGGTAAAGTGCCGCAGGCAGGCGGCTTCACCTTTAAAAAGCATGAAGACGCTCCGGGGGAACAGACGGTAATTCACGAAATGTTCGGTAAGAATTCAAACTCAGCGTTTGAATTTACAGATGAAGGAATCCCGCATCAAGTTAAAACTCCACTGGAAGAAAAGATGTATAAGGAGCCTGATACCGACAGCCTTGTAAGTAAAAATGAAATATGGCAGTTCCAGCGAAAATACATTATGTACCAGCTTGAAAGCACATTAATGATAATTGATCAGCATGCGGCACATGAGAGAATATTATATGAGCAGGCAATTGAAAGGCTGAATTCCAATGCAAATTTAACGCAACAGCTGCTTATCCCGATATATATAGAGCTTAACCCAGTAGATTATGAAGTTGCTAGGACAATAGAAGCGGAGCTTGGTTCACTTGGTTTTGAAATTGAGCTGCAGAGCAAAAGAAAAGTAAAAATAAAAGGTATACCCAGCGATGTTAGAATAGGTGATGAAGGAAAGATACTGCAGGAGCTGATAGACCAGTATAAGGAGTATGATATAAAGCTGAACCTTGAAAAACGTGATAACCTTGCTAAATCTTATGCATGCAAGCATGCTATAAAAGCGGGTGATTATTTATCTGAAGGTGAAATGCTTAACCTGATTGATAAATTATTTTCAGTGAAAATGCCATATGTTTGCCCGCATGGAAGACCCACAATTGTAAAGCTTTCGATGGATGAGCTGGACAAGATGTTTTACAGAACGGGGCTGTAGAAGATTACTTCAGCAGTATCCCCGGCAGCTCATCAATTGAATCTACCATAAATGCTATCCCTTTAAATTCTTCTTTTGATAAATGATCTTTAACCCAGCCCGGTGTATGTTTATGCACACGCTGAATTACTTTCAGCTTTCCGAATCGTTTATCATTCATCCTCAAATATAAAGGCAAAGCCAGGTCCAGGGAAAAAACGTCGCCAATCACGTAATCAGGCATTTCAGCCAGCAATACTTTAAAGTAGTTGCTTCTTCTTAAACAAACTTTAAATCTTGATGTAATTTCGTAGTGTTCAGGCAGCTCAGTAAATGCACTGTCAATCACAAATTTTCTGGCATCTCCAATTGCGTGCAGCCTGCCGCGAATTATGGATTTTTCATTTGTGACAGTCTGCCCGGCTTTGCGGAATAGATGTTCTATCTTTTCAGTTTTGGAATTTGATACTACAACTATTTCTACACCCACTGCGTTAAGCTTTTTAATTATCTTGCCTGCGGTTTCAACCGGCTTCAGCTTGCCTTCCAGCTTAAACTGGGTAGTTGATTTCATAAAACAGTCATTTGAAAATTCAGCAAGTGTCATATTCGCTTTTTTATTGATAACTTCTTTTAATCTTGCTAGCTCCTGTTTAAAATGCGAATATGATCTTTTACTGGCAGCTCTTTCAATATAGTCAAAAATTGCATTATTATCCCCGAAAGGGTCTTCCTGGTAATAACATGAAACACCGCCATTATTGAACCAGCCAAAATCATACGGAGTATTATCCATTTCTTTTTTTGCTTCCTGAAGCAATGAATTAATTTTATCGGGTGTATCGCCGGAAAGTCCTGAAACAGTATTGAGAATGTATTTCCATACATAATCTGCTTCAATATCCTGGTTCGTCCATACACCGTCAAAATCTGATATTAATTTTACAATAGCCATAATATGCTTTTTAAATTACTGTAAATGTATTATTTTCGGGGATTAATTTTCAAATTTAACATTAATCTTCAATTAATTTAATGCAAGAATCCGGTTCAAATAATACCGCTTCAGGCTCTAAAAATATATCAGCAATTGTGATAGTTGCCGCACTTGGTTACTTTGTTGATATATATGACCTGATATTATTCAGCATTGTAAGGATATCATCGCTTAAATCGCTTGGCGTTACCGGAGATGCCCTGCTCTCTGACGGTGTATTGCTGCTGAACATGCAAATGGCAGGAATGTTAATTGGGGGAATATTATGGGGAGTGCTTGGTGATAAGCGCGGAAGAATATCAGTTCTGTTTGGCTCAATTATAATGTATTCAGTTGCCAATATTTTGAATGGATTCGTTATGGATGTGCAGCAATATGCGGTGTTAAGGGTTATTGCAGGTATCGGACTTGCAGGCGAGCTTGGAGCCGGGATAACTCTCGTTAGTGAAGTAATGAGCAAGGAATCCCGCGGATACGGAACAACTATAGTAGCATCAGTTGGTATCCTAGGAGCAGTTGTGGCTGCGCTTGTTGCAGATATGTTTGACTGGAGAACTGCATATTTTGTCGGCGGTGGAATGGGTTTATTATTATTATTTCTCAGAATTGGTGTTTATGAATCAGGTATGTTTAAGAACATAAAGAAAGATGAAATAAGCCGGGGTGAGTTCCTGCACCTGTTCACAAACTGGAGCCGGTTTAAAAAATATGTAAAGTGTATCCTTATTGGAGCTCCGCTTTGGTTTGTTGTTGGGATACTTATGACATTCAGTGATGCTTTTGCCAAACAGCTTGGTGTTGAAGGTGTAGCTCCGTCTAAATCAGTGATGTTCTGTTACATTGGCCTTGCAATAGGAGACCTGTTGAGCGGGTATTTGAGCCAGTATTTTAAAACACGCAAAAAAATAATTTTTATCTTTATTCTTGCCACCAATATCCTGATAGTTGTTTACCTGTTCTTTAATAACTTCGGTTCTTTCTATTTCTATACAATATGCCTTTTGCTTGGGGTTAGCTGCGGTTACTGGGCTGTATTTGTTACCAACGCTTCGGAACAGTTTGGAACAAATCTGCGCGCAACAGTTACCACTACAGTACCGAATTTTGTGAGAGGGGCAGTAGTGCCTTTGACGCTGCTTTTCCAGTTCCTGAATCCTTCAACCGGGATAATTTATTCAGCGGCTATAGTTGCAGGTATTGCATTGGTCCTGGCTTACTTTTCAGCTGCAAGGCTTGAAGAAACTTACAGTAAAGACCTGGACTATATTGAAATGATTTAAAGCAGCACTCTAAGTACAAAAATAATTATAGCTTTATAATATTATAAATATTAGCATTTCAGATTAATTACTTATATTTTAATTTGTACCCTATATTTTAATAATTTAATTTCCCGGAATTCTTAATGAAAAAAATTTTTCTGTATTTTTTTATTATTCTTTTTTATTTGATTGTAACGAATAATTCACATTCAAATTATACAACCCCCAACTCTTCAGTCAGCTGGAATTTGAATGACCTTGTTACAAATTCAGGCGGTGTTGTAACATTTTCATCCGGTACATACTTTGTAAATGATACTTTAACGGTATCATCATCTGATACACTGAAAATACTAACAAATGCGACAGTAAAATTTGCTTTTAATGTCATTTTTTTTGTAAACGGAACACTTATTGTAAATCCGGCAGATTCAGTAAAGTTCACTTCCATTGATACCACGCAGAAGTTCATGGATGTAAGGCTAGATGACCAAAGTGATGCCAGCGTTATCAATAAACTGATCTTTGAATATAGTTACAACGGCTTCAGGATGTTGGATTCAAGTCCGATTATAGAAAACAGCATTTTCAGATTTAACTGTAATGGCAATACAACAACATCAACAGCTATAAGTCTATTCAGATCAAATGTAACAATCAGAAATTGTAAAATCTACAGGAATTACCGCGTAGGTATAGCAGGTGGCACTAACATTGCAAATGCACCGCAGATATTGAACAATGAAATATTTGAAAACAATATCTTAAACGGTAATGTACCTCAGATCAATCTGGGTACAACAGGCTCAACTACAGCTATTATAAGAGGAAATTTGATCACTGGCGGTAACTCAATTCAGACAGGCGCTATAGCCGTTGCTGCATCATTAGGCGGTACAATAAATGTAATCATAGAAAACAATGTAATAAAACGAAACAGGTATGGCATAACAATTCAAGCGGGAGTTAGTAATGCAATTATTCGGGGTAATATAATTGATACTAATAATATTCAGAACAGTCCCAACCTGGGCGGAAGCGGAATTAACATAGTCGGTTCGGGAGTTACCGCAATTGTTTCAAAAAATTATATCAGAGGAAACCTATGGGGCATTACAACCCAGCAACGGGCAAACCTCATACTTGGTGACTTATCTAACTCTGATACAAACTATATTGGACTGAATCAAATATATGGTAACCATAATTCAGGTATATTTTATGATCTGTATAACAACACTATTAATCCGATCAAAGCGGAAAATAATTACTGGGGCACAACCAATATTGATACCGTTGAGGCTCATATTGTACACCAGCCTGATAATGATTCCGGTTTTGTGGATTACCTGCCTATTTGGACACTGACAGGTATTTCGCCTATTAATACAGAAATTCCATCAAAGTATATGTTGTACGATGCTTATCCAAACCCATTTAATCCTGAAACAAATATCAGGTTTGATATTCCTGAATCCGGAAATGTCAAAATAACCGTGTATGATCTAACTGGGCGGGAAATTGATGTATTGTTTGATCAATTTGTAAATTCCGGTAAATATGAGATAAAATTCAATGGTGAGAGTTATTCCAGCGGTGTTTATTTTTATTCCATCAGAACTGATAAGTTTGCCAATACTAAAAAACTGGTGCTGGTAAAATAAAAAGAACAGTTTTTGTGAGAAAAAGGCGATTTATTCGCCTTTTTTGTTAATTATTTTGTAAAAAATGAGTAACTAATATTCCTAATATACACAATATTAAAAAGATTGATTTAGCATTCAAAAAGCATTAAATTAAGATATTATTCCAATTTATTTATATTATTACTAAAATGAAAAGCTATAAAACTACTGTTTATTCTTTAACATTATTCGCTTTGTTAAGTATTACGGCTTATTTTTCTTTTAACGCATTTGTATTTAAAAATGAGAGTGTAACATCACTTTCTCCAAAGTATTCGCAGGTACGGATTTTTGCTACCAATGAAAATGATTTTCACAGAATGAACGATGCAGGTCTTCATATAGACCATGCTAATTCAAAATTAGGACATTTTCTTGATGCATGGCTATCTGATTACGAGATAGGCCTGCTGATAAAGTCAGGGGTAAGTTATGAAATTCTGGTTGATGACTGGATGACATATTATAACTCACAGCCAAAGATGACCAATGCTGAAATAAATGACCAGATGATCCAGACTTATGTTAAAGATAATATAACACATTCGATTTACGGCTCAATGGGCGGATACATGACATATAATGAGGTGGTTGCCAAGCTGGATTCAATGAGAATGTGGTACCCGCAGTTCATATCTGAAAAATTTTCTATAGGTACTACTTACGAAAACAGGAATATGTGGTGCGTAAGAGTCACCAACGGACCAAATGCTCCAACAGGCAGGCCTGAAGTATTGATGCATGCACTTATTCATGCGCGCGAGCCTGAAAGTATGGAAACACAGTTCTATTATATGTTCTGGCTATTTGAAAATTATAATACTGATCCCATTGCCAGGTATATTCTAAATAACAGGGAAATTTACTGGATACCTGTATTTAATGCTGATGGATATGTACATAACCAGACAACAAATCCGAATGGTGGAGGAATGTGGAGAGCAAATAAACATTTGACAAGTCCGCCCAGCTTAACATGCGGACCGGTCGACCCGAACAGGAACTTCGGAACTTATCAGTTCTGGAATTCGCCAAACGGCGGTTCAAGCACCGATGCATGCAACGGAGGCCAGGGAACTTACCGGGGAACATTACCATTTTCTGAGCTTGAAACACAGAACATAAAAGCGTTTGTAAATTCACGGAACTTTAAAACTGCATTCAGCGCACATACACACGGAAATCTGTTAATAAAACCCTGGTGCTGGCAGGATCCTGTAGGTACACCTGATGATGCGATATTTAATATTTTTCTTGCAGATATGAAAGCAGTTAACGGGTATACAACAGGATTTCCTTCACAGACAGTTGGTTACCAGGTTAGAGGCGGTACAGATGACTGGTATTACAATGACTCAGGGCATGCAAAAATTTTCAGTATAACCCCGGAAACCGGTACTAGCTTCTGGCCGGCACAAAACCAGATAATACCATTGGCACAGGGGATGCTGCATGCTAATCAGTATATAGCACTTGTAGCTGGTCCGTATGTTAATTATATCAGTTCTAACTTCAACCAGTCATCTTATACACCGGGCAGCTCAGGCAGCTTTAAAGTCAGGTTCCGTAACAAGGGTGTAATGACCGCAAATAATACCAAAATAATTTTAACGCCGGCTAATGCAAATGTTACAATCCCGACTCAGCAGCTTACCTATAACCTGGCTATGATGCAGCAGGATAGCGCAACATTCAATTTTACAGTCTCTGGTTCGGCTGCAAATAACTGTTACATACCCTGCTTTTTAACTATAAAGCAGGATACGGCAACAATTTATACACAGGGCGTATACATTCCTGTTGGTACACCAACCCCTACCGTAGTTTTGGATGATAATGCAGGTTCATTTGCCAACTGGACAGCAGGCGGAACAGCAACAACATGGAATACAACAACATTGCAGTCACATACTGCACCCAGCTCATTTTCTGAAAGTCCTTCAGGTAACTACCCTGCAAACTGTGATCTTCATATGACACTGACAACACCGCTGAATGTAAACACAAATCCTGTAGTAACACTTAGCTTCTGGCACCGTTATGCAACAGAGCTGGATTTTGATTACTGTAAAGTTGAAGTTTCCAGCGATGGCGGTTCAAACTGGCAGCTTGTTAAACAATATACCGGTACTAATACTACATGGACTCAGCAGACATTTGATATTTCTCCGTATGCAAACGGTTCTACAAATTTAAAGGTCCGTTTCAGGCTTACCAGTGATGCAGGATTGCAGGCTGACGGCTGGTATGTTGATGATATAAATATTTCCAAGTATTGTGTCAGTGCTATAACAGGAATTGGTATCAATAACGGCTTACCTGTAAATTTCTCACTTGAACAGAACTTTCCTAATCCGTTCAATCCTGCCACAGTTATTAAATACCAGCTGCCTAAATCCTCTTTTGTAAAATTGAAAGTATATGATCTGCTTGGAAAAGAAGTAGCATCACTTATAAATTCACAAGTAGAAGCAGGTTATCACCAGGCTGAGTTCAATGGCAGCAATCTTTCAAGCGGTTTATATATTTATAAGCTTGAAACTGACGGATTTACGGATGTGAAGAAGATGATACTGGTAAAATAAAAATAATATTTAATAATAATTTAAAAAGCCTGCTGTATTTAAAGCAGGCTTTTTATTAAAAAGAATCAGGAATTAAATTATGACGAAACGAATTATTTTTACACTTTCCCTATTAGCCGTTATTATGATAACTGCTGTTTTTTTCAGAAGCAATGAATCGACTGTTTATTCTGACAGTGTACTCAATAATGTACAAAGCAATGTTAATAATATCAGGAGAACCTGCGGAGCAATGGAAGATCTTGAAATGCAGTACAAGCTGGATCCTTCATATAAAGACCGTATGGCTGAGATGGAAAAGTTTGTTGAAAAATTTGCGAAAGAACACAGCCATAAAGTTGGCGATAAAGTTGTAATTACAATTCCTGTTGTAGTTCATGTTGTATGGAATACACCCATACAGAATATATCCGATGATCAGGTACTTTCACAGATAGATGTATTGAACAAGGATTTCAGAAGGCTGAATTCAGACACTGTTAACACACCGGCACCATGGAAATCACTTGGAGCGGACTGCCAAATAGAATTCAAAATGGCAAGACGCGACCCCAACGGTAACCCGACACTCGGAATTACACGTACGCAAACAAGCGTAACTGAATTCGGGCAGAGCTCTTCACTGAAGTTCACTGCTTCAGGCGGACATGATGCATGGGATAGAGATAGATATTTAAACTTATGGGTCGCCAATTTAGGAAGCCAGCTTCTTGGTTATGCAACTTTCCCAGGCGGCAGCCCTGCCTTAGACGGTGTTGCAATAGGTTATAATTATTTTGGAACAGTTGGAACACTTTCTCCGCCCTATAATAAAGGCAGAACTGCAACTCACGAAGTGGGACACTGGCTGTGGCTTTACCATATATGGGGCGATGATAACGGTTCATGCGGGGGATCTGATCTGGTTGGTGATACACCAAACCAGGGTGCTGAATATTATGGATGTCCCGGGTATCCAACTGTGGATGCCTGTTCACCATCGGCACCCGGTGTGATGTTCATGAACTATATGGATTATACTGATGATGCATGTATGAACCTATTTACCCAGGGACAGTTAACCAGAATAAATGCAGCTATAGGCGGACCGAGATTACCGCTTCAATCTTCAAATGGTCATATTGATATAAGCGGAACACCACTATGCTCTTTTAAAGCAGATAGTTTATCAATACTTTACAATAATCCGGTACAGTTAAGAGATCAATCAGCAGGAATACCGACAAGCTGGCAATGGACATTTGCAGGAGGCACTCCGCCTACCTCAACATCACAGAACCCAACAGTTACTTATGCAACACCCGGCTTATATACAGTTAAACTCAGGGTCTCTAACAGCTTCGGCGCAGATTCGTTGACAAAAACTTCATATATAAGGGTTAGAGGAGCATCTTTAAATACTTTCAATGTTTTGAACCCGCCGACATTTACAAGGATTGGTGTGAATTCCGGAGATACTTCAAAAGTTAATTTTTCATGGACAAAAAGCTCACAAAACAATACGGTTAATTATAAATTTAAATTAAGAAAAATCGGCGGTGCTGTTGATTATATATTCACTTCAAATTCAAACGGAATTGATTCTGTTGCCTCTGTGAGAAGAAGTCTTCTTGATTCAATTGCAGTTCAAATGGGGGTTACGGGTGATTCTGTTCGCTGCACATGGCGCGCATGGGCATATAACGGAATTGATTCACTGCAATCTGCAACATCGTTTATTGTTACCCTTGTCCGCTCACCGATTGGTATTCAGGTAATTTCATCTGAAATTCCGCAAAGGTTTGCATTATATAACAACTATCCGAATCCGTTCAACCCGGTTACAAATATTAATTTTGATATACCTAATATCAACGGAGATAAAAAAGTTCAGGTAGCTGTATATGATGTACTTGGCAATCTTGTTGAACTGATCGTAAACAAGGAGCTGACCGCAGGGAAATATTCGGTTGACTGGAATGCTGTAAATTATTCCAGCGGTATTTATTTTTACCGTATCACAGCAGGAAGCTTTACTGACACAAAAAAAATGATTTTAGTAAAATAATTAACTTGCAGCATAGTTAAATTACATGCTGAAAAAAAGAATACTATTTATAATTTTATTGCTGTTAATACCGGTAATATTGTTCATCAATATTACCGGTACCGGTGATAACACCGCATCCGGAACAAAAGGTAAAATTCCCGGAGCGCCTGCAGAAGACTGGTTTGAAAAACAAAGAGCATTTCCTTATGATGAAATTCCTGATAAAAAGCATACAGAAGCATTGAATTATGTTAAACAAATGCCTGTTTTTCAAGGCACACAGCCATTGCCATGGATTCCCGCAGGACCAACTAATATAGAAGGCAGAATAACATCACTTGCTATACATCCTGCCAACCCGCAAATAGTTTATGCTGCAACAGCTAACGGCGGATTGTGGAAATCAACCAACTTTTGCCAAAGCTGGGTAAGTGTATTTGATAATCAAAATACTTCTTCCATAGGTGCAATTGCAATTGACCCGCTGAACGGCGAAATTATTTATTGTGCTACCGGGGAAGCCAACTCACTCAGAAGCTACTACCCGGGCACTGGAGTTTATAAATCTACAAATGGCGGTAGCTCATGGAGCTACATAGGGCTGGATAATACTTACAGCTTCGGCAATATTGTGATAAACCCGGTAAACACCCAAATTGTTTATGCGGCAGCAATAGGCTCAACCAGGAGAAAAAATACCGAAAGGGGAATTTACAGATCGTCAAATGGCGGTCTAACATGGAACCAGTCATTATATTTATCTGATTCCGTTGGCGCAATTGATGTGGCAATAGATCCCTTAAATCCCGATAAGCTATTCGCAGCAATGTGGGAAAGACAACGAAGGGAAGATTACATTAAATACGGCGGCCCTATGAGCGCGCTTTATATGACTACCAATGGCGGTATAAACTGGAGCGTTGTAAACGGAGGATTTCCTTCCAATGCAGCAGATCTTGGAAGAATTTCAATCGATATAAGCAGATCAAATCCGCAGGTAGTGTATGCATTAACCGCATACTCAAATGGTAATACAAGAGGATTGTATAAATCAGTTAATGGAGGCTTAAACTGGAGCCTGGTTAACTCATCTGCAGCGGGATCATCAAATTATGCATGGTTTAACCGGATTTGTAAAGTAAATCCCATAAATTCTGACCAGGTAATTTGCGGCGGATTGAATATGGAGCGCTCAACAAATGGCGGAACAACATTTTCCTCAATTTTTACATCACATGTTGACCAGCATGCTGTAGCTTTTTCAGTTTCAAATCCAAATTTTTTGGTATTCGGAAATGACGGAGGAGTTGATTATTCAACAAACGGCGGTGTTTCATGGCAGGAAAGCACTCAATTGCCCGTAACCCAGTTTTATGCGGGGGATATAGATAATAATAACCCCTCATTAATTTTAGGCGGAACGCAGGATAACGGAACGCTTAGAACTACCGGTCCGGCAGGCAGCTGGCAATCAATTTATAGCGGCGATGGTTTTTACTGCCTTGTCGATTATACAAATTCTCAGAGAGTTTATGCATCATCGCAGAACGGTGGACTTGGGCGCTCTACAAACGGTGGCGCAAGTTTTACAGGAGCTACTTCTGGTCTCGACCTGACATACACAAACTGGATGACACCGTATGTAATGGATAAAAATAATCCACTGGTGTTGTATTGCGGTACTTATAAAATTCACAAATCAACAAACGGTATGCAGAGCTGGACTGCAATCAGCCCTGATCTGACAAACGGGCATGTTCAGAACCTTGGTACTATCACAACGGTTGATGTGGCAAAATCAGACCCGAATGTGATCTACTGCGGAACGGATGACGCGAATGTGTGGGTTACAACCAATGGCGGAAGCAACTGGACAAAAATAAACAGCGGGCTGCCGTACAGGTGGATAACAAGAGTTACAATTCACCCGGAGTTCGCCAACATATGTTATGTAACTTTATCGGGATACAAAACTGATTCAACCGGGGCGCATGTTTATAAAACGACAAATTTCGGAGCATCATGGAGCTCAATCTCATCAAATCTGCCTAATGCACCGGTCAATGATATTCTTATCGATCCTGCTTTTTTATCCACATTATACCTCGCAACAGATGTTGGTGTAATGATCAGTACAAATGAAGGTGCAAACTGGTCTGTATATTCTTCTGGGATACCTTCAAATGTTCCATGTCACGATCTTACCCTGCATAACGGAACAAGAAAACTTGTGGTTTGGACCCATGGCCGAAGCGCTTTTTCTACTACTGTTAATCCGCTTGGTATTACAGTTCATAACGGAGTTCCTGAAAAATTCAGCTTATTTCAAAACTATCCCAACCCGTTTAATCCGATAACAACGATTAAATATTCCTTACCTCCAAATAATGGCAACGAAAATGATATAAGCCTTCAGGTTTTTGATATTAGCGGCAGGCTTGCAGCTGTACTATTGCGTCAGAAACAATCCCCGGGTGTTTACGAGGTTACTTTTGATGCAGGTAATATGGCTAGCGGAATTTATTTTTACAGGCTTACAACAGGAACGGTCACCGAAACCCGTAAAATGCTTCTGGTTAAATAAATTAATAATTTTTAATTACCCCCTTTTATAATATAACATAGATTATTAAATTAAAAATATGAAAGGGAAGAATTACTTTAAATATATTTTCGCTGTTTATTTCTCTGTGAATATCTTTTTTATTTTTACAGGGTGTTCAGGAATAACAGTAGATAAGGAAATAAAGGTAAGTCCTGATGACTGGATAATGGCCGGCGGCTCGCCTGACCAGCAAAATGTTTCAAAGTTTTCGCTTTCACCGCCGCTGAATTTAATGTGGGATTATAATATTGAAGGCGGAGTGGGACCGGCAGGAATTACAGCAAGCGATGCTGTTGTATTTGTAAATGCCTTACAGGGAGAGTTATTTACATTTGATGTTAATTCAGGCGGAAAAATTGGAAATTTAAAATTTCTCGGAAAAGATTGCAGTACTGCGCCACTGGTAATGGGTAATAATGTAATATTTACATTTGCAGGAGAAAAAAAATATTCAATTGCATCATATGATCTAATAGCGGGAAAAATTAACTGGCGTAAAAATTACGGGGATATTCAAACTTCCCCTATTTTGTATGATGGACACGTTTACTTCAGCAACCTGAACGGCAGTTTTTATAAAATTGAACCTGCAACCGGTAAACTTTTGTGGAAATATTCTGCAAAATCACCAGTTCACTCAACCTGCGCAATCAGCGGTAATACTGCAGTTTTTGGAAATGATAAAGGAATAATTACGGCAGTGGATATTTCTTCAGGATCAGAAAAATGGAAGATTGAAACGGGCGGCCCGGTAATTTCAACAGCTCTTATTAATAACGGAACAGCTTATTTAGGCGGTGATGATTCAAATTATTATTCTATTGATCTTGAAAGCGGTAAAGTAAACTGGAAAGTGAACCTGCATTCAAAGTTAATAGCAGGATCTGCAAATTATCAAAATAGCAGTCTAATTACCGGTTGTGTAGATGGAAGCGTTTATTCGCTAAGCGCGGCAACCGGGGAAATTAAATGGAAAGCAGAAACTTACGGGGCAATTATATCAAGCCCGGTTATCTCAGGTAATAATGTATATGTATCCTCATATGACAGTTATATTTATTCCATTGATGCTAATTCCGGGAAAATAATCTGGAAATATATGCTTGAAAACAAAGTTAAAACTTCTCCGGTTATCTGGAAGGAATATTTATTTGTTGCAGCAGATGAAATTGTTTATTGTTTTACCAGTAGAAATGTTGAAAAGAAATTTTAAAGTAATATTAATTTTGTTCATTTTTCCTGTGCTTAACTATGCCCAGGAAATTGATTCTGCTTTGATAAATTATAATTTTATCAATTCATCCCCGCAGAATGCCGAAGTATTTGTAAATGATAAAAGAATCGGCAGTACTCCTCTTTATTTTATGTGGGCAGATAGCTTGCTGCCTAAAATATTAAAAGTTAAGCTTAAAGGATATTTGGAAGAATCAGAAACTGTTACCGGTAATGAAGTTTACAGCAGAAACTTTCTTTTAAAGCCGGATGGCGGTTATCTGATCTCAAACCCGGTGAAAGAAGATAAACAAACATATTTTAAGGAGCCAAGGAAAGTATTTCCTGTAGTTATATCATCAGTAGTTACTGCTGTAAGCGGTGTAGCTGCATATTATTTCAAATCGAAAGCATCAGAGAACCAGAAAAATTATGATATATACGGGGATCCGGCGGAGCTTGATAAAAAACGTGATAATAATCTGCTGGGAAATCTTTCTATAATCGCTCTTCAGGCCGGGTTCGGAGCATTAATGTATTTTCTTTTCCTTGATTAATGATTAGTTGAAGGAAATTCTTTTTGATATTTCCGCAAAGCTTGTATCATACCTGTACTGCACATTAAAATGGCCGCCGCTGAACTCTAAATGTGTATATTTAATTCCGTTTTGTTTCAGCTTTTCACAGAATATTCTTGCACCTGCATGAAGCTTAAATTCATCCTTCACGCCGCAATCAACGTAAATATATTTCAGCTTTTTAAGGTTAGCCCTGTATTTATTTACTATTCTTACCGGGTCAAATTTCAGCCATTTATTCCATACTGAAGGTATTATTTCACCGGTATAGATGTCAAAAGGAAGGTCAAAATTATATTCCTTACGTTTTGGATTAGGGGAGTAACATGCTGACATTCCTATAGTATTAATTATATTATGGAAATCATTACCTTTTGGCTGTTTGTTGTTTATCTGTGTTTTTATAAAATTCTGAACTGCTTTGTGGCCTTTACCATATTTCTGAATAAGCACAATAAATTCCGCAAAGTGTTCCATGTAACAATATTCAAATGCAGAGTCACCTGAATGAGTTGCCATCAAGCCAAAGGTACCCGGGTTACGCATCGCAAGCCACATTGCGCCGTAACCGCCTGATGATTTACCTGCAATGCAGCGGGAAGCCGCTTTTGGAATTGTTCTGAAATTACTGTCAATAAAAGGAACAATTTCCTTAACCATATAATCTTCATACCTGCCTGTTGCAACGGAATTAACATACTGTGAACCCCCGTATTTTGTAAAGCAATCAGGCATTACAACTATCATTTCCTTTATAGCTTTTGTTTTGATAAGCCTGTCCATTCTTTGCTGAATGTTTTCTGAAAACGGGGTGAGATTCATATTAAGCGCGCCATAACCGGTAAACCCGGATATAAGGTACAATACTGGGAATTTTTTTGTCCCATTGAAATAAGAAGGTGGAAGATAAACCAGTATTTTTCTTTTATAGGGGTCTTTAAGCGGGTTGTTCTTTAAAACGCTGCTTGAGTGATCAACTACTCTAACTTCACTTGACATAACTATAAATTTATTTTCCAGTTTTTAATTTCTTCAAATGTCCTGTAGTCAGTAAGGTCATAATGCAGGGGAGTTATAGATACATAATTATTCTGAACCGCGGCAACATCAAATTCTGTAGAATCATCACGGTAAACCATTTTACCTGTTAACCAGTAGTATTCTTTACCGTGCGGGTCTTTTCTTACTTCAAAGCCATCCTGCCAGTAAGATCTGCCCTGCTTGGTTATCTTAACACCTTTAATTTCACTTGCAGGCAGATTTGGAATATTCATGTTCAGCAGGGTCCCTTCATGCAGATTTATCTTGTCATCTTCCCACATCTGTTTGATAATTCCGGATGCAATTTTTGCCGGTTCAATAAAATCTACAATATCAAAAGTTGTCAAAGATACCGCAATGGAGGGAATACCAAGTATAGTACCTTCGGTAGCCGCTGAAACTGTACCTGAATATATAATATTGATCGCAGTATTGGCTCCATGATTTATCCCGGAAATAACAAGATCAAACTTAACATCCTTGAAAAAGTACAATACTCCGATCTTTACCGCATCAGCAGGAGTGCCTTCAACAGCAATACCGTAGAGTTCACCGTTCTTTTTATGTTCATAAGTTCTTAGCGGGTAAAAAATGGTGATCGAATGGCCTACGGCGCTTTGCTGGGTATATGGAGCTGATACATAAACATTCGCGAATTTTTTAAGCTCTTCAACTAATCTTTGAAGACCCGGGGCTTCAATGCCGTCATCATTTGAGACAAGTATATTGGGTTTTCTGTTCATCGTATTATTTCATTATTATTGATGCAGCAGCATCCATATTTCATCAAGCAGCTGCGGCAGGTTTTCACCTGTAACAGAAGATATGTTCATTACAATTATTTTTTCTTTGCTCTTGCCTTTGGGAAAGCGGATCTTCGAGAGACCTGTAACCTGTTCAGGTGTCAGGCTGTCAATCTTGGTAAAGCAGATCATTCGGGGTTTTTCAAGCAGCTTTTCGTCATAGCTTTTCAGCTCATTAATGAGAATTTCGTAATCTTCTTTTTTATTTTTTTTATAAGGTATAAGTGTTGCATCAAGAAGGAACACAAGCACTTTTGTTCTTTCAATATGCTTTAAAAATCGGATACCAAGCCCTTTGCCGGTATGAGCGCCTTCGATCAATCCCGGAATATCAGCCACTACAAAGCTCTGGTAATCTTTATATTTCACTATTCCCAGGTTTGGCTGAAGTGTAGTAAATGGGTAATCGGCGATCTTTGGCTTAGCTGCGGATATCTTGGAAATCAGTGTAGATTTTCCGGCATTTGGTAATCCTACTAACCCCACGTCTGCAATAAGCTTCAGCTCTATTTCTATTTCTTTTTCTTCACCTTTAATACCCGGCTCAGCAATTCTTGGAGCCTGGTTAGTTGAAGTTGTGAATCTGGCATTTCCTCTTCCGCCTTTGCCGCCTTTTAATGCCAGGTATTCATCACCGTTTTCAATTAGATCGGCAAGAATATATCCCGTTGCGGCATCTTTAATAATGCTTCCGCATGGTACAAGTATTACAGTATCCTGCCCGCTTTTGCCGGTTTTATCTCCGCCCAAACCGTGAGTTCCGTTTTGTGCGCGGTAAGTTCTTTTATATCTGAAATCAACCAGTGTTGCCAGAGAATTATCAGCTTTAAAGATCACATCTCCACCTTTACCGCCATCACCACCGTTGGGTCCCCCTTTTGGCACATACTTTTCCCTGCGGAAGCTTATACAACCTCTTCCGCCATCTCCGCTTTTTATCGTTATCTTCGCGCTGTCTATCAGCATTTATACTGCCTTATTCTTTCCGTTTACAGAACTATCTTTTATAAAATGATTTTGAAATATATCAACAAACTTTACTGCGGCATCAGAGTAAAAATCAATTTTTCTCGAGCTGAATAACGCTTCGATCTCAGTAACAGCCTCATCCCAGTTATTTTTATTTAATATCAGGTTTACTTTTTCGGTGAATTCATCTTCATCTTTGCTGAATATCTTCCTGATAATTTTTTTCCTGTAAGAAGTTTCGCAAAAGAGGTCTTCTATTAACCGTTTTCTTTTTTCTTTGTTATCAGGTTCGGCGGGAGGTTTTATTGTGCTGAACTTTGATGCGAAAAGAAGGTCATCAGAATAGATCTCATCATCTATAATGATAGTATTTTTCTCAGCTGCAGGAAGCTGGGCTTCCTGCTCCCGGATTAGTGTAATATTCAACCGGGTGATATCTTCTTCAAGCGGTTCATCGGCCTTAAGAATCTTTTCTATTTCTTTATCGGCATTTTCTTTGTTGATGAAATCTGTCTTTGCTTTTGAAACAATTTTTTTGATCTCTTCATCGCTGATGCTGTTATCACCGGTATCTTTTTGCGTTTTTTTAACCTCAGGATCCATCAGCTCAACGGCTTCCTGTATAAAAATTTCGTCACTGAAAAAACCGTCGATTTTTTTCTTGATTTCGGTGTAGCCTTTATCCGCAAAATACGCTGAAAGAATCTTACGCGGCAGCTTAATATTTATAGGGTTGTTTTCACCGAGGTCATGGAAAAAATAATATAACAGTTTTACAAGGTTCATCCTGTGTGCTTCGGAGTTTGGACCGGATATTTCCTCATAGATACTCCTGTTCACTTCATTTAAAAGATGGGCAACCTGGTTATAGGATACAACTTCAAGTGAATTTACCGCAATAAAATCTTCTATGTTGGTTATGTAATACCCGTAGAATTGAAAATATTTTGTCCTGTTAAGCAGGTATGCAGCGGGTCTTGTTTCCAGCTCTCCGAATAAAAACTTCAGCAGGGTATTTTTGGGCTTAATAATATAATTGATATTAAATACTATAGCTTTATCAAGCAGCTCTTCAAACTCTTTTTTTTCTATTGGTAAGTTATGTTTGGGTATGTAATTTTCTATAAAGCTTATTATGAACGGGGGCAATGATGAGTTCCAAATCCGTTCGAATGTTATTCTGCCTGCGGGAAATTCCAGCATTGAAATATAGTCGCGGAATTTCCGTTTTGCAAAATCCTGAAACATTTAAAATTAAATCCTCCTTGCGGAATACTCTGTAATTCCGGCTGTTTACGGCTTATAATTCCCTGGTTGAAAGCTCTTTTTTGAGCTGTGAAATATGCCATGTAATATTTATTTCCTTCGGGCAAGATTCGATACAGTTGAATATAGTGTGGCATCTCCAGATGCCATCAGGTGTATCAATTATATCAAGTCTTTCATCTGCTGCCTCATCTCTTGTATCAAAAACAAACCTGTAAGCCTTAAGCAAAGCAGCAGGTCCAATGTAATTGTTATTTGTCCATGTACTCGGGCAGCTTGTTGTGCAGCAAGCGCATAGTATACATTTAGCCGATTCGAACAGCTTTTCAGCGTCTTCATTGCTCTGCAGCCTTTCACTGTCTTCAGTAACGGGCGTAGTATTTATAAGATACGGTTTAACTGCTTTGTACTTTTCATAAAAATCAGTCATATCAAGTATAAGGTCTTTGATAATAGGAAGCGCCGGAAGCGGTTCTATTACAACAGGCTTTTTGGTGTTGATATCCTTCAGTAATGTAGAGCAGGCAAGGTGATTCCTTCCGTTTATCCTCATTCCGTCACTGCCGCAGATGCCGTGAGCGCATGAACGCCTGAAAGCCAGGCTGCCGTCATGTTCCCATTTTATCTTATGCAGACAGTCAAGAACGGTCATGTTCTCATGGCCTTCAAAACGATATTCCTCAAAATGAGGTTCTTTATCTGTTTCCGGGTTAAACCTTAGTATTTTAAATGTTACTTGCATATCTTTTAAATTTTCTTTTAACTTTTTTATAACCGTTTGACGTTTCACATTTGACGTTTAACATTAATACTTTCTTTCCATCGGCTCAAACTGTGTTTTTACAACACCCTTATAATATATTTTCGGGTCACCGGAATCATTTTTAGTAATGAAAGTATGTTTCATCCAGTTAGCATCATCGCGTTTGGGGAAGTCTTCCCTAGTATGCGCGCCGCGCGATTCCTGCCTGATAAGCGCGCTTTCATTTACGCTTTCTGCAATATCCAGCAGGTTGCCAAGCTCAATGGCTTCGATAAGATCAGTATTGAACACTTTGCTCTTATCCTGAACTGAAATGTTCTGATATCTTTGTTTATACTGTTTTATCAGCTCCTTATTTTCAAGAAGCTCTTTTTCATTCCTGAAAATTCCGCATTTATCCATCATGCTTTGCTGGAGCTCGCGCCTTATCTCAGGAATTTTTTCATTCCCGGTTCTTGAAAGAAGCCCGCTCATCATCTCTTTGGTCTTTTCTTTGGGGTCTGTTTTGAATGCATGATACTCCGCTGTTTCAAGATATTCAGCGATCTTCTTTCCGCCTCTTCTGCCGAATACAACTATATCAAGCAGTGAGTTTGTGCCAAGGCGGTTTGCGCCGTGAACTGAAACGCAGGCGCACTCGCCTGCAGCGTAAAATCCTTTTACAATAGTTCCTTTGTTATCGGCAAATACTTCTGTATCATAGTTTGTGGGAATGCCGCCCATTGCGTAATGCGCAGTCGGCTGAATTGGAACTGATTCCCTGGTAGGCTCAACGCCTAAATATGTTCTGGCAAATCCTGTGATCTCGGGAATCTTTTCATCTATCACCTTTTTGCCAAGATGAGTAAGATCAAGATTGATATAATGTGTGCCGTCGCTGCCTAATATTCCTCTGCCTGCGCGGATCTCTGAAATTATCGCCCTTGAAACCATATCTCTTGGGGCAAGATCTTTTACTGTAGGGGCGTAAACTTCCATAAATCTTTCGCCGGCGTTATTCCTTAATATACCGCCTTCGCCGCGCGCTGCTTCTGATACAAGTATTCCAAGCCTCCATAGACCGGTAGGATGGAACTGGTAAAATTCCATATCTTCAAGAGGAAGGCCGGCTTTGTATACTAAGGCGCAGCCGTCACCGGTTCCTACATGCGCATTTGATGTTATCCTGAATGCCCTGCCGTAACCGCCGGTTGCGAACATTATTGCCTTTGCCTGGAATGTGTGAATTTCAGATGTAGCCATATCAATGGCTGTCAATCCTTTGCAGATGCCGTCTTCAATGATAAGATCAGTTAAGAAATACTCTGAATAGAATTTAACATTGTTCTTTATGCAGTTCTCATACAGTGTCTGCAGCATTACATGACCGGTTCTATCTGCAGAGTAACATGAGCGCATTACTGGCACACGTTTTGAGTTCGGATCGTTTGGATCTTCCGGTTTTGTATGACCGCCGAACCTGCGCTGTGCAATTTTGCCTTCCTTTGTTCTGGAAAAAGGCATACCCATGTGTTCAAGCTCAATGATAGCTCTCGGGGCGTCCTGGCACATGATCTCTATGGCATCCTGGTCGCCGAGATAGTCAGAGCCTTTTACTGTATCGAAGGCATGGTTAAGCCATGAATCCTGCTCTTCATTGGAAAGCGCTGCGCAAACGCCGCCCTGTGCCGTTCCGGTATGAGAGCGGGTAGGGAAAACCTTGGATATAACTGCGCATGAATATTCTTTGGGTATTTCTACTGCAGCGCGGAGGCCTGCTCCGCCTGCTCCTACAATTACAACATCAAATTTGTGTATCATGTATTGTATTTAAGTAAAATAAAATTTGAAAAATTATTGTTAGCCTTTTTTCTTCTAAAAAAAAGGATCCTGCTACAAATCTCTTATTGCCTTTAAAAGGTCAGCTTTCTTTTTATTTTCTTCTGGAGTATATGTGTAAATACTTTTCAGGTCCATGTAATAAAGCATGGCGTCTGTTTTCTTTCTCTCTTTGCAGGCTATCATTCCAAGCAGGTACGGAATATCCAGGTAATACGTGGATCCGTAATTTATCATTTCGATATCATAAGCTTTTTCTACATACTTTTTGGCTTCGCGGTAATCCTGCAGTTTGTTAAAATAAATGGAGCCAAGCTGAACGTACGCCTGTGTATAATTCGGGTCACGTTTGATAAGCTTTTTATATTCTTTGATAGCCCTGTTGTACTTGCCCATGCTTTCATATATAGTCCCAATCTGATATCTTAAATAATTATCCGTGGTATCTTTTTTGGACATCTTTTCGTAAAACTCAAGGGCTTTCTTATATTCCTTCGATGTTGTATAAGCGTTCGCAAGACTTGATGAGAGCAGGTTAAGAAGGCTATCGCTCTGGAACCGTGCCTTTATGGTATCATACAGATTTTCTGCTTTCGGGAAGTTTTCGCAGTAAACATAAAGATCCATCATATCACGGTAAACATTGAATGAATCAGGGGCTATATCGATACATTTGTAGTAAAATGACTCAGCCTTATTAAAATTCATTCTGGCTATGGAATCCTGTTTTACAATGAAGGTATCAAGCACCTTCATTGTATCTTTCTGCTTAACATACATCCAGTTATATGTTGCTTCTGATTTATAATTGCCGGCCAGCCTTAAGTTTGAGTAATACAGGCTCTCTTCGCGCTTCTTTTTAGCTTCGGGGTTGTTATCAATGTTAGCAAGATCAACTGAGTTCATAAAATACACAAAGCTGTTTATTGCTATTGCGAAGTTCAGGTTTCCGTAGCCTGAATAAGTATAAGTTGTAATGCCTACTACTTCACCCTTACGGTTGAAAAGCGCGCCGCCTGAATTTCCCGGTGAAATAGCCGCGGTTATCTGAAGAACTTTTTCAAAGTTCTTTTCAATGGGTGAGTATGTCACGGGATCTGTGAATGATACTTTTTCATTTTCCCTTATACCTGCAATTATACCCTGTGATATGGTGTATTCATAGCCAAGCGGTGAGCCAATTGCGAATATTTCCTGTCCGACTTTCATTGCATCGCTGTTGCCGAATTTTATTGTGGGGAACTTCGTTCCGTTGGCATTTTTAATGCGGATAATTGCCATATCATTTTTTTCATCAATGATAAGAAGCTCTGCATCATAAAACGTTCCGTCTGCGGTTTTTACAATGAGGCTGTCTATACCATCAACAACATGATAATTGGTGCCTATTAAGCCGTCTTCACTGAAGATAAACCCTGAACCGTTGAGCAGTGTGGTATCAATGGTTGTGAAGGAAAAATATGAATAATAATTATCAGTGTGATACCATATTGAAATAAGAGCTGATTTATTGTTCTCGATTATCTGCTCAGCGTTAAAGATCGCGGTATCGCCGGTTGTTGTTTGTTTTCTGTTCGCTTCGAAGTTCTTATCCTGCGTGTAAACAGCAGTTGAATTAAAGCCTGTAAAGGTTACCAGAAATGCAGCCAGGAGCCAAATTTGTTTTATCAAATTAATTATGGTTTTTTTATTATTAATACTTTTTTTACCTCACTCCAAACTTTTCCACAATGTGAGGAGCGTCAAACCGAAAATTTTCGGTTTTCTAAAGTGAGGTCATTAGATTATTTATCTTAGTTGCCACGACCTTTAGGTCGTGGACCTGTGATTCTATTACAACGGCTTTAGCCGTTAACTTTTTTTAGGGGCTAAAAGCCCTTACTTCCGGGTTTCTAAACCCACGGCCTAAAGGCCGTGGCAATTACAAAAATGAGAGATGCAAATTGTTATTAGTTATTTGTAATTTGCTATTTGAAACCGTTACTTATGTTTCCACTCAGGTTTGCGTTTTTCAACGAAGGCATTCATGCCTTCTTTCATATCATCGCTTGCAAAGAGCAGGTAGAACGCTTTGCGCTCATACTCTAAGCCGCCTTCAACTGTAGTATCAAATGATTTCAGTATGGAATCCTTTGCCATTTGCAGAGCCATTTGCGGCATTGATGCAATTTCTTTTGCGAGCGCCTGTGCTTCTTCAAGGAATACTTCATCATCGGCAAGGCGTGTTACAAGGCCTGCCTCGAACATCTCGCGGGCGGTGTACATTCTGCCTGTGAGTATCATTTCCATTGCGCGGGCTTTGCCTATTGCGCGGGTTAGGCGCTGGGTGCCGCCGGCACCCGGTATGATGCCAAGCTTAATTTCAGGCTGGCCGAATTTTGTGCTTTCTGCTGCCACTATCATATCGCATGCCATGGTAAGCTCACATCCGCCGCCGAGTACGAATCCGCTGGTAGCGGCTATGATTGGTTTTTTGATCTTGCGGATCTTATCCCACACAGAAAACTGGTCGCGGATATGCATATCGATGGCTGATTGTGTTGCCATTTCCTTAATATCAGCTCCCGCGGCAAATGCTTTTGCGCTGCCGGTTATGATTATGCATCCCACTTCGGGGTCTTTATCAAAGCCCTCGAGTGTACTTACAAGCTCGCCCATAAGCTCGATATTAAGCGCATTTAATACATCGGGGCGGTTAAGCTGGATCTGCCCGACCTTCAATCCTTTGGGATTATCTAATTTTGTGACTAATATGTTTTTGTAGTCCATGTTATAATGATTTCTCCCCGCGAAGGCGGGGAACTCCGGTTTTAAGCTTTGCGATAAATTTGAGTCAATTATTGAATCTCATTTATCTGAAAAAATTAGCGGAAAATCTATGAATTTTGCTTATTTAAAGCACAAAAATAGGGATTTTGTGGGAGACTTACAATGAGAAAAAAGCATAGTTCCAAAACGGTAGTTAATGTAGAATTTCTTATCCTTAAAATGTCTACTTTAGGTGCTCTGTCAAATGTTTTTTGATACTCTTACACTGAATATAACTGAATTTAGGTGGAAGAGCATTGCCGATTAATAATGATAGAGAAGTGCGAGTGATATCTAGTGGGAATTTGTATTTTTTTGGAAAAGTCTGTAATAAAGCTGCTTCTCTAGCAGTAATGGTTCTATTTTTTGTCGGGTGTAAAAACCTGCCCTTTGATGGATTCAAACATCCTCCAGTAATAGTGGTTGAAACATTATCCCAACTTAAGCGTCCATATATATCATTAAAGCCCACATTATCTTTTTTATGACAATCTAATTTTTGTTTCCAGTGAAGATCATTTCTACTCCCACCGTTCTTACTAATTCTTCTAATCATTTTCATAATTCGGGCTGAATGTGTGGGGTAAATTTTATGGATCGGGTCTTTTGTGTAAGATGTAGGTTCAATTTTACCTATTGCATCACGAACGGTTCTGGTTTTAAAATTACCTTTAGCCACTTTTATCAAGCCTAGCTTTGAGCCAACCATAACAAGCCTTCTTCTTCTTTGAGGTACACCATAATCTTTTACGTTTACAATTTTTACTTCAATATTGTAGCCAAGTTTTACGAGTTCCTTTAACATAAATTTAAACTTGTAGTACTCAATTAAACCAGGTACATTTTCCATCATTATGGTATATGGTTTTAACGCTTTTACAAAACGAAGGTATTCAAGAATCAAATCATTTCGAATATCCTTTTTATTTTTACCATTTAGTCTTCTTACGGAAGAAAATCCTTGACAGGGTGGACATCCTGCTAGCAAATGTAATGGTTCACTTTTCAGTTTCTTTTTTATTTCGGAAATTTTTACAGTTCGTATATCTTGCTGAATCAAATACGTTTTTTTGTGATTCATTGCATATGTACGGGTCGCATCTCCATCAATTTCTAAAGCTGCTTTAATATTAAAGCCTGCTTTATATAGTCCCGCTGATAGACCTCCACATCCCGAGAAGATGTCTATTGAATTATATATTTTTTTTGTAGCCATTATAAATTTATTATACCTTTTAGTCTAGGATCTTCGGGAGCCTTATTTTTAAGTAAATCATAGTACTCCTTATAATTTTCTTTTACGTTTTGGAATAACCCTTTCCATGTAAGAGATTCAAGATTATGCCTAAGAGATAATTTTGTAGCCCCTAATGAGGGGTCTTTTGATGGGTTGTCAGCTATTAATAAACCAAATACAGCCTTGCCTTTAAAATTTTCTGCTGCCATATTATCATTAATATAAGATTGAATTCTGGTCACATACCTGTTTAATCTAGATATGTGGTCATAATCTTCGGGAAGACCCGGTCGCATAAGTTCAAGAATTACTATTAGCCAATCATTTTTTATGCAAAGTAAATCAAACCTTTTGTCATCTTTTTTATCAGCTATGCTGTACTCTTTATTTGTTTCGAGTAAAATTTCTTCAATCCATTTATCGAGACCCTTTTCATGGCTGAAATCAGCTGGGGATAGTTGTTCGTAAGTATGTCCAAGTAACCATGGATTTTCTTTAATAAATGTTTGCATATCTAATTTGCCTTTTCCGGCCTTTTCAGGTAACCTGTCATCAATATGTTTTTTAAATTGATCAATAATTTTTATCTTGCCGTAAACTACTTCAGCGGTTGATACCGCACTAATAATATCCCATTCTTTCATCGCTTCATATAATTCCGGTAACGCATCATCGCTGGTTGCATTAATCCTCTGAATTACTTTTTTGACGCTTTCTCTTTCGATACCTGCAATCATAGAATTTGCAATTATTTTAAAATCTTCTTCAGTTATTCTTTCTATAGAGGCTACTTTTTCTAGTGCGGCTACTAAGTCCTTTTTCTCTTGTGTGGAAGAAAGTTTTTCAATTCTCTCATTGAATTCACCTAATTTATGACCAAATCGATCGATATTCTTTTGAGTATGTCTTTTTTTCCAATCTGAGCAAATTTTTTTTATCTTATCCTGACCCCAGGCTTCAAGTATAGGTGCCTTACCAAACTGCCAGTTAATGGACTGTCTGTCCGTTGCAATGTAATCATCAGTACTGTCCAATTCATCAGCCTTAAGTTGACCTGTTAAATATTCTAATGCAACTTGTCCATTAATTCCCCCGGTCAAATTAAAGAAAAACGGTGTAAACTGAGCAACTCGTTCTCTGGCAAACACAGAAAAACCTCTTAATTCGGGGTCTTGAATGGTTTCATTTAATATACCATACCAATACTGTACTGTTCCAAACCCGGGGATATTCTCTTCAGTCCATTCACCTTTCCCTGGCGGAATTCTATATTCAAGATCTAAATTTTCTTTTTTTAAGTTTTTATCATTAATTAATATTTCCATTACTTCAGTTTTTATGGCAAAACGCCTGCTCATACTTTTCTTGAAGCTTTCAATATTAATATTTTTTGTTAGTTTTAAGTTTTTAAATACAACAGTAACTCCATTAGGTTTTGTAGTAGCCTTATCTAATGTTGGAGTAAACTCAAAGCCATTCAAATTTTTTTTCTTACGTAATTCAGTATAGTTTAATTCAAATTCAATTAAATGACCATCCTTTACCGAAGTAATAATGATGTCTTCTGCAATTCCAAAACCAGCGAGCTTACCGATTCCTTTTCTTCCCATTACAAGTCTACCAGCATCAGTGGTTTCTCCTCTTACAGCTCTTCTTTCATATCCAACATGCAAATAATAATCATTTAATTCATCAAAAGTCATACCCTCTCCATAATCTTTAACTATTATTTCTGCACCTGATTCCGTAATATCCTTTGGTATGGTTACCTCAACCTTTTTAGCATCAGCATCCCAAGAATTGGCAATTAATTCCGCTACAGAAGGAACAGGTCCTCCATACATTTGATTCCCCAGGAGATCAATGAAGCGACCTGCGAATCTCATCCTTAATTTTCTGTCTTTTGTTGACATAATTAAACGTTTTTAAACTGTTTTTAAAATATGGGCAAATTGAACATAGACAAACTTAATATATAGTATTTACATATTCAAGTGTGCAGTTTTTAATCCTTAATTTTCATCTTATAAAACTCCGTATTCTTTATCTTTTCCTCATCGCCAAATTCGAGGATATCGAGTTTTCCAAGGAACTGCACATTTGCGCCTTCCTTGATCTCAACCCCGCCCTTTATTGTGACATTTGAGCTTTTACCAAAGACAACATTTGCTCCTTTACCGATAATTACTTTCGGTTTGGCGGATTCCGGTTCGGTTACCCTGTATACGGTTGAGCAGTAATTACACTTAATTTTGCTTACTCCAAGCTCGGCAAAATCGTTGGAGCCGCATTGTGTGCATTGGTATTTTTGCAGATTCATTTGATAGTTTACAATTTATAGTTGATAGTTGATAATTTAAGAACTTTATTTGCTCATTGTTAATTGTTTAATGAAAATTGTTAATTGAAATTCACTCAATTATCAAGCTTTTTTCCTTCTTGCTGAAGTTGCGCCATATAATGGCGGCGAAGATTATGAGTCCGCCGAAAATTGAATACACCGAGGGCGCTTCACCGATGCCGATAAATACCCAAATGGGATTAAATATCGCTTCGAGAGTAGCTATAATCATCGATTCAGTTGCTGATACATACTTTATACCTTCGTTAAATATAATGTAGCTAACGCCTATTTGTATTGCTCCCATGTAGAGCAGTATCAGCGATTGTGTGAGGTCTAATGTAAAATCAGGGAATATCACAAAAAAAGCTACTACGGCAACAATCACATTGCCCATGATAACGTTGTTCAGTGTGTTATCGTTTTTATGCTTAACTTTTTTGTATTTAAGCAGCAAGCTGAACATCGCAAAACACATTCCCGATGCAATTGCAAGCAGGTTGCCGTAAATATTGCCAAGCTCAAGCTTTCCGAAAAAAAACAGTACCATCCCGAAGATACAGATGATAATTGTTACTACGTTTTTAGAATCGAATTTAGTTTTAAGGAAAAGCGGCTCAAGCACCACTAAATACATCGGCGCCGTGAACTGGAGGAAGATAGCGTTCGCTGCCGTTGTCATTTTTGTTGCGAGTACAAAAAGTATCAGTATGCCGGCGTAAAAAATTGCGGCGAAATTTGAGACCTTATCGAATTCAAACTTCAGCTTTTTTTTGCGCGCCATGGTAATGAAAAACACTGTAAGCGCCGCAATTAATGAGCGGAAAAAAGATATCTGGAATGCGTTAATGGTAAGGTATTTGATGAAAAATCCGCTGGTGCTCCAAAGGAATGCAGTGAAGGAAATGTAGATAAGTCCTTTACGGTGCGCGGGAATACGGTTTAGCCAGGATAACATTCCGCAATATCCATTTTAAAGTAAAGTAATTCAATGAATAATTATGTCTTTCTGTCTCATATTAGTTAGCTGTTGGTGAGAACACCAACGGTTGGGGAATTCAATGCAAGACCCCACCCCAACCCCTCCCCGAAAGGGAGGGGCAAATAATTTAACTGTATATTATATTTGCATTATGGAAACATGCACAAATTGCGGAAATGAGTTTTCAGGTAAGTACTGCCCTGAGTGCGGGCAGGGGCGTGTAAAGCGGCTTGAAGTTAAGACCATCCTGCACGACGTAACGCATGGCATACTGCATTGGGAAAACTCCATTTTAAAAACCTTTAAAGCGCTGCTGTTTAAGCCCGGGCAAACTGTAAATGAATATATTGAAGGAAGACGCAAGCATTATATAAAGCCGTTCTCGTATTTTATTTTCATACAGACCCTGTTCGTAATAGTGTTCCACAGGATGAGTGAAAAGTATTTTGCCTTTCTGAATTATTCCATTACCAGTACCGGTGAAGTAATGGAAAAGACACTGGAGATACAGCATCTGGTGGCACAGTATGTTAACTACCTTAATTATATCATGCCTGTAATATTCGCATTTTTCCTGTATCTTTTTTTCAGAAAGAAAAAGAGCATCAATTATGCTGAAGCACTTGCTGCTTCGTTTTTCTGGGTGGCAACAACCCTGGTGTTTTCAATAATTCTGATGCTGCTCTCAGCAATCGATATCAGGTTCTGGAATGCAAGGTTCTTTGTGAACTCGTTTTATTACATATATGCAGTAAAAACCTTTGCCGGAATAAGCTGGGGCAGGGGAATAATAAAAGGCGCTGCAGTTTCAATGCTCAGTTATTTTTGTTTTGTGGTCTTAGTTGTGATCCTTGTAATATTATACCTTCAGTTTTTTGCCGGTGTGGATATATTCAGCGCATTTAAATTTTAATGAACAGTTATTTTAATAATAAAAAAGGCGGCCATAAACCGCCTTTTTTAATTTCCATAATAAAATTTACCTGTAATCTCCGTATAATGTAATCGGGTTTGATGCTACCTTTATATTTTCCTTTATCTCAAGTGATTTAATATCTATCACAGAAATTGTTCCGTTGCCCTGGTTGCAAACAAGCAGGTAATTATTATCAGCAGTAAAGATAACATCTACCGGCATTAAAAGGCCATAAATAGTTTTTTTAACCTTATCATTTGCAGGCTCAATTAATGTTACGGAATTTCCCCTGACATTTGTTACTGCTACCAGCGAGTTATCCGGTGATATATTTATTCCGCGGGGAGAGTGGATGTCCTTAATCTTAAGAATAACATTATCAGTTGTAAGATCAATCTTTGCAACTTCAGTTGAATCATAGTTTGCGAGGTAAGCAAACTTCTCGTCTTTAGTAACTGTCATAGCCATCGGCCTGCCGCCTGTTTCTATCTGTTTTTCGATTTGTAATGTTACAGGATCAATAATATGAATAAACGGTGTGAATATCTGCGGCATATAGATCCTGTCACGGGTTTTAATGTAGTACATTAATCCTGTATTAAGCTCATTCATCTCCGTAATGCTGTCATCATTGGTATTTATCACACTCATTCCGTTTGATGACTGATGCCCAATGAGCACTTTATTCTTTCCGGGGAGCTCAAATATAGTATGAGGGTGTTCAGTGGTTTTCAGTACTGCCAGCTTTTTGTTGGTTTTTGCATCAAAAACGGTGATATCATTTGAATTAAAGTTAGCAATATACCCTTTGCTGCCATCCTTAAGAATAAGCATGCTGCAGGGTCCTTTGCCGGCAGGCACCTGCCCGATGAGCTTCATACCTGATGGATTCAGCACAGATACGAATTCAGCAGAAATATGCGGTATATAAATGAATCCCTGCTGCCCGATATTTTCATACTGGTCGGGCAGTAAATAATTTTTCTGTTCTGTGGTAAATTTATCATTACCGCATGAATACAGAAGCAAAGTAAAAACAATTAAGAACCAGGTTAAGCGTTTCATGGTATTAATTATTTTAATTCAGGAAATTATTTTAAAAGAATCATTTTATTCACGTTTGAAAAATCACCTGCCGTTAA
Source organism: Ignavibacteria bacterium (assembly GCA_017303675.1). Classification (NCBI taxonomy): domain Bacteria; kingdom Pseudomonadati; phylum Ignavibacteriota; class Ignavibacteria; species Ignavibacteria bacterium. Next base: position 1,428,145 of record JAFLBX010000001.1, read on the forward strand.
CCTGTAAAAATATACACCGCTTGGAAATGCTGATGCATCCCATGTGTATTCATAGGTTCCGGGTGCAAGTTTTCCGTTAGCCAGTACGGCAATTTCATTGCCAAGGATATCGTAAACTGCCAATAAGACGTCCCAGCGGGACGTTTCTACAGTTGCGGGAATCTGGAATTTGATGTGAGTTACCGGATTGAAGGGGTTAGGAAAATTTTGATGTAATTTGAATTCATTCGGAACTTCATTATTATTAGCAATACCGGTTGTAATGGGTTTCAGTTTCACATTCAGAACCGTTGCCTGGTCATTTACCGATTCAACATTCTGCACAGTTTTGCTGTAATACCCGGGAGCGGAAAAAGTCAGGTTATAATTTCCGGCAATAATCATTCTGTAATACATGCCATGCAGGCTATCAGAGTATACTTCGCTTGAATCCATGTCAAAACCGCTTATGCTTATTTTTGCTTTTACAGGCAGGTTGGTTAGCGAATCAGTAACCTGACCTTTAATACCAAAATGAACCTGTTCAAGGTAACCTATGAGTGAGCGGTAAAGATACTCCCAATGGGCAGGAAGCTGTGCCGGGGGGAGTAGCTTGGTATCTGAAATTTCTATTGTAACTTCTCTTCCATGCCTGTAATAATTCTGGTAGTCCTGCCTGGAGCTGTGTACATAATACCAAGCATAACCGTTAGTTATGCCGTTAACGTATTCATTCATATAATTTGCAGGAGCGTACCTGTGAACTGTATCTGCAAATTTCCTGGATACCCTTATCCACCAAGCATCATCGGCAGCAAGCCTTACCCAGCAATCCCACGGGTAGTTCACAACTTCTGTACCGCCGTGAAAATTCGCAGAAAGCCGCCAGTAGTATTGACCTGAGGCATTCATAAAGTTTATTATCTCAGGCTGTAAATTTGGATTGCCGTAATAGTCTGTGCCGGGATAGTTGCGGTTGAGATCGATATTGTTTGCATTCCCCCTAATTGCACCGTTAACGGTGCTGTTGCCTGAGCGGTATGTACCGTCAGGGTTATGAAGCGGATTGATCCAGATTTCTGTATTATTAATAAGCTGTGTAAACTGTGCATTAGAACCATAACCGGAAAGCAGCGTATGAATCAGCCTCAATAGCAATACATACCCGGTGGTCTCATCACCGTGCATGGAGGAAGTGTACATAACCTTTGGTTCAGCCTGCTGAAACTGTACACTATCGGAAATAACGGCGTATAATATCTGTCTTCCCTGTACAGTTGAACCGATATTAACTATCCTGCATAAACCGGGATAATCAATGGCGAACTGGTTCATCATTGCAACATAAGCATCATATGTAGGGTAGGCGTCCCATTCCATAATTTCGGAAGGGGAATCCTGCATGTTCAGATCGAAATCAGCATCGCCGGGGTGCGGAAGAACCTCAAAAGGAATATTCAATTTAATGAATTGTTCAAACTCTTTTTCGTTTGCATATGCAAAGGCAGTTTCTCCATTATAGTTATCAACAGAAATTATTTTTGATATATCGTTAAGCCTTGCTTTATCAAAAACCGTAAAGCTAAAGTATACTTCTCCTTTCGCCTGGAGGTATGAATATGCTTTTAAAACAGGGCTGGTATTTTGCTGCGTAAAAGATACAAATGAAATTAATGTTAAAACAGATAAAGTTAACAGTATTTTTCTCATAGGAATTAAATATAAATTTGCACAAAATATCAATCTAAATTACCTTTTTAGCGGGGGCAATCCTATGATTTTATGCAAATAATACTATGATATTTATATCTATAAAGGGAGGGTTTTCAGCAAAAAATCAATAAAAAAGCCCGGTATTTACCGGGCTGCTAAAAGCAAACGTTTAATTATGAACGAATCCTGAAAGGACTCGACTACATATGTTTATCAAAATCTAAAATTCTGCGCTGATGCCAATAGTGGGAAGGATACCAAGATTTTTATCCGTTTCAATTTCACGGGTAAAAGGATTCCATTCATACTGGTAAACATTCTGTTTGTTATAAATATTCTGTATATCTATATAAGTTGTAAGTGTCCATGCCTTGAAGAAAAATCTTTTTTCAGCTCTTACATCAAGCCTGTGATACACGGGCAGAACTTCTGTGTTGTATAGATCGTAATTAATGCTTCCGTCATTCGGATTTATCGGAGTGTACGGTCTGCCGCCGGCCATCCTGAATTTCGCGCTGAACTCCCAGCTTTTGCCTGCCTTGTATCCGCCGTTAATATTAACAACATAACGGTTATCCCAGTCAGAGCGGCGTTCTATTCCGTCATACGCTTTATATTTAACGTCACTGTATGAAAGACTTATTGTTCCATAGAAATTCTTCGTCAATGCCTTTTGAAGGAATATTTCAAATCCCATAGCTTTGCCTGTACCTTCGCTTAACAGTTCTTCCAGCCCGAATGAATTCTGTGTTTCAAACCCGCTGTTATTGGCCAGAATTAAATAGGGCCTGTTAACGCTTACTGGATAGTATTTATAATCTTTGTAATAACCTTCCACAGTAAGCCTTGTGCTTTCATCAAGCAGGTATTCTATACCTGCAATATAATGGTCAGCCCTGATATCCCTTAAATTCCGGTTCTCTGGTTCAGCAATGATCCATAGGTAAGAAGGTGACTGGTAAAATATTCCGTATGCCAGATTGAAGTTCAGCTTTGGTGTAATTGTAACCGATAGACTTGTTCTTGGTGAAATATAACTTTTTTTATTTATGAGATCAAAATAATCATACCTTACACCTGCAGTAAGTTTTAGCCTGTTCATTAAAGATTGTGTTATTTCAGCATAAGCGTAAGCTTTAGCTGTCCTGGTATTATCAAGTATCCTTACAGCGGGCAGAATAATATTGTTACCTGTATTCGGGTCAACGTAATATAGAGTATCAGCTTTTTTATCTATATCATAATCAAGCTTAATGGTTTTACCTGAGCCGCCTAATGTTAGGTATGTATTTGCTCCAAGCTTATTGCTGTATTCCATTTTAAGCTGAACGTCGCCTTCTTTGGAGTCATTTCTGAATACTTCGGTGAAGTTGCTATCGCGTTGAGAAAAATAATATTTGGTGAAATTCCTGGCAACTGATGTGACTAGGAATGAATTTTTATTAAGCAGTGTTTTCCAGCTTAATCCTGCGGAATAACTGTTTTGGTTATTTGTCAGAATGTTAAGGTTGTTTTGTTTATTCTCTTCAGTATCATTGTTAAATCTGACCTTATCAAGCGCGCCGAATGAATTGAACTCAATTGAATTATTGTTATTTAACCTGTAATCAGCCTTCAGCTGAAAATCGGTATATTCAGGTACAAAGGAAAATCCTGCGGCATTAAAAATGAGATCGAGATAGCTTCTTCTTGCTGATATAAGCCAGCTTGATTTATTCTTTTTTGAAATTGGCCCTTCGAAATTTGCGCCAAAACCTGTTCCGCTTAAATTTATCTTGCCGTAAAATCTTTCAGAGCTTCCTGCACGCTGTTCAATTTCAACAACAGATGAAAGCTTATCGCCGTATTTTGCGCTGAATCCCCCGGTAAGGAAATTTACATTTCTGACAAAATCCAGGTTCAGCACACTTACGGGTCCGCCTGTAGCACCCTGTGAGCCGAAGTGGTTTATATTGTTTACTTCGAATCCATCAACAACAAAAAGGTTTTCAGCAGGTGAGCCGCCGCGGACAAGCAGGTCATTTCTTCCGTCTGATGTGAGCGATATACCGGGCAGTGACTGAATTACGCGGCCAATATCTTCAAGGCCGCCGGGGAATCGGCGGATCTCTTCGAATGTCAGCGATTTATATGAAGTAGTTACATCGTTGGGTTTTTGAAAACGTGAGTCTTCTATTACAACTTCATCGGTTGAAACACCCTGAAGCTCAATTATCAGCTCACGGTCTATACCTGTTGTAATTACAACATCAGTCTGAATGAATTTCTGATAAGATGCTGAAGTAAATTCAACCTGGTATGTACCAAGCGGTATTCCGGTGATCCTGAAGCTTCCGTCTTCCCTGGATTTGGCAGTTAACTGTGTTCCCAAAATCTGTATATTGATATCTTTAAGAAATGTTTGAGTGCCTTTATCCAGTATTATGCCCGTGAGAATTCCGGTTTGTTGTGAAAAAAGGGGATAAATTGAAAAAATCAGTAAAAAAACAGTAATTATTCTTTTCATTTTTGATTGAAATATAGGAAATATAGATTAGATACCATATTAACTTTTAATTATGAACTTTAAGTTCCATAATCAATTTGTTTTAATAAATTAAGATTTGATATTTCCAGCAAAAAATTTATTTTTAAGGGAATAGAAAGTATTTAGGAAATATTATATGTGTAATTTAAAATTACCGAACATCTCTATGAAGCTCTATTATATTTATCATAATCCATGAAATTTTTATTTTAAAAGAATCATTCGTTTTGTTTCGGTAAAACTGCCAGCTCTTAATTTATAGAAATATACTCCGCTTGCATAATGGCTGCCGTCAAAACTTATTTCGTAACTTCCTTTATTTAGCTCTCTTCCCATTAGCACCTCTGTTTCTTTGCCTGATATATCGAAGATGGATATCTCTGTGAAATTATCCGCAGGTATGGTAAATTTAATCAGAGTAACAGGGTTAAATGGATTTGGATAATTTTGACTTAATTCATATTCTTTCGGGGCATTACCATTATTAGTGACAGAAGTAACAATCGAACCTCCGCCGTTGGTTGTCTTTAAGATCACACCATTATTTCCGCAGGCATAACCGGTATTATCATTTAGATAAAAAAATATTGAATTGAGATTCTGTGTTGTCGTTGAATTCTGAAAACCAAATATACTTCCGTTATTTGTTGATTTTAATATTGTGCCCTGGTCACCGCAAATATAGATCCTTGAATTATTATTTACTGAATATTCAACTGACCGCAGTGTAACATTGGAATTGCTGGTTTGACCAAACCAATTAGCACCGAAATTTGAGCTTCTCCAGATAGTTCCGCCCGTGCCGATCGTAATATCAGTATTACCGAACAACGGAACCCCGTAAAAATTTTGGGTGGAACTGCTTGGCGAAAAAACCCAATTTCCACCGGAAGAAAATCCGCGCAATATTGTGCCGTTATTTCCGACAATATAGTTTGCAAATATTGCACAAGATGCGTTCAATTGTTCAGTAGTTGGACTGGGCAGTTGTACCCAGTTTATACCCGTATTAGAGCTTTTTAAGATAGTACCGCTATCGCCAACTGCTACAAAATTATAATCACTGATATCACGAAGTGTATGAGTAGTGGGTGATGTAACCGAAAGCCAGTTTGTACCGTCGTTAGTTGTGCGAAGTATAGTGCCGCCTTCACCAACAGCAAACACCGGGCCACCTGAAGTTTCCATAAAACAAATACAATAAAGATCGTTTGTAGTTCCTGAATTTTGTGTTATCCAGCTTGTCCCGCCGTTTGATGAATGGAGAATTACGCCGTTATCACCGCAAGCCCAAACCATACTTTCGTTGCCGTGATGAAAATTTATTGAATGCAGGTTTACAGCGGTACCGCTGTTCTGCTGGAACCATTGTGTATAAACAGCAGTAGTGGATAGTACTAATATGAATACTATTCGGATGGATGTAAGTTTCATAATAAATTATTTAATTAAAACCATTTTTCTGGTTTCTGTAAAATTATTTGATGTTAACCTGTAAAAATAAGTACCTGTTGAAAGTGCTGAAGCATCAAAATCTATTTTATATATTCCGGGAGCCAGATCTTCATTTACAATAGATGCAACCTGTTTGCCGGAAATATCAAAAATTGATATATATACGAAGGATTGTTGCGGAACACTGAACCGTATTTTTGTTATGGGGTTAAAAGGATTTGGATAATTTTGTTCAAGTGAAAACTTATTCGGAATTTCATTTGATACAGGTTCAATTCCGATTGTTGAGGAATATTTAATTGTAATGAAATCAGTGTTGCCCAGGTTATCGCTGCCCCCTGTTACGTAAACATTACCCTGGTTATCAACAGTAAGTGCGTTACCGCTATCGAACTCATTTCCTGTGCCGTTATAAGTCTGTACCCACTGCTGCACACCCGCTGAATTATATCCAACAGTAACAATATTCTGTGGATTTCCAACACCATCTCCTACAATTCCTGTAACATAAACATTACCGTTTACATCTGGGGCAACCCAGTTACAGTAATCGTTGCTTGAATCCGTGCCGGTGTAACGGGCAACCCACTGCTGCACACCAGAAGAATTATACTTAATAGTACAATAATCATCACCTGTGCCAACTCCCGCGCTGTTACCTGTAATGTAAACATTTCCTGCAGGGTCTAATATTATGTTCCACGCTTCATCCCACCCGTCAGGTCCGTCATATCTCTGTACCCATTGCTGAGCCCCGGCATTATTATATTTTACTGTGCAATAGTCTCTTAATGTACCGCTGCCATCACTGTAGCCTGTAACATAAATGTTACCTGAAGCATCAACAGCATTTGAAGAGGGGAAATCTTCAGCATTTCCGGGACCGTTATAAAACACTGCCCATATCTGGTTTCCGTTTGCATCATATTTTATGGTAATATAATCAAGGTCAGAGCCTGTCCTTGTAACCGCTCCGGTTACATAAGAGTTATTTGAATTATCAAGAGCAATTGAATTGCCGTAATCATCATTGTTTGCAGAACCGTTGTATCTCTTGACCCATTGTTCTGCTCCTGAAGAATTGTATTTAATAGTGCACATATCGTCACCTGAAGCACCGCCGTTGCTGTAGCCTGTAATATATACGTTACCGGAATTATCGAATTGAAGCGAATATACTTCATCGGTAGCATTACCCGGACCGTTGTATCTTGCTGCCCACTGCTGGGCTCCGGCAGAATTATACTTAACAACACAATAATCCAGCCCGGTACCACTGCCCGTGCTGGTGCCGCTTACATAAACATTCCCGGCATTATCAACTTTTACCAGGTATGCATCATCATCGGCATTACCGGGCCCGTTGTATCTACCGACCCATTGGGTAAGGCCATCACTGTTATATTTTACCACTGTAAAATCCTTGCCTGCCCCTGAACCGGTGCTTGCACCGGCAACATAAATGTTGCCTGATGCATCAACAAATAATGATGTTGCTTCATCATAACTATTACCTGTTCCGTTGTATCGTTTTTCCCAAACAGTAGAGACTTGAGCGATTATCGGTAATGTGTAAATAAAAACCGAAACCAGCAGAATAATTTTTCTCATAATATTATTTTATTAAGACCATTTTTTTAGTTTCAGTGAAGTCAGTTGTTGAAAGTGAATAAAAATAAACACCTGAAGGCAAACTTGACGCATCAAATTCTGTTTCGTAGGTGCCCGACTGTAAAAAGGCATCTGCCAAAACATCAATTTCTTTTCCCAATATGTCATATACAGTTAGCTTTACCGATGATTGCTTTAATATCGAAAATCTTATCCGGGTAAAAGGATTAAACGGATTTGGATAATTTTGCTGCAAATGGTATGATAACGGAGCTTCATTGCTTATTATTTGGATACCTATTGGGATTTCATAAACTATTTTTAAAGTCCAAGCTTTTAGCACACCTGTATCGGGTACCCTTCGGTCAAATATTTTTAAAATCCATGGTCCGGAAGCACTGAGATTATTAAGCTGGCTTAGAGGGTAACAGGGCCTGAAATATCCTGTATATGGCGGAGCTCCTGAGCCGCAAATCGAAGAAACTGATGTATCACTGAATTTTGTACCGATCATATTATCCAATGGACCGCCCCTCTGATACAAAAGGGTATCAGTTTTTCCTTCGTGTACCAGTGTTAATACCAGGTCTCCAACTGCAGTATGAAGAATTGTATCAATATTGATATAAACATTTTTCACCTGTGAATATGCTGGCAGATCAGTAGGCGGAATAAATACAGAATCGTAAGTAAACATACTATCCAATATAGGTTTTGATAGATTGTTTCTGGAAATAGTATATGATTGCGTTAAGGATGGTGTTAATTTAACCAGCATAACAGAAGAATTATGGTAACCGATAGGTAAAATTTTATTGTCATTAGTTTTAAAAAATTTTGTTGCAATATCAGAACCCGCTCCATTGAATGAATAAGTATAGGTGAATTGACTGCTGCCATCAGTATTGAATTTTTCGAGGCACATATCTTTTCTTAAATAGGCATTTTTATACCCGGCAGTGAGTACTTTGTTTTCATTATCAATCCCCATATAGTATACTTTATGATCCATGGTTTTCTGCCATACTAATTGACCAGACGGATTTATTTTTACAAGATAACTGTCATCATAATAATTTACATCAAGATATATATCTGAATTTGAACTTAGAATCCGTCTTGGGCTTTCGGTTCCGGTATTGGAAATATTATATTCACTTGCCCATTGCAATGTACCTGCGGAATTATATTTTAAAAGTATCGTTTTAGAGGTATCATTTCCGGATACAACATACTTACTGCTGGCAATAAATAGATTCTGATCGCTATCCAGGTATGTTTGAGGAACTTTATTTATGCTGAAATATGCAGAAGTACATAAATATTTTTTAAGCCAGATTAAACTGCCTGCGGAATTATATTTGAAAGCAAGCAAATTGTAATCGCTGATTCCTGATAAATAATAATTTCCGTTCTGATCTGTATCAATTTTTCCTGCAGCTGTATAATATGATACAGAATCACGAAATGTATTGCTCCATAATAAATTAAATGAGTTATCAAATTTTGATATTAAAGCAGAATCAATAAAGGTCTGGTTTTCATGAACTAATCCTGCAATTGCAATATTCCCGCTGATATCAATTTTGAAGTCTAATAAAGATGTTACATTTGTTCCATTTCTTTTATACTGAGATGAAGCAAGCAAAACGCCTGCGCTGGAATATTTTGCAAAAATAATTTTGTTCGAAGTATAGTTAGCATCATTTGCATTTCCGGCTATAATAATATTTCCGGAAAGATCAATTAATACTTTTCTGGGGTAGTCTTGATTTCCCGGCGGAGCAGAATTAAATATTTTTTGCCACATAAACATGCCAGTATTGCTTAGCTTTGTTAAAACTATATCAGCATTACCTGAATTATCAATAGCATTTACTATATATATATTACCATCAGAATCTATTGCAGATAAATCCGGATTATCAACGTTTAAATTAGTTTGCGATTGTACCTGAACCCACTCAGGTACATATTGGCTGTATAATTGAATTGTTGAAACTAACAGAAGAATGATGTATATTTTTTTCATAATAATTTAAGATTTTTGAATGGATATTCGAAATATAACTAAAAATGTTGTTTTTTTAATTAATATAAATAAGGGGGTTTAGAGATTTGCCAAATTTGCAATAAATGACCGTATTTCCTGCAGTTTTTCTTCATAAATTTCAAATGCCGGAATACGGAACTGCACTGAAAGCGACTGCTTTCCCTGCTTTACCCGTGAGGTATTCTTGTAATTTTCATTTATGTAACCAAGCACTTTTTCAAAATAACCGCTTGAAAAAATTTCTTCATTATTCATATCAAAGAACAGCTCTATTGTGTTTCCATTTATGGTGATCTTTTCAAAACCAACTTTTGAAAGTATTATTTTAATTTCAATATGATCGATCAGGGATATCACTTCACCTGGAAGCTTGCCGAAACGGTCAATAAGTTCATGCTTAATATCTTCCAACCCGGAAAATGATGTAACTTTTGAAAGCCGCTGATAAATTTCAAGTCGTGTATTTTCATCGTCAATATAACTTTCAGGAAGGAGCATACTGATATCTGACTCAACCAAAACCTCTTTAAATACCGGCTTGCTGCTTTTCTGCGTAAGCTGCTGAAGTGTTTCAGCAGGCAGAGATTCAGCAGGAATGGTTTCCTTCAGCTCGGATACTGCTTCATCCAGAAGCTGCATATACATATCAAAGCCAATTTCACCAATAAATCCGCTTTGCTCTTTTCCCAGCAGGTTCCCTGCGCCGCGGATCTCAAGGTCCTTTAACGCCAGGTTCATTCCGCTGCCGAGTTCTGAGAATTCTTCAAGAGCGTGAAGCCTGCGGATAGCCTGTTTGGTTAATGAGCTTTGAGGGGGAGTAACCAGGTAAGCATATGATTTTATATTAGATCTACCAACCCTGCCCCTCAACTGGTATAATTCAGCAAGCCCGAAATTATCAGCCCTGTTTATTATAATTGTGTTTACGCTGGGTATATCAAGTCCTGATTCAATAATTTTTGTACACAATAGTACATTAGATTTTTTCTCAAGGAACCGCATCATAACATTTTCCAATTGTGCAGGAGACATTTGCCCGTGAGCGACTGCTACTTTTGCATAAGGCACTATCTCTTCAATAATTTCAGCAAGTTCTTCGAGCTTTGCTATCTTATCGTTAACAAAATAAACCTGCCCGCCGCGCTGCAGCTCCCTGGAAATTGCGTTAGCCAATACTTTTTTATCAAAGTTAACAATTTCTGTGTGAATAGGCTGCCTGTTCTTCGGGGCAGTATTGATAATGGAAAGATCTCTTGCTCCAAGTAGGGAAAAATTAAGTGTCCTTGGAATAGGTGTAGCTGTTAAAGTTAATACATCAACATTTTCACGAAGGAACTTCAGCTTTTCTTTTGCTTTTACACCGAATCTTTGTTCTTCATCAATAATTAACAAGCCCAGATCTTTAAAATGTACATCCTTTGAAAGCAGCCGGTGTGTGCCAATTATTATATTTATTTTTCCGTCCTCAAGCTTCTGCAGGATCTCTTTTTGTTCTTTTTTAGTTTTAAATCTTGAAAGGTGGTCAACTTCAGTTGCCCATGATGAGAGCCTGTCTTTAAATGTATTGTAATGCTGTTCTGCAAGTATAGTTGTAGGTACAAGAACTGCAACCTGTTTATTATCAACCACGGCTTTAAATGCTGCTCTTACCGCTACTTCGGTTTTGCCAAAGCCAACATCACCGCAAACAAGCCTGTCCATTGGGTTTTCTGATTCCATATCTCGCTTAACCGCTTCGGTAGCGCTTGCCTGGTCAACAGTATCTTCATACATAAAGCTTGCTTCAAGCTCCTTTTGCCAGATCGAATCACCTGAAAACCTGAATCCTTTTTGTGATTTTCGTTTTGAATAAAGCAATATAAGATCGCGGGCAATTTCCTGGATCTTCTTCTTTGTTTTCTGTTTAATGCGTTCCCATTCGCTGCCGCCAAGCTTATTCAGCTTTGGAGTAACACCTTCCTGCGCTGAAAATTTCTTTATCATGTTCAGCGAATTAAGGTTTACAAAGACCATATCGTTATCTTTGTAAAGCAGCTTTACTGCTTCCTGCTCAACACCGCCGGTAACAATTTTTTTAAGCCCGGCATATTTACCAATACCAAAATGCTGATGTACCATAAAATCGCCGTAGTTTACCGAGCTTAATTCCTTAAAGGTTATTCCTCCGAATTTCCTTTTCCGCTTTGCCGGGCGGAAGTACCTTCCGAATACCTGGTGCTCTGTATAAACAGCGGCTTTTGCCGAAGGCATTATAAAACCTTCATGAAATGAACCGTTCAGGAATTCTATTCCTTCAAGTTCTTCACTTCCCAGCAGGTCCTCAACAAGCTCCCGTGTCCGGTTCAGCTGGTAATCATCAGTACATGATATGTAAACTGTATATTCCGCTGAATTCATTTCCCGCAGGTTTTCGGCAAATAATTTTGTGTTTGAGCTGAATGAAGGCTGTGACCTGGAATCAAAGAACAGTTCTGTGATCAATGACTTTTCAGCTTCACCTATTGATTCATTCTTTACCAGTGGAAAACCGGAAAAATAAGAGCGTTTAAAGTTTATGGTTTTATAATAGATCTCAGGAAGGTCTTCTTTGATAAGATCAGGTTCATCAAGCAAGAACAATGTATCATTTTTGATATAATCTATAAGCTTTTCTGAGGAAGCCTCATCAATATTAAGCAGCTCTGCCGAAGGCAGGATTTCTATTGAATTAAGCTGGGCAATTGAGCGCTGAGTAACAGGATCAAATTCTCTTATTGATTCAACAGTATCACCGAAAAATTCAATCCTCACCGGCTGGTTCAGGTTTTCAGGAAAAATATCAATTATACCACCGCGAACAGCATAGTCATTTTCTTCTTCAACAATTTTTTTCCTGGTGAAATTAAAGCCTTTTAGCTTACCAAGCAGCTTATCAAATACAAAGTCACTGTTTTTTGCCAGTATAATTGTGTTTTTCCTGAAAGAATCTTCAGTAATTACATTTTTATTAAGCGCTGCAGGTGAAGTTACAATAATGAAGCTGTTATCACCTGTTAATTTTTTTAATGTGCCTGAAAGAGTATTTACTTCAGATTCAAACTCTTCGTCAAATTCACCAAGGTATAAACCGGCTGTATCTTCACCTGTCAGCAGGTTAAGATCATCTTTAAGCTTAAACAGCCTGTTATGGTCATTTGAACAGAATATTATTTTTTTGTTTTGTTCATACAGGGCTGAAATTACAAATGCAGGCAAAGAACCTCGTAACCCTGTAAAAAAAAGATCTTTGCCGGAACTTTCTTTTATGATTGTAAATTCGGGTGAGTTAAATATTTTATGTTTTAACTTGTTTAACACAGTCGGTTGCTTAATTCAATAAATTCATCAACTGATAAGCTCTCGGCCCGTCTGCCAAGATCTATTTCTGCTTTTGAAAGATCAATATCAATATTTTTCAGGCAGTTTCTCAGGGTTTTTCTGCGGGTTCCAAAAGCTGCTTTTACAAGTCTTCTGAAAAATTCTATGTCCTTAACGCGCTCTTCAATTGAATTTGTAAAATCAAAATAAATTATACGGGAATCAACTTTAGGTTTTGGATAAAAACAGCTTCTTGAAACTTTGAATAACAACGAGGAAGTGCTGAATACATTTAATATTACACTCGGTATTCCATATTCTTTACTGTTCGGTTCTGCAGTAATTCTTCTTGCAACTTCTTCCTGTATCATCAGCTGTGCATCTTTTATTATGTGCCTGTTATCCGCCAGCTTAAATATTATAGGCGAGGTAATATTGTAGGGAATATTTCCTATCACCCTTAGCTTATCATAAGGATCTTTAATTAGTTTGTTAAGATCAAGCTTTAGAAAATCTTTGTTAATGATATTTAGGCCGGGGAAAAGTTCTTTTAATATTGCACAGTTGTTGCGGTCAAGCTCTATTACCGTAAGGTTATTGGTTTTTTCAAGTATGAACCTTGTTATTGCTCCTTTACCTGGTCCTATTTCAATTATATGCTCCCCGGGCTGAATATTAAAAGCGTTAACAATGTTTCGGCAAATATTTTCGTCGGTAAGGTAGTTTTGTCCCATCGATTTTTTGGGGCGCGCATTATTTCCGGTTATTTCACTCAATTATGATCATAATAGTTGTTTCAGGGATTTAGAATTAAGAGACTGTATTTTTTTTCGGTCATTTCCTGTTCATTTGTTACATTTTTTTTATACTCGCCATAGCTCCACATTCTTGCCTGGTCGCCGTAATGAGTACTTACAGGCTGACCCGATTGACCTGTTGAATTAATTGATAGCGGATGTTCGATATCCGCTAAATTGACTATCATTCTCATTGATGCACCAACAACAACATCAAATTTACCTTTTTCTATAACATCACTGAAACGGTATTCAGTATTATTTACACTGGTTTGGTCTCCTCCAACATCATACGGACCAATATTAAAAGTCTTATCCAGGGCTTCAACAAAACCAAGAGGGTGCCTGAATTTTATTGAATGAACTGAAGCCCAGTTCCAGGAATTCACATCTTTCCCCGGGAATTTATTTTTCAGGAATTCCACAGCCTGTATTATGCTTTTTTTAACTATACCAGATCTTTTTTCCTGTGATGCTGTATTTACATTATCGAACCATTCGTTTTCAGGATTTTTCATGATCCGTTCAAGTGAACGGTATGGAATATTCTGGATTGAAATAAAATCATTGAAAATATTTTCACCTAATTCATCTTCAAAAATATTTTTTATTAAATAGACCAGGTAAGTATTATAAATAACTGAAGCTGGTTCATTTTTACCTATTTCACCATTCCAGTTCCTGAGCTTTTCAATTGCAGCTATTGTTTCATTATCATAACCTGAATTGCCATTCTGAGTATCACCCGTGAAATCCTTTAAAATCTCCCTGGCATAAGGAGAGTCATAACTGTTCTGAAGCAGCTTAAAATCTTCTGCATCAAAAAGTGACCTGCTATCAATAAATTGTTTAATACGGGTGAATCTTGAAGCAGGTTCCCACAAGTATGATATGTAGAATTTGTCCTTTATATCCTTTAACCATGAAAAAGGATCCGTATTGGCAGTTATAATGTATCCTTCAGGCGGGTTGTAAAGCTCCGGTAATTTTTCAAAATCAATATACCCTGTCCAGTTTAATTCATCTTCACCTGGAAAAATATAAGTAAATTCAGTATTTGATTTCCTTACAGGGATCTTACCGCCAACCCTGTAGCCAATATTCCCGTTAATATCTGCGTATAAAAAATTCTGGGCAGGTACATTAAAATCTTTTAGTGAAGCTTTGAACTCTTCCCAGCTTGAAGCTGTGTTAATACCAAAGAAACATTTCACTTCATCACTTTGTTCAAATCCGGTCCATCGGAATGTCATTAATTTATCCCTGTATGGGTCATCGGGATTGATCTGCATATCAGCAAATCCTCGCATTTTAAGATCAGAGATCACAGGACCGATCTTGGTTGTGTATATAATGTAATCGGTCTCAACAGAATCCTTGATATATATCTTTTCTTTTATAGAATCAAGCGCAATTGACTGATTATTATAAATGTATTTCCCGGCGTTTGAGGAGTCGCGTTTCAGAATAATGAAATCATTATCATCGTTCATCAGGTTGGTTAGCCCCCAGCTGATATTCTTGTTGTTACCAATAACAACACCCGGTATACCCGGAAAGGTCATGCCCCTAACATCAAGCTTTCCTCCTTTAATATACATTTCATACCATCGCGATGGCGCCTGAAGAGCAAGATGAGGATCGTTGGCTAAAATTGGTTTGCCATTAATAGAGCGGCTTCCGGATACTACCCAGGAATTGCTTCCTGTATGAGAGCCTTTAATTCCGATGAATTTTCTGTAATTATTATCAGCTTCAAAGAAACTTTTGCCTAATGCAGAAACAAGCTTTAAGTATTCTGCATTACTGTTTTCAAGTGCGCCGGTTTCATTATTCTTCTTTTTTTTCTTAGGTGAATTTGTTTCTTCGTTCTCTTCTGTGGAATCTGCCAGCTCAATTACAGGTTTTGTATAAATGGTAATATTTGTATCCGGAAATATGAGAGAGGTTTTTTCAATGCCTGTTTTGCTGAGTATTTCACCCATCACGTAATCAGTATACCATGCAATGTTCAGGTCCCAGCCCATCATGCGGGCAAGCATCAAAGATTGTTCCGGTTTCCATGGTTCAGGCCTGTAATTCAATGCGTCAAATTCAACAGGCAGATTTTCATAATGTGTTTCTATGAACTTATTAACACCCTCGGTATATGAAGTAAGTATCTGTTTTGATTCAGGGCTGATATTATTATACCAGTTATATGAAAATCGGTGAATACCTATGGTTCGGAATAGTTTATCAAATTCAATAACCTGGGAACCAAATACTTCCGATAGCCTGCCTTCTGCGACCCGGCGGGTCAAATCCATCTGCCAAAGCCTATCCTGGGCATGAATGTAACCCTGTGTAAAATAGGCGTCATCCTGATTTTGTGCCAATACATGAGGAACTCCATAATCATCAAAATATACTTTAACCTGCGATTTTAAGCCGGAAACGGCAATTTGACCGGAAGTAGGGTAAAATGATTGTTTGGAAAGGATATTAAATAGTACGCCCAGAACAATAATTGCGGGTATAATAATTATAAAGATGCCAAGAAACGTTTTAACGTATTTATTCATTTAAATATATACAAATATAACCATATTACATTTGAACTTAAATTCTTATTTTCGCCTTAGTAAATCAAAGGAAAATCACCGGAGAATAAACAAATGAAAAAAGCAGCATTACTTATTGCCCTCTTTTTTATCAGCACCACAGCATTTTCACAGATCGACTTCAAAAAAGGTTCGGTTTCAGAAGTGCTTGCTATGGCTAAAGCCGAAAACAAAATTGTTATGGTTGATGTATTAACAGAATGGTGTAAATGGTGCATCGAGCTCGATAACAAAGTTTATGCGAAAAAAGAAGTATCAGATTTTGCCAATGCAAACCTGATAAGCTACAAGATAGATGCTGAAAAAGGTGAAGGTGTGGATTTTGCGAAAAAATACCAGATTAAAGGCTACCCCTCGATTCTTTTCCTCGATGGTGACGGCAATGAAATTGACAGAATTTACGGTTATGTTCCGGCTAAAGATTTTCTTGAAATGATGCAGGATTACAATAAAGGGGTCAACACTTTTTCATACCTGAAAGCTGAAGTTGAAAAAAACCCTTCTAATATTGATGCTTCTTTAAAGCTTGCTGATAAATATTCAATGTACAGCGAAACTGACAAAGCCAAGGAACTATTGAATAAAATAGTAGAAATGGATGGCTCTAATGCAGGCGGTAAGACTGACGATGCAAAATTCAGGTTAATACTTTTTACAGAAAAGGATGAAAAAGCAAAACAGCTTGAATCATTTATAAAAGATAATCCAAATAGCGACCAGTTAAAAGACGCTTACGTTGCACTTTCAGAAGCATATTATTATGAATTAAGTGATATGCCTTCGGCAGATAAATGGTTCAAAGAAACATTGACCAAATACCCGAATGATGATGCTGTTAATTCAAGTTATGGACAGTATATGAACCAGGTTGCAGTTGGATTTGCCGATAAAGGTACCGGTCCCGAAGACTATAATAAAGGATTAGGCTTCATAGAAACCGCATTAAAGTATGTTGCAGGTTCAGTGAATGAAGCGAGTTCATTTTATATCCAGTCTAAGCTGTATTTTAATCTGAAAGAATATTCAAAAGCGCTGGAATCAGTTGATAAAGCATTGAAGATATTTGACAGGAAGCTGTACAGAGAACATAAAGCCAAGGTAGAACAGCAGTTAAGCCAAAAATAAAATGAAAAGAGCAGCGCTTTTAACAGTAAAAGCCCTCTTTATTATTCTGCTGTTCGCTGTAATACAGCAAATGGTGAACAGTTCACTTGATATATACAACAACTTTGCTTATGATAAAGCAGTTTTAAGATACACTCCTTATGGCTACGTTTCTCTGCTTGATGATCCCAATGACTATCACAGCAGTAATGCTGAAGTTAAGGGCGGAGATTTTGTTTATGTTGAAAACTGGGAATCAGCCGATAACGGCAGTATTGTTTTCGCAAAGGTCAGGTCAAAGTTCAGTTCAGGATATGTAAACAACAGAATGCTTGTTGAAGCCAGGATAAATGTTATGCCTATATTTTCTGTGGTAATGCTTACTTTGATATTTATTTATACAGCCAGGAAAGTTTATTTGAAAAAAAATAAAGCTTATTAAGGAAAGAAAAAATTGTATTCAGCAAAAATTAAAGTAACACTTCGTAAATCAATTTTAGACCCGCAGGGGAAGGCAGTTGAGCACTCTCTTCAAAGCCTTGGCTTCAATAATATACTAGATACGAGAATAGGGAAGTACGTTGAGCTAAAGATCGATACAAAATCTGATGAAGAAGCAAGGATTGTTACAGATGAAGTATGCAAAAAGCTTCTGGCTAACCAGGTTATGGAAGATTACGAGTTTGAAGTAGTTAGTATTAACGGAAATTAAACAATAAGAAATTAAATTTCAGATAACACAGGTAAATGAGTAAGGCTAAATTCGGTGTAGTGGTTTTTCCCGGTTCAAACTGTGATCATGATGCTTACAATACGTTAAAGCACATTCTGAACCAGGATACTGAATTTTTGTGGCATAAAGAAAGCTCTATAGGCAACAGAAATGTAATAATTGTACCGGGCGGATTTTCTTATGGAGATTACCTGCGCTGCGGAGCAATAGCGAGGTTTTCGCCTATTATGAAAGATGTTGTAAGGCATGCTTCAAGCGGTGGGGTTGTGATCGGAATTTGTAATGGATTCCAGATCCTATGCGAATCCGGCCTTTTGCCCGGAGCATTAATAAGGAATCAAAGCCTGAAATTTGTATGCAAAAATGTTACATTGAATATAGAAAACAAAAACACCATTTTTACCAGTTCTTATAACGGTAACGAGAATGTAATGCCGGGTAAAATGGTTGTACCTGTTGCACATGGCGATGGTAATTATATTTGCGATAGTGATACACTGAAATCTCTGAATGATAATTCACAGGTAGTTTTCAGGTATGAAGAAAATCCCAATGGCGCAATTGATAATATTGCGGGGATAATAAATAAGCAGGGAAATGTATTGGGAATGATGCCTCACCCTGAACGTGCAAGCGAATCTTTGGTGGGCGGAAGTGACGGCAGGTATTTATTTGAGAGTGTTATTAATTCTTTAAATTAAAAAGTTTTTAATTAATAAATGTTCCTGTTAAAGGGAACAATGGAGCAATAATATGTTTGGATTAGGTCCGCAGGAAATAATTTTAATCTGCATCGTTATCCTGGTGCTGTTTGGAGCCAAAAAGATACCTGATCTTATGTCAGGCCTCGGAAAAGGTATGAGGGAGTTCAAAAAAGCTTCCCGTGATATTGAATCAGAGATCAACAATGCAGCCTCTGATGAGAAAAAGTCGAGCTGAAAATAAACCGTTTAAGGTGAATATAATCTTTTAAGAAATATGTATAATGATTACGCTGCTCTGAGGAATGAACTTGTATCAGGCAAAGTTACCTGTAAAGAAATTGTAGAATATTACCTGGGTAATATTGATAAAGGAAAGCATCTGAATGCTTTCCTTTTGGTATTTAAAGAAGAAGCGTTAAAACGCGCTGAAGAAATAGACGCGAAGCTTAAGGCAGGAACTGCCGGCAAACTTGCAGGAATGGTCATAGCTGTTAAAGATGTATTATCATTAAAAGGCCACAAGCTTACATGTTCATCAAAGATCCTGGAAAATTTTGAAGCATTATATACGGCAACTTCTGTACAGAGATTAATTGATGAAGACGCTATAATAATCGGTAAAACCAATTGTGATGAATTCGCAATGGGTTCATCCAATGAAAATTCGGCTTACGGCAGTGTACTGAATCCAATTGATAATTCCAGGGTTCCCGGAGGTTCATCCGGCGGCAGCGCCGCTGCTGTTGCTGCAGATATGTGTATGGTATCTCTTGGGACTGATACAGGAGGCTCAATTCGCCAGCCTGCTGCCTTTTGCGGGATAGCCGGCTTAAAGACAACTTACGGCAGAATTTCAAGGTATGGATTAACTGCTTTTGCATCGTCATTCGATTCCGTAGGTCCTTTTTCCGGGAATATTTATAATGCAGCACTTGTGCTTGAAGTAATGGCAGGAAAAGATAAGCATGACTCAACTTCAGTTGAACATTCTGTAGATTCCTATTCTGCAGAACTGAGTAATATAAATCCCGCTAAAGTTACAATCGGTATTGTTGAAGATCTTGATGAAGAAGGGCTTCAGGATGAAATTAAAGATTCCATGAGCCGCGCTATTGAATTCCTTAAAGTCAAAGGTTGTAAAATAGTCAATGTAAAGCTGCCGAATTTACGATATTCCATTCAGGCTTATTATATCTTAACCACTGCAGAAGCTTCAAGTAATCTAGCCAGGTATGACGGCGCAAGATACGGAGTGAGGGCAAAAGATTCTGCTCTAGAAGATATGTATGTTAACTCAAGGTCAACCGGTTTTGGACCCGAAGTGAAAAGAAGGATAATGCTCGGAACTTATGTGCTTTCACACGGATACTATGATGCTTACTATAAAAAAGCACAAAAAGTACGCCGGCTTATAAAAGAAGATTTCAAAAATGCTTTTGAGAAAGTTGATTTCATATTAACACCAACAACACCTACAACAGCTTTTAAGCTTGGCGAAAAGACCAATGACCCATTAGCTATGTATCTTAATGATATTTATACAACTTCTTCGAATTTATCCGGTAATCCTGCCTTAAGCGTCCCATTCGGAAATGATAAAACAGGTCTGCCTGTAGGTCTGCAGGTAATTGGAAAAGATTTTGATGAAGCAGGGATTTTAAAGCTGGGAAATTTATTAATGAACAGTAAATAAATCAGGCGTAGTTATTTACCTGGAATGCCTCGTATTCTTCAATGCTTATTTCTATCTTTTTCTTAAGCTGCAAATAAACAACTTCCACATTATCTCCAAGGTACCACTCTTTACTTTTCTTAATTTTAAAATTCTTCATTATATCTGAATCAAGTATGCTCTTAACTTTGCTTAAATCATCAGGATTATGAATAATTATTCCCCTGATCTGGCATTTACCTGTAAATAAAAAATAGTCAACTTTAAAATTGATCGAAATATTCTGTAAGGCCACAATTGCCTTTTTTAACTGTTCATTTGTCATAATTACAAAAATACTTAATTAAAACCTAAATTTAAAGAGTATTTTACCTGCCGGTTTTATTAAAAATATTTATTTGAGTGACTAATTTCTTAATTTTTCGTTTATTATAATTGGAAATTCCAATGAAAAAAATCAACATTGTATGTCTGGGCGGCAGTATGGAAAAGAGCTCATCAACTCTGGCTGTACTGAATTATGCTGCTGAAAACCTGAAAAAACTGGGAGCTAACGTTTATGTTGCAGATATCAGGTCATTAGCCCTGCCTTTATTCAGCTATAAAACATTAATGACTATCAAGAACAGAAATTTCCTGCGGTTAATTGGTAAAATCAAAGAGGCAGACGGTTTTTTGTTTGCTTCACCAGAATACCACGGAACAGTTAGCTCTGCATTTAAAAATGTCATAGATTACCTTGAGGTTCTGGCTGAAGAAAATCCTCCTTATCTGAGCTTAAAGCCTGTAGGTTGTATTTCATTGGGAGGGGCTGAAAATGCCGGTTACGCTACATTAAATACTATGGTAAACATTGTGCATAACCTCAGAGGGGTTGCAGCGCCAAACAGCCTTGCTATCGGTTACGGGAGCTCATTGTTTGATAAAAACGGAAATCTCAAAAATGAACCTGTTATTAAAAGGCTTAAAAGGCTTACAAATGAATTATACATTTTAGCAGAAAGATTAAGAAATTAATTATTGAAGTCATAATGAAAGATATGTATACCAGAAAGAGGATTTTCATCAGTTTGATTCCGCTGGCACTTTTTTTAATTTTTGCGTGCGGGGCTTTTTGGCAAAATAAAACCGAAAATGTTCAAAAAAAGGATTCAGTTGAAAAGATTCAGAAAACAGAAACCACTGGGACTTCTGAAACATCTGATGATAAAACACAGGCAATTGATACAGTAAAGATAGGCGCATATATATTTTCACTGTATGACCTGGACTTTCCGGGAAATAAGCTGAATGCAGATTTTTACCTTTGGTATAATACTACAAAAGACAGCATGGGTCTGCTTGAAAACCTTGAAATAATTAACGCTACTGAGCTGAATAAATCATATGAAATGAATGAAAAAAGAGGCAGCATTTTTTTTCATTCAGTACGGATAAATACAAAAATTAAAGAAGAATGGGACGTGACAAACTTTCCGTTCGATAAACAGGTAATAGAAATAAAGATCGAGGACTTTGATAAAGATAATACAAAAATGATCTTTGTTGCAGATACTGCAGCAAGCAAAATTGATAAAGATGTTCATCTTGACGGATGGAAAATTAAAAACTTTGGAATAAAGATAGATGACCATACTTATGAAACAAATTACGGCGATCCGGATATTCCGCTTAATGAATATTCTTCTTTTTCAAGGGCAACTCTCCATTTTACTCTTGAACGTGAAGGCAAAGGACTTTTCTTCAAATTATTTATTGGACTCTTTATTTCTGTGTTAATTTCACTTTTAACCTTCTTCATTAATCCGCTTGATCTTGACCCGAGATTCGGGCTCTCAGTGGGAGCGATCTTTGCGGCTATAGCTAGCCAATATGTTATTACATCTACACTTCCGCAGAATGAAAGGCTGACTCTTGTAGATATTCTGCATGATATCTCCTTTATCTATATTTTTGTATGTATTTTAATTTCTACAATTTCACTTCATTACATGAAGCTTGGAAAAGAAAAACAATCGCAAAAGCTTGACAGGATCAGTTTCTTTGTTTTCGCTTCTACTTATCTTATTTTGATAATTTATTTCGTTGGTAAAGCAATTTAATTTTTAAATAAATGAAAACAACAAGAAGAGATTTTCTTAAAACAACTGCCGTTCTTGCAGCAGGTGCAGCTATTATTCCGCCTGTATTCAGCATAAATAAAGGTGTAAAGCCTAAGGTTGTAATTATCGGGGCAGGGTTCGCCGGACTTTCAGCTGCTTACCGCCTTAAGCAAAAAGGCTGTGAAGTTACAGTACTTGAAAGCAGGGGGCGTGTTGGGGGCAGGGTTTTTTCGCATCCTATAGATACCGACGAAAATCTAGTGATCGAGCTTGGGGCAGAATGGGTTGGAGCTTCTCATGAAAGAATGATAACAATGTGCAAAGAGTTCGGGCTTGAGCTGCAAAATAACCAGTTTGAATCTCATTTAACTTATGCCGGGGAGTATTTCCCAAAAGGAAAGTGGGATTATTCTTCAGACTGGAAAGCAAAATTCAATAAACTGATCAATGATTATGCTAACTTCCGGGAAGAAGATAAAAAAAGACTTGATAAAATAGATTGGTGGAGATATTTGGTAAATAACGGAATCACAGAACGCGACCTGGAGATACGTGACCTACTTGATAGTACCGATTTTGGTGAATGTATCAGGCATGTATCAGCATATGCAGCAATTGCTGAATATGCTGAATCAAGCGAAAAGAACGAAATGGATTTTAAAATAAAAGGCGGCAACAGCATGTTCTCAAAATCTTTGGCTGAAAGAATAGGTGCTGAAAATATAAAGCTGAAACATAAAGTTACTGAAATAAACCAGGCTGACGGAAAAGTAGATGTGAAATGTGATAACGGAACAGTTTTTTCGGGTGATAATCTTATTTGTACAATTCCAACTTATTCTATGATGAATATTTCGTGGAAACCGGGACTCCCTGAAGAAAAGATCAATGCTATAAATGAGCTTCAATATGCAAGAATAAGCAAGCATGCAGTTTTGTTCAGTGAAAGATTCTGGAAAGATGAAGACTTTGATATGGTTACAGATATTTACGGACATTATTTCTACCATGCTACAAAGAACCAGCCCGGAGTAAAAGGCGCGCTTATTTCTTATACTATAGGAGATAAAGCTGATGTAATTGCAAGACAGAATGATGAATTTAAAGCTGATGTGATTAATAATTCCCTAAGACAGGCTTTTGGAGATGTGAAAAATAAAATTCTTACACAATTAAATTATTATTGGGGAAAAGATGAATTTACCAAAGGCGGATATGCATTATACGGAACAGGACAATGGTTCACAGTTATGCCGGTATTAAAAAAGAAATTTATGAGTACTTATTTTGCAGGCGAGCATATTGCAGATTGGCAGGGATTCATGGAAGGTGCAATTGTTACCGGCGAAGAAGCGGCAGATGAGATAGCCGGCTGAACTTACTGTTTAAAACTTTTTATGTAGTCAAGTAATTCTGCATCCAGTATCTTTATAGATTTACCTGTAACTTCTTCAAGCTGGCTTATACCGGTATTATCTTTGCTGTATTTATCCCTGAATGTTCTATAATATTTTTCTAAAAGCCCTGCTTCCTGAAGCATCATCAGCAGGTACCTTGATTGCGCGTAATAATAAGATGTGCGTTTACCATAAAGCTCTTCATCATTGGTTTCCATCAAATGTTTTAAGCCGGTATATGTATCTTCATTTAAAGCTCTTCTAAGCGGCAGTATTCTCCAGCTGAACTCACCTATAAGGTTACCGTTTTTAAATAAAGATTTTTCGTTTAGCGAAGCAAAACCTTCATCAAACCATGAAGGCGCATCAGGAAAATCAGACCTGATAAAACGATGCGTTATTTCATGTAAAATACTTCCTTTCCAGTTAACATACCTGATTACAATAACATTTTTGGATATCTTGTAGAAGCCGTAAGGAGAGATATCATTTTCTGCAATATCGTAATTATCCAGAACGAATTTTTTGTAATTATCATACTGTTCAAAAAGATAAACAGGTGTAACTTCACCAGGGACATCATTTACATAGTTGTAGGTCATGGCGTCTATTGTATATCTCACATCAGTATCAATAAGCCTGTAGGTTAATTCATCATTCATATCAGAAAAAATAACAAATTGCCTGAATTTTGTGACGGACATTCCTTGCGGAATTTGCCCGGAATGTAAATTTATAACAGAACTGTAATCAAGCTCAGGATATACTTCTTCAATTTCAGAAAGGCTTTTTTTGACGTCAATTCTGGAGTCAGTTGAATCAAATTTATCCGGTTTGAGGTCAGATCTTTGATTACCGCATCCCAGTAAAATTGATAAAATTATAAATAGTATTATTATTAAGCTTTTTGCCATTAATTCCTGGTTTGAAAATATAACAATTAACTCTCATATTTAATTTCAATATAATTTTAACTAAATGAAAGCTAAAATACTGGTTTTATGCACCGGCAATTCATGCCGCTCACAAATGGCTGAGGGAATATTGAAAGTGATGTACCCTGATTTTGAGATATTTTCAGCGGGTACAAGGCCTGAGAAAAATGTGAATCCTTATGCAATAGAAGTAATGAAAGAAATTGGAATAGATATTTCAGGGCATTACCCAAAAAATGCCGATCAATTTAAAGGGATGGATTTTGAATACGTTATCACAGTATGTGATAATGCTAAAGAAATATGTCCGGTGTTTACAGGTAATGTAAAACACAGGCTGCACAAAGGTTTTGAAGATCCGTTCAATGCAACCGGAAGTGATGATGAGAAAAAGGCGGTTTACAGAAAAGTCAGGGATGAAATTAAGAGTGCTTTTAAAGATTTATTCAAAGATTAAAATTTTTAAGATATCACTAAAACGTTATTTTGAATGTTGTACCTGCAGTATTTTCCATAGAAATTGTACCGTCTATTTGACCTACAAGAGTGTTAACAAGCTGCAAGCCTAGTGATTTGGTTTTTCTGTAATCAAGCTCTTTAGGGAAGCCGATACCGTTATCACTCAGGATAATTTCGTATTTCCCTTCATTTTTTCCAAATGAAATATTTATTTTACCTTTGTTATTTCCCGGGAATGCGTATTTAAGCGAATTTGATATCAGCTCATTAAGAATTAAACCGCACGGAATAGCAAGATCTATGCTTAGGTTTATATCAACAGCGTCAATTACTACCCCGATATCCCCCTGCCTTGATTTAAATACATGGAATAAATGTTCAGTAAGCTGTTTTAAATACTCTGAAAAATCAACCTCGGAAAAATCTTTTGACTGGTATAATTTTTGATGCACCAATGCCATTGAGCGTATCCTGTTCTGGCTGTCTACAAGCAGATCCAAAGATCTTTCATCTTTAACGTAACTGGATTGCAGCTTAAGCAGGCTTGAAACAACCTGAAGGTTATTTTTTACTCTGTGGTGGATCTCCTTTAATAGCAGTTCTTTTTCTTTTAATGAACGGCTTATGTTTTGTTCTGCGATCTTCCTTTCGGTAATATCGATAAGAATTCCTGATAAATATGATTCTTTTTCATTCACTTTGACCCTGAACATATGATCTTCTATCCAAATAAATTCACCGTTTTTCTTTTTTACCCTGAATTCCATGTTCAGAATTCCGTCATCGTGGTTTTTATGCCAGTTGCTTAGTGCTTTTTTTACAGCAGGCAGGTCTTCTTCGTACATTATACTTCCGAAGAAATATTTGTTTTCCAGTACTTCAGCCGGCGAATAGCCTATCATATCCCAAATATTATCAGATATAAAATCTTTACCAAGTCCTGATTGATAAATTACCACTTTTGGAAGGTTCTTAAGAATAGCTGAAAGCTTAGTCTCTGTTTCAAGCATTTTCAGCTGTGTTTTTTTCTGCTCTGTAATATCTATCATGATACCGGAATAATAAGGTTTACCGCTTACCGGTCTTACTTCAAACATGTGATCTTCCAGCCAAACTACTTCGTTATTTTTATTCCGGACCCTAATTTCGTTGCTAACAACACCTGCAGCTCCCAGTTTCTTCCATTCTGCTACTTTATTATCGTATGCAACAATATCATCTTCAAGCATTAATTCACTGAATAATGAATCATTTTCCATAAATTTTTCAGCAGGGTAACCAAGGATATCCATTATATTTTCTGATACAAAGTTTACATTATCCCCGTATTCATAAATTGTTACATTTGGCAGATTATTCAGTACAGCAGTTAGCCTTGCCTGGGTTTGCGCAAGCTTTTTTTCAGCTTCAATTCTGTCAGTTATATCCACAACCTGTGCTATCTGCTGAAATGGCTTGCCTGAAGTATCCCTTAAAACATTCAGTCTCAGCTCAACATAAATAATATTGCCGTTTTTATGAATATATCTTTTTTCGAAATGAAAGTTAGAGCTATCCCCGTTTAATGCTTTATTGAAATAATTATCATCTATCATTATATCATCTGGATGCGTAATATCTTCAAATGTCATTGTCAAAAGCTCTTTTTTAGAATATCCTGTGATATCGCAGTATGCTTTATTTACCTTTAAAAAACTTTTGCTCAGGTCAGTTAAAGCCATGCCAATCGGGGCATTATCAAAAATAGACTGCAGCTGCTGCTCACTTTCTTTAAGCGCAACTTCTGCTCTTTTACGGGCAGTTATATCCCTGCCGACTGTCTGGTATTCAGAAATATTACCCTCATTATCAAGTATAGCAGTATCTGTCCATCTTAGCCAGCGGATTTCTCCATCAGGCCTTATAACGCGGTGTGTGAACTGCCCAACAGTATTATTTTTATCAAGTGAAACAAAAAACTTCGAAAAGCGTTCTAGATCTTCTACAGGCATTTGCGGAATGTATCTTTTCCCAATCAGCTCTTCACGGGTTTTATGAAAATAATTACAGTATACATCATTAACATATGTAAAGGTTCCGTCCGGCTTCCACCTGGTTATCATTTCTGTTTGCTGTTCTACAAGGGTTTTATAGCGTTCTTTGTTTTCCAGAAGCTCCTGTTCGGTCTGCTTCCTGTCTGTCATATCAATTAATACACCGAAGAGCGATACCGGAATATTATTTTCATATGAAATTGAAACAATATCTTTGAACCATTTAACATTTCCGTTTGAAGCAATTACCCTGTATTCAAACTCATGGTCTTTGTTCTGCGATATGTGATATTTACTGAATTCAGAAGCCCAGCTCATGTCATCATGATGAAGATGTTCATACCAAAATCCGGGTTTGAACCAGTCATTTTTCGGGTAACCCAGAATTGATTCTGCCATTCTGCTGATATAAGTAAATCTTCTTAAAGTCAGATCAAAAACATATGTGATAACATTCAGTCCTTCGATCAGCTCCCTGAAACGGTCTTTTACTATTATATTATGATTGTTATCTGTATAGTTCAAAATATTGAATTACTCATTTTCGATTTATTAAAATATGAAATAAAATAAATAATGTAATTAACGTATATAGGGGATAAAAAAAAATCTTAAACTTATATATTATATAAGCTTAAGATTTAAATTTACTTTGTGTTATTCCGGTTAGTTCAGTTTGAAGCTAAATGGCACGTTTACCCAAACCTTTACCGGTTTATTGCTTTGCAAGCCGGGGGTAAACTGCAGCTGTCTTGCTTTATCTTTAACTTCATCATGGAATACTTCCGGTCCGCTTAAGCTGCCAAGCTTTATTACATTACCGTCGGGTCCGACAAGAACTTTTACAGTTACTTTTCCCTGTATTCCTGTTTCAACAGCAAGCTCAGGGTAGTTCATTTCAGAACGTACCTGCGTTAAGTTTATACATTCCGGTGCAACATCAACTTCACTTATGCCATATACATCTTTTGGCGGATCCTTTACAACATCTTTCACCCTGTCATCAATCTTTACGTCATCTATTTTTATATTATTATTTGAAGCTATAATAATAGTATCGCCTGTTCTTGATGTTGTTGTATTTATATTATTAAGCTCATCCTGTGTTTTCAACACTACGTCATCAGCATCTGATTTCTTTACCGGCTGCGGCTCCAGCGAAGAAAGGTCTTTTACTTTTTGAACAACCTCCTCTTTTACAGGGGGTATTTCCGTTTCTTCAACAGGCGGAGGAGTGAAATCAACATCTGTGATAATTATAGGCGTTTTAGGATTATATGGGATATCCTTAGCTTTTGATTGATTTATATAAGCCAGCAGCATATAAGCAGCTATCAATGCAACATGGATTGTTACTGCTACAATAAAGCCTTTCAGGGTATATCCCTGGTGGAGCTTTTTAAGCTCCGGTGCTCCGTACTTATCGTTGTTTATGAGTGTTATTGTGTCGTACATAACTTCCTCCTTATTAAGGCTGCTTTATTCCAGCCTTTAAAAGTTATACTTTCTGTATTTCTTAATGTTCCTGAATATTACAGCTTGAAAAATCAGTAAGCTGAGTATTGTTGAAATCATTATTTATTATTCATATTTTGCATAGAATATGAAAAGTAATTTATTCAAAATACTGGCCTTTTTTACGGTTTTAGCAATATTTTCAGCATCAGGCTGCGGTTCAAAAAAACCTCCTAAAGAAAAAGAAAATAACAAAGAGAAATCTTCGGATATTCAGCAAAAATCCAATGATAAAACCTCATCAGGTAAAAGCAGCCTGGGTGATTACAGCTTTTCTTCGGAAGAGCCTGAGCGTATAAGTCTTCCCTCTGAGCTGATTGAAGTTTCAGGGATAACTTTTACCGGCGATAACAGGTTATTTGCTCATGGTGATGAAGACGGTGATATTTATGAAATAGACCCTGCAACAGGCAAGCTGATCAAAAATTTTTCAATAGGCAGCTTTTTAACTGTCAAAGGAGATTTTGAAGATATTGCATTTGCCCGTGGAAAATTTTATTTGGTTGAATCAAAGGGTAAAATTTATGAATTTCCTGAAGGAAGCAGTGGTGAGCTGGTAAAGTTCAATACTTACAAAACCTTTCTAACCGAAAAAAACGATGTAGAAGGCCTGTGTTTTGATAATGAAACAAATTCATTGTTATTGGCATGCAAAGGCTCAGGCGGAAAAGAATACGGCAAAGATAAAACAGTATATACATTTTCATTTGATAATATGGAACTGGATCCCGCTCCGCGTTTTATAATTTCAGGTAAAGATATAAAAAATAACAGTGCTGAAGGAAAGTTTAACCCTTCAGGGATCTCGAAAAATCCTATTAGCGGTACTTTTTTTATCATCGCAGCCAGCGGAAATACAATACTTGAAGTCTCAAAAACAGGAGAGGTACTCGATCAGGCAGACCTGCCTGAAAAAGTTCACATTCAGGCTGAAGGAATTGCTTTTAAAAGTGACGGTACACTATATATCAGTAATGAAGGAAGAGGTAAACAGGCTTATATCATAATTTATAAAATGAATTAATATTTATTTCCCGGCTGTTCAGCATAATATCCATTTTTTTCAATTTGATTACCAGCTTTCATCCAAAAATCCGGAGGCCAAATGTGTTTTTATAAGAAGCAGTTATTAATCCTTATATTATTTATTTATTTTTTAATTCCATATTTCATGTACTCTCAAACGCCCACTGAGTGGTTTTCAGGGTATAAAACAATTACCCCGGGGAAGGAATATGAAGCAGGAGCTATCCATGAATTATTTTTTGGCTCACACTGGCGAGAAGTTTGGATAACACCTGTGAAGGCGGGTATTGTTGACCTTTCTAAATATGGCGGCGGATTAACCCCTACTGAAAAGGGCGGCGGACTTCAGACAAAAGCTTTGAAATTCAAAGGCAATGACGGCAAAGAATACAAATTCAGATCTTTGAATAAAGATCCTAAAAAAACCCTTCCTTTAGAGCTTCAGGAATCCATTGCTAAAGATGTGATCCAGGATCAGATTAGTTCATCAAATCCATATGCAGGTTTTGTTGTTAATCCTATACTTGATGCAGCTGGAGTTTTTCATTCTGAATATACCCTTGTTGTTTTACCGGATGACCCGCTGCTTGGTGAATTCAGGAAAGAGTTCAGCGGCTTACCCGGTATTATGGAAATTGTGCCTGATGAAGCTCAGTTTGAAGGTTCTGATAAAGTTATTGGTACTGTAAAGCTGCTGGATAGGCTCAACAAAGAATTTGATGAATCCGTTGACAGCAGGTCATTTTTAAAAGCAAGGCTGCTTGATATTTTCTTGGGTGATTGGGACAGGCACAAAGACCAATGGAAATGGATTCGGTATGATAACGGTGATAAAAAAACATATGTACCGTTTCCAATGGATAGAGACCAGGCATTTTCAAAGTTTGACGGTTTATTGCCTTTCATTGCGGAGCAAAATGTACCACAGCTGAATAATTTTGGATACAGTTTCCCAAAACTGCGGTATATGACATGGAGCGGGAGATACCTTGATCAAAGGTTTTTAAGTTTCCTGACTAAAGATACCTGGGATGAAGTTACAAATGATGTGCTTGGAAAATTAACCGATGATGTTATAAAAAATGCTGTGAAACAGCTGCCGCCTGAAGTATATAATATTGCTAAAGATGAGATTATTTCTAAGCTTATATCCCGGAGAGATAATCTCAAAGAAGCTTCCGGTGATTATTATGAACTGGTAAATTCCGTTGTAGATATCTTTCTTACTGATAAGGATGATTTCATCAGGGTGGGATTTAACCCCGTTACAAACACTTTCGATTACGGTAAAGAACAAGAGGATTTCACTGAGATAACAATTTTTAAAGGAAAGGAAAGCAGCGAAGGTATTCTGGATAAAAGTGAAATTATCAAACAGAAAAGATTCAGCAATGAGCTGACAGAAGAGATAAGGATCTATATGCAGGATGGAGATGATGAATCCGTAATTACCGGGAAATCTGATTATGCGCCAAAAATAAGGATTATTGGGGGAGATGGCAGGGATATTGTAAAAAATTCAACCGGTGAAAATATACTTTTTTATGATGACGGAAAAAAATCTGAAACCAGCGGTAATGTATCTGAGGATAACAGTAAATATGTACCTGAATATGAAAAAATGGAAAAATATTTAAAAAGCAATAAAGACCGGATTTCAAAAGATGAAAGAAAAAAATATGAAGAGAAAATTGCTAATCTAAAATATGATCCTGTAAATCCTCCTGATAAATTCAATATGTCAAGTTTTATCCCGTTATTTTTATATAACCCGGATATTGGTCCCTTATTTGGCGGAACTTACAGTTATCGCAAATATGGTTTCAGGATGGATCCGTATTTATATAAACTTAACTTTACTGCAGGTTACGCGCCTAAAAAAAAGAGCCTGACCGGTTTAGTGGCAGATCTGGATTTCGACTTTAACGGAATATTAAAGAATGCAACCGTTAATTTTCATTTCAGAAAGTCCGGGCTTGAAATAAATAATTACTTTGGGCAGGGGAATAATTCTTTATTCAATAATAATGAATATGAAAGTAATCAATACGAGGTTATTCATGAGGAGTTTACTTTGGATCCATCTGTTACCTGGCCCGGAAACAGTATTTTGAATTACAGGGCTGGTATTACTTATAAAAATTTTGATGTCAAACAAAGTGATACTATTGATTATACATTAACCGGTGTAACAACATCACCCGTAAATCTCATGGGCTTTAATGCCGGTATTACCCTTGATGCCCGGGATCATAGAACAGCCCCCTTCAAGGGATATTTCTTACAGGTAAACGGAGCTTACTTTCCCGGATTGTTTGAGAAAAATTATAGTTTTGGCAGGGTATCTGGCGACCTGAGGGGATATTTGGGATATAAGCAAAATATATCTCTTGGCATCAGGCTATGGGGAGAAAAAATTATCGGAGATTATCCGTTTTTTGAATCAGCTTTTTTGGGAGGTTCCCGGCTCTTGAGAGGATTTGCAGGAGAAAGATTTGCCGGTGATGGTGCTTTATTGGGTTCTGCAGAGCTGAGACTAAAGCTGTTTGATATGAATATTCTTTTACCTGAAACTGTAGGGATTTTTACATTTGCTGAATCAGGAAGGGTTTTTGTAAAAGGGGAATCATCCAATTTATGGCATACAAGCTATGGTGCCGGAATTTTTATGTTTTTACTAAACCGGGATATTACATTCAGGTTCACCGCTGCAAGATCTAAAGAAAGACAAAAGGTATTTTATTTCGGAACCGGGTTTTCATTCTAAGCTAAAATCCGTAAACAATATTTATACCGTTTATAGTGGGAGAAAAAGAGAAACCCCCGCCTTTTTTCAGCTTTTGTTTTTCATGCTTTTCCCTCTCACGCTCCCTGCTTAATACAAACATTGAAGAACCAAAACCCAAAGCTGCGCCAAAAAATACATCGCTGAACCAATGCTTATCGTAATGCAGCCTGGCATAACCTGTTAGCGCTGCAAAGGAATATAATATACCCCTGGCCCACCATGTATCAATCTGTTCGGCAAGTATTGTAGAAGTGGCAAATGCTACCACAGTATGCCCCGAAGGAAAAGATTGTGTATCACCGGCAGAATTGAACCATGAAAATTCATACTGGCTGCCCGATGAACTGAAAGGACGGTGTCTTCCAGTTGCGTATCTTAATGCCATCGTTAGTGTACCTGAATAAACCAGTGACTGGATCAGCATTCTGCCCGTTTTTCTTAATTCACTTTCCCTTGCCAGCAGGCCGAATGTGTACATTGCTCCCCCTAAAATACTGGGATATTGTACGTAACCGTAAAAAGTCGGCCCATCCAGAAAATTTCCGGCGTATTTTTCAGGTCCGGGAACAGAAAATTCTTTTCGAATTTCGTCATCAAGCGGTGATACCAGTGCTGTTGTGCCGATAACTGCAGATGTATAAATTAAATTTTTGCTGCTTGTGAACGGAGCAGCGTAAAATGCTCCCCAGTCAATAGCGAAATATTTCAGATCATAACCAAGATCTTTAATAATAGTGGATTTTGAGTGTTTTAAAGAGTTTTTTTTAAGTGTAACAGTCGAATCTGAATAAGAAACATAATTTATCGCTAATAAGAAAAATAGACAACCGGCTAATTGTTTCATTAATTTACTGAATTAATATTATCATAAATTATTTATAAATTAACGGGTTTTAAGAACTAAGACAAGTATATAATCAATCTATGTCATTTAAAAAAAATACAGCGGTCAAGCTTAAAAATATTTTATACGTGACATTTTTCGGCGGAATTATTGGTACTTTGTTTACCTGTATTGCTTTCGGGTTTGATATCGAGCGGGCAATTAAAGGTTTTATTGCAGGTATAATGATCACTTCACTTAGTGCATATTTTGAAACTTTTATTTTTAAAGGAAAATTAAAAAAGCTCAGATTCTCAATAATTTTACTGTTGCGGTCATTGACTTATATTACAATAATTTCATTTTCAGTGCTTCTGGTTTGGATAGTTCATGAATCTATGTTAAACAGCAGGGGATTAATTGCGACAATATTAACTGATGATTTCAGGAAATTTATTACAGGGGTTTTTCCGTTTATTTTTTTATTCGCCTTTTCTTTCAGCTTTTTAATGAATTTTCTTATCCAAATTAATGACCTGCTGGGCAAAGGTGTGCTTTTAAGCTATATAACTGGTAAATATCACAAACCGAAGATGGAAGAAAGGTTCTTTATGTTCCTTGATCTTGAATCTTCAACAACTATTGCTGAAACTATAGGTCCGCTGAAATATCATGAATTCATGAACAGCTATTTTTTTGATATAAACGATCCGATCATAGAATCTAAAGGTGAAATTTATCAATATGTTGGTGATGAAGTGGTTATCAGCTGGAAAAAAAGCAGCGGCATCAAGAATCTAAACTGTATAAAGTGTTATTTTGATATTAAAAGGAAAATAGATTCACTGCAGGATAAATATATTAAAGATTTCGGTTTGATACCCGGGTTTAAAGGTGGTATACATTATGGCGAAGTTGTTATCGGTGAAGTTGGTGATTCACGCAAAGAAATAGTATTTCACGGTGATGTTATGAATACTGCTTCGCGTATCCAGGGACAGGCTAAGGTGTTTAACCGGCAGCTGCTGATCTCAGAAGATGCCTTAAAATATCTGAATCTAAGGGATGTTTATAAATCTGCTGATCTTGGTATTTTTAAGCTGAAAGGTAAAGAAACAGAAACAGTTATTTATGATATTACTGAATAATATCATTTAAAATGCTTCATGTAATCATATATTTCATACTGAGATCTGTGATCTTGAGGGCTTTCGGTTTTACGGTATGTGTTTGTCTGCTTTTCATCAATCAATCTGGCCTTTACATTATCATTTAGCTTAATATTTACAATATGTTTTATCATGTTTTTCAGCTCGGTATTATATACCGGGAAAGCAACTTCAATTCTTCTGCTTAAATTACGTTTCATCCAGTCTGCACTTGATAAATATATTTTTTCATCACCCCCGTTATTAAAAATATATACCCTGTCATGTTCAAGGAACCTGTCTATTATGCTTATACCCCTGATATTTTCACTCATTTGTTTAACACCCGGAATAAGGCAGCATATACCGCGGACAATCATATTTACTTTAACCCCTGCAGCACTTGCCTCATAAAGCTTTTTTATCATCCTTTCATCTTCCAGGCTGTTAAGCTTAATTGTTATTGCAGCAGGCAGGCCTTTTTGGGCAAATGCAATTTCATTTTCTACCATCGCCTGGAAGCCCTGGCGCATTCCATAATGTGCAACCAGCAAGTGTTTGAATTCATACCCGTTTTCTTTGCCTTCAAGGGCTTCAAATACTTTGCCAACTTCGTCGGCCAGTTCTGGATTAGCAGTAAAAAAACCGTAATCGGTGTATAACCTAGCGGTTTTTTCATTAAAATTTCCTGTGGAAAGATATGCGTAATTTTTTTCAGTATTATTTTCCATACGCGTTATTAGGGCAATCTTGGCATGTACTTTTAATCCCGGTAAGCTGTAAAGAACCTTCACGCCGGCTTTCTGCATTTCTTCTGCGCTTTTAATGTTGATCTCTTCATCAAAACGGGCTTTAATTTCCACAAATG
The DNA here is from genome assembly GCA_017303675.1 of Ignavibacteria bacterium. Taxonomy (NCBI): domain Bacteria; kingdom Pseudomonadati; phylum Ignavibacteriota; class Ignavibacteria; species Ignavibacteria bacterium. The sequence continues at coordinate 1,463,526 of JAFLBX010000001.1, forward strand.
CAGTTACATCTTTTCCGCGGTGAGCAGCTTTTATAAGAGCGTTCACTATCTTTGAATCCTTAGCAACCCTGTATTGTGTGATCTTTATTGATCTCACATCAGGATCTTTTGCTGCCTGTTCAAAAGCATTAATAACATAATCGTATGACTGATAAGGAAAGTATAAAAGCTGGTCTTTTTCTGATGCTGAATCAAATATATTCTTTTTTATATCCAGCTCTTTTGATTTAAGGGGTTTCATCTCCGGGTAATTCAGCTCATTCATTCCCGGGTTCGGAAAAGTAAAAAAGTCGCTGAAGTTATGATACTTGCCCCCGGGATAAAGATCTTCATCAGAAAGTAAGAGTGCTTCTTTAAGAAAATTCAGAAATGAAGCCGGCATTGACCTGTCATACAGGAATCTTGAAGGAGCTCCGCTGGAGCGCTTTGCCAGGCTTTTTTTCATTTTATCCAGCAGATTTCCTGAAAATTCATCTTCAATATAAAGTTCTGCATCTCGTGTTAATTTTACTGCATAAGATTCATGTACGTTATATCCATAAAAAATATTTGGCAGAAAGTAACGGATAATATCATCCAGGAACATGATATAGTTATTGTTGCCTATCTTAGGCAGAAGAATGAACCTATCAATGTGATTTGTCGGAATTTCTACAATTGCTGAAAGGTACCGCTTATTTTTTAGTTGTTTATCGGTTCTGTTATTCTGTTTTGAAGATAATTTAACGGCAAGGTAAAGCCTTTGATTCCTTAAAAACGGAGTGATCTTCTTTTTGGCAATTATCATAGGCATAATATGCGGCACAACCTGTGAATTGAAGAGTTCCGATATAAATTCTTTTTGTACAATGTTTAACTGTGTGTGATCTACCAGGTATATATTATTTTGTTCAAGCTCAGGCCTGATAACATCAGCAAATGTTTTGCCGTATTCTTCCTGCATTTTAACTACAGTCTTATGCAGCTTTTCAAGAAGCTTTTCCACATCAAACTTCAGCTCTTTTTGTGTTTTCTTTTTTAGATCCAGCAATGATCTTAAAGAAGCCACGCGAACGCGGAAAAATTCATCCAGGTTTGATGAAAAGATCGCAAGGAATTTTATTTTTTCATAAAGCGGTGTTGCAGGATCTTTTGCTTCCTGTAATACCCGGTGATTGAATGATAGCCAGCTTAATTCGCGGTTAAAAAATTTATATTCCATTTTTAAACATTTTTGGATAGATGAAGTATTGTAAATTTCCTTTAGTATTCTGAATCTCCTGCCAGTTTTTAATTACAAAACTTATCTTGACTATTCCGCAGGTAGGAATATTTTGAATATCTGAATTACTTATATAATTTGCAAAATCTGTAATTCCGTAGTTATGGCTGAATAACATGACATTTTTATGATCTTTATTGATATTTGAAATAACATCAATGAACTCATTTATTCCGGCCATGTAAAGATTTTTGTTAACTTCTATATTCTTTGTTTTATAGTCCAGCTTTTCTGCAATTAATTTGGCGGTTTTTAAAGCTCTTTTAGCGGGACTTGAAATGATCAAATCCGGGAATTCCTGCTTGTTTTTTAGAATATTTCCCATTAAAGGAGCGTCATTTTTACCCCTTTCATTCAACGGACGTTCTTTATCTGCTAAACCGGGTTCAGACCAGCTGGATTTGGCATGCCTGCATAAAAATAAGTTCATCATAAGAATAACAAAATTAACTAAATATAATTTATAATAATACTGAAATTGAAATGACAATTAGTTAAATTTGTTTATATGACAAATGAACTGCTGAGAAAATTCCGAATTCCTTTTTTATTGTTATTTATTGTTTTATTAACAGGAACTTCCGGCTATTGGTTTGTTGGCGGCGGAAAATATTCCCTTTTAGATTGTTTTTATATGACTGTAATTACAATTCTTACAATTGGTTATGGCGAAATCATTGATCTTACCAATAATAATTGGGGAAGATTATTTACAATTTTAATAGCTTTTACCGGAATTGGAACAGCAACATACATTATTTCGACTTTTACGGCCTTAATAGTGGAAGGGCAGCTAAAAGAAACTTTTAAAAAACGAAGAATGGAAAAGAGCATTAAGAAACTTCATGATCATTATATCATTTGCGGTGCCGGAAGAGTAGGCTCTGTTATATTACATGAACTTTATACAACAGGAAGAGCCTGTGTGGTTATTGATAATGATGAAGAAATAATTCAGCTTGTAAGTGATAAGTATCCTGAGCTGATTGCAATTGCCGGTGATGCCGATATTGAAGAAGTACTTGAAAAAAGCGGTATTAAAAATGCCGCAGGCATTTTTGCATCCACGGGTGATGATAACCAAAATCTTGTGATAAGCCTGACTGCCAAATATTTAAATCCGGATATTCGTGTAGTTGCAAGGTGCCTTGAAGCAGCTAATCAGCAGAAAATGAAAAAAGCCGGTGCCGATACTGTGATAACAGAGAACTTTATTGCAGGTATGAGAATGGCATCAGAAATGGTGAGGCCTACTGTAGTGAGCTTCCTGGATAAGATGCTTGCCGATAAGGATAAAAACCTGAGAGTTGAAGAAATACTGATGAAAGAAAAATATGCCGGTAAAAGAATTGCTGATATTGATATGGAAAGGTTCACTGATACATTGATACTTGCGGTTTTATATAAAGAAAACTGGACTTACAGTCCGAAGGGTGATCATGTTCTTGAATCAGGCAGCAGCATAGTTGTAATTACCACCCCTGAAGAAAGGGAAAAGCTGATACATCATTTCAGGGCGTAATTTATGCCGGTGGTGTACTTGAATAGTTTAACAGGATAGCAATAATATAAGCCAGAACCGATGCTACCAGACCATACATGAAAATGCTGTAACATACCCTTAAATATTTGAATTTTCTTCCTACTGCCTGTCCTAAAAAGTAAAAATCTTTTACCATAGAGCTGTATAAGTAATCTTTATCGTGCATCATTTCATCCATACCCCACTGAAAGTCATCAAGTGGCATATTGAAAAAATTTCCAAAGAAAAGCAGGTTGGTTTTTCTTGATTTTATATCTTCCTGCGAAAAAACTCCTGTTGAAATTTTCGGTTTTGTTACAAGTATCCCGAATATTATGCAGGAAAGACAAACTGTTAATAACATTACAGTTGGAATAAGCAAAAAGAACTGTGAATCTTCCTGCATTTCTGAAAAAAGGTTAGTCAGTATCAAACTGATAATAAGAGTGTTTACAGTTATCATAATATTCGCTTTACTGTCAGCCATTGCTGAAAACTCTACATGAGTCCTTACAGTATTGCGGAACATCGTTTCGATCCCGCGTTCTGCTACTTTAGCTGATTCTTTTTTGAAAGCGATCTTTTCTTTTTCAACTGCCAGCTTCTCTTCATCTTTTCTTGAAGCAATTTTCTGCCGTTCAATTTCTAGCTTTTCTTTTTCGAATTCAAGCTTGGCTTTTTTCCCGGCTTCATCGTTTGCCTGCTGTAATAATTTTCTGTAATTTTTCTGAGCCTTTAAAAGATTAATTGATTGCTGCTGAGAAAATTTCCTGCGGGCATATTGAGTAAAAAACCTGTGGGTTGAAAGAAGGTCCACACTGGCTTTATACCAGTCAGCTTCGCTGACATGGTTTATACCCAGGGTTTCCCATTCAGTTTTTAATAGCTCTGAATATTCAAAAAAATCTTCCTGCCCAAAATGTATAAGATCGGCGTCGCAAATTACCTGTTCCATCAGGTTTTGAGGCGCTTGCGGCATTTTGGTTGAATTGATACAGCCCAATACGAGGTTTATTTTGCCGGGATCATAATTATGTTCATTCAGAAATTTTGCGGCAATTTCTTTTCCAGCATCTTCATGCCCGTTATATGTTACCGTGTAACCGGAGTCGTGAAACCATGCTGCAAGTGTTACTATTTCCAGTTCGCTGTCATTTAAACCTGACTTGGTTCCTATTTTTATTGAATTGTTAACAACATCAAGGGTATGAGCATAGTTGTGATAGATCATGTTTGGTGAAAGTTTTTCACTGAACAGATCTGAAATGAAATTTTCAGCAGCCTTTATAATATTTACATGAGGCATAAATTATTGTTATTTCAGGTTAAAAATATCCTAATAATTGTAATTATTCAATCTATATTACAATGCTTGAAAAATTATTTATTGTTTTATAAATACCCTTATATCGATATTCTCCCAGGTGGTTTGATCAGCTACAAGGTAATCAATTATTTCCCGGGAAATTGAGTATTCACTGCCATCTTTGCGGAATTGATAAACAGGAACGCTTAAACAGTTATTTACAGTGCTCTTGTAATCTTTAACCTGTTGAATTCCGGGAATTGATTCAATTTCCTTAAGAGTCACATCGTCATCAACAAACGGAGACCCTTCGAGGTAACTGCACCATACTATTAAAGCTTTTGGTGTATTGTTCAGGTTGGTTTGTGAAAGCAGGGTGAATTTTTCTCCGCCGGTCTGCGATTCATCAAGAGCATTTGCTACCTGGTGCATATTCGTAATGATCCTGTAATCAGGGTAATTTAAAGAACTGAACCGGACAATATCTTCAGATACTTTTTCAATTTCAAATTTATTATGGTATGGGGTAGAATACGGTCCAAAAACGAACATCAGAACAAACAATACTATACTGATTATAATATTTCCTGCCGGTTGTTTTACTTTGGTAAAGAAAAATCCTGCACCGGCAGCAGCAATGATACCAAATGCCGGGCCAACTACCGCAACATATCTTAATTGCCCTATGCTGCAGGTTAAATTCAATCCTTTCAGCGCAAGCAGTGTCTGTACAGCTATGCCGCCGAAAAAAATAAGCACTAATATCCGGTAATCTTTAAATTCTTTTTTGAGATATAATATTGCAATACCGCTTATAAAAAATGCAGCCTGCAGGAATCCGAAAATTTTTGGTGAGTGCATAAGGTAATAATACCAGTCGACCCCGACATCAATTTTGAGAAGGCGTGAATGCAGTGTCATATCATAAAAGAACTGTGTTGGATTTAATGTGATTATTGTTGTATAAAGATACCACATTAATGGACCGGTCAGCGCAAACGGTAATATTTTAAAATTCTTTCTGTATGCATATATCAGGAAATACAAAGCGCATACAAATGAGTATTCCGTACGGAAAATGAAGATAAGCGATGAGCTGATCAGAACCAGTTTTGGCTTATCTTTTAAATAAAAATAAAACGAAAGTATTATTAAAAATGCCGCAGGAAGCTCCGCCAGTGTTGTATATGAAATATTGAACAGTACAGGCTGGAACCCTATAACGGGAATAACCCACTCCGCATAAGGAACATTTTTTTCTTTTAGAATTTTATATGCAATAAAAACGGTTAAAATAAATATTAACCCGGAAGCAATTTGAACGCCTTTTAAGCCAAATTGTGCGGGTAAAGCAAAAAGCAGTACCCTTCCCATCCTGTGCCATGCGCCAATACTTTGTGAAAAGGAATCGAAATAATGCCTGTTATAATTAAAGTGGCTTGAATCATCAATGAAATAAAAGCCGTCGGAATTGAAGATCCAAATTGCCTGTACAGCTATAAGTGCAGCCCAGAAGAGGTATTTTCTTGTTTTACTTTCCAATTATACTATATAAGGTACAAAAATACTTTTATAATAAATGCTTATCAATGAAATAATTATGATGTATTATAGAACTTTAAAATGAAATGAATAATTGATAATTTAGCATACATTCAATAGATAGATTGAAATCTAAATTATTAAAATTCACAAAGCTTGGGCTTTACTGCCCCCGTGCAGATCTTTATATTGATCCTGCAGGAAAGACAAATAAGGCAGTTATTACACATGCTCACAGCGATCACGTCAGGAGAGGTTCAGCTAATTATTTAGCTCATCCTGTAACTGCTGAACTTATAAAGCACCGGCTTGGAAATAAAATAAATGTTCAGGGGCTTGAATACGGTAAAGTTATAAATATTAACGGTGTAAAAATATCTTTACATCCTGCGGGACATGTTCCGGGCTCTTCACAGGTAAGGCTTGAAAGTTCAGGGGAGATAGCTGTGATAAGCGGTGATTATAAAACTGAAAATGACAGCTTAAGTACACCATTTGAGCCTGTAAAATGCAATTTGTTCGTAACTGAATCAACCTTCGCTTTGCCTGTTTATAAATGGGAAGAGCAGGAAACAATTTACAAACAAATCAACAATTGGTGGGCAAGAAACAGCTCAGCAGGAATTGTTTCAATTCTTTGCGGCTACTCAATAGGCAAAGCACAGAGAATAATTAAACACCTCGATACAACACTTGGTAAGATCTATACGCATTCAGTAATTGAAGATGTAAACGATATTCTGAGAAGATGTAATTTAAATCTGCCGCGAACATACAGAATTAATGAAAACGCTTCTTATGATGAACTGAAAGGGAACATAGTTATAGCACCGCCTTCATTTACAAATAGGGAGTGGCTAAGCAATATCCGTAAATATTCGATCGGGTATGCATCCGGATGGTTTAAAACACGCAGAGCTTGGGGCAGGCAATCCGTTGATATAGGTTTTGTATTATCAGATCATTCAGATTGGGATGGCTTAAACAGATCAGTGCTTGATACCGAAGCAGAAATTGTTTATGCAACTCATGGTTTTACGGGGCAATTTGTTAAGTATCTCCGTGAAAACAATATTGATGCATATGAACTGAATAACCATGAAGTGTAAATATGAATATAGAACAAAGGGTATATGGAGTAACGGAATATTGAAAAACTTTGCTGAACTTTGTTCTTTGCTGGGGCAAACTGCTAATACAGAATATAAGGAACTACTTCTGTTTGAATACTTAAAAAATTCAAATGAAGAGGATATTCTTTGGGCTATGTTTCTGCTTTCCGGTCACAAATTACAAAAATTAGTAAGTATCGGAGATATCTGGAATATCTTATCAGAACATTCAGGAATTCCTCAGTGGTTAATTGATGAATCATTTTTGATTAGCGGTGATAAAGCTGAAACGATTTCTTTAATAATGCAGCAGCAAAGTTCTGATAAGAGATACTCTCTTTCTGAAATAATGCTATATATTGAAGAATTAAAACAATTTGAACTATCTGTAATATTCGAAAAAATTATCGTTATTTTAAGTAAGCTTAATACGGATGAAAAATATTATTTCATAAAGCTTGTTAACGGAAGTTTTAACCCGGAAATTGAAATCAGCTCAATTGTAAATATCCTTATAAAAATGTATAAAACAGATGAGGTATCAGCATACCATCTGCTGAAAAATATTGACCCCTTTCAAAAAAAATTAAAGCCAATTTTATCTCATTATAAAAAATATAAAGATACATTAAAAATATATCCTTTTTGTACTACCTGTGAATTAAATAATTCTGAAGTTATTACCACTGCATTTAAGGACTGGCAAATTGAGTGGAAATGGGACGGACACAGGGTACAATTTGTGTATAGAAATAATGAATTGCTAGTGTGGTCCAGGCATAATGGATTGATTACAGAGAAATTTCCTGAATTTTATCAAATTACAAGAGACTTACCAAATGGAATTGTGATAGAAGGAGAAGTTATAGCATTCAGCAGCGGCAAACCCTTACCGTATAATATTCTTTTTGACAGGCTGAAAAGTAAAACCATTTCAAAAGCTGTGACAAGTGAAGCTCCTATTACGCTTATAGCTTATGATTTACTGGAATATAATGGAATAGATCTGCGGGAAAAGCCGTTGGCCGAGCGGCGGAAGCAGCTTGAGCAGCTATTGTTAATACTTGGAAGCCAAAATGTCATATATCCTTCCCCGGTATTAGAAGTCAGATCATGGAAGTCGCTTAACGAAATTAAAACTTCACTCCCGCAATACTGCAAAGGCATCATTTTAAAACGTCTCGATTCAGCTTATTTATCCGAAGGGAACAGGTTTAGCTTGAATAAAGAGCCATTTTCTGTTAATGGAGTTTTATTATATGCTCAACGGGGATCCGGAATTGGTAACTTTTATGATTTTACCTTTGGTGTTTGGGATGAAGGTAAACTCATTACATTTACTAAGGTCAGGAATAATTTAACGGCAGATGATCTAATTGAAGTAGAAAATTTCATCAAAGAAAATACTCTCGAAAAATTCGGACCTGTTAGAATCGTAAAGCCGGAACTTGTTTTTGAGTTACACTTTCAAGGGATTGCGGGTTCGAAAAGACATAAAGCCGGTATAACACTCAGGAACCCGGAAATTAACCGCTGGTTAAAAGATAAAAAGCCTCACGATGCCGGTCATTTAAATGATCTGAAAGAGATATTAAATGCAGGCAAATAGATCAAAAAGTAAACGAACCCCTGTAAAAAATTTAACTGCTGTTTTACAATCAATACAGGAAAGGGAGCAATTTGCTTTAAAAATTATTTATGACTGGTTTCATAAAAACAAAAAAGCTCCATTTGAATTTCAAAAGCAGGCATGGCAATACTATCTAAACGGATATAACGGATTATTAAATGCTCCTACGGGCAGCGGCAAGACCTATGCTCTTTGGCTTCCGGTAGTTATGGAATATATAATAAATAACCCTGACTACAAGAAAAAAAAGTACAACGGAATACAGCTTTTATGGATAACGCCGCTTAAGGCTCTTTCAAAAGATATCGAAAAAGCCATGAAAGATGTTTTGGAAGCTTTGGAAATACCATGGCAGGTGAGTACCAGAACAGGTGATACGACACAAAGCATCAGGGCAAGGCAGAATAAAAACCTGCACGAAGTTCTTATCACAACCCCGGAAAGTGTGCACGTGATGCTCTCACAAAAAGGTTATGCAAACCTGTTTAAGAACCTGAAAGCAGTTGTAGCAGATGAATGGCATGAGCTTTTAGGTTCGAAAAGAGGTGTACAGACCGAGCTGGCGCTCTCCAGGCTTCGGGGAGTTAAACCAGACCTGAAAGTATGGGGAATATCAGCAACAATCGGGAATCTCAGCGAAGCAATGGATGTATTGCTGGGTGAGAAAAAGGGTAAATGCAAAATTGTTCGCGCTGAACTGGAAAAGAAAATAGAGATACATTCAGTATTGCCTGATGAAGTGGAAAAATTCCCATGGGCAGGACATTTGGGAATACGTTTAATTGATAAGATAATACCTATTCTCAGGGCAAACAGATCAACTCTCATTTTTACCAATACACGTTCACAATCAGAAATATGGTATCAGAAGATACTTGAGCTTTACCCTGAGTTTGCAGGTGAAATTGCTTTGCATCATAGCTCCATTGATAAGGAAATGAGAAACTGGGTAGAGCGTGCCCTGCATAATGAAAAATTAAAAGTTGTTGTGTGTACATCAAGCCTTGATCTTGGTGTTGACTTCCGGCCGGTTGATAATGTTATTCAGATCGGAAGCCCAAAAGGTGTGGCAAGATTTCTTCAGCGCGCCGGAAGAAGCGGCCACCAGCCTGATGCTTTAAGCAGGATATATTTTGTACCGACTCATTCACTCGAGCTTGTTGAAGGCGCAGCTTTAAAAGAAGCTATAAACCAGAAGGTTTTCGAAGACCGGCAGCCTGTTCTAAAGCCATATGATGTGCTTATACAATATCTTGTAACATTAGCAGTTTCAGATGGTTTTGATGAAAATGAGCTTTATAATGAAATCAGGGCGACTTTCGCTTTCCAGACACTTCGTGAAGATGAATGGTCATGGATAATGAAGTTCATAACTACAGGCGGAGATACACTGAAGAATTATGATGAATACCGCAAAGTAGAGTTTGAGGATGGCTTATACAGGCTTAAAGACAGAAGAAAAGCACTCTTTCATAAGCTTTCCATTGGAACAATAGACAGCGATCTAAGCATGAATGTAAGATACCTCAGCGGCGGCAGACTGGGTACTATTGAAGAAGGATTTATAGCTTCCCTGAAAACCGGCGATACATTTTCTTTTGCCGGCAGGAATGTTGAGCTTGTTTCAATAAAGGATAATACCGCATTTGTACGGAGAAGCAAAAAACGCTCAAGCCGCGTGCCAAGCTGGCAGGGAGGCAGAATGCCTCTATCATCAAGGCTGACTGAAATGCTGAGGATAAAATTAAATGAAGCGCTTGAAGTAAACCCCAAAGATATTGAAATTGCTGCTATTAAGCCCCTGGTTGCTCTTCAGGCTTCAAGATCTGCTGTGCCTAAGAGTAATGAGCTGCTTATAGAAAAATTTCAAACTGAAGAAGGATATCATTTGTTCGTTTACCCGTTTGAAGGAAGGCTGGTTCATGAAGGTATGGCTGCAATTTTATCTTACAGGATCTCACAGCTTAAACCAATGACTTTTTCATATGCAATGAATGATTATGGCTTTGAGCTTTTGAGTGATACAGAAATTCCCATTGAAGATGCGATAAATAATAACTTATTTTCGGATGAAAACTTAACGGAACATATTTATAAAAGTATTAACAGCGGAGAGCTTGCAAAACGCAGGTTCAGGCCTATTGCAAGGATAGCCGGCCTTATTTTTACAGGTTACCCCGGGAAATATAAAACATCAAAAAACCTTCAGGCATCAGCGCAGCTTTTGTTTGAAGTCTTCAGTAAATATGAACCAGGCAGCCTGCTTATTAAACAGGCGCATGAAGAAATGCTGCAGTTCCAGCTGGAAGAGTACAGGCTTAGAACTGCACTAAGCAGGATAAGAGGACAAAAAATAATTATTACGCATCCGTCAAAACCAACACCGTTCGCTTTTCCTATCATGGTTGATTCTATGAGAGAAAAAATGAGCTCTGAAAAGCTTGTTGACAGGGTTAAAAAAATGCAGCTTAAATTCGAAAAAGATTAATTCTAATATAACAGAGACTACTTATTAAACGGGATAACTTTCATAACATTACCCTTTTTGATGAAGAGCTGACTTTGCTTCCTTACAAAGCTATTTACATTGAAAAGCATAAAACACTTATTGTCAGCGATATTCACCTGGGCAAGGTAGGACATTTCAGAAATGCCGGTATAGCTATTCCCGGCGGTCTTGCTGAAGCTGACCTGGTTACGCTTGATATGATATTACAGGAAATTGATGTAAATGAATTATTCGTGCTTGGAGACTTATTTCACAGCGGGGTAAATTATGATGTAAGGCTGTTTGATGCATGGCGTGATGTTCATCATAATATCGATATCAATCTGGTTAAGGGAAACCATGATATAATGTCAGATGAAATATATTCCCATTTTGAAATACGCCTTCATAAAAAATATTTTTTATGGAACCGCTTTTTGTTTACCCATAAACCTTTGGATGAATCCGTACAGCTGAATGGATGCGACTATGTTTTCTGCGGGCATATCCACCCGGGTGTGAGACTTATAGGCAAAGGAAAACAGGCAGTAAACCTGCCGTGTTTTCATTTCACTGAAAAGCAGTGTGTTTTGCCTGCATTTGGTGAGTTTACAGGTAAATGTATTGTAAAGCCTAATGGTAAAGACAGGGTTTTTGTTGTTGCTAAGAGTGAAAATGATTATGCTGTATTAAAAGTAGATAAAAATATTTAAGATTTCATATATAAAAAAAGCAGCCAATATAATTATTGGCTGCTTATTATTTAAACCCGAGCTGGTGACCGGGATCGAACCGGTGGCCTGCGCATTACGAATGCGCTGCTCTACCAGCTGAGCTACACCAGCTTAAACAGGCTTCAAAACTTCGTTATAAATTTTAAAGCCCTGTATAAATTAATACCTGTACCATTCTGCTTTGAAAGGTCCTTCAACTTCTACACCAATATATTTTGCCTGCTCAGGTGTTAAAGTCTCAAGCTTTGCTCCTACTTTTGCAAGATGAAGCTTTGCAACCTTTTCATCAAGATGCTTTGGAAGCACATACACCTTGTTTTCATAGTTTGTATGGTTGTTCCAGAGCTCTATCTGTGCAAGTACCTGGTTTGAAAATGAATTTGACATTACAAATGACGGGTGGCCCATTGCGCAGCCAAGATTAACAAGTCTGCCTTCAGCCAGAATTATTATCTCTTTGCCGTCAACATTGTATATATCAACCTGCGGTTTGATAGTTTCTTTGGTGTTTCCGTAATTCTTGTTAAGCCATGCCATATCAATTTCATTATCAAAATGTCCGATATTGCAAACAATTGCCTTATCTTTCATCGATTTGAAATGCCTGTCCGTAATAATGTTCAGGTTTCCTGTTGCTGTAACAAGAATATCTGCAACTTTTGCAGCTTCATCCATTGTAACAACCTGGTATCCGTCCATTGCAGCCTGAAGAGCGCAGATAGGATCAATTTCTGTAACCATTACACGTGCACCTGCGCCGCGTAATGACTGTGCAGAACCCTTGCCTACATCACCATAGCCGGCTACAACTGCAAGCTTGCCGGCCATCATAACATCTGTAGCGCGTCGGATTGCATCAACAAGTGATTCTTTGCATCCGTATTTGTTATCAAATTTTGATTTTGTTACAGAATCATTTACGTTGATACACGGTAATGAAAGTGTACCGTTTTTCATTCTTTCATAAAGCCTGTGAACACCGGTTGTGGTTTCTTCACTGATTCCTTTAATTCCTGCGATAAGCTCCGGGTAATCATCCAAAACCATATTGGTCAGGTCGCCGCCATCATCAAGTATCATATTGAGAGGTCTGTCAAATGATCCGAAGAACAATGTCTGCTCAATACACCAGTTGAATTCTTCCTCGTTCATACCTTTCCATGCATAAACCGGAATTCCCGCAGCCGCAATTGCAGCCGCAGCATGATCCTGTGTTGAAAAGATATTGCATGATGACCATTTTACTTCAGCGCCTAATTCTATGAGTGTTTCTATAAGTACAGCTGTTTGAATAGTCATATGCAGACAACCGGCTATTCTTGCGCCTTTTAATGGTTTTGAATCTTTATATTCTTCCCTGATTGCCATTAAGCCCGGCATTTCAGCTTCAGCCAAACGGATCTCTTTTCTTCCCCATTCAGCAAGTGACATATCTTTCACTTTGAATTTTTCAAGCTTTAAATCTTTTTCTAATGTTTTAGGCATTTTAATTTTGATTTGTTATGGTTTTATTTTTTTAAATTATTTCTTTTTAATTTTACCTTCTAAAGCTTTTTTAAACAATGCATAAGTGTTTTCATCTATCAAACAGAACACAACTTTTTCAAGTGTGGTTTCTTCTTTTGCTTTTTTCTTTGCGTTAAAATGTTCAATTACCGTATCAACTATGATCTGTGAACTTTCCTCTACGGGATAGCCGAATATACCTGAGCTGATCGCTGGAATTGCAATAGACTTAAGTTTTTTCTTTTCGGCAACCTCCAAAGAGTTTTTTACAGCTGATGCCAGCTTATCAGCTTCTCCGGATTTACCGTCTTTATACCTTGGTCCAACAGCATGTATAACATGCTTAGCCTTCAGGTTTCCTCCTGTCGTTATTACTGCGCCGCCGGTTGGCACATTTCCTATCTTTTTGGATTCTTCCTGTATAATCCTTCCGCCGCGTTTTACTATAGCTGCGGCAAGACCGCCGTTGTGCATTAAAAATGTGTTGGCAGGATTCACAATTGCATCAGTATCAAGAAGGGTTATATCACCCTGGATCACATCGAATTCCGTATTTGCTGTTTTAATGCTCATTTTAATTTTTTATTAATATTCCCAGGTCGTTTAATTGTCTTGCATCAACAGGACTTGGTGAATTATCCATCAATCCAACTGCGCTTGTAGTTTTTGGGAATGCAATAGTTTCGCGGATATCTTTGGTGCCGCAAAGTGTGGCAATTATCCTGTCAAATCCTAATGCAAAGCCGCCATGGGGCGGAGCCCCGTATTTGAATGCTCCAAGCAAGAACCCGAATTTCTCTTCCTGTTCTTCCTTTGTCAGTTTAAGTACGTTAAATACCTGTGATTGAATATCGCCTCTGTGTATCCTTATTGAGCCTGAACCGAACTCGCTTCCGTTGCAAACCATGTCATAGCATTTTGCTCGTATTGATGTCAGCTTTTCGATATTCGCAGCCGGATCTTTACAGCCTTCTGCAAGCTTTGCAAGGTCAGCATCATGCGGCATCGTAAAAGCGTGATGTTCTGCAACAATTTCTCCTGAATCTTCATCATAACCAAACAGCGGGAAATCATTTACCCAAAGCAGCTCATTTCTTGTTTCATCTATCAGTTTGAACTGTTCAGCAAGCTTTAATCTTAAGTTCCCTAAACCGCTTAATACTTTCTTTTTTTCACCGGATAAAATGAATAATACATCACCGGCTTCAGCTGTAAAACTATTTTTTACCTTCGCCTGAATTTCTTCACTTAGGAATTTCAGCATCGGTGATGAAGTTGTTCCGTCAGTGTTATACTTTATATAACCAAGCCCGCCGAATTTTAAAGTCTTAACATAATCAGTTAGCCCGTCTATGATTTTCCTGGTTACATCCTGCCCGCTCAGCTTTATTCCTGCAACAATTCCGCCTGCAGAAATTGCATCAGCAAAAACCTTGAAATCACATGTACGTACAGTTTCAGTGATATTAACTATTTTTAATTCGCCTTTAATTCTCAGGTCAGGTTTATCACTTCCGTATGCTGCCATAGCTTCATCATAGCTCATAGTTCTGAAAGGCTGCTGTAATTCAACTCCTTTAACATTTTTCCATATATCGCAAACAACACCTTCAACCACCCTGAAAACATCCTGCTCTTCGACAAATGACATTTCAAGATCAATTTGAGTGAACTCAGGCTGGCGGTCAGCCCTTAGATCTTCATCACGAAAACATTTGCATATCTGCACATACCTGTCCATACCGCTTACCATCAGTATTTGTTTATATGTCTGCGGTGACTGCGGTAGTGCGTAAAATTTACCCTTGTGAACTCTTGAAGGAACTAAATAATCACGCGCTCCTTCAGGTGTTGATTTCATCAGTATAGGGGTTTCTATCTCAACAAAATTTTCACGCTCAAAAAATTTATGAACTATATTATAAACTTTGCTTCTTAATACCAGGTTATCAGCTATTTTTTTTCTTCTCAGATCCAGGTAACGGTATTTAAACCTTAATTCCTCTGAAGCTTTAAGCTCTTCTTCAATTACAAATGGTGTGGTTTCCGAAGTGTTAAGTATTTCAATGCCGGATGCAAGTACTTCAATTTCCCCGGTATCCATATTAGGATTTACTGAGGATCTTTTCTGTACAGTACCTGTGGCAGAAACTACATATTCCAGTCCAAGTGATTTTGCAGTATCATAGACAGGCTTGTTTTCAGAGTTAACTGTAACCTGTGAAATCCCGTATCTATCGCGTAAATTTATAAAAATCACACCGCCAAGATCTCTTACTTGAGATACCCAGCCGTTCAATGTAACAGTTTTACCTTCATCGGCAAGCCTCAACTCGCCGCAGGTATTGGTTCTTTTAGTAAATTTCATAGAACTACAAAAATACGCAAAAAACAAAAGGCTTTCAATGTTTAAATTTATAGGGTTTTTGCGTTTATTATCTGTTTATTAATAATTTTTTAGTTTTCCCTTGAAACAGTAGATGTATTTGAATATACTTGCTGCAATATCTTTAAGCCCTTCTATTTAATAACCATTTAATCAATTTATTAATTTAAATACAATTTATGATAAAAAGCCTTCGTCCTTTTTCCGTACTTCTTTTTTTTATTTCAATAATTTTATCAGGTGCAGTCTTTATTGAAAATCCCAAAATCAACTCCACATCAGATGTAATACCTTTATGGAGCACGGGCACAGAAATTCCTATATCTGTTCGTGCGGGCAATTCAGCCGGCTATTCAAAAAATGGTGAAGGTTACCTGTTCATTGTATCGGGCAGAAATTCAGCCGATGTTATTATTAAAACCGTACAGAAGTACAGGGTCAGTACAAATACATGGGATACTGTTGCTCCGCATCCGACGGGTTTGCTTGGGGGTGCTACAGCAATATTGGGAGATAGTCTTTACATAGTTGGGGGAGTGATAAATCCGCCGGGCTCCGGAATTAATACAGTGACTAAATATATCATTACACAAAATACATGGAGCAATGCTGCAAATTTTCCGGCCGGCATTGTAGA
Source organism: Ignavibacteria bacterium (assembly GCA_017303675.1). NCBI lineage: Bacteria > Pseudomonadati > Ignavibacteriota > Ignavibacteria > Ignavibacteria bacterium. Next base: position 1,479,650 of record JAFLBX010000001.1, read on the forward strand.
TGCTAAAGCAGTTTCTTACCAGGATAGTATTATTTATGTTGCAGGAGGCTTGAGCGGTCTTTCATCTGCAGGATTAGTTTACATGTATAATGCAAATTCCAATCAGTGGCGTGCTGCAACACCTTTTCCTTCGGCAACGAGGCGGAATTTTGGCGGGTTTGCAATTACCGGGGATACTTTGGTTTATATGTGCGGTACATCAGCATTTGGTTCATCACAATATTTTGATAGCGTATATGTTGGTGTAATAAATCAAAATAACAGGTCAGAGATTACATGGACACGCGGAGCAAATTTTCCGGGGCAAACAAGAACTTTTTTCGATGCTCATTCCTGGGGAAGCAGCGGAATAATAATGACAGGGGGAAGTACTGATAACACATTTAATACCAATTCAAATGAATGTTATACTTTCAGTCCCGGGGCAAATTCATGGCAAAGGCTTCCTGATAAACCAACTTCATGGTTAACCGGTCAAAGCGGATCGGTTAACACCGGAAATAATATATGGAAACTGATCTGCGCAAGCGGATACGCTTCTTCTTATCTATCTCAAAATGAAATCCTCTCTGATACTCTATTACCGATTGGATTGCTGCAACATAATAACAGTTTACCAACAAGATCTTCTTTAATGCAGAATTATCCGAATCCTTTTAATCCGGAAACAACCATTAATTTTGAACTTTCAGAATACTCATTTGCCGAATTTATTATTTATGATGTTAACGGAAAACAAATTGATATCGCATATTCGGGGAATCTTAACGCCGGAAGTTATAAATTCAATTGGTCTCCTGTTGGTTTACCAAGCGGAGTTTATTTTTATACTCTTAAAACGGAAAAATTTGCAGAAACAAGAAAAATGATTCTGTTAAAATAGCGATTAACTACACATGTGTTTAAAAAGGACAGTTAATATACTGTCCTTTTTAATAATTATTAATTAGTTACGCTTAGTCTTTGCAATTGAATAAGCCATCAAATAGCCCTATATTTGCTTAATTTTATTCATTTTTGCAAAATCACAAAATTTCACTTGAATATTACAGAAGCAAAGTTAAAAAGCATTTTTAAGAGGTCTAAAGGCAGAAAAATTGCTATTATTGGCGATGTAATGCTGGATAAATACGTTTACGGCACAATTTCCCGTATATCTCCTGAAGCCCCTGTACCTGTCGTTGATATAGATAAAACCGAATTCCGACTTGGCGGAGCGGCAAATGTGGCAAATAATATCAAAGCTCTGGAAGCAGAACCGGTTCTTATCGGGGTAATTGGCAATGATTATGATTCAAAACATTACCTTGATGTTATGAGAGCTCTTGGTCTTTCAACCGTAGGAATTATAAAAGATAATTCCAGACCCACAACAGCAAAAACCAGGGTTATTGCCCACTCACAGCATGTACTAAGGGTTGATAGCGAGATCAAAGATGATATTAATACTTCAACAGGAAAAAAAATTATTGATTACCTTAACAGGAATATCAGATCATTTGCTGCAGTTATTTTACAGGATTATAATAAAGGTGTATTAACATCAGGGATGATTTCAAAGATAATAAGTATTGCTAAAAAATATAATAAGCCTGTATATGTTGATCCCAAATTCCACAATTTTTTTGAATACAGAGATGTAACGGTTTTTAAGCCTAACCGAAAAGAAACCGCAGATATCCTTGCTATGAAAATTGACGGAGAGGAATCAGTTAAAGAAGCAGGCAGAAAGCTTATTGATAAGCTTAACTGTGAGTATCTTGTACTTACGCGCGGTGAAAAAGGTATGATGTTATTTGATAAGGAAAAAAATAAAACGGTTATACTGAACATTCCGACCAAAGCGAGAAAAGTTGCTGATGTATCCGGTGCAGGCGATACTGTTATTTCTACAATAGCAGTTATGCTTGCAGGCGGCGCAAATATTATAGAAGCTGTAATGCTGGCAAACCAGGCTGCCGGGATTGTATGTGAAGAAGTAGGCATTATCCCGATCACCAAAAAAGCATTACTCGATTCATACAAAAATTGATAATATAATTAACTGCTGAAATTGAACAATATATTTGAATCAACTGATGACCTTGGTTTTTTAAACAGGCTTAGAGCTGAAAATAAAAAAATTGTTTTTACTAACGGTGTATTTGATATAATCCATCGCGGACATGTTGAATACCTGGCCGAAGCTAAAAATTGCGGTGATGTATTAATAGTTGGTTTAAATTCTGACAGTTCTGTTAAAATGATAAAAGGTGATAAACGCCCGATCGTCAGTCAGGATAACCGCGCTTTTGTGCTTGCGAATTTAAAACCGGTGGATTTTGTTGTAATATTTTATGAAGATACTCCGTACAATATTATTAAAAAGATCATGCCTGATTACCTTGTAAAAGGTGCTGATTGGGCTGAAGATAAAATTGTAGGGTCTGATATTGTTAAACAGGCAGGCGGAGAAATAAAACGCATTAAATTTGTTGAAAATAACTCATCAACAAATATTATTGAAAAAATAACTGAGCTTTACTGCAAATAACTGCTATTTGGCTGAAGAAAAAAATATAGTTACTAAACAGGAAAAAAAAATACCGCCCGTAAACAATAACGGCGCTGTTAAGGGCAGGAAAAAATTTCGTTTTTTTTCTTCACTTATCCTGATTTTTGCAATTCTATTGTTGTTCTTAACCCTACTGGTTTCTGTAACCCAAACCTCATTTTTCAGGGATTTTGTCAAAGGCTATCTTGTTGATATGATCAATGAAGATTTTGCAAAAAAACAATCTTCATTAAAGATAGGCGGACTTGATGGAAATTTCTTCAGTGAAATAATCATAACCGATGTTTTACTGACTGTAAAACAGGATGAAATGATTAAGCTTGATAAGGTAAAGCTTAATTTTGATATTTTCGGTTTAATGAATAAAACTGTCGAAGTTACAGAAGCTGTAATAAATAATCCAACTGTTAACTTCGTAAAAATTCCCGGTAATAACGGTGATTCTCTTTTTAATTTTGTTTATCTTTTTTCTTCTGAAGATACAACAAAAGATACTTCTGATTTTGAATGGAAAATTAATGTGAAAAGACTCAGGCTTGAAAACCTGAATTTTACAATGCTTGGTTCAAAACCCGAAGACCTGCCTGTAAAAGACCTTAAAGTAATTAATGCCCCGAATTTTACAACGGAGAATTTAAGGATTAACTCTTTAACACTGGAAACCCGTGCACAGTATGATAAAAATGCGATCCAGCTTTGGATAGATCATCTCAGTTTCCGCTCAAATTTCGGGTTTGATCTCAAAGGGCTCTCAGGTGATTTTTATATCTCAAAATCCCGTGCTGAAATTAATAAACTGAATATTGAAACTTCCAGAAGCTGGGTACAAATGCAGTATGTATTCATTGATAAGCTTGATCTTATGAATGTAGAAGGTCTTCCATCATTTAAGGGTAAAGATCTCAGGCTTAGCCTTGTGGGTAAAAATTTCGATTTTGATGACCTTAAAGCATTTTTGCCCGCTGTGGATTTTCTAAACGGAAATCTGTTTTTTGAGCTGAAAGCAAAGGGAAAATTTGATGATATCATTGTTGAAACCTGCAGAATAGAAACACCGAATACCAATATGGGTTTTTCAGGCAGAATGGTTAACCTGATTGATCCCGAAAACCTTTGGTTTGATGTTAAAAGCAATGAATTCCGCATAGACCCCGTTGATACAAAAAGATATACTCCCGGGCTGCCGATACCTGACTATACTCACGTAGGTGTTGTAACAGGAAATGTATCTTATAAAGGAGAACCCCTGAATTTTGAATCAACATTTGATGTACAGTCTTCAGTAGGCAATGCCAAAGGGTTCTTCAATCTTAACCTTACAACCCCTAATTTTAATTATAATACATCAGTTGATGTAACAAAAGGAAATATTGGCAAGGTAATCAAAAACCCCAAGCTGGAAAGTGATATTAACGGGCATGTTGAAGCTGTAGGAAGCGGGTTTGCATTAGGGGTCATTAATACTACCCTTAAATATGAATTAAGAGATACTAAATTACTCGAGCAAAAGATAGATAAATCACAGGGTGTTTTAAATTTGAGGGGATATAATGTTGAAATGGATGTTCAGTATGCCTCCGGAAAATTTGATGCCGGTGTCAAAGGTCAGGTCAATATCCGTGATTTCAATAACCCTGTATATTCACTTAAAGGACAGGTCAAGAACCTGGATATTTCTGCAATTACAAAAAATAACTCCGATAAAAGCAGCCTTACTTTTGCTTTTGACGTGAACGGTAAAGGGATTTCGCCTGAAAATATTGAAGGAACTTATAATATCAATCTTGCTAATTCTTATTACGGCAATTATGATTTTATTGCTACACCCGTTGACCTCAAAATATCCACTTCAGGATCAAGTGATTATATTACTTTAAGCTCAAACCTGGTAGATTTCAATGCTAAAGGAAATTTTAAAATTGCAGAAATAGGCGATGTTATTGCCGGCAATATTGTAATGATTCAAAATGAAATTTCAAAGAAATTCAGGCTTGATACATTACTTCCGGTGCAAACTGCAAAAATAGTTACATCAGATATGGATTTTACATATGATCTTAAAACCAAAGATCCGGATGCAATTTCCAAAATGTTCTTTCTGAGTGATATGTATTTTAACGGCAGTGTTAAAGGGAGGATACGGAACTCAGCCAAAGGCTTTGAGGGGACCACCTCGGTTAATCTGAATCATTTCGCTTATAAAGATACTGTGTTTTTACTCAGAAATTCCAAAGCTGAGTTTAAACACTTCAATGACTATACTATTTATCAAAATGATAATAAAGGTGATTTTGATTCATTTAATTCTTTAATTACATTTACTGCCGATACTCTGAGATTAAGCTCGAGAACTTTTGATAGTGTAAAAACTGTTTATAAGCTTGAAAACGAGGTACAGCATTATTCAATATCGGGTGCACAGGATTCAACTATAGCTGTTATGCTTGGCGGTACTATAGACCTGGCTTCTGATTCGGTAACGTTATATATAGATACGTTACTTGCAAGCTATAACAGAATCGACGCAAACAACTCGGGACAAATGAGCATCAGTTATCATCCATTTTCAAAAGATCAGCGAATAGTTTTTGATAAATTCACCATTCAAGGCGACTTTCTGAAGCTCAATGCCGGTGGGTTTTATTCATTTACAGATTCAAGCAATGTGTACTTAGAAGCAGGGAATATCAGTATTCCGGCAATAATGGAGCTTATTTATAATCCCAAGAACCTTTATAACAAGAAAGGTAATATTGATGAATATAAAACTCCCTTTAAAGGAAATATCAGAAGGTTACTGCTTACATTTAAGGGAAATATGGATAATCCCAGCCTTGGACTTGAATTGAATACAAGCCTTCTTCGCTATGATAACAATAAAGTGGGCAGGGTAGATGCTTTTATTGATTATTCAGGTAACAACCTTTCAACCGATGTTTTAATGAGCAATGCTCAGGGACAGGGCAGGCTGAGGCTGACCGGTAATGTTCCTTTCAACAATCCGTTAAAAACACCTGATAGTTCAACTTATATGACTGTTTTAACCAGTCCGCTTGATCTTAACCTGAAAGCAACGAACTTCCAGATAAACTTTTTCTCGAAAGCTATTCCGAATTTTACTGATCTCAGGGGATTTTTAGACGGCGAAATATCAGCAAAAGGAACCATTGCTGACCCGGTTTTAACAGGGAATGCAAATATTACCAAAGGAAGATTATTCTTTACATGGAATGGGTTATATTACAGGTTTGAAACAAGCCTGAAAACAGATCAATCAGACCTGATTGTTGAAAAATTCTCAATCTATAATGACAGGGATCAATCAAGGCACATTGATGTTTTCGGCAAAATAAATTTTGCCGGCTTAAGCGTAAATGATATAGACTTAACAACACAGGGCGATATGTATTTCCTCGATGGTTCTTCAATACAGAACAGGTTCGGTTTTTACGGAGAAATGCTCGGCGGGATCGGAACCCCGCCAATAAGGATAAAAGGCAATCTCAGGAATTTGCTTGTATCAGGGCAGCTTGTTATTAAAAGCGCAAAATTATTTTTCCCTGCTATTTCAAGCCTTGCTTATGATATATATTCTGATGATTTTACTTACAGGATTCTTACAGATTCAACCGGATTTAAATTCCTTGATACCACCATTACAGTTTCAGAAGAAGATATAGGAAATCTTGATCCTTTTTTAAAATACAATTACATTCTTGAAAAACGTGAGCCAACTGTAGCAGATTACATTACTTATGATCTTGATATTCTTATGGAAAAGAATATCGCAGTAAATGTAAATATGAACAGCCTTACCCGTGAAGAGCTTAATGGAGAATTCCAGGGGAATTTAAGGCTTGATAATAAAACGCCTGACCGAAGGTTCCAGCTTTTCGGAAGATTGAACATTGTAGGTGATTCCTATTACAGGTTCTATAAGAATTTTTCTATAAGAGACAGCCATCTCGATTTTAACGGGGATTATAATAATCCATCCCTCTCGATAAAAGCGCAGTATAAAAATATCAGGACTGTGGATAATAACCAGGAAATAATGTTCGTTAATCTCGATATTTCCGGCACCCGGTATCAGCCTAAAATTACTTTATCACTTGAAGATGAAAACGGAAATAAAAAAGAAGGCTCTGAAGCGCAGGCAACAGCAATATCGTACCTGCTGTTTGGATCACTTTTAAATACATCAGGACTAGGTGCTACTGCACTGACTAACCTGGGAAATAATTTTGGTTCAGGCCTTGCTTCTTCTTTGTTATTCAAAGCTTTGCGGAATATTGCACCGTTTATTGTAAATACAGAAGTTATTTATAATGGCGGGAATATCAGTAATACTGATATTAAAATTACCTCAGCTTTTGGCGATGCAATTGTTAAATTCGGCGGAAAAATTCTTAGTAATATCAATAATCTGGAGGTAAGCCTTGAATATCCGCTCAATAAGCTTTTTAAAGTCAATGTATCCAACAATTTACTCATCCAGATTTCACGATCATATAAAAACTCACTTTTTATAACAGATCAGGGGTTTGATAACCGAGCCGGTTTAACCTATAAGATCCGTTATTAACATAATTTAAAATAAATTGTCCGGAAAAAAATCAGAAGAGCTGAAACAGCAAATTTCAGGTTTATTCAGAAAAAATCCATCCCTTTCTGTAAAATTCAATATGCTGTTTAACAAGCTTAGAGTTAATAAATCACTTAAAGCTGAAGTAAGAACCCTGCTAGCCGAACTGGTAAGAGATGGTGAGCTTCAAAAGAACGGCAAATATTATGAATATAACGGAAGAACTGATTTTTATGAAGGGATTATTACACTTGATAAAAAAAATGAATATGCCGCTGAAATTTCGACTGATCGGGGGACATTAATCCTGCCGATAAGAAAGAAAAACCTTATGACAGCGCTTACTGGCGATAAAGTTGAAGTTACTATAATAGAATATGCCGGAAGCAATGAACGCGAAGCCATAGTTGAAAATATTATTGAACGGGTTAAGCATACTGTTGTAGGAAAGCTTGAGTTCAGCAGCAAAGGAGAAGATTATGCATTCGTTATCCCTGATGACAGAAAATTCAGAAAAGATATATTTATCCCAAAAGCGGCTCTTAAAGGGGCGGTGAACGGTGATAAAGTCATTTGTGAAATTGTTAATTGGGAATACCAGGACCTTTCACCCGAAGGCAAGATCACTAAAATACTCGGCAAAGCCGGTGATGTAACCACGGAATTTAAAGCGCTTATAAAAAAGTACGGGCTAACTAAAACTTTCCCCAAGAATGTTAGGGAAGAATTGAAGAAGCTGGAAGAAGACGGGTTGTTCGAAATTTCTGAGGCTGAAATTAAGACACGTAAAGATCTGCGAAATGAACTTATATTTACTATTGATCCGGTTGACGCCAAAGATTTTGATGATGCAATCTCGCTGGATATATTGAGCAGCGGAAATTATTACCTTGGAGTGCATATTGCAGATGTCAGTCACTATGTCACAGAAGGCTCTGCCCTTGATGAAGAAGCGCTGCTGCGGGGAACAAGTGTATACCTGATGAACGATGTTGTTCCTATGCTTCCCGAAAAGCTTTCCAATGATATTTGTTCATTAAAGGAAAAGGTTGACCGCCTTGTATTTTCCTGCTTTATGGAAATAGATAAAAAGGGCAATATTATTAAATATGATGTATGTAAATCAGTTATCAACAGTAAAAAAAGATTTACATATGAAGAAGTACAGAACATTCTGGATAAACAGGAAGGAAAATTCCTGCATAAGCTTAATGAAATGAATGAGCTTCACAGGATACTTTTTAAACGCAGGCTTGATGAAGGAAGTCTTGATTTTGAATCTACTGAGGTTAAGGCTGAGATCGAGAACGGATTGATAAAAAGTATAAAGCCTAAAGAACGGCTGGAATCTATGAGGCTTATCGAGGATTTTATGCTGGTTGCAAATAAATGTGTAACCTTGTTTGTGGAAAGACAAAAAAGAAAAATTCCGTTTATTTACAGGATACATGATACCCCGGATAAAAAGCGCATTGTGGAGCTTTCACAATTCGTAAAACAGTTCGGCATCAGGCTTGATCCTGAAAATAAACGCTCTATCCAGAAAATGCTGATGGAAATTGAAGGCAGGCCGGAAGAGTATCTAATAAATGATATTACAATAAGGGCAATGTCAAAGGCAATTTATTCCGAAGAAAATATCGGGCATTACGGACTTGGTTTTGATCATTACACTCACTTTACTTCTCCTATCAGAAGATATCCTGATCTTATTGTACACCGCATTTTATTTGATATTTTAAATGGAATGAATGCAAAAAAATCGGCTCATTACAGCAAAGTTCTGCCGGATATCAGCAAACAGTCAACCGATAGGGAAATAAACGCTGTTCAGGCAGAACGTGAAGCAATAAAAATTTTACAGTGCCAGTATATGGAAAACCAGGTCGGCATGATATTGAACGGTATCGTTTCCGGCATTTCTGAATATGGTATTTATGTGGAAATTACAGAAAGTATGATAGAAGGTATGGTAAGGCTCCGCGATATGAACGATGATTATTATATATTAGACCAGCAGAATTACCAGATAGTTGGAAGGAACAGAAGAAAAAAATACAGGATCGGCGATAAGGTCAAGGTTAAAGTTCATAAGGTTGATACTGAACACAGGTGGATTGATCTCGCATTTGTTAGATAAACAACTCAGTAAAAGCTCAGTGGATCAACATCTATATTTATCCTTTCTCCCGTTCTTAGCTTTAATGAAGCTGTAAATTCATTCAAACCCCTTATCAAAGTTTCACTTTGCGAAATGGTATCCCCGGTCGTTTTCATAACCTTAAGTATAATATGCATTCTGAAAGTATTTTTGATCTTATAGATCAATGCCGGTGCAGGTTTTAAAAGCTCAATATATATCTCACTTCCCCAGCCCGTAAGTGTATTATTAAGAAAGTGGTAAATTTTCCAGGAGTGATTATTCACACTTACCTGGTTAGGAGAAGATACTTCGATAAGTATCATCTTTGAAAATGGCGGATACCTGTGAAGCTGCCTGTGTTTAATTTCCTTTTCAAAAAAAGCAGTATAATTATGTTCTTCAACAAGCGGGAAAATATAATTATCGGGGTTCATAGTCTGAATGACAACCAATCCGTCATCACTTATCCTGCCTGACCTGCCTGAAACCTGCATCAGAAGCTGAAAAGTTTTTTCTGATGCCCTGAAATCAGGTATATAAAGCCCGATATCAGCGGATATTACGCCAACAAGGTAAACATTCGGAAAGTCGAGCCCTTTTGAGATCATCTGCGTGCCTATAAGAATATCGAACTCACCATCATGAAAGCTTTTCAGGATCCTGCGATGCGCATCTTTTCCTTTAACAGTATCCGCATCCATTCTCATGCTTCTTGCTTCGGGAAAAAGCCTCTGTATTTCTTCTTCGATCTTTTCAGTTCCAACACCAACAAGTTTCAGGTTATTGCTGCCGCAAATTTCACAATTTGTAAGCAGGTTTTCTGTTGAACCGCAGTAATGGCACCTTAAGTTATTTTTATGCTTGTGATATATCATTGTTATATCACAGTTCCTGCACATTTTTACTGTGCCGCAATCAAGGCATTGCTGGTAAGCAGAGTATCCTCTGCGGTTTTGCATTAAAATAACTGATTGTTTTTTCTTTAATGCCGAATCAATATAAGCTATCAGCCTTGAAGAAAGTACACGCTGTTCCTGTGTTTCATATTTTTTATACTTGCTCGGATTCCTCAGCTCATCAAGCATATTAACAATTTCAACCTTTGGCTGCTTTGTTTTTAATGCACGGTGGGGAAGCTCTAATAATGAATATTTTCCGGCTTTATAATTGTAAAAACTTTCCATTGAAGGTGTTGCTGAACCCAGTATAATAACAGCATTGTTCAGCTTAGCCCTTACTATTGCTGAATCACGGGCATTATATTTTGGGTTCTTTTCAGTCTGTTTATATGAATGGTCATGCTCCTCATCGACAATTATCATTCCAAGGTTCTTCAGCGGAGCAAATAAAGCTGAACGCGCTCCAATCACGATTTTTATCTCGCCTGATCTTATCCGCTGGTAAACATCAAATCTTTGGCCTTCAGAAAGTTTGCTGTGTATTACACCGATAATATCACCGAAATATGTTTTAAACCTGTGAATAAGCTGAGGCGTTAAAGAAATTTCCGGCACAAGGACTATGGCTGTACGGTCATTATTCAACACATTCTGAATTGCTTCGATGTAAACCTGTGTTTTACCGCTGCCTGTTACACCGAAAAGCAGGTATGTTTTGAATTTTCCAAGTGAAGAGTTAATTTCCTTAAGCACATTTTTCTGGTCTGAATTAAGCTCTATGATTTTTTTGTCATCGCTGAATTCCTGGTTGCCGGAACGGTTCACCTGCTTTTGTATTAGTGTCACGAATTCACGTTTTTCCAGTGATTTAAGTACTGAAGGCGCTGAACTCGTAGATTTAAGTACATCTGAAGCTTTAGCTTCTGAGATCTTATTTTTTACAAGGTATTTTAATACTTTCACCTGGCAGGTAGAACGGAATTTGTTTTCTTTAAAAAAAATTTCAAGGGATGCCTTTGAATAATCCCTGAATTCTTCAAGAAGGTCAAATCTTACATATTTTTCAAATTTTGGTTTAGCTGTTTCTGTTGATAAAACAAATTCCTGCACCAGAGCCCCGCTTGCAGTTAGTGAATTTACCGCATTTCTTACGCTTGCTGATTTCAGTTTGTTTTCAATTTGTTTTATCGAGAGGGTCTTTTCTTTAAGTAAAGATATTATGTTCTTCTGAAGCTGTGTATAATTTGAATTGGGTATGTTTTCTGATGCTGAATAAAGTATCCTGGTTTCAATATTCACCCCTTTGGGAACTACAGCAAATACCACTTCACCGATCGGGGCAATGTAATATGCAGAGATCCACTTGCAGAAGCTCAGCATTTCATCATTCAGTAAAGGAACGGGGTCCAGAACTTTTTTGATATTTTTCAGCTTTGTAAGTTCTGTTTTATCGCTTACTGAAAGTACAATTCCTGTTATATCTTTATTGCCGAATGGCGCTAAAACGCGAACTCCCGGCAAAACGCTTTCTCTAAGTTCTTCGGGGATACTGTAAGTAAAATGAGAGCTTACCGGTATATTAAAAGCAATATTTGCGAATTTTTCTTGCATAAAAAAGGGATAGAAGTTCATTCTATCCCTGCTAAAATATCAATAAAAAAATTAATTAACCGTGATGTTCAGTTGATTCAAGATACCTTTCAACATCTATAGCAGCCATACAGCCGGAACCTGCCGCTGTTATAGCCTGCCTGTAAACATGATCCTGGGCGTCTCCGCAAACAAATACACCCGGTATATTGGTGTTTGTATTAACTTTGCTGGTTTTAATATATCCGGTTTCTTCCAGTTCTATTTGACCTTTAAAAATATCTGTATTTGGTTTATGTCCTATTCCAAGAAAAATACCTTCAACTTCATGGTCTTTAACTTCCCCGGTTTTTACATTTTTAAGCCTTGCATGGGTGACCCTTTTTTTGCCGCCTTCATTAACACCTATAACTTCTTCAAGGACGGTATCGGTTACCAGCTTGATCTTTGGATTTTTCATAGCTCTTTCAAGCATGATCTTGGAAGCGCGGAATTCTTCTCTTCTGTGAACTATCATAACCTCTTTGCCGAATTTTGTCAGGTAATTCGCTTCTTCCATAGCCGTATCACCGCCGCCTATAACTATTATGCGTTGATCTTTAAAGAAAAATCCGTCGCATGTAGCGCATGCTGATACGCCAAATCCCATGTATTCAGATTCCGATGGAAGCCCCAGTAGCTTTGCTGAAGCGCCTGTAGCTATAATAACAGATTTTGCAAGATACTCTTTGCCTTCTACGTATAGTTTGAAAGGAGCTGAGGAAAAATCAACTTTATCAACATATTTAAACTGGCAGTCAGCTCCAAAACGCTGAGCCTGTTTACGCATAACATCCATAAGCTCCGGACCCATAATTCCGTGTTCAAATCCGGGATAATTTTCAACTTCTGTTGTAATGGTTAACTGTCCACCGGGCTGCATGCCTTCAAATACGAGGGGTTTTAAGTTCGCGCGTCCTGTATATAATGCGGCGGTTAAGCCGGCCGGACCCGAACCGATTATAATAACATTGTGTACATTCTGATCACTCATTTTAGTATAAAATTAACATTAATAGAATATAAAATTATTTGTACTTATTTACTTTTTGTTTTATAGTTTCATTGGAAGGATTAAGGCTTAATGCTTCATTCCATGCTTTTAATGCTTTTACAATTTCACCCATGGCTTCATATACATCGCCCAAATGGTCATATAGGGTTTCATTTTTACCAAGCTTGATAGCTTTTTCAATATATATAACAGCGTTTTTGTAATCTTTTAGCTTGTATAATATCCAGCCGTATGTATCAAGGTAAGAAGCATTATCGGGCTCTTTTTCAAGAGTTTTTTTGGACATCTCTTTTGCTTCCGTAAGCTTTTCACCAATTTCAGAAAGATGATATGCATAATTGTTCAGCAGTAAAATATTGTCGGGGTGATATTTGAAAGCCTGTTCATACAGCCTTGAGCATTCCTCGTTCATCCTGAGGTCATCGTAAACCAAACCCAGGTTGCTTAAAGTATTAAGATCAGAAGGGTTCAGCTCAAGCGCTTTTTCAAGCGGCTCAAGCGCAGAACGGTTATCGCCCAATCTGTAGAATGAATTGCCAAGCAGGTAATTTAACCTGAAATCATCCGGAAATTTATCAGAGCCTTTTTTGAATACTTCAGCTGATTTTTTAAAATTATTTTTTTCGTAATAGTAAAATCCAACCTGAACGTATAGTTCAGCCGATGTATCAGTTGCTGCGATCAGATTGTTAAATCGTTCATCCGCATCCTGAGGGTTATCAAGTGCATCCATATAAATAAGGTAATATTTCGGCATCCACTCACCGGGATATGCGGATTCAAGGTTCTGCAGAATATTCCGCGAAACACCTAATGCTTCTTTATCTTCTGCCGAAGCCTGGAAAAATGCAATGGCAACATCCATCTTTGTCATGAAATCAACACTGTCGCGGTTCAGCAGCTTGCTGTATTTATCAAATGCTTCCTGGTTCTTATGCTGCCTGAAATAAAGCTTTATAACCTCGGTCTGCACATCCCTGTTGTTTGGGTTTGTGCTTAAAATTTCTTCATATATCCTTATCGCATTATCATAATCAGGGATTTTTACATACGTGGCTGCCGCAGAATATTTCAGGTTCAGATCTGTCGGATTCAAAACAAGAAGTTTTTCTACTGTAGCTGCTGTATTGGCGTAATCTTTGAATGATTCATAAATATCTGCCATTCTTAAAAGAACAGTTTCATCGTACTGGTAATTTTCTGTTATGTTCTCATAATATTTCAGGGCTTCAGAAGGCATTTTAAGGGCTTCATACATTCTGCCCATATTATAAATAATATTAATGTCATCCGGATTTTTGTCTGAAATTTCCTTAAGGTATTTTAGAGCGTTGTTATAGTCTCCTAATATTATATAAGTATCAGAAACGTGTTCCTTGTAATCCATGTTATTTGGATTAATCTTGATGGCTTCAAGACCGTACTCCAGCGCTTTTTGATGCTGCGTTACGTTTGAATAGAGCTTCGAAAGCGCAAAGTATATTCCTGCTGCTTTTTCAATTTTCAGGGCATCATTGTATTTGCTTATTGCAGCAAGGTAATTATCCTTCAGTTCAAGGGTTTTAGCTTCAATAAACAGCTCTACAGCCTTTGGGTTTGATGGGTCATCCTGAGCATATAAATTGCTAAAAACAGCAAAAAATATAACAAAATATAAGAAAATTCTTTTCATTGGAAGCGTAAATATAGCCTTATACATTTTTAATAACAAAGTAAAAATGCGGTTTATTGCCTGAATATCAATAATTATAGTGTAAAATATTACTAAAAAAGTTAAATTAGTTTACATATTAAACAACATATAAAAAAAATAATAATTCCATATTTAAATTGTTTCATAAAAATAAAAAAATGAAAAATTTTAAAGTTTTATTACGGGTTTTTATATTCTCATTTTATTGTATCACAGGTTCAGGTTTCAGCCAGTTTTTGAATCCTGTTTATAATCAGCCTGTGATACCGGATGTGATGGGATATGTTAATATTCTTGAAACAAGCGGAAACGATAATTACAATACAGTATATAACCTGGATTCATTCCCGTTATTTTCCGGATTTCCTAAAACTCTCTCAGGTACAACATTTGAAGGCGGCATCCTCTGCAACATGGATAGCGATAACGATCTTGAAATTGTATTTAATATCGGTTTTACTGTGCAGGCGTGGAATTATGACGGATCAAGCGTAAGCGGATGGCCTCAGACAGTTGCCACCTATGGACTTGAAGGAGCGCCTGCTTTCGGTGATATTGACGGCGATGGCATAGAGGAAATAGTTGTAACAAATCACGGGTTAACATCCGGCGGTTTCATTTATGCATACAGAAAGAACGGGACACTTGTTCCTAACTTTCCTATAAACCACGGTTACAGCTCCAGGACCCCTGTGCTTGCCAATATGGATAATGCCGGCGGACTTGAGATAATTGTAAATAAAAGGCTTTCAGGTTCAGGTGAAGTTTGGATATACCGCGGCAATGCAACTACATTCCCCGGATGGCCGAAAACTTTAAACCATGTTCCGGCATCAAGCGCTGCTGTTGGTGATATAACCGGTGACGCTTTCCCTGAAGTGGTGATGGAATCATATTCAGGATTGTTCGCATGGGGACCTGACGGTAATCCTTTGACAGGCTTTCCTTATCTGATGCCCAACAGTGATGTAAACTCCTATTCATCCCCTGTACTTGCAGATGTTGACGGCGATAATGTAAGGGAAATTATCTTCGGAACTCACGTTCTTGGCGGCGGAGGTTACGTATATATTTTAAAAAATAACGGTACAGTATTAAGCGGATGGCCAAAGCCAACAACACAATGGATCTACGGTCCGCCTGCCGTTGGATATATTGACGGAGATAACCTGATCGATATAGCTGTCGGAGATCAGGTATTAAGCGGTTCACCCATTGATCAATTGTACGCGTGGAATAAAAATGGTGACCCGCTCGCGGGCTTTCCAATACCACAGCTTAATGCAATTAACAGCCAGGTAACTATTGCTGATATTGATAACGATAACAGTATGGAGCTGATTTGTGATGATAATACACAAACAGGCGGGAGAGGGAAGTACCTGGCGTTTAATCATGATGGCACTCCCGTTGCAGGCTGGGATGTAAATACATCAGGCGCTACATTTTTTACAACCCCCATGCTTGGCGATGTGAACCGGGACGGAATACTTGATATTGCCGGTGCAGGATGTGTTACTTCTCCAGCAACCGCTAACATTTATTTATGGAATACCGGTTCACCGTTTACTGCAAATAAAGTAATTATTCCAATGTGGCAGTATAACAGCAGGCATAACGGAGTTTATGGCGATAATCCGCTGGTTGGAATAGTACCCGTTTCAAATAATATTCCGGAGAGCTTTGAGCTTAAACAGAACTATCCAAACCCGTTCAATCCCGTAACTAAGATCAGATTTTCCGTTCCATCCGGAAATTCCGGCTCAGGGAGCTTGTTGGTTAAATTATCAGTATATGATATAACCGGAAAGTTAACTGCAGTGTTGTTAAACAGTGTACTTCAGGCAGGGGAGTATGAAACGGAATTCAATGCTTCGCAGCTTTCAAGCGGTATTTATTTTTATGAATTGAATGCTGTTGGTTTGAAGCTGACAAATAAAATGGTTCTTGTTAAATAAGGTAAAGATTATTCATCCGATGAACTGCCGGAGCAGTCAGGCTCTAAGTCATCGGATGAATATTGAGATCAAAACTCAACTCTTATTCCTGAATTAAAATTGCGGTTAGGCGCCTGGGTTCTTTCAAGCTCCTGGTAAGATTCATTTAACACATTGTTTACTGCAAAAAATATCGTTGCATTGCTGAAGAGCTTTTTGGTAAGCTTCATATCCATAAGAAAATATGCTTTAGGCTCTTCATATTTATAAAACAGGTCTTCTTCAACATCGCTTACATATTTTCCGGTTATATTGAATGTAAAATCAAAATAACTCAGGTCTGTATGAAAATTCAAAATATGTTTAGGCTTATAAGGCAGGTATTCATCTTTTCTGTTAACTGAAAGGTCTTTGGCATCAATTAAGCTGTAATTGAAACCGAATGAGTACCCGAGGTCTTTTTTCAGTAATTTAAGTGAGCTTGAATAATCTATAAGGAATTCAAGACCTCTAATCTGCGCTTTTGCTATATTCTGAACCTGGAAAGGACCGTAAATTCCGCCGCCTACATTTACATACTGTATCAGGTTATCGTATTCATTAATATATGCTGAAATATCCAGTGTAAACCGTTTTTCATACTGCTTGCGGAAACCAAGCTCTATAGATACCATTTCTTCAGGCTTTAGATCGGGATTAAAAATGAAATCAAATCCGCCGAATAATTCTTTTTTAAAATACAGCTCCGCTATTGAAGGAGCGCGAAACGCCCTGCCTACAAGAAACCTGAATGAAACATTTTTGAAAATTTCGCCATTTGTAACCGGTGAATACAAAAATGAAAGCTTGGGGCTTGCCTGGAGGAACTGATTCATGCCGACAAACTTGTTATAATCCAGCCTGATGCCTACTGTTGTTGAAAGTATGCTGTTACCTTCTGGATCTTCTATGATCTTATGCTGATCCTGCGCAAAAACAGCAAAATTGTTCATTTGCTGGTTACCGTATAATATAGCTTCCGGATCTGATTTTACTACGTTCCACTGAATATCCGTTCCTGCAATAAAATAATTTTTCTTTGAAAACTGCAGGTCGAATTGTGATATATTCCCGAAATTATATGAGGTTATATAAGTGTTAAACCCTTTTGAGGGATCCTGAGCGAATAAAATTGTGACCGGATTCTTTGGATTATAAAATGATACGCTGTTAAGCTTGTAGTAATAGAACCTGGATGTATATTTTGTGTTCTTTCCGGGAATTGCAGTATAAAAAGCATCGATACTCTGTGTTTCTTTATCAATTTTATCGCCAATGTAATAATCAGCTACCCTGTACGGCATTGAATAACCGCCCGGATCTTTGCGCCAGTAATGAGGGTAGTCTCCTTTGGATTTTGTATATTGAAGAGTAATTTCAAGATCACGGTTATTAATTACATCATACATTATTTTGGCAAGACCGCTGTAAAAATTATAACCGGTCTGCATTGCATGGCCGTCATTCTGCTTATAATTAAAATTCACCATGTAAGCAAGCTTGCGGTATGTATTGCTGTGAAGCAGGTCAAACCCTGAAAATGACCTTAAACCGTTCGTATACTTAAGGCTGTCATTGAGCTTTTCATAAAATCCGAAATTAGCGTTAATACTTGTAAATGATTTATATGTCGGCTTTTTGGTAATAACATTTACAACACCGCCTATTGCCGATGAGCCGTATAAAGATGAAAACGCTCCTTTAACCACTTCGGTGCGCTCAATAACGGAAACCGGGATCAATGACCATAATGCTCCTTTTGAATCACCGGTCAGTGACGGCCTGCCGTCAAGCAGCAGAAGAACGCGGTTTCCTATCCCGCCGCCGGCAACATCACTTGAGCCTCTTATGGATAAACTTTGTACGTTTATTCCGCTGGTCTTAAAGATAGTTACACCCTGAACATCGCTTAATACATCATCAAATGTCAGCGGGTTGCGGTTTTTAATATCATCAGATGAAACAATTGAAATTGATGAAGGTGTTTGCTTTAATGTAAGCTCTGTTTTTGTAGCTGTTACATTTATCTTGTCTGTTTCAATGTTTACAGGTGTAAGGAAGATATTGATATTTTTAATTTCATTTGCGCTGATGGTAATATCTGTCAGCTCTTCTTTTTCGTATCCAAGCCTGGTTGTTGAGATCTTATATATTCCCGCAGGTACACTTTTGAACTCAAAGTTACCGATAAGGTCACTGCTTGTTTCAGCTTTGAATGACCCGGAACCGTCATTTGATTCAAGCTTTATTTTTGTATAGCTTACAAGACCGTCATTGGTCAGGTCAATTACCTTACCGGTAATTTTGGCAGCATACTCTTCAGCGTAACAAAGGTTAAATGAAATTAAAATAAAGCACAGCACTTTGCTTATTTTAAGCAAAGTGCTGTTTGAAAAATCATATTTGTGTGAAAAGAGTTTCATTAAAAGATTTTATTAGTCGTATCTGCCCAGCTTAAGAAATTAATATTACCAACTCCTGCATTGTTTGTTATAGTTGCTTTTAGGGTTGGTGAAAATAAGCATGACATAGAATGTAAAGTATCGCATCCATATATACCCATTATTGGACTTTGTCCCCCGGACATTTTTCTGAAACCAACTGAAATTACATAGTTTCCGTCAGTTAAACCAACCAGTTTATAATTATATGCAGATTGACCTGCAACTACACTAATAGTATCATAAGCAGATGGACCTGCCATTGGAGGCCAGCCTGATTCCGGATATGCTGAAATTAAATATGAACCTGAATCTATGAAACCTGTTTCAACGAATGTTACTGTTCCATTAACAGAATTTGCATCATAAGTAGGAGTTGTGTTGTTGTTTGTTGTTGTATCGTCACCGCAGCTGTTAATAATAATACCCACAAAAGCCACAATAACAAATAATCCCAAATGTTTTAATAATGTCTTTTTCATTTAAATTTATTATTGATTTTGAAAATTAGTTAATTGTAAATCTTGATACAAAATTAAATATAGATGTCATCTAAAAATATGACTTATGTCATAAGTGAATAAGATTTTGGTCAGTTTGTATAAATTATTGAAATCAAATAAATTAGATGTAAAAATTTCCGGTCGATTCATAAAAATTTTTCAAACCTTCACTTTTTCTATGAAAAAAAAATAGATTTGGTGAGCTGGTTTTCTATTACCTATTTCTTTAAATAATTATTCGCTTTACCTGGCTATTACTTCATAGGTTTTAAAGCTAGAATTCATAGGGGGTTCTTCGCCTTTTTCTTTGGCAATTTTTATATCTTCAAATCCGCGTTTATGTCCTTCAATAAATTCAGGTGATTTGGTCCAGTTTTTGAACGTTTCTTCACTATCCCAGTGACTTACTATTAAATAATTATCGCTGCTGTCCTGCGGCTTTAAAACCTCCATATACTTAAATCCCGGCATACGGTCAATAGCTCCGGCTCTTGTTGCAAAAAGTTCTTCAAATCTGGGTTTATAATGATCCTTACAGCTGATGTAATTAATTGCTACAAAGTTTTTTTCCATATTACAGTTAATTTTTATAATTATTTTATGAAACAAACATAATAAATAATATCGGACTAATCAAGTCTAATTAGACTAAAATAGTCTAATATTATCAAGTATATAAAAAAAGCCGGTAAACCGGCTTTTAAAATTTTTGTCAGATAATTAATATCCGAAAATTTCTTCTAATGTAAGATATTTTACGTTTCCGTATTTGCTTAACGTTTCGATATCTAATTTGTTTTTATCACCAAGTACCATAATTGTGTATTTGGAATCTTTAACATTTTCAGCCTGGAATTTTTTTATATCTTCAATAGTAATAGTTTTTGCCCTCTCATAGATATCTTTTCTAATATCATGATCAAGCCCAAGCTTTTGCGCAGAAAGGTATGAGTTAAGAACTCCGGACTTTGTTATTCTTTCTGTGTTGAATTTCTGTACCAGATTATCCTTAGCGGAATTGAAAGTAATTTCTGAAACAGGCATTTCATTCAGCAGCCCGAAAAGTCCCGCCATTGCCTCAGGCAGCTTATCGGATTGAGTTCCGATGTACGCGATGTTGTAATGCGAACGGTCCTTTTTCTGGGGGATTGAGTATGATGAAAATGTGCTGTAAGCCAGAGCCTTTGATTCCCTTAACTCCTGGAACACTATACCTGCCATACCACCGCCGAAATATTCATTGTATAACGCAATGTATGGGATCTTTTCTTTATCATACAGATCTTTCTTTGTCATCATTAATATTTCTGCCTGTACCATATCAGGATAGTTTACCACGTAAACAGTATTTTCTCCTGTTGCCAGCTCTTCATATTTTACAGGAACAGGTGCATCTTTCAGAGTACCGTTTGTCAGCGTGTATTCTGAATTTAATTTGGTGGAAATACTTTCTGATGAAAGCGGTCCGTAATACAGAATTTTCTGTTTATAGTTCGGAAGATCCTTAATGATACTGATAAGCTCATCCGGGTTCAGAGATGCAAGCTCTGTTTCTGTAAATATATCCGTATAAGGTGATCTTGCTCCGTACCTTCCGTAAGAATACATTGCATCCCACAATATAGTTTCTTTGTTAAGCTTGTTATCTGCCCGTACTTTAAGTACATCAGAAACCAGGTTTTTTAAAGCTTCATTTTCAGCCTTCAGGTCTGTAATTACAGATTCAAGCAGTATAAATGCTTTATCAAAGTTTTCATTCAGTCCGCTTAAAGTGAGCACTGTCTGGTCTTCACCGGTTGATATGCTGTATGAACATCCCAGCTTATAAAATTCTTCTTTAAGCTGAGAGGGTGAGTATTTGGAAGTGCCAAGGTATTCAAAATATCCTGCTGCCAAAGGCAGCTTTTTATTGTTATAGCTTCCTATATCAAAAACAATACTCAGGTTAAACAGCTCATTTTCTTCGTTCTTTTTATAAAGCAGGGGAATATCATTTTTTACAGAAGTAACAAGCATATCATTATTATAATCCACAAAAACAGGCTGAATTTCCTCAGTAGTCATTTCCGATATCTCTGTTAAGAACTGTGATCTATCCTGACGGTTTACTTCAACAGGAGTTATCTGCGGCTTTTCAACTTTTTGAACGTTCTTATCTTCACCGGTTCTTTTATAAACCACAACATAATTATCTTTATAGTTCTTTTGTGCAAAGTCTATAATTTCCTGCCTTGTTATTTTTTCAAGCCTTTGTATCCGGTTCACTTCATCTTCCCACGGAATATCTTTAACAAATGCTTCTACAATATTCCCTGCCCTGGAGCGGTTTGATTCCTGTGATTTAATATCAGAAAGCTTAAGGTCATTTATAATTGCCTGCGGCAGCCATTCCGGGAATTCACCTTTTTTAACTTTTTCTACCTGCTCTAGTAATAATTCTTTAACGTCTTCAAGTTTCTGCTTTTCCCTTGGATTGCCGTATAAAACGTGGGCTGAATAATCTTTATTAGTTACCACAAATGAACCTGATGCAAGTACTTTCTGGTTTTGGTTCAGGTTAAGGTCCAAAAGTCCTGCTGCGCTGTTAGCAAGTATCATATCAACCATTGTTGCCAGATCATTTTCTTTTGTATTCGCTCCCGGAAACCTGTAAGCCATCATGAGATACTCAGCTTCCTGACCGAATACATCTTTTTCAATTGGACCTTTTATTGGTTTTTCAACTGAAGGCTTGAATTCCGGTACTTCTTTTGAAGGCTTTGAGCCCCAGTATTTATCTATCAGCTCAATAGTTTTTTCAGGGTCCAGGTCACCTGAGAGCACAATTGCCATATTATTTGGCACATAATATGTATTATAGTACTCTATAACTTTTTTTATTGAGGGATTTTTAAGATGTTCTATTGTACCAATGGTGGTTTGTGTTCCGTATTGGTGGGTAGGGTACAGATTCAGGAATAATTCATCCCATACCTTATCATTATCATCATCAAGGCTTATGTTCTTTTCCTCGTAAACTGCTTCAAGCTCAGTGTGGAAAAGCCTCATTACAGGATTGCGGAACCTTTCAGCCTCGATCTTGATCCATTTCTCAAGTGAGTTTGAAGGAATATCGTTGGTATAAACAGTTTGCTCAACTGATGTATATGCATTGGTGCCGGTTGCGCCTATAATACTCATCATTTTATCATATTCATTTGCTATTGCATACTTAGCCGCTAAACCTGAAACACTATCAATTTGCCTGTAGATCTGTTTACGCTTCTTTTCATCTTTTGTGCTTTTATATTTTTCATACAGAGAAATTATCTCATCAACCAGCGGCTTTTCTTTTTCATAATCTTTTGAACCGAACTTATCAGTACCTTTGAACAGCATATGTTCAAGATAATGAGCAAGGCCTGTAGCATCAGCCGGGTCCATTTTGCTTCCTGTCTTAACAGGGATGTATGTCTGAATCCTCGGCTGGTTCTTATAAACGGTTATATATACGGTAAGCCCGTTATCCAGCTTGTACATCCTGGTTTTTGTTGGATCATTTTCAACTATAGTATAAGTATAGCCGCCTTCGGTAATTTTTTTTACCTGGGCTGTTATATTTGATCCGAAAACTAAAGTGAAAAACAATAAAATATAAAAACAGGGAACTAACCTTTTTGATATCTTCATATAATGAAATTTTTAATTGTTATACTGCCAGAGGGTGCAGATTTAATCGCAGAAATTGATTTTTACAAAAATAATGAATTGTGACCAGTTATTCTACATAAAAACTAAAAAATTGCTTTACTTGAATCAGCCCAGGATAGTATATTTATATTATTTATTCCTGTGCCGTTTTGCATAATAACGGTTCCGGGAGCGGTGGAAGCGCAGTTTGAAAATAACACCCTTGCTGTATCGCAGCCAAAAACCGCTTTATAAGTAACTCCGATTGCAGTTGTCCGGCTGCGGGTGAAAACTGCCAAATGATAATTACCGTTGATAACCTGATCAAGGGTATATTCAGCCCTGAACTCATTATTTATAAATTGAATTTCAAGAGAATCACTGTAAACCGGTGTAAAAGTTACAGGCGGCCAGTTATTTACAGTAAAAGCTCCAATGACGTAATAATACGGGTTCTGAATAAAATTATTATCAGCGAATCTTACAGTTCCGCTGATCGTACCCGGGGTTAATCCGGGTGCAGTTGAAAAATTAAAAACAGTAGACCAGTTTCCTGTGCTTGCGCCGTTGGAATTTGTTGCATTCACACGCCAGAAATAATTTGCTCCTGTTGTGAGTATAAAATACGGACATTGAAGCTGAGATACAGGAATATTGCCTGAATCAAGTAATATTGTTCCAAAAGAAGGGGCAGAAGAAACCTGCAGTCTGTAAATCTGGGCAGTTGGAGTATCGTCCCAGTCAAATAACGGAATGAATGATTGATCTACAGAGCCGTTTTGAGGCAATAACAAATTTGGCGGCGGGGGAGGCGAGAGAATAATATGAAATCTTCTCACTTCTGAATATGCTGTAAAGCTACCGCTGCCCAGCTCAGCTTTTACACGCCAGTAATAATAAACATTCGTCTGCAGTATACCTGTTGGTACATTAAATGAATTACCGGGTATTACAGTATCAAGAATTGCAGGGGTAATGAAATTTGCATCCTGTGAAATTTCTGCATAGTATCCGGAAGCATTCCCGTAATTTTCCCATTTTAACAGCGGTTCAAAAATTTCAATTGTCGCATTATTGCCCGGTTCTAATAATTTTACATTATTGATCTCCGGCTCATTATTTACAGGTACCTGAACTTCTTCATCCTTTTTACATCCGCTGATTAATAATAAACTGAAGATAACAGCACAGTAAAAAATTCCCTTATTTCCCGTTTTCAAGCTTTTGTTCAAGTTTTATTTTTTGCTCTAAATCTCTTAACTCTTTTTCCTTCTTAAGCAGTTCCTGTTCCTTTATCCTTAATTCCAGCGCTTTTTTATCCATATTTTTTTCCCAGTCGGGCTGGCTCCAGTAACCGATATCTTCAAAATATCCTTTAAATAAAAAGTTATGTTTTAGCGCTTCCATATTCTGCGCAAAACTGAATGATCCGTTTTCAAGGTTTTTGGTTGTCATATTTGCATTCAGCATCATTGCTTTCAGGTTATTTGCAAATGCTGTATCAGTTAAAAGTGTTCCAACTATACTTTCATTTGAGTTCATTTTGCGCACAATTTCACTTATATCAACAGTGATCCTGTTTATCTGTTTGGTTAACAGGTCAAGATCGCTCGATACATTATCAACCGTGTTAGTTACTTTACCAAATACAACATTTAACTGTCCGGAATAATTGGCAAACGACCTGAATGTTGTATCAATACTTCTGTATAAAGTATCATTATTGACTAATTGACCCAGTGTTCCCTGTCCGAGATTTACTTTGCTTGTAATTTCAGAGAGGTCTTTGGTAATATCAGAAGCGTTATCACTTGATTCTTTCAGGCTGTTCATAATATCAGCAACTTCAACGGGTTTGATAGAACCCAGCATTTCTCCATCCTGCACTTCAGGGGTACCGGGAGTGCCCGGTGTTATATCAATAACCTTATTGCCTACAAGTCCATCTGAACCGATAGTTACCCTGGAATCTTTTTTAATGAATTTTTGGACACTGCTTTGAATTGTCATTGTAACAAGCACTTTGTTCGATGCCTCGATATCTACACCATCAACCTTGCCAACAACAATTCCGTTCAGCCTTACAGAGCTCCCGGTTTTCAGCCCGCCGACCGATTCAAATTCAGATTTAATATTAAATGTCGGTGTAAAAAGATTATCTTTACCGCCCAGAACAAAAATTGCAACCACAAATAATAAAAATCCCACAATGATGAAGAAACCGACTTTTAATTTTTTTTCATTGCTTGTTTCCATAATATAAATTATTTACTTTATAAACTTTTTTGACAGGCTGAATATTTTATCCTGTATTTAACTTTTTTTATCTTCGCTGCCCGGGTAATTGCTCAGGCTGCTGTTATCATCAGATTTAACTTCTTCAAAGAATGAACGAACAAAATCATCATCAGATCTTTCAAGCTCATCATATGTACCTGATTCAGTATAGGTGCCTTCTTTAAGTACAACTATCCTGTTGGCTACAATTTTGGCGCATATCATATCATGTGTAACCACTATTGAAGAAACCTTATATTTTCGCTGCATTCTTACTATCAAATGGCTGATATCCCTGGTAGTTTCCGGATCAAGACCTGTTGTCGGTTCATCCCACAGCATTATTTCAGGGTTCATTATTATAGTTCTGGCAACACCAATTCTCTTTTTCATTCCTCCTGATAGCTCAGAAGGCATTTTATCTATAGCCTGGCTAAGACCAACATCTTTTAAAACCTCTTCGACTTTTTTATCGATTTCATCTTTATTAAGATCGGTATTTCTCATCAGGGGGAACTGCAGGTTCTCCCTTACCGACATTGAGTCATATAAAGCCCCGCTCTGGAATACAAATCCTATTTTTTTTCTCATATATTGCAGTTCTTCGTATGAAAGATCAGGAATATTTTTACCAAGTACTTTCACCGTCCCTGAATCAGGCTTAATTAGCCCTACAATACATTTTAATGTAACAGATTTACCGGTACCTGATTTACCAAGTGTCACTATTGTTTCACCCTTGTTTATTTTCAGGTTAATATCTTTCAGAATAACATTCTTGCCGAATGATTTCTTAAGATGTTCAATATCTATTACAGTTTCTGTATTTTCCAAATTTCAGTTTTATAGAATAATATTTGTGATCTGAACAGCGATCATATCCCAGATAATTACCATCAATGACGAGATAACTACCGATGAGTTTGCCGCTATACCAACACTTTCTGTACCTTTATCCGCATTATAGCCTTTATAGCAGCCAACAATTCCGATTGTAAAGCCGAAGAAAAATGTTTTTATTGTAGGTCCAATAATATCCCCAATACTTAAAGCATCAAAAACCTGGCTAAAATATAATCCAATTGATACATCACTCACAACATTTAACGCAAGATAGCCACCCAATAAAGCTATTACATCTGCATATATGATAAGCAGAGGTATCATTAGGGTTGTTGAAACTACCCTGCTAATTACAAGAAAATTGAACGGATTGCATGCAGAAACTTCCATAGCATCTATCTGTTCTGTTACTTTCATCGAGCCCAGCTCTGCCCCGATGCTTGATCCTATTTTACCTGCACATATCAAACCTGTTATAACAGGTCCAATTTCAAGTATTATTCCAAGACCCACCATTGAAGGAATAAGTGATGTGGCACCAAATGGCTGTAATGTCGGAATTGCCTGCAGAGCGAGAACAAATCCGATAATAAAGCCGGTAATACCAACTAAACCTAATGATTTGTTCCCGATCTGGAAAAATTGTTTAATTATTTCATTCAGATTAAAAGGAGGTTTAAATACTTCCCTGAAAAATCTCATTGAAAAATCAAAGATTCCCCATGTTTCCGTGAATATATCTTTTAGTGACCCGGGAAGTAAATTTTTTAACAATTTAATTAAATTTAATTAATATTTTCTTCTTATGTTTACATCAATGAACGGGTTTGCAATACCCAGTATAACCCCGAATGAAAAATCAGTTATTGAAGGTTTATCTTTCGTCAGCATAAATGTATGCCTGAGCTTTACATGCGGATAAAATAATAATTTGTGATTTCTTATTGAGTAACCATATGTTATTTCCGGAAAAATTCCTTTGCCTTTAAAATCTGTAAAATAACCTGCACCTACTGATACAACACTTGTTCCCTGAAGCATATGAGACGGCTCAATGCCATCTGCAAGCAGAATATCATATTTGTAAGATAACCTGAGGTAATGCCTGATGTTTCCACCGAATATCATCGAGTATTCCGCAGCTGTTCTGTGCTCACCTAATTTCCCGAAGCCAATCGATACTTCCTTGGTTAAACCGGCATATACTTTTCTGTCAGTATATTCAACAAGCGGATTCAGTAGATAAATCGCGGTTAATACCCCTATAGAAACAGGAAGGACAGATGATGTTTTTCCTGAAAGCTCAGGAAGTTTTTTATTTTCAGCGGTATTTTTTAATTTAATTTTGGTAAGGGAAAAATTTTGCTGTTGGTTAACCTGTGAATAGGAATTTAATGCAATAAAGAGCAGAATAAATGCTGCAGATTTGTAGGTTATGCTCTTTAATCTCATTAAACATCCATAGTTTATTTATTATTATCAGGAATAAATCAGGAAGTTTAAATTTTGCCGGTTTTAAGGCAATTTTACCTGAATTAGTTTTCCATTATTTTAGATATCGAATTATAATATGCATCTTTTGCAATTTCAAGCGGTATATTTACCTCTTTATTTATAATTACAGCGTTTCCGCCGGTTTTGCCAATAATCAAAAATCCGATATTATTTTTTTCGCAGATATTTCTAACTGTATCTTCATTACCCTTATCAAATGAAATTACGGCTCTGCCGTGCGATTCATTAAACAGGTAAAAATCAGGTCTTCCCTTGTATTCTATATTAACATTGCAGCCTATGGGTAAGGTTCTGTTTATCAGGGAGCACTCAGCAATACTTACGGCAAGTCCGCCATCAGCAACATCATGAGCTGAATTAATACTTTTTGCTTTTGCAAGCTCTACAAGTGTTTTTACCAGGTTGCTTTCTGTTTCAAGATCAATTTCAGGTGAATCACCCTTTACCAAACCGAAGTGATGCTGCATGTATTCACTTCCGCCAATTGAATTACTGCTGTTAATATTGCCTATTAACGCAATTATATCACCTTCATTCCTGAAGTATGATGTAACCATGCAGTCAACATCTTCAATTAAGCCTACCATACCTATCGTCGGAGTAGGATATACGGCATAGTCGGGTGATTCATTGTAAAAACTTACATTACCGCCGGTCACAGGAGTGTTTAATTTTTTGCATGCATCACCAATACCCCTGATAGCTTCCCTGAATTGATAATATACTTCCGGTTTATACGGATTCCCGAAATTGAGGCAGTTTGTTATAGCAAGCGGTATAGCGCCCGTGCATGCAACATTCCTGGCTGATTCACACACAGCAGCCATAGCCCCTTTGTATGGATTCAGATAAACATACCTGCCGTTGCAATCTGTCTTCATTGCAAGCGCTTTTTTTGTTCCTTTTATCCTAACCACAGAAGCATCGCCTCCCGGCATTATTACTGTATTGGTCCTAACCTGTGTATCGTATTGTTCGTAAACCCAGTTCTTGTTGGTAATGTTGGGTGCAGAAAGCAAACTGATCAATACAGAATTCAGGTCCTTTGGCTCTGCAAGATGTGACTCGTCAAAATTCTGAACTTCTTTTAAATAAGCGGGTTCTTTTGATTCACGTACATAAACCGGGGCATCCCCTCCAAGTACAAGTGTATTGGCAGGTACTTCAGCCATTACTTTACCCTGGTATGTAATTTTCACGTTGGGTCCCTGTGTTACTGTACCGATTTCTACACAATTCAGGTCCCATTTATCAAATATTTTTTTTGCAGTATCTTCTTTTCCTTTTTGGATAACAACCAGCATTCTTTCCTGTGATTCTGAAAGCATAAGCTCATAAGCTGACATATTTTCTTCTCGGGCAGGTACAAAATCCAGGTTGATATCCATACCCATGCCGTCCTTCGCGCTCATTTCACTGGTTGAGCAGGTTATTCCTGCTGCTCCCATATCCTGCATTCCAACAACAACACCGCTTTTTATCAATTCTAATGATGCCTCCAGCAGTAATTTTTCTGTAAACGGGTCGCCGACTTGTACTGAAGGTCTCTTGGCTTCCGATGCTTCGGAAATTTCTTCGGATGCGAAGGTTGCGCCGTGAATACCATCTCTACCGGTCGAAGAGCCGACTATGAATACCGGGTTGCCAACGCCTTTAGCTGTAGCTTTTGCAACTTCATCCTGCTTAACAATACCAACAGCCATTGCATTTACCAGCGGATTATCGCGGTAGCTTTCATCAAAATAAATTTCACCGCCAACTGTAGGAACCCCAAAACAATTGCCGTAATCACCAATACCCTTAACAACATTTTTGAATAGATATTTTGTACGGGTAAAATCGCCATTTGATATATCAGACGTCCCCACCTTGTTAAGGGGAGGATTAGGGGAGGTAGATATACTTCCAAATCTTAATGAATTCAGTGCAGCAATGGGTCTTGCGCCCATTGTGAATATATCGCGCAGAATGCCTCCAACACCTGTTGCAGCGCCCTGGTAAGGCTCGACTGCCGATGGATGGTTGTGTGATTCAATTTTAAATGCTACTGCGAGCCCATCGCCGATATCTACAAGTCCTGCGTTTTCTTCACCTGCGCCAACAAGCAGCCTTCCGCCTGAGCGTGGAAGCTTTTTTATCTCAAGTATTGAGTTTTTGTATGAACAGTGTTCTGACCACATTACAGAATATATTCCAAGCTCAGTATAGCTCGGTTTTCTGCCGAGGATATCAAGTATCCTGTTATATTCTTCTTCCATCAAGCCAAATGTTTTGGCCAGCTCAAGTGTTACTTCCGGTTCCTGCATATTATTTTATGTTTTTTCGGATAAGATTCTAAATCGTTCAGCAAATAGATTTAAGTCCTTTTCATGAAAATCAGTTTTATAACAAAAATCGTTTAATATATAATGGTGTATTTCTTTTGCTAATTCTGTTGGAATATTTATCCTACCGCTGTCTAGATATGTGTCCATTGATTTAGAAGCGCCTTCGATATAATCTTTAAGATATTCTTTATAATTTCTTTTCAACAATTCTTCTGCTAATATATTAAAATATTTTGGTGCACCAAATCCTTCTTTACCAAATTTAGACAATTCTATATATAGGTCTCTTATCAATATTATATTTATATCCTTTATATCAGAAGAAATATGCTCTAACAATTTCAAACGGAATTCCAGGTTATTATCAATTAGCTCATCACCATGTTTTCCGTTTCAGTCAAATTTTATTTTATTAAAGGTTTCGGAGGAATAATTATCAATGAATGTTTGAATTGAATCTTCCATTTTACTTAAGTTCTCTTGCTTTAATTTTAACTACTTTACCATTTCGTGAAACAACAAGATAATCATCATTTTTTTTGCGTTCTTCTATTAGTTTCTTAATAGCTAACTTAGACCCTTTGCTGAATTTTTCTCGAATACTGTCTTTAGAGTTTTTATCCTTTGTTTTCATTCAATTGAAACTTCTAAAAATGACATTTCTTGAAAATAGACCACTTATTGTAATAGTTATCAGTATTGAAGTGTCACCGAAATATTTATCCAATAAACAAAGATAAAAAAAACTATTCAGATAAATTATCCCAGAATTTACTCACAAATCTTACCGGATATCAGGAATTTTTGAATAACTCCTGGCTGCTGTAGCCTTTTTCATAAAAAAGGCTTGTACCTGCAACCACCAGTATCGGCTTCATAAATACATTTATTACAGGAAGAAACAGCAACAAAAATGAGATGAAGCCAAAACCATAAGTTATTAGCCTGCCTTTGCCTGTAACTTTCAGTTTATCACGGAACCGCATTTTTTTTCTAGTCATAGGGTAGTCAAGGAAATCCAATGCATTATAATAACTTGAAAATATAACGCCTAAAATACTTGAAAGTACTGATCCCGCAACAGGTATCAGGTTTAATGAGAATATCAATAATAGTATGATCAGGTAAAATGCAAGTTTTTGAATTTCACCTTTTATGCTGATATAAGCATCTTCCCAGAATCCCATTTTGTGCCCCTCTTTAGTGCCTGTTACGATCTCTTCAACGCGCTGAGAAATTTCTTCATTGAACGGGGCAGTAATAATATTTCCGAGTATGGTAAATAACAGGTAACAGATAAATAACAGCAGAATAAAACCGATTATCAGCAGGGCAGTATGCAGAAATTTCAGCCAAAAGCCGGCTTCTGTGCCTTCAATTCCCAGCCAGCCTTCAATTGATGAAGTAAACCAGCTGTATGACAAAATAAAAACGCTCCCATAGATCAATAAATTGATCAGCATGGGAGCGATTGAATATTTTATAAGAACGGAATGTGAAAAAAAGAATTTCAGGCTTCTGAACGGGTATGTAAATCCGAATAGAAAATCCTTCATTACTTACTTTTTTTATTGTTATATTTTTTTATCCAATCAATATCAAACAAGTCTTTTTTTCTTCCAATCAAGCTCTTATTTTTAATTAAATCATCATATGATAGATATCTGACTTCAAAGTTCTGGAAAATTTTCCCTTTTTTACTTCTTTTGTATGCATCTTCAAACTTAAGCCCTTCAATTTCTGTCATAACATCAATTCTGTTTGGAGGGTATCCTAATTGAAGAATGAATCCGGGTTTATTAAAGTCTTTCGCATCCAGCTCAATATTCCCGAAACCAAATTCAGTTAATACTTTGAAAATCCTTATCGCATTTGACTTAGAGTTTTTTATCCATATATCTATATCATCTGTAAATTTTTCACGGGAGTGATATGTTACGGCAAATCCTCCAACTATGATATATTTAACTTTTTGATCTAGTAATAATTTTATAAACTCTTTTAAGTCTTGGTATTCTTCCATACTTCATATGAAAATAATTGTTTCTCATTTGAATCAGATTTTCTACTTTTTTATCAGGAGATAATCGTCTGTAATAAGTAATATCTGCTTTTTCCTGTTCAGCATGACTCGTGAAAACTCTAATTTTAAGTTTTCTTTTTTTTATCATTTATTTTATTTTTTTGAAAAGATTTACGAGGTCAAGTTTTTCCCAAGTAAATTCTTTTTCATTCCTGCCAAAGTGTCCGTAAGCTGCTGTTTTCCTGTAAATCGGTCTGCGGAGCTTTAATCTTTCCATAATGCCCTTTGGTGTCAGGTTAACGTTTTTCTTAATGAATGCCGCGATCTTGTTATCAGCAACCCTGCCGGTACCGTTTGTATCAACATATATAGAAACAGGCTGCGCAACTCCAATTGCGTATGAAAGCTGTATCATACACTCTTTGGCTACTTTTGCAGCAACTATGTTCTTTGCAAGATGCCTTGCAGCGTATGCCGCGCTTCTGTCAACCTTGCTGGGATCTTTACCTGAAAACGCGCCGCCGCCATGGGGAGCCTTTCCGCCATATGTATCAACTATAATTTTTCTGCCGGTTAAGCCTGTATCGCCGTGAGGTCCGCCAATTTCAAACTTGCCTGTTGGATTAACATGTATCACCGTATTTTTATCAAGCAGCCTTGCCGGAATTACTTTCTTAATTACATTTTTAATTACATCAGATTTAATCTTAGACTGTGATACCCCCGGATCATGCTGAGTTGAAATTACCACTGTATCAACTCTTAATGGCTTGTGGTCATCGCTGTATTCAATGGTTACCTGTGATTTTGAATCAGGACGTAAATAAGGCATAAGCTTCAGATTACGTTTTCTAATATCCGAAAGCCTTTTTACCAGCTTGTGTGCATATACCAAAGCCATTGGCATATATTCTGGTGTTTCATCTGAAGCATAACCGAACATCATGCCCTGGTCACCTGCGCCGCCTGTATCTACACCCATAGCGATATCGGGTGATTGTTTGTTTATAGCCGACATTACATTAATTGAATGGAAATCAAACCTGTAATCACCTTTTGTATAGCCGATATCTTTTACTACATTTCTGACAACTTTCTGTATATCTACATAATGTGTTGTTGTTATTTCTCCGCCAACAAGAACTAAACCTGTTGCACAGAATGTTTCGCACGCTACGCGGGCTTTCGGGTCGTTTGCAAGTATATCATCTAGTATCGCGTCAGATATCTGGTCGCAAACTTTATCCGGATGTCCTTCACTGACTGATTCCGATGTGAAAAAATAAGACATTTTTATCTCCTGTTGATTTGTTATTTTTTAATAATATTTTCTAATTCCGAAATAATAATTTTTAAATCACTAAAGTATTTTGAAATTTGAGAGTATGTGATGTTACTGCCAGCTTCCTGCCCGTGTGCTATTAAGTGTCTTTGTGCTACTACAGAATTTAAAGACTCTATGATTTCTTTCGAAAATGAATTCAAGTAAGTTTCATCCCAATCTTTACTGAATGAATTTAATAAATCAGAAATTTGACCATATTTAATAGCAGAATAATTTTTTAACTTAATATTTATAAATCTAACAGTTTCATTCTTACATGTACGATCATGAAAATCAAATAATAGTTCTTTAATAACATTTTCTAAGAAGCCAGTTACTTGAACACAAAGATACTTTGACAAATGAGGTTTAAAGAAATCATCCTCATCAAGCTTTGAAACCTCGTTAAATAAAACATCTAGTTTTTTTTGTTGATTTTGCAATTTAAGTAAGCGCATTATTGAATGTCATTAAATTTATTTACTGCCATTTGTATTCTGCCTTTTAAAGTAGCATCATCAGAAGTGCCTTCTTTACACAATACAATATATTCATCATTACTTATTAAATCCCAGTAACGGTCTGAGAATTCTTCAATATTATTTATTGGTCCTCTACTTAACCTTTGTGAAAGGCCAATCATCATTGAATCAAATACTGCAGCATTTACACCCCTTCCAAGTCTAAATGCTAATTTACCTAAAGTTGCACTTATAAATGAAATACTAGGCAGTATTAAATTATCGAGCGTTAGAGAATTAAACCTTTCTAAATTCCTGTTAGATTTCATAAACGAATTTAAAAAGCTTTTGAGAGGTTTTTGGTAGCTATCTAAATCATAATACAAGGCAAAAAACCTTAGTAAAATCTCTTGCTCTTTTAAGCGTTCATTTTTCTTTCCGAATATGTCTCTCCAACTAGTTTCGTTAACTATTCTATTAAGATATTCATTAAAATCACCATAATATACACATGCTCGGATTTCCTGAGCCGTCAATAATCTACCACCAGTATTTAATCTTTCAAAAATCATATAAATGCTGCTTTCATTGTCATCAGGTCCATCTTGCTTAACTACAGTTGCATGTATAATTGAATCATCTAGTCGATTTTTATCACTTGAAGACAAATCCTCGTAACGCTTACCTTCTAAATCACTTTGGACATCTTTTAAGTAAAATTCTTTGCCTTTGAAATTATTCATGTAATAGCTATATAAGCTAAACAATCTTTGCTGTCCATCAATAATTAACATTCTATTGGTTTCCTCTTCTTTGGATAGAAAAACACCAGGGACGGGTAGACCTAAGATTAATGACTCAATAAATCTTGATGCTTCTTTTTGGTTCCAAACAAAATTTCTTTGAAATGGTGGAATAAATATTATATCACCTTCAATTCTTTTGACAATAGCGTCAACGGGGTAATCAGCTCCATAACTTGAAATCGAATATCGATATGGCAAAATTTCATTTTCAGTATCATCATCGATTGAAGTTTCTTCGTCAGTAGTTTGGGCATCTATAAAACGAGAAACATCTCCTACTCTATGTAGTTCCTCTAAATTATTTAAATATGTAATGAAATACGATGGTTTCAACGCAATTGCAATTTCACCATTTTCCTTTGTGTAAGAAGACAATCCTTGTGATTCTGCTTGTTTCAGGTTTTCAAGTTTGATTTGCATCGAAGCGGACCAACCAGGTTTACCCATATGTTTACTTAAGTCAAAACCTGCAAAGATACTTCCTTCATCCCAATATCCTAGTATGAGAGTTTTTGAATGTGCTTCTTCATCAAATCTATCAACTTTAACTTGTATTCTATATTCGTTTTCTGGTCTGCTTGCCCCGCCATGCGTCAAATTCCATATATAAAAGCGAATAAATTGTCTTTCAGAGTTTTTTTCGATTTCTAATCGAACAGGTTGTTGATTTTTATCTGAACTATTCACAATAGACCAACCATTGCTGGTTATTGCTTCGATCACTTTTTCAAACAGCTGTTCTTTGTTTAGTATTGCCATTGTCTATTTTTTTAGGTGTTTCAATTGAAAAACGTAATGCACTACCTTTAACATAATTCTCATCTAATTCGAAAGCTAACCAATTGCGATTTAAGGTTTCAGCTACAAAACCAGTTGTATTAGAGCCTGCGAAAGGATCCAATACGTAGTCATTTTCATTGGTTAAAAATTTTATAAAAAATTCTGCAAATCTTCTGGGAAATTTTGCAGGATGTGGCTTTATTCCCTTTTCTTTACATAGTAACATATAAGCACTATTCGAGTCATTATTTCCTAGTTCTAATAAATTTGGTGGGATAGAACCTTCATTATCTCTTGAGAATTTATTTGTAATGTTATGTCCACTTGGCCTCATTTTCGCAACATATCCATGCTTTAGCAAATTTTTCATTGCTTGACTATATGGCTTCAAGACTTTCCGATTATCGGCCTTTGGCATTTCTGTTTTGGATAACCACCATACTACATTAACTGAATCTTTGACACGAATTCTCTTAACATTCACCCACTCAGCTGGTGCTGGCAATCTAGCCGGGTTATAATGAAAAAACTCTTGAGCCAGAAAAAAGCCAGTTTCTTTAACCAGACTAATTAATAATTCGTATTGATATATACTTCTTACTGGATGGCCCGGTAAATATGTACCACCTAAATCAAGTACAAACGAGCCATCGTTAGTCAATACTCGTTTAAATTCTTTTGCAAACTCTAAAAACCATTTATTATATTCGGTATAATTTTTATTTCCGTACTCTTTTTGGCTAGTTAAGGCAAATGGAGGTGAAGTGATTACTAAATTTACAGAATTGTCTGGTACTAATCTAATTAAATCAAGTCCATCGCCAAAATAGCATGCACCATGTTTAGTTCGGTAATATGCTCTGATCTTTTTTGTGAGTTTCATTATAGTTTTTATTTTCATTTAGTTCCATCAATTTTCTCTTTCATAAATCATAATTTTATCTTTATCAATAGAAGGTTTAATATATTTTGAGAGTCCTCCGTTTGAAACAAGATCAACTTTTTGCCCCAGAATCTCTTCAAGTTCCATTTTCATAGTTATAAAATACAGTCCTACTGGTGTAGTGTGATCCAGTTCAACTAAAATATCTATATCGCTTTTCTCATCCTGTTCATTTCTTGCATATGACCCAAAAAGATAAGCTTTTATTACAGGTTTATCTTTAAAGAATTTTCTTATTTTATTTACTGTTTCTTCCCTCATTTAACACTTATATATTTATTTACTTGATTCCAATACCAATTCCGCAAAATCTTTTACTTTTACTTCATCAGCCTTGCCTTTTTCTTTAACGCCATCGGTAAGCATTGTCATGCAGAACGGACAGGCGGTTGATATAACATCAGGGTTTGTTTCAAGCGCGTCTTCGGTTCTTTCGATATTAACCTTCTTGCCTATCTTCTCTTCCATCCACATTCTTCCGCCGCCTGCGCCGCAGCATAAGCCGCGGTCTTTGCTGCGTTTCATTTCAGCAAGCTCGCCATTGTTTGTTTTTTTGATAAGCTCACGGGGTTCCTCATAAATATCATTATACCTGCCAAGGTAGCATGAATCATGGTACGTTATCTTTTGGTCGGTTTTCTTTGATTCGTCTATTTCTATTTTATTCTCTGCAACAAGTCCGTTTATGAACTCACTGTGATGCACAACTTCATAATCTCCGCCGAATTCTTTGTATTCGTTGCCGATTGTCTGCAGGCAATGCGGACAGCTTACAAGTATCTTCTTGAAATTGTACTTCTTCATCGTTTCAACGTTTTCCTTTATCATCATTTGCGCTAAGAATTCATTGCCTAAACGGCGGGCGGAATCACCATTACATTTTTCTTCAGTGCCAAGCACGGCATAATTCACTTTAGCTTTATCCAGCAATGTTGCAACAGATCGTGTAACGTTCTGGTATCTTGCATCGAATGAGCCGGCGCAGCCTACCCAGTACAATACATCAAAATCATTCTTTTCAGCAGCAACAGGAACAGTAATATCTAAACCTTCTGTCCATTTCAGCCTGTCTGACTGCGGATAAGCCCACGGTGCGCCGTTATTTTCCATATTCCCGAAAACGGTCATCAGCTCATCGGGGAAGCGTGATTCGCTTTGCACCAGGAAACGCCTCATATCAACTATTGGATTTACATGCTCAATGTTTACGGGACACTCCTGTACGCAAGCCATACAGCTAGTGCATGCCCAAAGCTCGGCATCTGTAATATAGTGCTCTGAAACAAGCTTTTTGCTTTCAATATCTGCCGGTATTTCACCGTCTGCAACAAGCAGGGGAGCTTTCTCGGAAGTGCGCTCCCTGATATCCATTATGATCTTACGCGGCGAAAGCGGTTTGCCTGTTAAATTTGCCGGACATACAGATGTACATCTGCCGCACTCCGTGCAGGCATAGCCATCAAACATTTCCTTCCATGTAAGCTGCTCTATATCACCCGAGCCAAGGAAAACATTTTCCTTTTCAAAATCAATTTCTTCGGTGTCAAGTGTCTGTGGTCCTATCTTTGAAAGGTAAACATTAGGCAGTGATGTGACAATATGAAAATGTTTTGAATAGGGAAGGTAATTCATAAAAGTGAGGATAATAATAATATGTCCCCACCAGAAAATATTATAGAATGTTAGTTCATTTCCTTTAAATAAAAAAGCAAGGTGGGAAGCTAAAAAATGTGCTTTGTAGTATGCTGCATACTCAGGGTGTACTATCTGCTTTGTTGCGTTAACACCATACATCGTAAGCATTACACCCATTATCATACATAAAATAAAGGTTGCATCTGCGTTAGTATTGCCGTCACCGGTCAGGCGCTTTGGTTTTAATACATACCTGCGGAACAATGCATATATTACAGAAAGTATTACCAGCAAACCGAAAATATCCTGTGAGGCAAAAAATACCTGGGATATGGCACCAAGCATACCCAAAGAAAAAGGAGTATAAATACCCTGTATAAATGCTTCAAATACTGCTGTTATCAGCACTAAGAATCCCCAGAATATCAGTGCGTGCATGAGTCCAGCCACTGGGTCACGGAAAATTTTTGCCTGTCCTATTCCGATACCCAGAACCTTCATAATGCGCTTTCCCGCATTGCTGAAGCGGTCTTCGCTTCTGCCCAGCATAAGGTATGTGCGTATTCTTAATAAATTGTAGGTAAACAGAGATAATGCAGCAAGAAAGAGTACTATAAATACAATGTTTTGTATATGCATGGTGCAAAATTATTGAAAAATGAGGAAAATATAAAGGGAATAGGTAATTTATTATTTATCCTTATTTAACTGAAATGAAACTATTATTTATGAAAAATGATTGAATTGAATGTCCCCGAAAATAAGAGTATTTTTGTTTTATTATGAATGACTTTAAAGATAACGAAGATTCACCCAGCACCCCCGATTTAAACGAAAATAACCCTGTAACCATTGATTCTGATCACTCATCTGCCGCAGAATTCAAAATAACAGAGGATAGCAAAATTGACAGTAAAAATGACCTTCCGGTTTTTTTACCTGTTGTACCTTTAAGGGATATTGTAATATTCCCTTATATGATGTATCCTATTCTGGCCGGAAGAGAATCAACTATCAGTGCTATTAATTTTGCGCTGGAAAAAGATAAATATGTAATGCTTCTTACTCAGAAAGATCACAAAGCTGAAGAAGCAGAAACATCTAATCTATACGAATTTGGTACTGTTGCCAAAATTCTCCAAGTAATTAAGCTCCCCAATAATCTCATTAAAGTTCTTGTTGATGGTATTGCGCAGGCAAAAGTAACATCGTTTCATAAAAATAAGTTTATCGAAGCTGATGTGGAGTATATTTTCCCCCCGATTGAAGAATCCACAGAGCTTAAAGCTCTGATAAGGCAGGCTTCGAAGCTGTTTAATGATTACGTCACCAATCACAGGGGCGTTGCGCAGGAGTCTCTCATGGCATATGAGAACATTAAAGAACCTGACAGGAAGCTTTATTACATAGCGTCAACAATTCTTGTTTCAATTCAGAGGAAGCAAAGGTTGCTTGAGATCTCCTCTCTGAAGGAACAGTATTATGAGCTTATTGATATTTTAAGCTCTGAAATTGAGATCTTTAAAGTTGAAAAGGATATTGAAACCAAGATCAACCAAAGCATGCAGAAGAACCAGAGAAGGTTCATTGTACAGGAGCAGATCAGGATATTGCAGGAAGAATTGAACGATGAAGATGAGACAGATCCTGATTTCATGAAGCTTAAAGAAGCAATTCAGAAATCCAAAATGCCGCAGGATGTTAAGGATAAGGCTTTGGAAGAATTCCAGAAGCTGAAGAAAATTCCGCCGATGTCCCCTGAGGCTACTGTATCAAGGAATTTCCTTGACTGGATGGTAAGCGTTCCCTGGAAAACTTACACAAAAGATAACCTGAATATTGAACATGCTAAGTCAATACTGGACGAAGATCATTTTGGGCTTGAAAAACCGAAGGAAAGAATACTTGAGCACATTGCAATACTAAATAACCTTGAAGCTATAAATAAGGGTAAGAAAAACAGCGCTGAGCTGAAAGCCAGGGCGCAGATACTTTGTCTTGTCGGACCGCCCGGCGTAGGTAAAACTTCACTCGGCAAATCAATTGCACGCGCGCTTAACAGAAAATTTGTAAGGATATCGCTTGGCGGAGTAAGGGATGAAGCAGAGATCCGCGGACACCGCAGAACATATATAGGCTCAATGCCCGGCAAAATAATCCAGTCAATGCGCAAAGCAGGCACTAATAACCCGGTCATTTTAATGGATGAAATAGATAAAATGGGTATGGATTTCCGCGGGGATCCCGCAAGCGCGCTGCTTGAAGCGCTTGACCCTGAGCAGAATAATACATTTAATGACCATTACCTTGATGTTGATTATGATCTTTCTAGGGTCTTATTCATTACTACGGCAAATGTTCAGTACCAGATACCGCTTCCGCTGCAGGACAGGATGGAAATAATACAGATGCCTGGTTACCTTGAACATGAAAAGCTGGAAATTGCCAAACGCCACATTGTGGCAAAGCTTTTGACAGAGCACGGACTATCTGAAACAGAGGTTATTATTCCCGATACTTCGATCAAAAAAATAATCAATGAATATACCCGGGAAGCGGGCGTCAGAAATCTGGAACGTGAAATTGCTTCATTGATGAGAAAGATCACAAAGGAAATAGTACTCAACCGGATAAAATCCAACGGTTCAGCAAAAAGATCAAAAACCCCGTTAACTGTTACATCAGAACTTGTTGAAAAATACCTTGGAGTTCCGAAATTTAAGGAAAAACAGGCGGATAAGGAAGATAAGGTAGGCACTGCAGTTGGACTCGCATGGACATCTATGGGCGGAGATATTCTTGATATTGAAGTATCAGTGATGCCCGGAAAAGAAAAGCTGACTTTAACAGGCCAGCTTGGCGATGTAATGAAGGAATCTGCGCTTGCAGGTTTTACTTTCATTCGGAGTAACTCAAAAAAATTCGGCCTCGCCGGAAATTTCTTCAATAATAAAGAAATACATATTCACATACCTGAAGGCGCCATACCAAAAGACGGACCCTCAGCCGGTATAACAATGACGGTAGCAATGATCTCGGCTCTCACAGGCAACCCTACACGGAGCGATGTTGCTATGACCGGTGAGATAACCCTTCGCGGGGAGATCCTTCCAATAGGAGGGCTTAACGAAAAGCTTCTGGCCGCTCAGCGCAGCGGTATCAAAAAAGTACTGATACCAAAGGAAAACGAAAAAGACCTGAAGGAAATTTCAGATAAGATAAAAAAAGGGCTCGAAATTATAAGCGTTGAAAAGCTTGATGACGCTGTAAAACATATATTCAAAAAGAAATTCGTAAAGAAAAAGTAAAACTTTAAAAATTATTTGTTGGTAATAAGTAATTTTATCACATTAAAAAAGGCTGTCAATTAATTGACAGCCTTTTTTTACAGCATAAAATTTAGTTTACGGAAGCTTATATCTTTTTTCTTTAACTCCAAAGAAATAACTGAAGCCTGCATTCAAATTAAAATATGCAAATTGTTTCCAGCCGGCAAACTCTATAGGTTCAAAGGATGCGTCATCATTTAATCCGACAGTAGTAGTCGGGGTAGCAAGTGTTTCGTCCTGTTCCGGAAGCTCGGTTTTTTTCATCAGTAAGTTTGCATGCGTGAACTTAATGCCGATGTTAACTCCAAAGTTCTTTTCAAATGCGTACTCAATCCCAAGGAAAGCCTGGTAGCCAATTCTTAAGCTGTTTTTTATATTTATATCTACTCTGTTGTTATCCGGGTTAATGATCTCGGCTTTTCCTGATATCAGGCTTATTAGCGGGTTTGCACCAAAGTAATATTTTACTTTATGTGAAGGCGTGATGTTATATTCAAGTCCCACTCCTCCGTTTATGGAATTATAGGATACCTTGCCTTCTTCTGTATTCTTTGCGAAAATATCGCTTTGGAATCGGTCAAATCCGGTAATGATATCAAGCCAGAAATTCCCTTTTTTATTCAGCGGCAGCTTTCCAACAAGGCTGAAGCCGAAACCGTTTCTTGCGCCAAAGCTTCTGCCAATAATAAAATTATCTCTGCTGAAACCACCGTTATGGCTGGTAAGCTCCATAGCGCCGGTGTTAAGCCCGCCGTTGAAGTGAAGTATGAATTTTGGAACTGTTCGTACTTTTACTATTGTAATGGTCTTGGTTTTCTGTATCTTAATTGTATCAACCTTAATTGTATAAGATGTATCCTGCGCCTTTAGCAATGTGCAGGATAATATTAAAGCAAAAACTGCTGATATTTTAAAAAGTTTATTTATCATTTGATCTTCTTTAAAAGACCTATAGCTTATTTTTTATTTTTCATACCGAAATAAAAATTTACCCCGGCGTAAAATGAGCTGTACATAAACTGCTTCCAGCCGGCATAAGGTATCGATTCCCCGGTTGTTACTTTATTATCATTAAGGTAGGTTTCGTTAAGTACAGTTGAAATTTTTGATTCCTTGCCAACGATATTTGCATGTGTTATCTTATATCCAAGGTTAACACCGACTTTATTGTTAAAAGCGTATTCAAATCCCATATTAAAAGTTAAGCCGAACCTTAAGGAATTCTTTATTTTCAGATCAAAATCTGTTGTATCTGTTGTGAGAAATGCTTTACCGCCAATCATACTGGCAACAATTTCAAAGCCAATATAGGGTTTAAATTTTTTTGCGGGCGTAAAGCTGTTTTCTATACCAATACCTCCTGAAAAAACATTATAGCTTACTTTGCCTTCCGGAGACTCAGATATCACGAAATTGCTCAAAAACCTGTTATATCCCGCTGTAACATTCAGCCTTATATTGCCTTCTTTGTGTAACGCTATTTTGCCGGTTAAAGAAGCTCCGTAACCATACCTTGTTCCGAAATTTGAACCCCCGATAAAATCTTCTTTGTGGAAAGTTGTATTTTCATTGGCAGCAAGATCAAGGTGGCCTATATTATAATTGAAGCTTAACTGTAATGTTACCTTTGGAGCTTTGCCCGGTTTAAGCATATTAAGGATCTTTGTGGTGGCAATTGAATTATATGCTGTATCTTTTGAAGTTACACGCCTTGGTGTATCATCCTGCGCAGCAATATGCACAGAAGTTAATATGAGAATCAGTATTAAATAAATTTTTTGTATTCTCATTATAAATAATTTCAGTTCTTTTTGGTTACAACAAATGCATCTGAATATCCTTTAGATCTTACCATTTCAGAATATTTAATAGCTTCTGCCCTGGTATTGAACCTGCCAACTCTTACTTTATGAAGATTGCCTGATTCTTCAGAATATACTTCACCGCCTAATATGATCTTTGCTTTTTCGATAAATCTGTCTGAATTATCGTGCATTGCAAATGCTCCTATCTGGACGGTATAATAATAGGATTCTTTTGTATCCTTAATATTATCCTTATTGTTTTTATCCTGTTTTATGCTTTCATCATTAAGGGTTATCTTTTTGATAGTATCAATTTTTACGGTTTTTTCAGTATAATCAACAGTATAGGTTTCTGTTTCATACTCACCGGATGAACATGCTGAAAAATACATTACTGCCGAAACAGTAAAAGTTAAAATTAGTATTTTAGTAAATTTCTGCATAAATTACTAAGTCAATATAAGCCATAATCTTAAGAAAAACAAGACTAGTAAAGAGTTAATTTAAAATAAAACTGTAACCCTTTATAAATAATGCAGTTAGAAATTGAAAATTTCCAGTAATTTTACTTATGGAAAATAAAAAAGGTTAGATGAAATAACAATTTCAGCTAACCTTTACTAAAAAACTGGATAAAATTAGTTTAATTTATATCTTTTTTCCTTTACACCAAAATAAAAGTTAACACCTGCCATTATACTGTAGAATGAAAAATTCTTATTATTATCACCGGCAAGCTTTAAATTAGGATCAGCTTTATCCCTTAACTGAAATTCAGTATCAGCATTTGTGCCTTTGGACTGCTTTAAAAATGCGTTAGCATTCAGTAACCTTGCGGCAATGTTCAGTCCGAATGATTCATTTACTACATATTCTGAACCAATAATTAAACCGTATCCCATTCTGAAAGAATTTGTGACTTTATATTCTTCATTATACGGAGTGCCTCCTCTGTTTTCAAACCAGATCTTAATATCCCCGTTTATCATGCTTGCATTCAGTTCGCCGCCGATATACAGCTTGAACCTGTGCGCAGGAGTAAAGTTATACTCCATTCCCAGTCCGCCGGTAAAACAGTTGTAGTTAGCATGACCGTTATCTGCAACGGTTTCTTTTGTTCCGAATGTGTATGAAAGTATCCTGTTGTAAGTTAAAGATTGTGTAAACCTGACGCTGCCTCTTTCATTTAAAACAATTTTGGAAAGAATGCTTGCCCCGTAACCTTTATCTGCCCCGAATGATTCACCATCATAAACCACTTTGGACTGGTAGTCATCATTATAAGCTCCTGATAGCTCAAACACAGATTGGTTGTAGTCTAAATTGAGCTGCAGTGTATAGCTTGGTGAGCTTCTTACTATCATATACCTTTTTATCTGGGTATTTTGAGCAAACACACCGTTTGATAAAAGAACAGAAAATAATAAT
Organism: Ignavibacteria bacterium; assembly: GCA_017303675.1. Classification (NCBI taxonomy): domain Bacteria; kingdom Pseudomonadati; phylum Ignavibacteriota; class Ignavibacteria; species Ignavibacteria bacterium. Next base: position 1,524,253 of record JAFLBX010000001.1, read on the forward strand.
ACAGTTAATAATATATTTCTTTTCATAGCGGCTTTTTATTTTTTAAACTTATAAATAATATCGTTTACGCCAAAATACAGATTAACACCCATATAAAATGTAGTGAAAATGAAATTTTTGAAACCGCCGAATTCTATTTCACCGGTATCATCTTTTTTATCTCTTAAAGGAACCTCATCAGGATTATCGCTTGTTTTTGTAGATTTTAATACCTGGTTTGAGTTTGTCAGCTTTATTCCGAAATTTCCTCCGACCTGGTTGCTGAACATATACTCAAAACCCGTATATATCATATAGCCTATCCTGAATGAATTTTTGATTGTTACATTTCGGGTTTGACCTGTGGTTTGGCTGGTGATATTGGCTTTGCCTGATATCATATTTGCCTGGACTTCTCCTGCGATATACGGCTTTAAACGGAAAGTAGGATTGAATGAATTTTCTATACCAACTCCGAATGCTAATACATTATAACTTACATCTCCGTATTTTGATGCCGAAGAAAGAAAGCTGCTTGTGAACCTGTTGAAGTTTGCTGAAATATTCAGCCTGACATTACCTTCTTTATGAAGCGGTATTTTACCGATTATCATTGCTCCGTAACCGTTCTTTACGCCAAAGTTAAGTCCTTTGGAAAACTGTGCAGAGTCAAATATAGTATTGAAGTTAGAGGAAAGTTCTGCCATTCCTAAGTTGATACCGCCTGAGATCTGAAGTGTAAAACGCGGGGGAGTCTGGATCTTATAAGCATTTTTCAGCTTTGCTCCGGTTTGCTTATACTTGGTTGTATCCTGTTTATCAGAGTTTTCTATTTTATATGAACCTGATCCGCAGCCTATTAAATAGGGGAGTATAGTAAATAGTATTGCTATACAGAAATATCGTAATTTCATAGCTGGTTTATTCCCTACTAAATTTAAAATGTAAAATTTTACTCTATATATATGATTTTAATAAATGTAAATTATTTATAAAAAACAATAAATTCAAGTAATAATAATTACTTATTTTATATAATTGAATAAAATTATTTAATTAAATAGGGTTAATTTTGTATAAATTTAAAAAGCAGAATAAAGTTATTCTGCTTTTCTGATTATTTCTATTTATTTTCTGTTTTTACCAGGGTAAGCTCAACTACAAAGGAGTCACTAAAACCGGCATCCTTTGCTTTTTGCAGAAACGAAATAGCCTCATCCCTGGAACTAAAGCCTGCAAGCCTTATCTTGTAAAGTCCTTCAATGTTCTTTACTGAAAGGTCCATACCTTCAAAGCTCTGCTTTGCTTTATTATAATACCTGTCGGCGTTTTTTTCATCATTAAAAGCGCCAATCTGAATAATATACGATTTTGAAATTACATTTTTTTCACTGAACTTGTTTTCCGAAGGCCTTGTATCTTCTTTGATATCACTGACCGGCGGAGTTTCCTGTTTTGGCTCTTCTTTAATCTCTATCGGCTCTTCAATTTCTACTATCTCATATATAGGGGAGTTACAGCCTGTATAAACAAGCCCGGTGATAAATGCTAATATTGTAAATATTTTTTTAACCATTCCCTTACCCTCTGCTGAAATTGAATGCTTTTGTTCTTCAATAATAGCAAAATATAGTAATTAATGGCACTATTCAATAACGTAAAAAGGGTAGATGAAAATTAACTGCTATTTTAATAGTATCAGTTTTTTGGTTACTTTATATTCGCCTGAATTAAATCTGTAAAAATATACCCCTGAAGACAAGCCTGTTGCATCCCACGTAATTTCATATTCGCCGGGTGCAAGGATCTCATTTACCGGCATGGCAATTTCTTTCCCGAGGATATCGTATATTTTCAGCGAAGTAAGCTCATTTCTTCCGTTTGTGCTGTTCGGAATAGAAAACTTAATTTTAGTAACGGGATTAAACGGGTTCGGAAAATTCTGGTACAGCTCAAAACTTTCAGGAATATTGCTGCTGATGGGTTCAATGCCGATTGGATCTCCGCAGCCATTGGTGGTTTTAATAATTACGCCACTGTTGCTAACAAAAAAACCGGTGTTAACATCAGTGAAGTACAAATCATATAAACCAAAATTTGTAATTGAATTATGAATATTCCAAGTACTCCCTGTATCTGTAGTTTTTAAAACTTTTCCTCCAATTGATGCGTATCCGACTGATTGATTTACAAAATGAATAGACAAAATATCAAGATAAATACCGGATTGTTGTTCAAAAACTTTTAACCAGTTACTACCGGAATTAGTGGTTTTGAAAATCCGGCCGGCTGTAGTATAAAATCCTGTAGATGAATTTATAAAATCAAAATCCCAAATAAAATAATCATATTCAGGTACAGGTTGAAAGTCCCAGTTCAACCCGCCGTTGGTAGTTCTGCTTACTCCCCAGCCTAGCGAGTAATCATTTCTCCCAATGAAACCTAGGTTTTCATTTACAAAATACATAGTTTCCTGATATCCGCCGCCATAACCCGTAATTTGATTCCATGAATTTCCGCCATCAGTTGTTTTTTTCAGAACGTTGTACTTGCCAATATAAAAACCTGTATAATTGTTAACGAAGCTGATTTCATTAATTTGTCCGGGTTGGCCATAATTCAAGTTGATCCAGTTCATACCGCAATTTGTTGTTTTATACATTGTGTCAACGTTAGCTGCGTAACCTGTATTAGCATCAGTAAATTCAATCTGATCTCCCGGGATACGCGGAATATAAAACCAGTTATTGCCGCCATTTGTTGTTTTTATTAACGAGTTCGAACCCCCTGCAAAACCGGTTGTATTGTTAATAAATTCTACGGACCAGAAATAACTATTAAAGAAAGAAGTTGTTGTACTTATCCAGTTAATACCTGAGTTTGTTGTTTTGTGTACCTGGCCGGTACCGCCAACACTTATCCCTGTTGTAGGATTAATGAATTCAATTTCATTAGATTTGATATCACTTCCTATATTACTCCAGTTTACACCATTATTTGTGGATTTATACAAAAACACCCCGCTGTTTGTTGCTGTTGCATATAAATTTGCCGGATCAATGTAACAAATATCCCTGACTGTTTTATGCAAATCAGATGGAATCCAGCTTTGACCGGAGTTAGTGGAATAAAAGAACCCGCATATATATGGCAATCCAGTTCCTCCATAAATGGCGATGATATTATTTTTAATCTCTATACCTTCTAGTGTAATTTCGAATCCGGTATATAATGAATCAAAGCTCAATCCTCCGTTATTCGTTTTATAAAATTTTGTATAATAATTATTATTAGAATGAAAATTTAAGTTACCTCCAAAATATCCTGTTTGTAAATCAGAAAATTTAATATCGTTTAAATCAATTGTTGAATCATTTAATAATTCACTCCATGATAAACCGCTGTTTGAAGTTCTGTATAACACTGTCCCACTATAGTTATAATTGTTATATCTCAGCAGGTAACCAGTATTAACATCGCTAAAGTATACTTTATGAAATTTTGCTTGATGAAAATCATAAACAATATTCCAGTTTACTCCGCCGTTTACAGTTTTTAATACTATACCTGTATCACTTACTATAAACCCTGTAGTTTCATTAATGAAATGAAGTGAAGTATTGTTCTGGCTGTGATTAGTATAATAAATGCTCCAGTTGCTTCCTGTATTGGTTGTTTTCATTACGCTGTTAAAACACATAGCATACGCAGTTGTTGAGTTAACAGACTGAAGATTGCTCATATTGTTACCCTGCGGCAGTGGATTCTGCCAAATCCATCCGTTTTGAGAAATTATTACATTATTAATTCCAAATATCAGGGCTAAAGTGAATAATATTTTAGGCAAAGGACCTCCTTATTACTTATTACAAAATTAACTGTTTAATCAGGCTAAATCAATCAATTTTACGGCAAAAATTAATTTCTTTCATTTCAATAAACTGAATGCTATTTTTGCTGAATACAGAATTTCACTTTGTAATTTAGGGATAGCTTTTAAAAATTAAGGAGAATTAATGTCATTACTGGTAGTTGGCTCACTTGCGCTTGATACAATAGAAACCCCTTTTGGGAAGGCAGAAAGAACTTTAGGAGGCTCAGCAACTTTTATTTCAGTGGCTGCGTCATATTTCACACAGCCGGTAAGGCTTGTTGGTGTTGTTGGCGGCGACTTCCCGAAAAAAGAACTGGAATATTTTGAAGAACGGGAAATTGATCTCGAAGGTCTGCAGATAAAAGAAGATGGAAAAACTTTCCACTGGCACGGTAAATATGATTATGACCTCAACACCAGAGAGAGCCTTGTTACCGAGCTGAACGTATTCGCGGATTTTGACCCGATCGTTCCTGAAACATTTCAGAAAAGCCAGTACCTGTGCCTTGGCAACATTCACCCCGCGCTGCAGAAAAAAGTTTACGAGCAGATGCAGAATCCAAAGCTTGTAGTTGCAGATACAATGAACTTCTGGATAGACGGCGCCTATGATGCTCTGGTAGATGTTCTTCAGCATATAAATGTTTTTATAATTAACGATTCTGAAGCAAGAGAAATATCGCATGAGGCAAATCTTTTTAAAGCAGCCAAAAAGATCCAGGCATTAGGTCCCAAAATAGTTATCATTAAAAAAGGTGAGCACGGCGCATTATTATTCCACGAAAACGAGCTTTTCAGCGCTCCTGCATACCCGCTTGAATCAATATATGACCCGACAGGCGCCGGTGACAGCTTCGCAGGCGGATTTATAGGCTATCTTGCAAAAACGGATGATATTTCTTTTGAGAATATGAAACGTGCAGTGATATTTGGCAGCACAATAGCTTCATTTTGTGTAGAAAAATTTTCACTCGAAGGTACACGTGAGCTTTCTCACCTGAAAATTAAAGACAGGTTCAATGAGTTCACAAGGTTCTCAACTTTCGAGCCTGCTGATCTGTAACAATTGCTGTAAAAAGTTTTTAAAGATTATATAAATTAATTTTATGGTATAAGGGTATAGGAATGACAGATAAGCTTGAATATACAAATAAACACGAGCTTATTTTCTTAGACCAGACACTTCTTCCACTTAAAGAGAAGTATCAAAAGACCAAAAGCTATAAAGATGTAGCCGAAGCAATTCAAAAGCTGAAAATAAGAGGCGCACCTCTTATCGGCATTGCCGCCGCTTACGGCGTTGTAATGGGTGTTCACCATTATGATACAGATAACAGGAAAAATTTTGAGATACATTTTTATAAAGTAACTGAAACCCTTCGAACTTCACGCCCGACTGCTAAAAACCTTTTCTACGCCCTCGATAGAATGACAAAGGTTTTTGAAGAGAACATAGATAAAGATTTTATTGAAATAGAAGACCTTCTCTTAAGAGAAGCTGATGCAATATTTGATGAAGACGCTGAAATGTGCAAACGTATCGGCGTAAACGGCGCTGAGCTTATCACTGATAAAATGACGATTTTAACTCACTGTAATGCAGGTGAGCTGGCTACCGGCGGCATTGGTACAGCCCTTGGAATTATTTATACAGCTAAACAGCAGGGTAAGGACCTGTTTGTGTATGCAGATGAAACCCGTCCGCTGCTGCAGGGCTCAAGGTTAACAGCTTACGAGCTGGCGCAGAATGAAATTGATTTCGATATAATAATTGATTCAATGGCTGCCAACTTGATGAAAGATGAAATGATAGATTGTGTAATTGTCGGCGCAGACAGGATAGCTTCAAACGGTGATGTTGTAAATAAAGTAGGAAGCTACTCACTTGCTGTTAACTGCGCGTTTCATAAAATTCCATTTTATGTAGCTGCGCCGGGCAGTACCATTGATTTTGAAATTCCGGACGGCTCAAAAATAGAAATTGAAGAACGTGACCCCGAAGAAGTTACCAGGGTGAACGGAGAAAAGATAACATTATCAGATTACAGTGTTATGAATCCCGCATTTGATCTTGTTCCTAATGAGCTTGTTACTGCTATCATAACCGAATATAAAGTGCATTACCCGCCGTATAATTTCGGCAGTTTGAAACAAATGTTCAGTTCATACATTCAAACTCTCAGAAACGAAGAAGAAAGTTAATGCCAATAGTCCAAACAGAAGCAGTGATATTAAAGTGTGATAATTACAGGGAAACCAGCAAGATCATCACTTTTTTTACGCTTTCACACGGTAAATTAAAATGTATCGCCAAAGGTGTCCGCAATTCCAGGTCACGCTGGGGCGGCGCTCTGCAAACTATGGCTCTTGTAAAAATAATGTTTTATTACAAAGAAACCAGGACACTGCATCTAATTTCAGGCGCCGAGCATCTAATTACTTTAAACAGTATTTATGATGATTTTGATAAAATGCAGTTCGGGTACAGAATGATAGAGCTTGTTAACAAAACTACTGCAGAATACCAGGAAAATACAAAAATTTACAATTTACTTGCAAATTCGCTGCAGATCCTGGAAAGTGCAACTAAAAACTATGTTAATGTGTTATTTAACTTTGAGCTTAGGCTGCTTGAGCTCTTAGGCTATAATATCAATATAGATGTATTACCCGGTGAGAATGTTGATTTTAAGGCTCAAAATAAATATTTTTACGAAAACAGGTTTTCACCAGGAGAGCAGAAAACCCTCGAGGTTTTAAGCGGGGGGAACTTTAATAGTATGATGGCTCTTAATATATCAAAGCAACAGGTATTTGCGCTTGAAAAATTTTTCGAAAATTACCTTCGTGATCATTTTGAACATGCGGGATTTTCAAATGCGAAAAAAGTTTTTAATTCACTTAAATTATTTTAGTTTTCAGTTCAATTAAGGAGAGAATAATATAAGTAATACATTCTTACTGTTTTTAACGCTGTTATCAAAAAGAAATAAGGAGAAAAAATAATATGCCAAGAAAATCAATAATAGCGGCAGGTTTTGTAGTGCTGCTTTCAATAATCTTCGGAGCTGTACTTATCGCTAATTTCAGCGGTGTAAAAGTGGTACACTCAGATACACAGGTTGAGTTTAATACAACTCCGCCAATTACTGTTAACCCGAATGTTAAAAGTCTTAACGATGCTTTTATAGAGATCAGCAAAACTGTTACACCAACAGTTGTATATATTGAAGTGAAATCAAAACCCGGAAAAAATGAGAACAATGAAACTCCGGGTGATCCCAACGATCCGTTCAGGTTCTTCTTCGGTCCCGATGGACAAATGCCGGATCCGGGCCCGCAAATGGGAAGCGGTTCAGGCGTTATCATTTCAAAAGATGGTTACATTGTTACCAACAACCACGTTGTTAAAGGTGCCGGCGAGCATGGTATAAAGGTAGTTTTGACCGATAAACGCGAATTTGATGCAAAAGTTATCGGGCTTGATGAAAATACTGATCTTGCTGTAATAAAGATCGAAGCAAATGACCTTCCTGTTATGTCACTGGGTAACTCCGATAATATCCAGGTAGGTGAGTGGGTTCTTGCTATCGGTAATCCGCTTGGTCTCAATTATACAGTTACAGCAGGTATCGTAAGTGCATTGGGCCGTAATATTGGTGTTAACGGCGGCGGTTATGCTATCGAAAATTTTATACAGACAGACGCTGCAATTAACCCGGGAAATTCCGGCGGAGCATTAGTTGATGTAAATGGCCAGTTAGTCGGTATCAATTCTGCAATTAAAACCAATACCGGTTATTACCAGGGCTACGGTTTTGCAATTCCAGTTAACATCGTTAAATCAGTTACACAGGAGCTTATTAAATCAGGTAAAGTTGTACGCGGTTATATCGGTGTGCAGATACAGACAGTTGATGAAACCATGGCAAAGGGTCTTGGATTAGATAAAGCCAGGGGAGTACTTGTACAGAGCGTTCAAAAAGGCGGCGGCGGTGATGAAGCCGGTCTCCAGGCGGGCGACGTGATCCTTTCAGTTGACGGGAAAGAAGTAAATGCTTCCAATGAGCTTCAGGTAATTATCAACAGTAAACGCCCCGGTGATATTGCCAAGCTTACAGTATTCAGAGATGGCAAAACAATTGAAAAAGATGTTACTTTAAAGCCAAGGGCTGAAGAAGAAAAACAGACTGCGCTTAACAATAAAGAAGATGAAGGCAGTAATAAAGGCGTAAATTCCACTACCGTTAAAGGTCTCGGTATCAGCGTACAGGATGTTTCTTCATCACTGAAGGAAAAGTATAATATTTCCGGCGGTGTGGTAGTGACCTCAGTTGATAAGTTCTCTGAGACTTTCTACCGCGGCCTTCAGGAAGGTTCAGTTATAATTGAAGCCAATAAGAAAAAGATCAATAATGCAGGTGACCTTGCCGATGCTTTAAGCGGCAAAACTTCAGGTGACCCTGTATTGTTAAAAATAGTAGATAAAAGCGGTTCAGAAAGAATTGTAGCTTTAAAAATGCAGTAAAACAGTTTTTGATGAGAAAACAGTACGTAAAGTGCTGTTTTCTCATCTTCTAAATATCACGGGTTTACAGTATATGTTGTATTGACATTAAAAACATTTATAATTAACTTTGCATAAGTATTTTAGAGATAAATCCAGTAAATGACGAAAGTTTACATACTAATATTAAGCCTATTCTTTGTCTTCGGCACTTTAAAAGTGAGCGCCGATAATAAAGAACAGCTTGTGGATCTTAAGGGTAATCCTGATAAGTTCGAACTCAATCAAAATTATCCCAATCCATTCAACCCATCTACACAGCTTTCGTATGATCTGAAGACCGATGGCAACGTTAAATTAACAGTTTTTAACCTTGTCGGACAGTCTGTGCGGGTTTTAGTAGACGGCTATCAAACAGCCGGATACTATGAAGTTACATTTGATGCTAACGATCTTCCCGCAGGCATTTACCTCTATAAACTGCAGGTCGGTGATTATTCTTCTGTAAAAAGAATGACACTGGTTAAGTAGTTTACCCGTAATACTTATCATTTAATAACATTTTCAAAAAACTTACCATTGGGGGTAATTTAATGATCAAATTCATTACGAGATTTGTATTTACCATTTTTGCAGTTTTACTTTCAGCGTCAGCAGTCCTTGCACAAAATTCAAACTTATATGTTATCGATAGTTTCGGTGATCACACAATGCCCGGCTGGTATTCAGGCGGCGATCTTACCATGAAATATTCTCACAAAGAGGATAACCTCGAAAACGGCTACGGTGTAATTTCCTCACAAAACAAGAATATCACACCGAATTCGTTCGCAGGTATCATCAGAAAAGAAGAAAAGCTGCAGGTTGCTGAAAATAACATTCTTTCAGTTATGCTTCAGGGTATCAATAACGATATGTCAGCTACTATCCAGATCTTATTCGATAAGAATAATGACGGCAAGTATGATGAAAACACTGATGTCAGGCTTGAATCAAAACCGCTCGGCATGAACTTTTCAGGATGGAAGGAAGTCCATTTCAATATCACACCTTCTGAATTTAAGGTTATTTCAAAAAGCAAAGATGACGATTTTTCGATTTTAGAGCAGGAAGCGCTGGGAATCCAGTTCTCATTCCAGACCGGTAAAGAATTCGTTGCCGGACCTGTTGAAACAGGCGTTGCGATGATCTCTGAGCGTTACAGCAAAGAGCTTAAACAGGAAACCGCTCAGACAGATATGAATAACGGTGAATCATATTTTACCGCAAGGAACTATCCTAACCCGTTTAACCCCGAAACAAAAATTACATACACATTAAAGAATTCAACCAGCGTTAAAATTACAGTTTATGACCGTTTAGGCCGTGAAGTTGTGGTTTTAGTTGATGAATCACAGAATGAAGGCGAACATTCAGTTACATTCAATGCCGCTAACCTTCCTTCAGGTGTTTACTTCTACAGGATCAAAACCCCTGAAATGGTTGAAGTTCAGAAGATGGTATTCACAAAATAATTTTCTCAATCCTGAGCGCAAGCGAAGGATCTCATAAATAGTGCAAGAATTTTAAAGCCGCTCAAATTTGAGCGGCTTTTTTGTTTTACTGCTTGTCATACCCGCGAAAGCGGGTATCTTGTGGTAAATTTTAGAAAGTACTTTATTGACGGATATACAAAACTTCAAATTTAACATACAAATGTTTTATTAGCTCAAATAGGAAAATTATATTTCCATACATTATAGTCCAATCCTTCATTTTCGTCTGGATACCCGCTTTCGCGGGTATGACAAATATACATATTGCTTAATCACAAACTTCCGATTATTTTTACCTGCATTTAAAAATTATCTTATCAAAATGAAACTACCAATATTCACAGTTGATGCTTTCACCAACGAACCCTTCAAAGGTAATCCCGCAGCAGTATGTTTACTAAAAGAAGATATCCCGACAAGCCTCATGCAGGAAATTGCATTCGAGCTTAATCTTGCTGAAACCGCATTCATACTTAAAGAACCTGAAAGCGATGTTTACAGCCTCCGCTGGATGACACCTGTCAGCGAAGTTGATCTCTGCGGCCACGCTACGCTTGCATCATCGCACATAATGTGGCAGGAAGGCATTGCTAAAAAGGATGAAACCATAAAGTTCAATACCCGAAGCGGACTGCTTACTTGCAAATATAACAACGGAAAAATTACTCTCGATTTTCCCGCGATACCACAGAAGGAAATTTCATACCCGCCTGAGCTTATCGATGCAATTGGCGGGGTACAGCCAAAGTATGTTGGAATGACAAAATGGAATTATATCATTGAGCTTGGCAGCGAATCAGATATCATAAATCTGAAACCTGATTTTAATGTGATGCTTAAGCTTCCGGGATGGGGAACCATCATTACCGCAGAAGCTAATATGCCGGGTTATGATTTCATCTCCCGCTTCTTCGCGCCTGAAAAAGGCATCCAGGAAGACCCCGTAACAGGTTCAGCGCACTGCGCACTTGCTCCCTATTGGCAGGGCAGGCTCGGCAAGAACACGTTCAAAGCCTACCAGGCATCAGAACGAGGCGGTACACTTGATATAGTTATTGAAGGCGAGAGAGTTATGCTAACCGGCGAAGCTGTTACTGTAATAAGAGGTGAGATAGAAGTATGAATTTTAAAATTATCGAATATTTAATAGGATTAATCGATGATTGGAAAACCCTAAAAGGTTTTTTAGTGATATCGCTAATATTTATTATAATTTCCATTTGGATTTTAAGTGACACATTTAATTCAACTATATTATTATTAATAATAATTCTTTTCATAATCTGGATATTTTTATGGCTATTTTTTTCACGTATATTCATAATAGGAAATAATAATAAGAAAATAATTGCTATTGCTATATCTATCGACCCGGAAGTAAAAAGAAATTTTAAAAGAATAATAACTAGGGTATATAACTATTTATCAGAAGAAAATTTAAGTAATGATATTAAATTTATTTTAATACCAAATGATTTGATTACAAATATCTTTAAAGCAAATAAATATCTAATAGAAAATAAATTAGATTTGATCTTGTGGGGTAATGGATTCTACGGAAATTTAAATAATGAAAAAGTATATCAATTTAAAATACAATATACACTTAAGATAAATGAATATATAAAAGATAATTTTGAATTTTTATTAAATGATATTTCAAAAATTCTTTTTAACAGAGCATGGAATGTCAAAGAAGCAAACGAATTAGATGAAATAATTACTGTATCGGATAATCTATTTGAAGTATGCTTATATATTATAGGTATATATTTTATATCGGATGATAAATCCGAACAAGCAATAAAATTGTTTAATAATTTAAAAATTTTCATCATAAAAGGGAATGCAGACAATTTATTAAAATCAGCAAGATTAGAGAAAATAGATAAAATGTTAGCTGAAGCATATTTTGTAACTGGTTTAAATGCACATCTTATTGGCGAAATGGAGAAGAGTAGGGATGCATTATTAAAAATTCCTGACTTAGTGATAAATAAAATTCCAATATACATCACATTAGCAAGAACATATTATTTTTTAGGCGATTTAAAACAAGCTAAATATTTTACTGATGAAATACGTTTATTAGATAAAAATCATTCGGTAGTATTCTTAAATAATGCTTTTTTTAGTATTCTTAATAAAAATTACAAAAAAGTCAGATACTGGTATGAAGAATTTCGAAAATTACATCAAATTAAAGATTTAGATTTATATTCAGTTATTGAATTTTTAGAAAATGAGTTTAATAAAAATAAAAGCGAATTTGCTTACATTTATGGTTTAGCAATAGTAAATGGGTTTATCGATATAATTATTATGAAAAGGGAGTTAAAAAAATTTATTACTAAAGCCAAGAAAAATAGGAATTATAGAACTTTAATTGAATCAGCAAACAATATCCTAAAGGAATTATAATATACATTCAATTGAATTTTTTAATTTATGATTTATATCCACCATTTTTAAAAATTTATTTTCAAATTTTCTTGACACTAATTTAAAAAATTTGTAAGTTTGTAATAACACAATTTAGAAGCAAATTTTAACTCACAAATATTTATAACTAACCAGAGCTTGTAAAAGGACTCTAAAACCAAAAAAAAATAAAATGAGAAACGGCATTAAAATATATATGATCCAGAATACAGCACCTATTACAGGTCTCTTTGTGGACATTTTATGCCCGCTGGTTAGCGATAAACGGAGGTTTTTAGGATAGAACCTCATAAAATACAAAAGTTTAAGCAAACCGCGGGTCATAAATAAGACTCGCGGTTTTTTTTTGTACAATAATTATCCCGTCTTCCCCTTTACAAGGGGAGTGTCCCGCTGAAAGCGGGACGAGGGGGTCTAAATAATAATGAAATGAAAAGTCTAAAGAAATTATTCGAAATATTAGGAAAATGGAAATATGAGTACATTGCAGCATCACTGCTGCTCATTGTTTCCGTTGGATTCAGATTGCTGGAGCCTAAAATACTCCAGATGACAGTAGATAAGATCATAGCTTTTTTTGTAACGGGCAAAGGCAACACCATTTCAGCAGATGACAGGATTACGAATTTCTTTTATTCCATACTGCCTGAGCTTAAAATAGAAAATTCCGGGATGATACTTGTTTATCTTGGGGTGATCTTTCTGATAATTGCACTGATGCGCGGAATAACAATGCTTTCATCAAGCGTAATTTCAGCAGCATCCACTGAAAAAGCTATGAAGAAGCTTCGTGACAGGCTTTTCAGCCACCTGCAGCATCTGCCTATGAAGTATTTCGGCAAAACACCAACAGGTGAGCTGATCCAGCGCTGCACAGGTGATGTTGAAACGGTGCGTAAATTTGCAACCATGCAGGTAACGGAATCAATAAGACTTGCAACTATTTTCATAGGCGCATTTATTATGATGTTTTTGGTAAGCCCCTCTTATGCGTTTATCGCTATCACTTTGTTTCCTGTAATGCTTCTGGCATCAGTATTCTTTTTCAAAAAAGAAGGTGAAATATGGACAAGGCATGAAGCTGAGCAGGATAAGCTTACTGCGATGGTACAGGAAAATCTTTCCGGTATCCGTGTTGTGAAGGCTTTCGCGAAGGAAAATTATGAAATTGAAAAATTCACAAAACAGAACGCCGAAAAACGAAGATGGGGAATGAAGCTGCTTAAGCTGCACTCAATTTATTGGCCGGGAAGCGATGTGCTTGTGTATACTCAGCTTGCGATATCAATTTTTGCAGGCGGGTATTACGTTCTTTCTAATCAGATAACTATTGGTGAATTCACCGCATTTTTTACATATGCTTCTTATGTAACCTGGCCAATGCGAAGGCTTGCCCAGCTAGTTAGTGAAATGGGTATGACGCGTGTTGCTATCGAGAGAATTTATTCGATCCTTGATCATCCGGGCGAAGATTATTCAGGTTTTGATAATGATAATAAAGAATTAAGCGGACTGATTGAATTTGATAATGTGTTCTTTAAATATGAAGATGAAGAAGCCAATATCCTCAACGGTGTTTCGATGAAGATAAAACCGGGTGAAAAAGTGGCTTTACTTGGACCTACAGGTGCAGGTAAATCAACCATCATTTCTCTGCTTATGAAATTCTATGAGCCCGATAGCGGCACAATAAAGATCGACGGAAGGAATATCAATGAATATTCCAGGCCGTATTTAAGAAGCAAAATAGGTGTGGTACTGCAGAAAGCATTTTTGTTCTCAACTTCAATTAAGGAAAATATCGCGTATTCAAATCCGGATACACATATCGAAGAGATTGTGGAATCAGCCAAGGTTGCAAATATTCATGATATAATAAGCGATCATTTCCCAAATTCATACGATACTGTGATTGGCGAAAAAGGAGTGACGCTTTCAGGGGGACAAAAACAGCGTGTAACGCTTGCCAGAACTCTGCTGAAAAATCCGGATATACTTGTGCTTGATGATTCAACATCTGCAATAGATACTGAAACGGAATTCGAAATTCAAAAAGCGCTTCGCGGAATAACAGCTGCCAAAACTACTATTGTTATTGCGCACAGGATAACATCTGTCCAGGATTGTGACAGGATCATTGTCCTTGATAAAGGCAGGGTTATTGAACAGGGAACTCATGAAGAGCTGATTGAAAATAACGGGTTCTACAAAAAAATATTCGATATCCAGGTTTCGATAGAAGATGAGATAAACGAGGATCTTGATAATGCAAAAGGCAAAAGTGAAAAGGAAAAAATTGAATCAGGTATATTAATATAATAAATATATTTTGATTTGTGTTTCATAATAGCCCCGCCCTTTAGGGCGGGGGATTAATTACACCACAATACAGGGACTTTTGTCCCAATTTATAAACAACAACGATTTTTAATTGCATATACAATGTCAAAACTAAAAGATAAACAATTTAAAACTAAAGGCGCTTTATGGCCGTTCCTGCGGAGGCTGCTGAAATACAGCTTTCGGTATCCCAAATGGGTAGCAGGTTTTACGGGATTCGTATTGCTGGTTGCGCTTGTAGAAGCGGTTTACCCGCTTGTATGGCTTAGCCTGCTTGATAATATCATAGTGCCTGCTGTTGATACATACAAAAATACCGGTGTAATGCCTGAAGTTGATTCCACCGGACTCAGAAATTACGGGCTTATTTTTCTTGGACTTGGATTAACGCTTTCTCTCGGTGTATTCTGTTTCATTAACTTTGCCGGCAGGATCCAGGAATATGTAATGTATGATATCCGCCAGGAGCTTTTTATCAAGCTGCAGGAATTATCGTTCTCATTCTTTGATAAATCCGCAGTAGGCTGGCTGCTCTCAAGGATATCTTCTGATACCGGGAAAGTAACTGAGCTTATATCCTGGTCAATGATAGAAGTTGTATGGGGCGGCGGAATGATAATCTTCTGTGTTACATCTATGTTCATTTACAACTGGAAGCTTGCGCTTATTGTTACTTTAACAATTCCAGTTTTAACGCTGATTTCCTTCAAATTGCGTATGCTTATCCTTAAATACTCCCGTGAAGCGCGCAAGTATAACAGCGAAATGACAGCAAGGTTCAATGAACATATCAACGGTGTTGAAGTCAACAAAAGCCTCGTCCAGGAAGAAAGAGTAAGTGATGATTTTAAGGACCTGAGCACAAAAATGAAAGTATCATCTTATAAAGCTGCGTATTACCAGGCTATTTTTATGCCTCTGATAATCTTCGGTGGCTCAATAGCTGCTGCATTTGTGATTTATTACGGCGGTTCGATGGCTATTACAATTCCTGCTGCAATTACAGTAGGTACGCTTGCTGCGTTTTTCGGTTATGCTACTATGATATTTGAGCCTATCCTGGATATTTCAAGGTTCTATTCACAGGCGCAGAACAGTATTTCAGCAGGTGAAAGGATATTTTCACTTATTGATACCGGGGCATTGATAGTAAATAAGCCGAATGCCGGAAATTACGGAAGAATAAACGGTGATATCGATTTTGAAAATGTTTCTTTCCATTATGAAGAAGGCAAACAGGTATTGACTGATATGAACCTGCATATTGATGCCGGAACTTCAGTTGCATTGGTTGGTGAAACCGGCGGCGGCAAGTCAACTATAATCAATCTCATCTGCAGGTTCTATGAGCCGACAGGCGGAGTAATAAAGATTGACGGTTTGGATTATAAGGATAACACTATGGAAAGCTTAAGAAGCCAGCTTGGTGTTGTACTTCAGAGCCCGCATCTTTTCAGCGGTACTGTTAAAGAAAATATCAGTTACGGAAGGGAAGATGCAAGCGATATAGAAATTTTGAACGCATTGAGTGTTGTTGGAGCAAATGATTTCATTGAAAGGCTTGATGAACAGGTTGGTGAAGGCGGCGAACATCTTTCTATGGGTGAAAAACAGCTCATTTCATTCGCTCGAGCTGTACTTGCTGATCCCAGGATATTTATAATGGATGAAGCTACATCTTCAGTTGATACTTTAACTGAAGCAAAAATTCAGCACGGCATTGCCGGAATTATGGAAGGGCGTACATCGCTTATAATAGCTCACAGGCTTTCTACTATTAAACATTGCGACAGGATACTTGTAATAAATAAAGGTCGAATTGTTGAAGACGGAAGCCATTCAGACCTGATTAAAAAGCAGGGCGCATATTTCAGGCTGTATACCAGGCAGCTTAGAGAGCAAAGAGAAAAAGAAGTGATGAATGTGGCGTAACAACTTTCAATTAACTATGATCAATGAACAATTAGCAATTAACAATTAACAATTAACGGCGAGCTAATTTTTCAAGAATTTATAATTCTTAGCTCCGTAGGAGCGAAATGTTTGCCTGCCTTATTGAGCGAAGCGAAAGAAGGTAGTAAAATAAGCCATTTGTTATCAGCTCCGTAGGAGCGGTATGTTTGTAGAAAAAACAAATTTAGTTTTTAGAGCTCCGTAGGAGCGAAATGTTTAAAAGAAAAATGGAAATGAATAATAATTTAATACAATGTTACGGCTGCAAAGCTGTAATTAAAAATATAAACGGACCCAAACATTCATACATTGGTTCTGACGCCGGCTGCTGGGATATTTTCTGCACTGTGCTTGCCAAAGAATATACTGAATATAACGAGCTTTGGCAGACCCATAGGCTGACTGTAGATACATATGCAGCCCAGCATCCCGGAAACCCCGGCAGAAAAGAAATACAATCTGTATTTATACATTTAACAAGGCTTTACCTGCAGCTGGAAAAAGGATTAACCGGTAAACACGCAAACGATGTTATGCTTAATATTTCAAAATTCAAAGAGCAGTTTGTATGGCTTGATCCTCTGCCGGATTTTTCCGGAACTATGAATATCACTGATATTGCTGCGGCGAAAAATATAGCTGAACATAAAAAAGCTGTAGAGGGCTGGGCAATTGATGTTTGGAATGCATGGAAACGTCATCATGATACTATCAGGTATTTTGTTGAATACAACAATATATTATCGCAAAACTTAAAGGAACGCATTTATGGAAAATGAATATTATTACAATGAAGCGGTTTCAAGATTCTATGACCCCGTTTATGATACACTTGAATTTCTGAAACCTGCTCAAAAATTCTACCAGGAAGAAATTAAAAACGCCGGTGGAACTGTTCTTGAAGCAGGTGTAGGTACCGGCAGGATCTTTCTTCCTGCTTTAAACAGCGGGGCTGATATATACGGAGTAGATTTCAGCGAAAGGATGCTTGCAAGGCTTAAAGAAAAGCTGCCCGCTGATATGCATTACCGTATCTGGCAGGAAGACCTTAGAAGGTTTGATTCAGGTAAATCATTCAAACTGGTAATTATGCCTTTCAGGGTTTTTCAGCATATGCTTACAATTGATGACCAGCTTAATACATTGAACCGGATATATAATGTTCTGGATGAAGGCGGAAGATTGATATTTGATGTTTTCAATCCCGATCTGAAAAGGCTGATAAATCCTGTAGATAACCTGCTGGAATTTGACGGAGAATACAAGCCGGGAGCCCGGCTTCAGAGGTATGTTTCTGTAAGTTATAAAAATGAGCTGCAGATGCTCGATCTTAAATTCCGTTTTGTTTGGGATGAGAACGATAAGGAATTGACCGATGAATTTATCGCGCCAATGCGGTATTTCTTCCGCTATGAGCTTGAGAATTTGGTCGGAAGGACAAAGTTCAGGCTGGAAAAATTTTTCGGTAATTTTGACCGTGAAGATTGTAACAGTTCTTCAAAAGAACAAATATTGATCCTGAAGAAATGAATCGATTGCACCAAATAAAAGACGATGAAAGTTATTGAATTCTGTATAAATACTGAATTATAATCAACAAACTTTGCGAGCCGCAGGCGAAGCAATCTTTAAAAATAATATAGAAAAATATTTTGTTTGAATTTATATCTCTGAAATATCCGGATGAAATCCTTCTGGAAAAGTACTTCCATCTTTCTGAAGAAATTAACAGAAAATATTATCCTGATACTCATTCTACGGTGATTTCAATTTCTGAATTTAAAAAGCAGCTCTTTGCGGGTACTTCTGCTGATGAAAATGAACTGATTATTTTAATTACATATAACAATGTTTCTTATGCATGGCTTGAGTGCAGCGTGTGGGATAACATACTTTATTGTAAGTTTGAATACATATCAGGCGATTATGATGAAGTTTTATTTAAATCAGTTTTGGCGAAAATTTCTGAAATAAAAAAAGATAAAAATTGTTTATCTGCTGAGCTTATAATATACAGGGAACCACTTATAAAATGGATGCAAAAAATGAATGTCCCGGTATCGGAAAAAATTCTTTTTTCCAAACTCGATCGCAAAGATATGAATATTGTTTTATATAATGAAATTATAAACTCAAGCGGACTTAATGACCTGAAACTGAGCTGTTATAATATTGTTCCTGAAGAGCTTATAGTTAAGTTTGTAGAAACAGTAAATTCCTGTATTAAAGATAAAGAGGCTTTGAATGAATTTCAGCATGATTATCCGCCGTTGACTCCGGATGAATGGTATAAAGATAAACAGGAGCTAACTGCCATGGGAATAAAGCTTGAAATTTTGGTTTTATCTGATAATACCGGTAACATTGCAGGAATATGCTGGGTATGTATAGATTCCGGCAGCAAAAACGTAGTTCGTCATAATGGAGGATTTACCGCAGTAAATCGTTCATTTAGGGGAAGAGGAATTGTAAGATTTTTAAAAGCAAAATTGTATTTAAAATTACTGAATGAAAACAAGGATTTTAGTTATATAACTACAGATACAATGCCATGGAATAAATATATGTACAAGATCAACGAAGAATTCGGGTTTAAGCCATACCGGAACGGCTGCGTTTTTACTTTTTAATAATTTAAAATATAAAAATTAACAAATGCTTCATGAAAATATTAAGTTCGTTCCTGCAGCAGAATTTATACTGCTCTTAAATAAAATGATCTGTTGAAAATATGACCAAAGCTAAATTGCTAAATGATCTCTCACCGGATGAGCTTGAGAGCCATTTCGAAATGGTACAAAGAATCCAAAAGAAATACAACCCCGGATCCTTTGAACCTGATGAAACTCCGGAGGATTGGAAAAAAGAGTGGGATAAATTATATGAGGCTTACAAAAGTAAATCGTTTGAACAGTATTCAATATTTATTGATGATGTTTCTGTGGGCTGGGTGGGATTTATGCTTGATAGCCGCTCCGCCAGCTTTAATTTTAATTTCGATGGCGACAGCATCAGCCAATTATTGCTTAGGGTAATGCTTGGCAAAGTTCATGAATACATGCTTAAATATGATATCAAAGAGATTTATCACTGGACTTTTGAAAGCAGGAATATTGCGGCTTTAAAAGGTATTGGTGCGGAAATTCATGAAGAGATGATAAATACAAAAATTCTGAGAAATGAAATGAATAGTGAATTTTATAATAACATCATTTCCAATACAGATATATCAGGATATAATCTTTTGTTTTATGAAGAACTGCCTGATGAGCTGTATGATAACTTTACATTATTGATGTATGATATTCTAGATGACTACCGTAACTTAAACCCGGTGAAACAACAAAGAAAACGTATGGAAAAGGAAGATTGGAAACTAAGAGATAACTCAGAAAAACTAACAGGCGCGAAAATGCAAATGTATGCGCTTTTAACTCCGGAAAATGATATAGCCGCATATTGTTCCTTATATATTGATAAGGATAATAAAGAAACCATAAGGCATAGTGGTGGTTTCACCGCAGTGGCAAGGAATCACAGGGGCAAAGGTTTTGCAAAGTTTCTGAAAGCTAAAATGTATCTGAAGCTGCTTGAAGAAAATAAGGATTTTATAGATATTGAAACAGATACTATGCCATGGAATACATATATGTACCGCATAAATGAAGAATTCGGATTTAAACCGGTTAAATACGGTTACGATTTCAAACTAACCAGAGAATTCATTAAAAACTACTTAAATTTGTAATATTGATAAATATAAATAAACTCCTCGTTGTTGGTGTTGTCACCAACAACAGAAATTAAGTTAAAATCAAATTATTATTGAATAAAAAACAAGATTTAAAACAATACGGATGGAATGATTTTTTTGAAGCATATTTTGCAGAATATGCTGCTAAAGGATTATATGCCGCAAGAGTAGCGGTTGAACACAGAAATTATTACGAGCTGTACTCTGAATTCGGCGAGCTTACAGCGGAAAAATCAGGTAAGCTGTTTTACAGCACCGATGATTCCAACTTACTGCCCGCAGTGGGTGATTGGGTTGTTTTTAAACACATTCCGGATGAAAATAAAGCGTTCATAACAGATGTGCTGCCGAGGAAAACGAAGTTTTCCAGGAAGAAAGCTGGCTCAACCACAGAAGAGCAGATCGTCGCGGCGAATGTTGATACGGTATTCATAATCAGCTCGCTGAACCAGGACCTCAACATGCGGCGTATGGAGCGTTACATGGCTCTTGCATGGGATAATAATGTAAAACCTGTCATACTGCTCAGCAAAGCTGATCTGTGTGATGATGTTTTTGCTAAGCTTGTTGAAGTTCAGCAGCGTTTCCAGGGAGTTGATGTGCATATTGTAAGCGCTTTGCAAAAAGCGGGTATTGATGAGCTGTTGAAATACTTCGAAGGCAATCAGACGATTGCCGTTATAGGTTCATCGGGTGTGGGTAAATCAACCCTGATAAACAGCATGCTTGACTGGGAAAAGATGAATGTATCAGAAATTGGGCTGTACAAAGATAAAGGCAGGCATACTACAACTCACCGTGAATTAACACTTGTGCCGGGCGGGGGACTCATAATAGATACACCCGGAATGCGTGAAATACAGATGTGGGAGGGCGCTGAGGGTTTGAGCGAACTATTTGAGGATATCGAAAAGCTTATTGTGGAGTGTAAGTTCTCGGATTGTAAGCATGAATCAGAGCCAGGCTGTGCCGTAAAAGGCGCTATTGAACGGGGAGAGCTTGATGAGGCCAGGTTTAAAAGCTACAAAAAACTGCTGAACGAAGTAAGTTATTTTGAGCGCAAACAGGATAAAAAAGCGCAGCTTGAAGAAAAGAAAAAATGGAAGAAGATCTCACAGCTTGGTAAACAGATAGGGAAGGAAAAGAGAGAGTGAGTCTTTTTGTCACCCTGAACTTGTTTCAGGGTCTGCCTGCATACTTTAAAATTTAAGATTTAAAGTAAGATTTTTTTAACTTAAGATAAGCATTCTAAAAAATACTTTTTCCAAATAGATGCTGAAAGGAGTTCAGCATGACAAGGTTTCAGTATTGAGCAGTAATGCTCGTCAGGTCTGAGGACCTGACGGTAACTTAAAAAAGAGAGAATAAATAAGGTCTTACTTTGCGAGCGTAGCGAAGCAATCTCGTCAATTATTCATAAGACTGCTTCGTCACTTTGTTCCTCGTAGAGTATCAGCATCTGGTGGTGTCGGGTCTTTCGACCCGACACGATAAAAATCCCCCTTAGAAAAGGGGGACTTGATCTACTAACATGAGATTTGCTTCAATTAATCTTAAATTTTGAGTATCTATTAATCTGCGATGGGGATTTTCTTCTCCGGAGTGCATCAACTGTGTTGATGCATGCATTGACGCAGCCAATGCACTCCAGAAATTTTAATTCGTCCTCTTCGATTTATCTACATGCCCGTCATTATACAACCCGTTTACTTCATATACCACACCAAGCGCATCTTTTACAAATTTCAGCCTGAAGAATTCAAGATCTTTAAACATAAATGTATCTTCAGTCATTGGGGTCATAGCGTATTTCTGTCTGCCTTTGCGCTGGTAATAAAGTTTGCCGCCTTCATACGTAATTGTTCTGTCATCATATGTGCCTGCGTAGCTTTTTAACATAGTTTCATCAATTACCGGTGCATTAAGAAGAGCATTCAGTGATTCCACCATCCAGTTATATGTCATTATTTCCTGCTCATCTTTTGAGCTTTCTGCAAGCTTTTTTAAGGCAAGTATCTGCGCCTGTTCAAGGGCAAGCTCTGATTTTACATCAACATCAGGTGAAACTCCTGTACCTTCCCAGTTGGTATTTGTGATCGGATTAATAGCTCGTCCTGTCGGAACAAACATTGAAAATCCTTCATTAATTGCCATAGCACCGCCCGGATGTGCACCGCCGCCTGTTGTTTCTCCCACTATGGTCGCGCGCTTCAGGTTCTTTAGATTATATGAAAATTCTTCTGCTCCTGAAAAAGTGAATTTGCTTGTAAGTACATAAACCGGAACATCCAGCATTCTTTTCCCTTCAATTTTACGCAGCGTCCAGTATTCTTTGGTTTCGTCAGTTGGTCTGTAATATAAAGAATTCAGGTGAACAGGGGTTTCATTAAATAAATAGCTGCACATTAACTGTACGCCGGCGGGGTCTCCGCCCCCGTTGAGACGCAGATCAAAGATTATCGCATCGGTGTTCTCTAAGAATTTCATAACTGATGCTACTGTTTCTCTGGAGTAATCAGGTGATGCAAAATTCCTGAAATCAACATAACCGATATTTCCCGGCAACCTTTCAACTTTTTTGAAACCGTAATTTTCTTTTTTCATCATTTCATTCCAGTGTTTCTCATCATTTTTATCATTGCCGTTTTTTTCCTTTTCAATAAGCCGCTTAGAATCTTCAGGTGAAAATCTAACCCTGATATGTTTATCTTTGCTGACTGACTGAAGGTCCTCGGTCAGTTTCTCAGCAAACTTCATAGGATCATCTATTTTTTCATAAGTGCCGGCTGTGAGGTTTTGCTTTATTAGTTCTCCCATTTTTTTAGCCATATCAGGGAAAATGTAATTCTCATCCAGCAGCCTGGAAATTTTTTTAATTGTTTGCTCTTTTACTTTTGAATCAAGATTAAAATTTACAAATCCATCCTGCTGCGCAAATGATATTTTTGCGGCAATCATAAAGCCTACGAATAGTATTAAAATCTTTAATTTAAGCATTTATATAACTCCTTATGTATAATTTATATTTAATAAGACGCTTCAAATAGGAAAATAGTTTCATTCAGTTTATATTACTTTTAATTCCATTTTTATAGTTGACCGGGCATATTTGGAATTATGGTTTTCGGTGAGGGTAAAACCAAGTTTTTTATACAATTTCATTGCTGCAATAAGTTTAACGTTGGTTTCAAGGAATAGTACATCAGCGTTTTTTTGCCCGGCAAGGCGGATTATTTCTTCAGCAAGTTTTTTGCCTATCTGTTTGCCCTGAACATTTTCTGTGACAGCCATTTTGGCAAGTTCAAATTCTTTATCTGTGAATTTTATCAATGCAGCAGTTCCTACGATCTCACCTTTATATTTGGCAAAAATTACTTCACCGCCTTTATTAATTATTTCTTCCCTTGGATTCCCGAGTAGCTTTTCATCTTCGGGTTCAACTTTAAAATATTTTTCAAGCCATTCGTAGTTAAGGGTCTTGAATAATTCTTTGTATTCATCGCTATAGCCTAATATCTCAATTCTGTCAAGCTGCTTTTCCTTTATTTTTTCACTAACCCTCGAGTACATATCTTTATCATCCAGCGCGCTTTCAATTTTATTTACTACAAACATTAGATCAAATCCTGTTTCTTTGAAAATATCTCTGATCGCATCTTCGAATCCCTGCCAAACAGGTTTTAATTCATCAAGCATTACCAGCCCTTTGGGCGATAAAGCAAGCAGCTTTTTGCGTGTATCTGATTTATCTTTTACAACCTTTACCAGCCCTTTTTTGATCAACACATTAGCTATCTGTGTAACAGCCGGCTGAGTGTAGCC
The DNA here is from genome assembly GCA_017303675.1 of Ignavibacteria bacterium. Taxonomy (NCBI): domain Bacteria; kingdom Pseudomonadati; phylum Ignavibacteriota; class Ignavibacteria; species Ignavibacteria bacterium. The sequence continues at coordinate 1,548,459 of JAFLBX010000001.1, forward strand.
AAGCTCTGTTGTTATTTCAGAAATGTTCAGCGGAGATTTTTGGCTAAGCAGGCTGAACATTGTAAACCAGCGCGGCTCAAAATCTATATTTTGTGTCTCGTAGATTTTCGCTCCATCCTGCATGAACCTGTCAGTTAAAAGCCTTAATCTTGTTCCAAATGCAACTTCACCTAATTGTTTAATGAATTCCATGTTTTTATAAATTAATATATATAAGCACTTATATAAATATAGTTGTAAAAAATTTAAAATGCAAGTTAATGTTTAAAAATCTATCAATTATAGGGCATTTTGACTATTATTTAATGAAAATTTTACCTATCTTGTGATGTCAAAATTATAGATTTTCATTCTCAAAATCCCTCAATTTAGACACTTAAATCACTTAAAACTCTCAATTAATCAAAGAAACAGGATATATTTTGAAGAAACTTGTTCATAATGATAAGATACGTAATATTGCAATTATTGCTCATGTTGATCATGGTAAAACTACACTCGTTGACCATATGTTCAGGCAAAGCGGTATGTTCCGCGAAAACCAGGAAGTGGCTGAACGAGTTATGGATAATATGGACCTTGAGCGTGAACGCGGCATCACAATTGCAGCCAAGAACTGCTCGGTTTTATGGAACGGTGTCAAAATAAATATTTTGGATACCCCCGGTCACGCTGATTTTGGCGGAGAAGTTGAACGCGCATTAATGATGGTTGACGGAGCGATACTTCTTGTTGATGCTTCTGAAGGTCCGCTGCCGCAAACCAGGTTTGTTTTAAAGAAAGCTTTAACTTCAGATAAAAAAATTATTGTTCTCATAAATAAGATTGACAGAAAAGACGCTCGAGCTAAAGAAGTACTTGACGAAATTTATAACCTGTTCATTGATCTCGACGCTACTGAAGAACAGATCGAGTTTCCCATACTCTACGCAATCGGCAGAGAAGGTATTGCCCAGCATACGCTTGATGGCAGGGGAACAGATCTGGCGCCGTTATTCGATAAGATACTGGAAGTAATTCCAGGTCCGGCATACGATGTTGAGGAACCGCTGCAGATCCTTGTCTCTGATCTTGATTACTCAGATTACATAGGCAGGCTGGCTATTGGAAGAGTTGCAAACGGCAATGCTCATATTAATGATTCACTTGTATGCATTGGCGAAGATGGCACTCAAAAGCCGCTGAAGATCACAAAGCTCCAGGTTTATGAAGGCTTGAAGCTGAAGGAAGTAGAAAATGCTGAACCCGGCGAAATCGCGATCTTATCGGGAATTGAAGATGTTCATATAGGTGATACGATCTGCAGTAAAGATAATCCTAAAGCATTGAAAAGAATTGTTGTTGATGAACCTACTATTTCTATGGTGTTCGGAATAAACACCTCGCCTTTTTCAGGAAAGGACGGAAAGTATGTTCAGTCAGCAAAGCTTAAAGAAAGATTAATAAAGGAAACTCTGCGAAATGTTGCTTTAAAGGTTGAAGAATCAGATAATGCGGACTCATTTATTGTAAAAGGCAGAGGCGAGTTCCAGATGGTCATACTTATTGAAACGCTGCGCCGGGAAGGATACGAAATGTCGGTAGGAAGGCCGCATGTTATTTACAAAGAAAAGGACGGTAAAAAAGTTGAGCCAATCGAACATTTGTTCATTGATTGCGAAGAAAGCTTTGTGGGTATAGTTACTGATAAGTTATCCCAGCGTAAAGGCAGAATGGTTAACCTGGTTAATCACGGAACAGGCAGGGTAAGGCTTGAATTCACGATTCCTTCACGCGGGCTGATAGGTTACAGGAATGAATTCCTTACCGATACCAAAGGTACCGGGATAATGAATTCTTACCTCGAAAGCTATGAAGAATACCGCGGAGATTTCCCGGTCAGAAACACCGGCTCACTTATCTCAGACAGGCAGGGAGAAACTACCGGTTATGCGCTGTTTAATCTTGAGCCGCGCGGAACGCTATTCTGCTCACCCGGCGAAGCTGTTTATGAAGGCATGATTGTTGGCGAGCATAACAGGGATAATGACCTTAACGTGAATGCATGCAAACCCAAGAAGCTTTCTAATATGAGGGCATCAAGTAAAGATGAAAGTATAATCTTAACGCCTGTTGCGCCTATGACCCTTGAAAAAGCTATAGAATTCATCAATGATGATGAAATTGTTGAAGTTACACCTAAAAATATAAGGTTAAGAAAGACAGTTCTTTCGGCGCAGAAAAGACAATCAGGCGGAAAGAGCTAAATCACAGTTCAGCAAGATATGGTTCAGCATTCATCTAAACTAATAAGCTGAATTAACGCTAACTGAATATGTTACAAATAATCTTAACTTTTCTGTATAAATTAATTGTAAACTTTATTAAATTACGTGATTATTATTTTGAATAAATTAAAATCTAATTAAACAAATGAAATTCAGTGAAATAGAATACAAACGCCCGAACGTATCAGATATATCAGAAAAATTTGAGCACCTGGTGAATTTATTTCAAAAAGCTGAAAGCTTTGATGAACAGGATGCATTGATAAGAAATATAAACGACCTGCGCATGGAATTCCAGACACTTGGAACGATTGCCAGCATAAAATATTCAATTGATACAAATGATAAGGAGTTTGAAGAAGAGCAGAATTTTTATGACGCGAATTCTCCTGTATTTGACGGGCTTGTTCACAAATACTATACTGCAATTGTTAATTCAAAATTCCGCCCTGAGCTTGAAAAAAAATGGGGCAAACAGCTTTTTGATGTTGCGGAAGTGACCCTCAGGACGTTTTCACCTGAAATACTCGAAGACCTGAAAAAGGAAAATGAATTAAGAACAGATTACTCCAAGCTACTGGCTTCAGCTAAAATATTTTTTGACGGCGAAGAAAGAAATCTGCAGGGACTGATCCCCTACATGGAATCCACTGACAGGGAAATGAGAAAAGCTGCTAACGAAGCCAAATGGAAGTTCTTTTCTGATAATGAAGAAGAGTTTGACAGGCTTTATGATGAGCTTGTAAAAATTAGAGCAAAGATGGCAACCAAGCTGGGATATAAAAATTTTGTGCAGATGGGTTATGACAGAATGGGAAGAACAGACTATAATGCTGAAATGGTTAAGAATTTCCGCGACCAGGTACTGGAAACAATTGTACCCATTGCTGTAAAGCTTAAACAGAAACAGCAGAAAAGACTCGGGCTGGATTCATTTAAATATTACGATCAGCCGCTTGACTATAAATCTGGCAACGCAAAGCCTCACGGCTCACCTGACTGGATCGTAAGCTGCGCTAAAAATATGTATTCAGAGCTTTCGCCTGAAACTAATGAGTTCTTCAACTTCATGCTTGATAATGAAATGATGGATCTTGTTAACAAAAAGGGGAAAGATACCGGCGGTTACTGCACATTCATAGAAAAGTATAAATCACCGTTCATATTTTCAAATTTCAACGGAACAATGGGTGATATTGAAGTATTGACCCATGAAGCCGGGCATGCCTTCCAGGCATATTCAAGCCGTAATTTTGAAATTCCTGAATATTTCTTCCCGACATCAGAAGCCTGTGAAATACATTCCATGAGCATGGAATTCTTAACATGGCCTTGGATGAACTGCTTCTTTAAAGACCAGACCGATATGTTTAAGTACTCGCATTTAAAAGGCTCGGTAATATTTATTCCATACGGAGTATCTGTTGATGAATTTCAGCACTGGGTTTATGATAACCCTGAAGCTACACCGGCTGAAAGAAAACAGGCATGGCTTGATATTGAAAAGAAATACCTGCCTTATATTGATTATGATGATAACGAATTCCTTGAAAAAGGCGGCAGATGGCAGCAGCAGAGACATATCTATTTAAGCCCGTTCTATTATATAGATTACTGTCTTGCACAGATATGCGCTTTCCAGTTCTGGAAAAAATCCAATGAGAACAGGGAGCAGGCTCTTGAAGATTATTTAAGGCTTTGCAAAGCAGGCGGTAGCCAGTCATTTTTAGGACTTGTTAAAACCGCAGGTCTCATTTCACCTTTTGAAGACGGCTGCCTTAAATCATTTATGGGCGTTATAGATAACTGGCTTGAAAATTTTGACGATGCCAGCGTAAACTAAAATTTTATTTCCTGGTTTGAAGGAGGGAAAATGAACAATTTAATTATTGCAATTTTGGCTTTGTTTATTTTTAGTTCTGCAGTAAATGCAGACCTCCTTCCCGAAGGAAAGAAAAAAATACAATACAGCTTTTCTGTTACCAATACCGATTCCTTTCCCGGCTATACTTTTATAGCTTTCCCTATTAATTCCTCAAACGGAAGACCAATGATATTCGCTTCTGTGATCAATAAAGATATCAATATAAGCCTTTCCTGCAGATTTGGTGTGCCTGTTTTATATGCTGTTAAAACCGTTGATTTTGATCAGCGTAAATTTGATTCTTTAAATCTTCTGGATAATGATGATATAAGGGCTAAAGAGCTTGAAAGCTTTATTTTAAGCAGCAAATTTATTCCTTCTATAAAAATAGTATGCAGCTCTTATGCTGATAAAGATGCCGGATATTATTACGTTGAAGAATTATTCAGGATCGAAAAGATAGATACCGATACTATGAATGTAAGGTCAGTGAAAACAATATATAAAGATAAAAATAATAACATCATCGATGCAAAAGATTCCAAAAGTAATATAAAAGATGATATAGTTTCTCCGGCTGAAAAATATTCACCTTATTTGTTCATAATAATTCCGGTACTTGCCTTAATTGCAGTAGTTTCCATCCTTCTTATCAGGAAAATGAAGAAGTAATATGCAGCTATATTTTACAGCTTTGATAATTACCATAGCTGTTGAATTTCTGGTTTATATATTTTATATCCGCTCAAAGTTAGCTGCAGTTTTTTTATTTTCTGTTATCATAAACTGTTTTACACATCCTGCAGCATTTTATATATATTCTGTATTTACTGAGAAATTTGCACTGTATGATAATTTCAATATATATTTTTTAATTATTGAATCAATTGTATTTTTAACTGAAACTGTTTTGATAAGAATGCTTTTTAATTTCACTTTCAAAAAAGCAATGCTGATATCTTTTACAGCGAATCTTGTGACAGCACTTTTAAGTTTTATTCTATGAAAAAATTAGCATTACCTGTATCTCTTGGGTTAGCGCACGGTGTATCTGATTGTTCAGCTGGTTTGATCCTGGGCAGTCTGAGCAATTCTGTATCCATATACGGAGTTGGCTCTATGGTATTATTATACAACGTTCTTGCATTTGGCGCACAGCCGCTGGCAGGTCTGTTGACAGATAAGCTAAAGAACCCAAAACTCGCTGTGCTTACCGGACTCTTCCTGATGGCAGCAGCTATCATAATGTATTTCATTCATCCTTTTTCCGCTGTTTTGTTTGCCGGCTTAGCATCCGCCGTGTTCCATGTAGGCGGGGGAGCACTTGCACTCTGTTCAACTCCTGATAGATCATCAGGGGCAGGATTATTTTCAGCTCCTGGCGTTGCCGGACTTGCAATTGGTGGTTACCTTGCAATAAGTGATATTTTCCCCGCAGCAATTATGATAACACTGCTTTCTGCCCTGGCTGTATTCATTTTCGCGCTGAAAATCCCGGTGTTGCCTTATAATTCAATTAAAGAAGAAAATGAATTTGATAAGCACGATTTCATTATGCTGATCTTACTTCTGGCAATAGCATTACGTTCTGCAGTATGGAATATATTTCAGCATATCGAACAGGGTGAAATTACCAATATTATTTTAATATCAATTTCAGCAGCAGGCGGAAAAATTTTAGGCGGGTATGCAGGTGATTTTTTCGGGTGGAGGAGATATTCATTTTCTGCTATAATTCTAGCAATCCCCTTGTTGATCCTCGGCGAAACAAGCATATATTTCCTGCTTCCGGGTATTGCCTTGCTGCAATCGGTTACCCCAATAATGGTGACTGCAATTTATAAAAATATGAAAAAACTTCCGGCTACATCTGCGGGACTTTCATTTGGACTCGCTATCGCTGCCGGCGGTTTGCCGTTTATTCAGGGGGATATTGCCGCTGAAGAATTTTCTTCACCGCTTATAATCGGGGGAGTATTGATACTGACTGCTATATTGATTTTTGTAAGTATTCAAAGGAAAGTAAAAAAAGTTAATGCTTGATAAACTGCTTAATTACAATAATATTTACCAGCAATGGATAAATAAAGGTTCTACCAAAGAAGCTGCCATAGAGCTAACAATTCAGCAATTAGACGGGCTGGAAGATATTATAAGTAATGAAGATAGCTGGTATGAGCTTCTGGAAATTTCAGCACGGGGCAGAAACTATGATGCCTGGCTGGCTATGGATTGGCCCGAAGGATTTGATGAGCTGCTGCTTTGCGTTCCATTATGCAAGCTGGTTGATTGGGAGTGCGGCAAATGTACCGTGGGGATGAGGCAGGAAAACAATTCATGCGCACATGATTATTCATTGTTCGGGTATATTGGTGAACTGGTGAAAAACGGAATGAGAAATGAACTGCTGCAGCATGTTAAAAATTCAAGAAAATTTTTAAAAAATGAAGGTTTTACCTGGAATATTCATAAATGTGAATTCGAAGTAACCAATATCTGAATTTATAATTTTAAATGGAATATTTTTATACATGTCCGTATTGCTGGCAGGAAGTTTCAATAATTTTGGATGTAAGTATTAACCGGCAAACAATGATAGAGGATTGTGAAGTGTGCTGTAATCCTGTTGAATTCCGTTATGAAGTGAAGGATTCTGAAATTATCAATTTTGAAGTAATTAAAATTCAATAAATATGTCAGATAACAGTGATCAGGTTTATGATATTATTTCAGGCAGTTTTGAACTTGAAAAAGTTAACGAGATCACAATAGAACAAATTCAAAAAGTTCTTACTGCAAGGATCCGTGAAATGCTTGATAAAAACCTGGAAAAATTACTCCATGTATTATACAGAATAGATGTAAGCCAGAAGAAAACCGATAAGATATTTAACAGTCCGTTTAAAGATGAAATTGCTGAAAATTTAGCTGCTGCTGTTATTGAACGGCAGCTTGAAAAAATTGAAACCCGCAAAAAATACAGCAGGAAATAATTTTACAAATTAAGCATTAACATCAACTTGCAGTAAGCCAATTACTGTCACAGCCCTCATTTAAAACAGTCTAATTAATATGACAGAAAATCCATTTATTGAAAAAGTATCTGCCGGCGAGAAAGATGAGCAGCTGATAGATGAAGCGCTTACAGGCAGCCGCCATGCGCTTGAAAGGCTTATTTACAGGCACCAGGCGTGGATTTACAACATTGCTTTAAGAATGGTCTTTTACCCGCAGGAAGCCGAGGATGTTACACAGGAAGTACTTATAAAGATAATTACCAAGCTTTCCACATTCCGGAAAGAAAGCAGTTTCAGAACCTGGGCTTACCGTATTGTTATTAACCAGGTACTTAATATGAAAAAATCCATGGGTGAAAAAAATCACGCATCTGATTTTGATGAATACTGGAAGATAATTGAAAATACTCCTGATAACGAACTGCCTGCCCAGGAAAATTATAAAGTTGAGATGCAAACGCTTGTTAATGAAGTTAAAGTAAGCTGTATGTCAGGTATGCTGTTATGTATGGATAGGGAACAGAGGCTAATTTTTATACTTGGCAGCATTTTTCAGGTGACTGATAAAATTGGCGCTGAGATCATGGATATGACCCGTGATAACTTCAGGCAGAAGCTTTCAAGGGCAAGGAAACAAATGCATAATTTTATGCATGATAAATGCGGCCTCATGAACAAAAATAATCCCTGCAGCTGTGAAAAGAAAACAAAAGCTCTAATAGATTGCGGTTATGTGGACCCCGAAAAATTACTATTCAATATTAATTATGTACACTCTGTTGAAAGTACTGCGGGGCTCAGGGCAGAAAAGCTTGATGAATTGCTTGAAGACCGTTCACAAAAACTATTTAGGGAAAATCCCTTTCAGGAACCTCCAGATTTTGTAAAATCGTTAAGAGTAATTTTAGACCACAAAGAATTCAGAGAAATATTCAATTTTACAAATTAATTCGATAAATGATAAAATACTATATTCTGCTCTTAGCCCTCTTTGTTTCATGTATTAATGTAAATTCTGTAACCAGGAATGTTCCTGCGCAATATTCCACAATACAGGCTGCAATTAATGCAGCGGTAAATGGCGATACTGTTCTGGTAGCGCCCGGTACTTACCTTGAAAATATTAACTTCAGAGGTAAAAATATTGTCGTTACAAGCACTTTTTTTTTAACAAATGATCCTTCAATAATTTCTTCGACTATAATTGATGGCAGCAATCCTTCGCAGCCTGATTCAGGTAGCTGTGTTATAATATGCAGGGGAGAAGATTCAACGGCAGTTCTGCAGGGATTTTCCATTACCCGCGGGACAGGTACAAAATGGAATGATGAACACTTTGCAGGACTTTACCGTGAAGGCGGTGGTATTCTGGTTGCATTATCATCTCCTGTTATTCAATTCAATATTATTCATAATAACGTAATTACAAACCTGTCAGGTGTGATCAGCACAGGCGGCGGTGGTGTTAGAATGGGTGACGGATATCCAAGATTTTTTAATAATATAGTTATGAATAATTCAGCCCGATATGGAGCGGGGATAGTATTAAATTATACAGCCGGTCAGCTAAAGAATAATATAATTTGTTCAAATTATGGATCATTGCAATATGGTGCTGGTTCTGGAGTGTGGATAAACGGAAATAATCCAAGACAAATTATCTTTATTAATAATACAGTTGCAGGAAATTCCTGTGTATCAGGTTACAGCGGGATCTATGGAGGAGCTTCAGCACTATTCAAAAATAATATAATTTGGGGAAATCCTTCTCCTGCAAATACACAGGTTTCATATTCCGCTGGTATGACTTATTCATTGATACAGGGGGTAAATTCGGGAATTGGAAATATCAATTCAGATCCCTTATTCGCTGATACTAATTATATATTGCAAAATGCTTCACCCTGTATTGATAAAGGGGATTCCGGTACAGTTTATAATGATATTCCTGACCCGGTTAATCCATTAAATGCAAAATATCCCTCTAAAGGTACTTTGCGGAATGATATAGGGGCATACGGCGGGCCGCTGGCAGCGCTCCTTACCAACCAGTTAATCGGCGTACAGATCAATTCAGCCGAAATACCGCAGAACTATAGACTTTACCAGAACTATCCAAACCCTTTTAACCCGGTCACAAAAATAAAGTTTGATCTGCCCAAAAGCGGTTTTGTTAAGCTTGCTGTTTATGATATTCTTGGTAAGCAAGTATCAATACTTGTTTATGAACATCTAAGCAGCGGAAGTTACACTGCAGATCTGAATGCTTCAGTGCTGAGTTCAGGAATTTATTTCTATACACTGCAAAGCGGCGATTTTATTACGACTAAAAAAATGATATTGACAAAATAATTCTTAATGGAATTAAAAAAGCCCGGTTAATCCGGGCTTTTCTTTTTTACATATAAACTGATGGAGGTCTACCTTCCCATAAACATACTGAAGGGACCGTATGTTGAAAGCAGTACCCAGGCTATCCAAAGAATAAATACAAAAGGTATTGTCTGAGAATTTTTTAGGTTTGAAACTTTTGCAAGTCCAATACCCGCAATGATTAAATACCAAATATTTATCAGGTCAAAATTTGCAAGCAGTGTGAACATATCTTTACCAACTGCTTCTTTTGAAACAAGAAGTACCGGTCCAATATTCATCATCAGCTTACCCATTAATACTGCAAGAACTGTATCAACAACCATCTGTATGGCTGTAATAATGGCTGTTAGCCCCAATACATTCATTATATCTACATAACCGGCTGAGCCCTTGAATATTTTCAGTCCTCCCCAGTATATCAATGCTTTTAAAAAGAAAATTATTAATACACCAAAAACTGAGCCGACTATTCCGAAAATTACGAACATAGAACCGCCGAACATTTTATCAGTATTTTCAAGCTGTTCATCTGCAGCTTCACGGGTCATTTTTCCTTCTTTAACAGCTTCATCAAACCGTTTTTTCATAGCCTCACGCTGCTGCGTTTTTATCTCAGAAACCAGCTCTTCATCGCGTGTCACCAGAATACTTGAAAGAATACTCACAACAATAAGTATCAGCAGGGGAACAAGCCAATAATTCCTTTTTGCTGAACGTTTTACAGCTTCAAATGTTTCCCCGGGTTCTGTAAATATTCCCGCCATAGCATCTCCAAGCGAAATGCTTTCCTGTGGTGCCGGCAGCTCAGTTGTTTCAACCGTATTATTTTCAGGTGATTTATTCTCTTCCATTGTTTTAAATGTTGAATTTGTTATTTTATTAATTCATTAAAAACATCTTCAAACTTGTAAAATCCTTTTTTGCCTTTTATGAATTTCGCCGCAATCAAAGCGCCTTCAGCAAAGCCCCGCCTTGATTTGGCATTGTGAACAAGAGTAATAGTATCAGCTTCGCTGTCAAATTCCACTTCATGCCTGCCAACTACATCGGTTATCCTGTGAGATCTTATATTGATCTCATTTTTTGCCGGGGAATCAGAATCACTTGCAAATGCCGACTTCCTGTTTATATTTTCCGTTAAATATTCTGCAGTCCTTAAGCTTGTTCCGCTTGGCTTATCCAGCTTTTGCGTGTGATGAGTTTCACTTACACTTATATCATATTGCGGATATTTGTCTATCAGTTTGCCGGCATTTTTTATTATCTGGAAAAATATATTCACACCAATTGAAAAATTGCTTGCATATATAAAGCCTGTCCCGCTTTTTTTGATTATATCCTTAACAACATCTGCTTTGTTGTACCAGCCGGTTGTGCCGCATACAATATCTATACCTTTTGATGAAAGATATTCAATGTTCTCTATCACGCTTGCCGGAGTAGAAAATTCAATAGCTACATCTGTGTTAACATTTAGATGTTCCTTCACCGGATTTATTACATCATATTTACCTGAAATAGTAAATTCTTCTTTCGGGGCAATTTCTTCTATTATTTTACCCATTTTTCCGTAACCAACCAAAGCTAGATTTATCATCATGCAATACTCTTTTCTTCTTTTTTTATGATTTTTTCAAATAAACCTGAATCAGAAGCCCGGTTTTCAAAAAATTCTTTGTGCAGATTCTTCAATATTGTATTGCAGTTATCAATATTCACTAAAATTGAAAAACTATGCGGATTAAAGCCAAATATAACCGATTCAGCTTTCATTCCCGGGTTGCACATAAATACACTTTGTTCAAAGTTCTCAATTGAATTCAGGTCAGACCCAACCAGTGTTATCAGTACCTTATCTTTCACAATCTCGCACTCAGAAATTTCATCGAACTCATTTTTCAGCTCATCATAATGTATCTTTGTATAAGCATTTTCGGCAATGACAATTATCAATGCGTTATTGGATGAAAGCAGAATATCAATTTGCGGCTTATGTTTAGAAAGTATGTTGAGCATCATTTCCCAGAAAATGAACTGGCTTAATGTTTCCTTTGGTTTGACCCTGAGAACTATAATGTTTTTTTTGTAGGTAACTGATTTTATGTGCTCGTTGAATTTTAGCTGAGAATTTACTGTGGTTCCCGTTGAAGCCGTGTTCTTAGAATTTAATATTTTTATTGGAATATCTTTTTTCAGTGCGGGTTTAACGGAGTTCTTATGAAGTACTTTTGCGCCGAAATTGGAAAGTTCTTCCATTTCCCTGAATGATATTTCTGTCAGTTTTAATGCATCGGGAATAATGTTCGGATCACACGTCAAAACCCCGTCAACATCTGTCCAGATCTGTATCTCATCAGCATCTGTTAAAGAACCGTAAATTGCAGCCGAAAAATCAGAGCTTTCTCTTCCCATTGTCGTGGGAATACCGTCTTCTGTCGAGCCCATAAATCCCTGTGCCAGAACAATTTTATTTTTTTCAAGCAGCGGTTTCACTATTCTATCGGCGTTTATTTGTGAAAGCTCAAAATTAGGGTACGCCCTCGAAAAATCATTGTTGGTCTTAATTACATCCTGAGAGTTTATAAGCTCAACCTCAAGCCCTTCATTTAACATTGCGTAGTATATAACATTCGATGACATAAGCTCGCCAAAAACCCTGAAAGCATCAAGTATTCTGAGTGAAAGCTCGTTTATAATTGAAAGTCCTTTTATAAGCTCAGCTATTTGCCTGTGATAATTTATTATCTTTTCTGCCGCTGCTGCTTTTAATGAGCTTTCTTTCACCAGCTCATTAATAATTACATGATGCCTGTTAATAATTTCTTCAAGCTGTTTTTCTGCTTCTTTAACATCTTTGGCAGCAGCAGCTCTGGCAATAATTTCCAGGGTTGTTGTAGCCCTGGAAATGGCTGAAACTACAACAACTTTCCTGCCGGAAGTATTTCTTACTATATTAATTACATTCCTGATAGAATCGCTATCCTGGACAGAAGTTCCGCCGAACTTCATTACTATTGTTCCTTTTTTGTTCATTAAAATGTTAAGTTTTTATTTATACAGTTCATTTTCATATATGTAATCTTCAACTTTTGAAGGTACCAGGTATTTTATTGAGCGTTTTTCCTTTATCCTGTATCGTATATCGGTTGCTGATATATCGATATTGGGAACGGGGACAAAAATTCCGCGTCTTGCATATTCATTTTCTACCTGTTGAATAAGGTAACCCGGCCTGTTTATTATTACAACTTCAGTTAAAGCGAATAATTTACCCGGGTCTTTCCATTTATGAAGATTAATAAGCTGGTCCATTCCTATAACCAGGTAAAATTTAACCTGATCATTTGAATAGCTTTCACGCAGATTTAAAAGAGTGTTTACTGTGTAATTGGGTTCTTCACCGGGCATTTTAAGCTCAATATCATTTATAATAAAATTATCATTTCCTTCAATTGCCAGTTTTAACATATTTAACCTGTGTTCACTGCCTGTTATTGCTGCTGAATTTTTAAGAGGAGGAATGCGGGATGGAATGAACATAACTTCATCCAGGTGCATCTGGTCTTTTACATTTTCTGCCATGATCAAGTGGCCGTTATGTACCGGGTCAAAGGTTCCGCCGAAAATACCTATTCTTTTCATTACTTTAACAGCTCCGAATAAATATTTTCTATCTGCGGCACAGTTTCTGAAACATCATATTGTGTTGAGTCTATCATAGCATTTTGAGCGATCTCAGCCCTAAGGTCAGCATTTTGATATAAAGCAGAAATTTTTCTGAACAGGTCATCCATATCCCTGGGATCAATTGTCAAAGCTGAATGATCCGGCTTGATCACTTCAAGCAGGTTCGGCAGCCTGCTGCATATTATCGGCAACCTTGAAGCCATCGCTTCAAGAAGTACATACGGCATACCTTCCCAAAATGAAGGAAAAACAAAAATATCAAATATTGAATAATAATCTGTCAGATTTTCCTGTTCCCCGGTAAAGATCACAAAATCCTCTAATTGAGATTCGCGGGCTAGATCCTGCATGTTTCTCAGGGTTTTGCCGTCACCTACGAAAATAAATCTCATCCGCGGGTATTTTTTTACAAGGAAGTATGCTGTTTGCAGTATTAATTTCTGGTTTTTTTGTTCATCAAATCTGGAAATATTACCAACTATAAAATTGTTTTCATCAAGCCCAAGTGATTTCATGAGCTGAGTGTTTTTCTTCAGGTTTGCAAATTTACCTGTATTTATTCCGTTTGGAATAATATCGGTTTTTGTTCTGTCAGCTATCCTGTTCTTTACAGCGGTAAGAAAATCATTGTGGGTTTCGCATATAGTTCTATCCGTAAACTGAACAAGATATTGTTCAATTGATCTGGATACCTTCTTCCGCAGTAAATTACCGCTGTTTATGTAATGTATGCCATGAATTGTATGAACGCACTTCAGTTCAGGGTTATGCTTCTTTAATATCCTTCCGTAAAATCCTGCAACACCGCCATGTGTATGAATAAGGTCATATTTATTTACATCGTACAGTTCCTGTAATGGTTTCAGATATTTTGTGCGCATTATTTTGGGAAGTTCTAAAGGGTGAAATTTTGTAATACATTTTTTGACTTCCTCTTCAAATTTCCCGCCGCCTGCGGCAGCTATGGAAATATCAAAAATGGATTTATCTGCGTATTTGGCGATAGAAAGTACATTCGTCTGCCCGCCGCCTAAAAATCCGCCATCTATCAGCTGTAATATCTTGAATTTTGCCAAAATTTTCCTGTTAGATAACAAAAATAAGCATTAAAATTGATTGTAGTAAGTGAAATGCGGAGTATAATTTAAAGGGATTTTTCTTTTTTTTGATAATATTCAACAGGTTTTATACCTGTTAACCTTGAATAAAAGTAGGAAACAGAATTTAACAGGCCGGCAAATGGTGAATCAACATTTAATACTTTACTGGACATATATTTGATGATCTCATTTTCATTCTTCAATTTAAATTCTTTTAATGCTCTTCTTTTTTTAAGCACAGCCGGAAGATTAAAATAAAACCACAAATATGCCTTTATCACTCCCGTGAAAGAAAGCTCTTTGGAAAAAACTGCCTGTATAGTTCTGAGTGTATGGTTAAAAGTAATATAAGGTATCATTTTTATTAAAAATGTTGCGCTGAAAAATGTATAGAGGTTCAGGAATCTGTTCCTTTCCCTGCAGAATGTTCGGAATGAATTAGCACTATGGGTTGATGAACCTTTATGGTCTACCACAGAATCCTTCACGAATTTTATCTTCATTCCTTTAAAACGGGCTTTCAGCCCCAAATAAACATCTTCCCCATAAAAGAAATAATCGCTGTCAAACGGTACACCTATTTCACTCTGCCTGAATATAACCGAGCAACCATTTGGATAAAATTCATCCTCAATATCCGGAAAAATATTCATAATATTATACATCATATATGAAACCGAGCCATTAGTTTTGTAATACTTTTCGGGAATTCCTTCAGTAATTACAAATGATGATGCAACTGTATTTCTATCTTTAACCGCATTTACAAGGCTTTCCAGCCAGCCCGTGCGGGTGATCGTATCATTATTTAGCAGCACAACCAGATCGCCGCTGCAATGTTTAAGAGCTTCATTGTTGCCGCCGGCAAAACCCAGGTTTTTATCAGAGCGTACTATCTTAATTCTGCCGTCAGAAAAGGTTTCTTTTACATACTCGCAGCTTCCGTCAGTGGAATTATTATCAAACAGAATAATTTCAAAGCTGCTGTATTGCTGTTTCAGCACAGAGCTTAAACACTCGCCAAGGAACTCTTTGCCGTTATAATTTAATATTATTATAGATACAAGCTCGTTCATTTAACAAATAAACTTTTTATATACTTTGCGGAAACTTTCCTGTTTCTCTGAATTTCAAACCTTTCAGGCAGCTTTGTAATTGCAAGTAACGACCCTCTGATATAACCCCTCAATGCCCTGAAAAAAATTGTAAATGAATGAAACCTGATAAATGAGTAATACCTTTTTAAACGCGCTATAAAAAATAACGGCTGGTATAAAAGATAAACTGAAAGCGGATAATTTTTTATCCGCATAAGGATCAGGTTGCGTTCGCACATCTCAGTCTGGAAGCCGTGCGTGGCTACCGAACTGGTTCCCCCGCGTTTGTGATAACAAACCGCAAGCGGTTCATACAGGCATTTAAACCCGGCAAGCTGCGCTCTGAAGCTGAAATCAATGTCTTCGTAATATGCAAAGAAAGTTTCATCAAAAAGCCCGGTTTTTTCAAATACTTCTTTTTTGTAGAAAGCAGCGCCGGCGCATGATCCGAAAATATATTCAGGCTTATCATATTGACCCGTATCTTTTTCACCGTTACCACGGGCAAGCGGCGAGCCGCCGTTTGCTTTTATAAAATCACCGCAGTCATCAATAATATCCCTGTTAAAATAATTCAGCATTTTTACTGCAAGTATATCTGCATTTTTTAATTTTATTGAATCTGTTGCGGTTTGGAGAAAACCGGGTTCAAGCTCTATATCATTATTCAGAAGCAGTATAATATCACATTCAGGAATCGTCAGTGAATGCTTTATTCCTTCATTAACCGCTTTTGCAAAGCCTGAATTATACCCAATTTCAATTACTTCTGCTGAAGGAAATTCATCTTTTGTATATTGAACCGAATTATCCCTCGAGCCGTTATCGCATAAGATCACTTTGTAATCCTGCAATGTTTGCCTCTTCAGCGAGGCATAACAGGTTACAAGATGTTCAGATCCGTTATAATTCGGAATTACTATACTTATCATTTACTTTTCATTGAATAATTTTAATAAGTGATCATGTTTCTTATAACGGTAATCATCTTTATTGCCGAATATTCCTTTAATATTTTCAATAAATATAATGAAATATGAGTTTATTTTTATAAGAAATTTTAATGTCCGCGCTTTACCTGCGGTATAATTCTTACTGAAAAATGTATACATGCTGTATATAAATCTGCCGTGCAGCCACCAGTTATCATTAGTCTTAAAGCTTGAACCTCCCAGGTGTGTTACCTGTGTATTTGTATCAACAGCCAGCAGGTATTTTTTATAAATGCTGTATGAAAGGTCAACATCTTCGAAGAAAAGTATATACCTTTCATCCATAAACCCTGCTTCTGAAAGGACCTGCTTTGTGGTTAGAAAAAACGCGCATGGTATCTGTTCGGTATAGAATATTTTCTTTTCTTTTACATCTATTTCCTGGTTTTCAAGATACCGGTTCATCCTTGATGCTGATTTATTAAATAATGGCGCTAATACAGAGAAAAAGTAAACAAATTGCATGATTGTCGGGTACCTCTGGAAATAATTCCGCTGAAAATTACCATCAGTACCTCTTAGCGCGGGAGATATTGCACCAATATTTTCGTTTCTTTTCATTGCTAACACTAAGCTTTCCAGTACGGGTTCGGTAAATATTATATCAGGATTCATAATAAGCACATACTCACCTTTCGCCTTCTTAATTCCCAGGTTATTTGCTGCTGAAAAGCTTATTAATGAATCAGTAAAAATTGATGAAATATTATTTTCTTTTCCTGTTAATTCTTTAATTATTTCCCGTGAATCATCTGAAGAAAAATTATCAATAATAATAATTTCCGGTTTTATGGAATTTTCATTCATCAATACGGAGTTTATACAATTCTTTAAAATTGCCCCGGTATTATGATTTACTATTATTATTGATATTAACAATTTACCTGATAAATTTTTCAAAATGAACTATACTCTTATCCCAGTTCATGAACTCCCTGATGTGAATATATGCAGCTTCAGATATTTCCTTTATTTTTCCGGGATTATTTATCAAAAATTCAGCTCCTTTAAATAATCCGTCCTTATCTGCCGGATCAGCGTGAATTGCTGTTATCAAATGTTCTGAATACTCAGGTATGGCAGCAACTTTATTAGCCACTATTGCGCATTTACATGCCATAGCCTCCGAAGGAGGCGAACCAAATCCTTCAGTAATGCTGGAAAATAAAAAAATATCCGTTCTGCTGTAAATATCAGTTAATTCTTTATCATTTGGATTTTCAGTAAACTCAATATAATCCGGCATAATATGGTATCTCTTAACTCCAAATGCCCTGAATTTCAATTCCGGATATTTTTCTTTCAGCTTAATACATGTATAAATTGCCCTTTCAACATTTTTGTTCGGCAGGCTGTGATCCTGAAATGCAATTACAGGAGGCTCATTGTAAATTTTATTATCATTATAAAACCTGTTCCTGTCAAGCCCTATATATATCAATTCAGAGTCAGAGCCGAACTTATCCATTAAAAGCTTCTGCATGTGCCTGCTGCAGACAATCCTTTTCAGCGGCAGGGTGTATGATCTGTCAACATACTTCACATTTGAATTCCATATTTCATAGTCCTGTATCAGGTAATATTTCCTTCCTTTTGAACTGCTGAAATGATATACCGGGTAAGCTGTTGGCCATGATGTTGCAATTGAAACATCAGCATCACGAACAAACATATTATGCATTACAGGTACAAACTTAACCTTAAACTTATACGGATAAATATTTGATGGCAGCTTATTTTTACCCGCGGTTAACCATTTTAATACTGTCTTAACCTGGTATTTAAAATAATACCATTTAATCCTGTTCTTGTGCATATTGAAAGGAACTACCGGAGTATACAACACCACGTCGTGGCCTCTCCCCAGCAGCCTGTTTGCATACTGAAAAATTATATTCATGCCGCCTGTACGGTTTATTTCAGGAACTATGAAATTAACCTTCATTTACTGCCGTTTCCTTAAAGGATTGATCAACCTGAGCATTTTAAAAAGATTTTCCCTGTCACGATTGTTTAAATAACCTGATTTCCACAATAAAATTATATAAAGCAAAAAGATAATCGCAGATGTAGTTGTGATCAAAATAATTCCTGTAATCCTTTCACCCGAAAATGCGAAATATTTTTCTGTATAATGAAAAATCAGATAAATAACAGAACAAACTGCCCCGGCAATTCCAAGAGGCTTCAAAAAACTTCTGAACATGAATTTTAACGGATTTTCTTTGAAATATCCGGCAGAGGTAAAATAAATATATGTTGATGCAGCAAGAGTTGCAGCGGTTGTACCGATTGCCGCTCCTACGATTCCGTAATATTTTATGAGTATAAAGCTTAATACCAGGTTCACTGCAAGGCTTATTATACCTTCATACATAAGATACTTTGGTACACCAAGATTCGGGATGATTGAATTCCCCGGTGCGGAAATAAGCAGGTTTACCAGCTGTCCAAATGCAAGTATCCTTAAAAGGTAAACTGATATTTCATAACCCGGACCCATCCAGGTATTTATCAGCAGGTCCGCAAAGATCAATATATATAAAAAAATAGGAGCTGAAAAAACCGTAAGGTATTTTGTCGCTTCAAAAAAAAGCTCATTAAGCCTGTTTTCCTCTTTCCTGGCATTTAATTCAGCTGCTACAGGCGCAACCTGCTGGAATAACTGCAGAGGAAAAAATTTCCCCAGGCGTGTAACGCGGTTTGCAAGGTTAAAGTATGTTACATTTCCTAGTGTTGAAAAATATCCTAAAAGGAACTCATCATACTTTTCAGAAAGAAATGCTGAAAACCTTGAAACCTGCATTTGCAGCCCGAATTTACCCATCTGCCTGAAGGTTTGCCTGTTCACATAAGCGGGAGATATCTTAATGGCCGGCACTTCCTTAAGGGCAAGAATAATATTAAAGAATACACTTACTGCAACTGCACCCAGCTGTGAGTATAAAATTCCTTTTAAGCCGTATCCGGAAACTAGCAGTATGTAAGTTATAATAAAATTCAGAATATTTATTACCAGTCCAATTATACTGTTAAGGTACATTTTCTGTATGCTGATAAGTACTGAAACAAAAATTGTGCTGGATGTTGCAGTAAAGAATATCACAAGGCTTATATATAATGAAAACCTGGCAAGCTCAAATAGATCAGGGGGAATATTTATCAGCCTCAAAATGCTTTCTGAAAAAAGTATTACAACTATACAAATAAGCAAAGTGAATGCTATATAAAAAAACAGGCCTGTGTTTATTGTTTTATTCAGCTCATCGTGATTTCCCCGGTTGTAATGCTCGGAAATGAACTTAATAAATGAAGCTGAAAAGCTGAAATCAAGCAGACCGAATGTGCCGATAAATCCAAGTACAATTGCGTAAATACCAAACTCGGTTTGCCCAATGTACATTATTATAAGCGGAGTTAATATGAAAGGGGATAGGAAGCCGAATGCCTGAGCCGCAAAATGGTAAAAAGTATTTTTAATTACTTTATCTCTTAATGATGATGACATTCGGTATATTTATTGGCGTTTTAAGCTTTAATTGATGATACTACTATGAGCCTGAACGCTAAAATAGGGTATAAAAACTTAGCCTTAAAGCCAAAATGTCTTGAATAATACCTGTAAATATCACTGTACATTATCTTCCTTAAAGAAAAATCCGCGTTTTTTGTGGAGTGGCTGCCGTAATGGATAATTGATACCGTATGCAGAAAATATATCTTTTTGCCGGCAGCCCATATACGGCTGCAAAGATCAACATCATTATATAATATCCTGTATGATTCATCAAACCAGCCGATCTCCTCAGCCAGTTCTCTTCTGATCATTAAAAATGTAGCCGCTGCCTGCTCTACCGGACATGTCTGGTTATAATCAAAAGATGCCATATCATATTCCCGGTTCAGCTTGTTAAAAGAAAGATATGTGTAAAATGCGTTTTTTAGTTTTGGGAATTTTTTCAGGCTGTTCTGAACAGTACCATCGGGATTTAACAGCCGGCAGGCAACTGCCCCGGCATCACTTGTATTATCAAGAAAGCTCACACATTCTTTCAATGTATTTTCCAGCATGATAGTATCGCTTCCCAGCAGAAGTACATATTTTCCTGAAGATACTTTCATCCCCTGGTTACAGGCTTTGGCATATCCAAGGTTAACGGAATTTTCTATCAGTGTGATCTTATCCTTCATGCCGCGTAAATACTCTCTGCTGCCGTCACTTGAAGCATTATCTATTACAATGATCTCATATTTCAGAACTTCTGCCGGGGTTGTTTTAAAAATGGAAGTTAAACATTCTTCTATAAGAGTGCGTGTATTCCAGTTCGCAATTACTATCGAAAGTGTCATTTATTGAAATAAAAAGCCAATCCTATAACGGATCGGCTTTTTTATGGGTTATAAAAAAAATTTTACTGTGTTTTTTGCTGCTGATAAAACACCATAGTATATATTCTGTTCCTTAAAGCGTCAACTTCACGCTGGTAAACCGCCTGTTTACCTGCTTTCAGGGTCTTTGCCTGGTTTTTACGGATAGCAAGCTTTATAGCCGTTTTAACATAATCCTTGTGGTTAATATGTGAAGCAAGCCATCCTTTTTTGCCGCGTTTTGATGTGTAAGGAAGGTGTGCCAGGTGTTCTTTGGGGATATAACCTGTAGTATTTGATTCGTCAGTTAACTCTCTTAATATAATTTTGCCTTCATTATGAACCGCGAACTGAAATACTACGAATATTATTATTACAGACATTATCATGAATGCAAACCCTATAAGTGCGGTTGAATTAAAGCTTACCATCAGATTCCACATAAAATGCATGAACATTGCAAGCCCGAGGCCAAGCGGTATGATAGTCATTTTTGCCAGCATACCTTTGAATTTAGCATAACCTATTGCAGCGCCAAATACTGCCTGGCAGCAGCAATGCAGTACTGCAGAAAATAATGTCCTTATTATTATCAGCATAAAAAGCCCTACATAATCCTGAGGAAAGCTCATAAAATACAGGAAATTTTCAGTCATGCCAAAACCCAGTCCAACAGCGCCTCCGTAAACTGCGCCGTCAACAGGTCCGTCAAAATTTTTGCTCAGCGCTATCATTAACAAAAATATTCCTTTTGTACTTTCTTCAACAACCGGGGCTACTATTACCGCGCCTGCAAGATTGTTAAATGTGCCTGCATCTGAATCATTGGCAAACTGGTATATAAACTCAGATACTCCAAGACCCATGATCATACTTCCTATGATACCGAAAATTATTGCACCGGTTGCTCCCCATGCAAAATTCAGACTAACCAGCCAGAATGGCTCTCGCTCGTACCTGTCCATCCACCAGATAATGATCAGATACATTATCATCGGAACAACAGAAAAGAAACCTGCCAAAAAAAGATGTATTAACGGATTCATATATTATTTATTATTTATTATAACGGGTCAAATATAACTAAACAATTGTGAATTAACAATTAATCATTAAACTTTACTTTATTAATACCATTTTTTTAGAAAGGGTTATATCTTCGGCTGAAAGTTCGTAAATATATATCCCTGATGCGTATGAGCTCATATCCGCTGTTTCAATATAGTTGCCTGTGGAATGGTAAGAATTAACCAACACTTTTATTTCTTTTCCGTTCAGGTCATAAATAACAAGTTTTACATTACCTGCAGCCGGAACAGAATATTTTATTGAAGTAACCGGGTTAAATGGATTAGGATAGTTTTGTTCGAGAATGTAATCAACAGGTACAGTAGTATTTTCCGGGTCTAAACCGAAAGGTTCTCCTTCATATTTTATCAGTTTCCCGTTTGTTGCAAGCGCATAGGCGCAAATTGAATTTTCTGTTAATTTATAAAGATCCATCTGCCTGAAATTATTCACATCTCCGGTATTCATTGATTCCCATGTTTGGCCGTTGTTTGAAGTTCTTTTCATAAATCCTGATGCCATAAAATAAATTCCGGTTCCGGGAACCCACTTTACTATACCAGCAAAGGTCAGGTTGGTTCCTGTATTTATTATTTCCCAGTTGTTGCCTCCGTTTGATGTTCTGGCTATATCAGGCGCAACTGCATCGCTTAATGCAATTGCGTTCAGCTTATCATTCTGGAATGCGATTGAAGGCACTGATGTTCCGGGAATACCAAGTGTTTTAACAGACCAGCTTACACCGCCGTTTGTTGTTATATATATTTTTGCCGGATTTGTTATCAATCCAAATCCGTAAAATAAACTATCAACTACAAACAGAGAATTTTGTGTTATATATGGAGCCGTTTGCGGCGCTTTTGTTACGTGCCATGTTTTACCGCGGTCAAAGGTTTTTGCCACCCAAAATGAATCACTGCTAGTAGAAGGGTCGCTTACTATCACTCCAAAGTTCGGATTGGTTTTGCTGAACTGAATTCCGCTGATAAATCCGTTATTACCCCCTGTGGAAAGCATTACCTGCCAGTTAAGTCCGCCGTTAACAGTTTTATATACCCTGGCATTTCCGCCGCTGCCGCCGGCTGAACCGCCATCACCGGCAAATATTGTATCGCTGCCCAGCGCGTAAACACTGTAAAGCTCATTTGTGTTGATATTACCTGTAATATTTATAAAGTTTAATCCGGAATTTGTTGTTAAAAATATTTTTGGAAAGTTGTTGGAACCCCCTGCAATTACAACCGTGCTGCAGTTAGGTACTGAAACGGAAGGAAAGCTTCCCAGCTCATTTGAGTTTAACTGTGATACTGTTGACCATTGGGTATAAAGGTTTGCCTGTAAAAAAATGAACGGTAATATAAGCCAAAGGGCGTATTTTTTCATGATTTTGGAGTAAAAATTTAATTTTATTGCACTAATCTAACGATTATTAAAAATAATCTCAACTGAAAATGAAAAACCCCGATTTAGTGATGTCAAATCCCGTACTGCGGCAGGTAGTTGCATGCGGTTATTTTATATGTTTGTCATACCCGCGAAAGCGGGTATCTAGTGGATAATTAAAATTTATGAATGATGAACGGAAAACTACTATTTAAAATTTCAACAAATAGGGGAGTAGAGAGGGGGTAGCAAAATAGAATATTAAAAAACCCATTGGTAAATAGACGAAAATCCTTGTTGAATGCGGCAAAACTTTATGATCTAATGTCACCCCTACGGGGTTCTGATTGTCTTTTTCTTATCGTTCTACAAATATGTCACCCCTACGGGGTTTTCAATATGTCGTAAACCAATTGCCGTAGGAAGGCACCTATCCGCTTGTCATACCCGCGTAGGCGGGTATCCAGACTAATATTTCTTTCAATGTATAATCCACGGATAACGATTATACATTATAGGAAAATTGTATTTATATTTTATGTCACCCATACGGGGTTAAGATTTTTTTTCGATGTAAGTGGTTAGTTCATACATAAAAAAAAGAGGCTCTCTTTTCAGAGAGCCTCTTTTAAATCTGTTTTTTTGCTTTTTTACTTAACTAACATCATTTTCTTTGTATCTGTGAATCCGTTTGAATTCAAAGTATAGAAGTAGATACCTGATGAAAGTCCGCTGAGGTCTACGTTTTCAACGTAGTTGCCTGCAACGTGATCTTTGTTAACAACAGTCATAACTTCAACACCTAAGCTGTTATATACCTTTATTGATACATTACCGCTTACAGGAACTGAATATTTGATTGTTGTTGAAGGATTGAACGGATTAGGATAGTTCTGTTCAAGAGCGAATTTTGTCGGTGTTGTAGTATTACCCGGGTCAATTCCTACCGGACTTGAAAGTTTTACAACGCTTCCGTCACCTGCAACACAATATCCATTAATTGTTCCGCTGTTGTTCTGAACTGAAATATCGAAGAATCCGGTGATTGCAGAAGTTGTCATACCAATCCAAGTTGTTCCGTTATCAGTGGTCATTCTGATACCGTTTGTAGTAGCTGATGTAGCTAGGAAACATATGTTTGTTCCCGGAACCCATCTTAATACGTTTAATGTGCTTGTTCCTGTACCGCCTGTTGAAACAGTTGTCCAGGGACCGCCGGGTCCGTTGGTTGAACGTGATATATTCGGATAGGAAGCGCTTGATATAACAAGACCGTTAAGCTTGTTATCGTTAAATGCAGCGCCTGATGTGAATGTACCTGTTACGCTTACGGCTGTTCCGGTCCATGTTGTACCGCCGTTTGATGTCCAGCCAAGTCTTGGAGCTGTGCTTGCACCGCTGCCGTAGAACTGGTTATCAATACAGAATACTGCAGGTAATGAACCGATCGTGAAACCAACACCGGTCATGTTCTGGAGTGTCCAGTTTAAACCGCCGTTTGTGGAGGTGAACATAACTGCTGTTCCGGCAAAAGCGTCAGACTGTGCAATTAAAAAGTTCGGATTGGTAGAAGCTTTAACTATACCGTTAAAGAATCCGCCTGAACCGCCTGTTGTTAAAACTGTTGTCCAGGTTGTTCCGCCGTCAGTGGTCCTTTTAATATTAGCAGATCCTGATGCGGGGCCATCACCAACTAAAAATGTGTTTGCGTCTATCATGCAGCCTGCGTAAAGCTCGCCGCCTGATAAGTTACCTGAAGCATTTACAAAGTTAGCTCCGCCGTTTGTGGTTTTGAAAACTCTTGGTGCACCGGTAACGCCGCCTACAACTATAGCGTTGTTTCCGTCTAGACAGTAAACACCAGGGTTTGTACCAAGACCGGTGATCTGGATTGAACCTGGGCAGTATGTCCACTGTGAAAAGGTATTAGCAGCAAAAATAAAAGCTGCAGCCAATACAAAAAGTTTAAGAAATTTCATGTAGTAATTACCTCCAATAATTCTCCTTATTTAGGGAGAGGTTTTGTTAATTAAATGTTAACGCTTTGATTGAAGCAAATGTAACTATCCAATAGTAAAAAAACAATATATTTATTAATTTTTTTGCAGAAAATTAAATATTCGCTTTATAACCCCATCTTTTCCCAATACTACCATAACTTCAAATATTCCGGGGCTAACTGTTTTTCCCGTTAGACTTAATCTTAAAATATGTATCAAAGCTGCGGCTTTTACCCCTTTTAATTCAGCAAATTCTCTTAAATTTTGCTCTATTATACCAGATTTCCAATCGCTTATGCTTTCTAATCTTGATGCGAATTCTGTAAATACAGGCTTGATCTCATCTACCCAGTACTTTGAAAGTCCTTTTTCATCATAAACCCCGGGTTCTTTGAAAAAATACCCCGCAAAGTCATAAATATCATTAATTGTATTCAGCCTTTCTTTCATAAGCCTTATTACTGAATTTATATAATTATCTTCAAAATCTTTAAGCTCAATTCCGTTTTCCATGATATATTTTGAGCTCTTTGCAGCTGATAAAAGCTCTCCTTCTGAAGCACTCCTGATATATTCAGAATTTATCCAGTTCAGCTTTTTCATATCAAATACTGATGAGGATTTATTCACTCTTTCAAAAGTGAACATTCTTATCAATTCCTCTTTTGATGCTATTTCAATATTATTTTCCGGACCAAAGCCCAGCAGGGTTAAAAAGTTGAACATTGCTTCCGGTAAATATCCTTTATAATTGTAGTCTTCAACACCAACGGGACTTCTTCTTTTTGAAAGCTTTTTCTTTTCTTCATCCAGTATCATAGGCAGATGTGCAAATTCAGGCACATCCCAGCCCATTGCTTTATACAGTAATATTTGTTTCGGTGTGTTTGAAAGATGATCATCGCCTCTGATTATATGAGTAATATTCATATCATGGTCATCAACCACAACAGCTATCATATAAACAGGTGTGCCGTCTGATCTCAATATTACAAAGTCGTCAATTTCAGAATTATTGAATGTTGTGCTTCCGTGAACAATATCATTGAATTCAGTTTTTCCTTCCGGCACTTTAAACCTGATTGCGTACGGTTTACCTTCGGAAAGATATTTGTTAACTGTATTTTCATCAAGATTTAATGAAGCACGGTTGTACTTAAAAACCGTTTTATTCTTCTGTGCAAGCTTTCTCTGTTCATCAAGTTCTTCGGCTGTTTCAAATGCATAGTATGCTTTTCCGGCTTTCAAAAGCTCGTAAGCAACTTCCTTGTGGCGTTCAATATTCAATGCCTGGTAAACAATAGGCTCATCCGGCATCATTCCAAGCCATTGCATACTTCTTACAATTTGCTCAGAAAGCTCGCTTTTGCTTCTTTCAGGGTCAGTATCTTCAATTCTAAGCAGGAATTTCCCGTTTTTATTCTTTGCGAAAAGCCAGTTAAATATAGCCGTTCTTGCGCCCCCAACATGCAAAAAACCTGTTGGCGAAGGCGCAAATCTTACACGAATTTCATTCATTTTTTTCATAATATAGGCAAATTAAGCATAACTGCTTTCATTTGCTATTGACTAATCTGATTTAATGAAGTATTTTAATAGTTACCTGTTGAAAAGTATCACAAAAATAAGTATTTTTGAATTAAATCATAAGAATTAAATTTATGGCTATGAAAAATTTTTCAATGAAAAAGCTGTATTATTCTATCAGCGAGGTGAGCAGAATATGTGACCTGGAGCAGTACGTACTTAGGTATTGGGAAACAGAATTTGAACAGCTTAAACCTGCCAAAAATTCATCAGGCAACAGGATCTATACAAATAAAGATATTAAAATGATCCTGTTAATTAAAAAGTTACTTAAAGAAGAAAAATATACCATCGAAGGCGCAAAAAAAATTATTAAAAATTATAATATCGGCGATGACGGCACTGAAAAATCCGATATGAATGTTGTTGACGTGCAAAAACAAAAAGCCGGCGAGCTTAGTTTGTTTGATAGCCACCAGGGCTCAACTGAAACAGCAGTGATGGAAGATGGCGAAAACCAGGGCGATAAGATGGTAGAAGATCTGAAAGAACTAAGAAAGTTTCTGGAAGAATTATATAACCAGTTAGATGATTGAATAATTATGCACGAAGCGCCTGCCTGCCAAAACGGAAGTGCAGGCTGGAAGGATCTCGTTAAAGGCTCGGAAAAACTTCCGGGCCTTCTTATTTATAAAGATTCTTTAAATATACATTCCCAAACGGAAGTTTAGGATTGAGAAGATGAAATTTTACCAAAGGGCTATTTCATAAATAATTTGCGAGGAGCTTTAGCGACGAAGCAATCTTAAAAATTTACTAAGTTTCTCAAACAAAAAATTATAATTGTACTATCAAGGCAGCCCCTTTTTTTATGTGGTCTGCTCATTTTTAGGGCTTTAATGATCACAATACTTATCCTTTTAACTTGACAGTGTAAATTGCATATATTATATTTAAGTAATATGCTGATAGCATATTATAAATAAAGACTTCCTTTGCGTAATTTTTCATTGCTTAAAATGCCGCTTTCATTGATGATTTTAACAAATCCGGTATGCAGTTCTGCCAGGCTGTTATTTGAATTATTTTTCAGTCTCATCTGTCTCATTTATATCGTAAAAACACTACCGGTGAGAATTGCTGCAAATTTATACGGGAATCAATGAATTTACATAAAAAAACATATTTGAGTTTATTTTTTGAGACAAATGAGACAAGGTAATAGGATCCTTTATTTGATAAGCATTTCTATTTTAAAAATACCTTTATATACAAATTTTGTAAGTGAAATTGGATAAAAAAAATATTAATTTAGTGTTCTGTTCAGGTTTATTTCGGCGCGTAGCGCAGCCCGGTAGCGCACCACTTTGGGGTAGTGGGGGTCGCTGGTTCAAGTCCAGTCGCGCCGACTTGAGTTTCTTCACTAAATTAATGTTTTTACTGTATTGTGTTCTATGCAACCTTTATTTAACTTTATGCATTAAAACTATGGAGCCCTATTTAATTAACCATATTTAAACTTATTCTTTAGGCTATTACCCTAAGTGTATTATTTTTATAGGGTTCTTGATTTTTAATTCTTTATTGTTTAAGTTTGAATGGTTCTTTTCAATATTAAGCTGGAGTGGCGGAATTGGTATACGCACATGCCTTAGGAGCATGCGCCGTAAGGCTTAGGAGTTCGAGTCTCCTCTCCAGTACAAGTTTTACCGAGAGGGAATTCAGGAAATACGCATCCCGCTAGGGCGGGACGCCGTAAGGCTTAGGAGTCCCTGAGTCTCCTCTTCAGTACAAGTTTTTAAAAACTTAAATTTTCGGGACTAATAAATCATAATCTAAAACATGTCCAATAAAACCAACATCAAAAACATTAACTCACCGGTTTGTTCATTCTGCGGAAGAAGCGCTAATAAAGTAACCAGTATGATCGCAGGACCTTCCAACTACGTTGGAAAAAAGGTCTACATATGCGATATGTGTGTTACTAATGCAATGACAATCATTAAGCAGAGCACAGCGGCAAGTCTAAACAAGAACATGCCGCAAAGACATGAGCTTACCCCTGAAGGAATTAAGAAATTCTTAGACCAGTATGTTGTTGGCCAGGATGCTGCTAAAAAAGTACTTTCAGTAGCTGTATACAATCATTACAAAAGAATTGATTCAAATGAATTCAGCTATGTTGATGATGTTGAAATAGAAAAAAGCAATATTATGCTTATCGGTCCGACAGGGAGCGGTAAGACCTTCCTGGCACAAACACTTGCCAAGCTGCTCGATGTTCCGTTTGCAATAGCAGATGCAACAACATTGACCGAAGCCGGTTATGTTGGCGATGATGTTGAAACAATTCTTGTTCACCTGCTTCAATCTGCAAACTATGATGTTAAAAAGGCTGAACGCGGTATTGTTTATGTAGATGAAATTGATAAGATATCACGTAAATCTGACAGCACCTCTATAACCCGCGATGTATCAGGTGAAGGTGTGCAGCAGGCACTTCTTAAAATTATAGAAGGAACTACAGCTAACGTGCCTCCCAAAGGCGGAAGGAAACATCCTGAACAGCCGCTCATAAGTATAAATACAAAAAATATTCTGTTTATCTGCGGCGGAGCTTTTGACGGGCTTGAAAAAGTAATACAGCAAAGAGTCTCGCAAACATCCATAGGTTTCGGAACCGAAATAATCAGCAAAAAATCAAAAGAATATGATGAGCTTATGGGACAGGTAGAGCCTGATGATCTTATCAGGTTCGGGTTAATTCCTGAATTCATTGGCAGGCTGCCAATAACTGCAGTGCTTAATTCACTCAACGAAGAAGCATTGCTTTCAATTTTAACTGAGCCTAAGAATGCAATTGTTAAGCAGTATAAAAAACTCTTCAGGATGGAAGGTGTGGAACTTGAGTTTGAAGACAGCGCATTAAGGGCAGTTGTAAAAAAAGCTATCACTAAGGGAACAGGGGCACGCGCCCTGCGCTCAATACTCGAAGAAATTATGATCGATATAATGTATAAGCTGCCATCAAAAGAAAATGTTTCCAAGTGTGTAATTACTGATAAAGTGATTGAGAAAAAAGATCAGCCGGTTTATATACAGGAATCAACAACGAAATATGCTTAATAATTGTATGGTAACCAAAGTATCAAAAGGAACGGTAATACCGTTCCTTTTTTGTTAATAGTATCTTATCACTTATATTTTTATCTTTGTAAATTCACGAAAATTACAGGAGAAATACCATCGCTACCATAAAAACCAATATCGCTCAGGACCAGACTTATCACGAACGCGAAGATAATATGAAGAACCTTCTTCGAAAGGTTAATGCCGCAGCAAAGGAAATATCACTTGGCGGCGGGAAAAAAGCAATTGAGAAGCTTCATGGCCAGAAAAAGCTGCACTGCAGGGAACGCGTAGAGTTGCTTATTGATAAAGGTTCATTTTTTATGGAAATAGGTCTGTTCACAGCTTATGGAATGTATAAGGAATACGGCGGTGCACCTTCAAGCGGAACGATATTTGGTATCGGGAAGATACACGGGCGCAATTGTGTTATAGTAGCAAATGATGCTACAGTTAAGGCAGGAGCATGGTTCCCGATTACATGCAAAAAAAATCTGAGAGCCCAGGAAATTGCCATCGAAAACAGGCTGCCGATAATTTATCTGGTTGATTCAGCCGGAGTATTCCTTCCGCTGCAGGAAGATATTTTTCCGGATAAAGAACACTTCGGAAGGATATTCAGAAATAATGCTGTAATGAGCTCTATGGGTATTCCCCAGATAGCCGCTATTATGGGACCCTGTGTTGCAGGTGGAGCTTACCTGCCAATTATGAGTGATGAAGCACTGATAGTTGAAGGTAACGGAAGCGTATTCCTTGCAGGCTCACACCTGGTAAAGGCAGCAATCGGAGAAAATATCGAAAACGAAGCCCTCGGCGGAGCTACCGTTCACACAGAAATTTCAGGCGTTACTGATTATAAAATGAAAAGCGATGAAGAATGCCTTGAAACGATCAGGAACCTGGTAAGCAAATTCGGACACACAGAAAGAGCCGGCTTTGACAGGATTGAACCTAAAGAACCGCTGTACCCGGAAAAGGAAATATACGGCATAATGCCGCAGGATAGGGCAAAGCCTTATGATATGTATGAGCTGATAGCAAGAATAACTGATGGAAGTGAAATTGATGAGTATAAAGCCGGTTATGGCAAGACGATCATTACTGCATACGCCAGAATTAACGGCTGGTCAGTGGGAATAGTAGCAAACCAGCGCAAGATTGAAAAGACAGCAAAAGGTGAAATGCAGGTTGGCGGGGTAATTTATTCAGATAGCGCAGATAAAGGCGCAAGATTCATAATGAACTGTAACCAGAAAAAAATACCGCTGGTATTTTTACAGGATGTAACAGGCTTTATGGTGGGTTCCAGGGCAGAGCATGGCGGCATAATTAAAGACGGCGCTAAGATGGTGAACGCTGTGGCTAATTCCGTTGTACCTAAAATAACACTGATAGTTGGCAACAGCTACGGCGCGGGCAATTACGCAATGTGCGGCAAGGCATATGACCCCAGGTTCATTTTTGCTTACCCAACTGCATCAATTGCAGTGATGGGCGGTGCGCAGGCATCAAGTGTGCTGCTTAATATCAAAGTGGGACAGCTCAAAAAACAGGGAAAAGAGCTTAGTGAAGAAGAACAGAATGCAATGCTTAAGGAAATTAAAGATCATTATGATGAACACGCGGATCCGCTTTACGCTGCTTCGCAGCTTTGGGTTGATGGTATTATTGATCCTGCTGAAACCCGCAAGGTAATTTCAACCTGCCTTGAGTGTGCTGATAATAATCCAAATATGCCTAAGTTTAACCCGGGTGTGCTGCAGGTGTGATGAGAATTCAAATTATAAAAAACCACATTTATTTCAAAATATTAAGATTATGAAACCTGAAATTTATTATAAACTTTTTGATGGTCAACACCATATAGATTATGATCAGTATGGCAAACCAATCGCTATTATAAGAATAGTTAAAGAAGGTAATAGATATAAAGCATACAACATAAAGAATCCTAATTTATTTGAATATTTTGATTCAGCAAAAGAGTTTTTAAGCGCAATAGGTTCTCCTGCCACTAGACCAAATGCATTTGATGATCAAACAGGTGAAGATATTTTTTGGGGTAGATGAAAGAACCATCCAGCATATTCGAAAAGCTTTTTTTCACAACAGTAAGAATTGCAACCTTAAACAAAAATACATATAAAAGAGAAGTTGGAACAGGATTCTTTATTCGCAAACAACTTAAAGATGATTTATCGTTAGTTTATTTGGTTACTGCTAAGCATGTCATTGATGATATGAGTGATTGCGTAATTTTTATGCATGCTACCAAAGAAGGTAAATTAGATTTAGGGAATCCAATGAGAATCGAATTAGATAAATTTGGAAATGATTGGATTAAACATGAGAGATTTGATGTTGCAATTTTAAGTATAGGTCCAATCCTTAATGAATTAAAAGAAAAGAATACTGAACCTTTCTTGTTATTTATTGATTTGGACTATTCTCCGGTACAAGAAGAAATCGATGAATATATAGATGGGGTCGAAGATGTTTATTTTATTGGATACCCAGATGATAAGTATGACAAGGTAAACATGATACCAATTATGCGAAAGGGAATTACGGCAACACCATACAATATTAACTATAATGGAGAATCAAAATTTGTAATAGATGCTTCAATTTATGAAGGTACAAGCGGGAGTCCTATATTGATATGTAACCCTGATAATTTTTCATTGAAGGGCAAAGGTTTACATGCTGGCACCAGATTATTTTTTCTTGGATTGATAAGTAGAGCTTATAGGAGAATGGAAGACGAAGAATATATTAATCTGGGTATTTGTTGCAAATCATCAATCATTTATGAATTAATTGAACAACATGCTAAAAAGCATAATTTTGAATTAGAGCCTCGCAGGAAGATATGTATTCCAGGGTTATCTTGATTTAAAATATTGTTCCCTTATCTTACTTCAAATAATCAACAATTTTCCCTACGTTAACATCAACATCATTGAATGAACTGAGAACAAGGTTGAACCTGTATTTTTTTGAATCAAGCTCCTTAGCCGTTACTTCCATTTTCTGCCAGTTCTTTGCTGAATTCGATTTCTGCGCTTTATCGCGCTCCTTTATATTCTTAAGCCTCAGGTCTTCCGGTCCTGATACCCTGAAAATGTAATTGCTTTTTGGATAGGGCAGTATAGTATCAATAATCATATACCTGCAAATCCTGAAAGGTTTGCCGCCGGTTTTATCAACCCTGATCAATTTATTAAAATCAAAATTCGGGCTCTCAGCCTGTATTCCGATAGGTGTATCAATAACCTGTTTGATCATTTCCCAATCATACTTAAAAGGAGTGTTCATATACTCCTCATATGGTTCATTGTTGTATGATTTAAGATAGTAGTCACCGGGAATTCTTGCAGCCATTGTATCGCCCAGTTCACGCGCGAGCTTTTTTGCAAGAGTTGATTTACCGGCGCCCGCAGCGCCGCATATACTTATAACTATTTTATCGTTCATTTATATATTGTGTCATGCTGAACTTGTTTCAGCATATTGCTTTTATTTTATTGTGAACCCTGAAACAAGTTCAGAGTGAAAATGATCAAATTTTCTATTTACTTAATTTATATTCGCTTACAAATACGGGCTGGGCAATTGCTTCTTTGTAAAATCTGAGTGCATCTGGGGATGAATCTATCTGAATTGCAGACATTGTGCCATCATGATTTATCCATGTGGAGTGCCACCAGCCGATTGCTTTGATTCGGCTGAATTCAGGCTGCTGTACAGTATAAAGAGCACTTTGAATCCAAAGTGCTTTGTTAACATTTGGAAGGTAATCTGCTACACCGAACTCCAGAATCGCGATCGGCTTATCACCTGTCAGATTCAAGAGCTGGTCATATCCGGGTTTCATAATATCCATAAATCTTTGGTAACTTTCGCCCCATCTTTGAGCGCCATATGCGCTGATACCTATCCAGTCAATGTAATTGTCACCCGGATAATAATTTTTAATATTATTCCACTCTTCATCAGGCGCGCCTACAGAATTTACATGGAAGATCCAGGTAACTTTTGTAGCGCCTTCATCATTAAATATATCTATAATATACCTGTAAGCATCCCTGTACAGCTCTGGTCCATCAGCAAGATTTTTATCACCATATCCTGTTTTATTGCCGCCGCCATTTTGTATGCCGCTCCATGGAAACCAGTCACCGTTTGGTTCACCTGCAAATCCTATCAATACAGGTATATCGGTTTTTTTAAGATCTGCTGCCCATTTTCTGAGTTCTTTTTCAAATTTTCCGTCAACAATCTTTTTCAGTGAGTACGTTTTATCAAGCTTATCATATTTGCTCCATGGCAGCATCCTGATAGAAGGTATTGCACCGCTTTTCCAGATATTTTTTACTGATTCCCCGGGGAATTTTATTCCCTCAAACCAGTCGCTTTGAAAATTGAGCCAGACAATTTTTTTGCCTGTTAGATTTTCGAAATACGGTACTTCATTTTCTGATACATTGTTTGATGATGAATAAATAGTTGAAAAGGCTGTATGATATATTCCCTCATCAGGTGGAAGCAGCTTAACTTCTTTTGACTGGCAAAAAATATTAAGTACTGAAAAAACAAGAATTATAATGATTTTCAATAGATTAAATTAATTTTTTAAGGCTTGTTTATTTTAACATAGTTCGGCCTGTTATACATTAAACGGAATCCGCACCTCAAGATGTTCCAGTATGATGGATTTGGATTTTCTTCTGAATCTTCGCCTGTATCAACAAAGATCCATTTAGCTCCGCGATCTCTTGCTGCATCGATCCTGAGCTTTAATAACTCACCCTGTATACCGCGTCTGCGATATTCAGGCAGTACATTTGCAAACGAAAGATAAGCGGTTTCTCCGGTGATGCAAACGCCGGCAGAACCAGCGGGCTTATCATTTTCAAAAGCCATAAAATTTACCCATCGGTCAGTGCCTACAGTTGAAGCAATTACATCATCAAATTCATGCGGAAAGTCAAATACTGTATTCAGCATAAAAGCAAAATCCTTTGCTTTTTCTTTTGTTACTTCGCGTATTTCAAGATCACAACCAGCTGATTTAACAGGTGAAGTATCTTTATAAAATGTTATCAAGGAGTTTGCATATTCGTAATTTCCTGACTTCAGCATTTCTTTTTTATTATCGTCAAGCAGTCCGGGCGGGATCTGCAATGCGAACTTACCTGTTTTACCTGAATAAAATTTTTCAGCTGAATCAAGCAATGCTTTATCGAGGTTAAAAATTCCTAGGGTCCTGTTCAATGAAAAGCCCGGAAAAATATCAGACCTTATGGAAGTAAGATCACCGCTGCGCTGCATTTTAAAGCCTGCTCGCCTAAAGGCATCTTCTCCTGCGAATTTGTGCATCAGGTATGTTGCTTCTGATTCTGTTTTTTCGAACTTATCACCAAAGAATTTTAGGGCATCAGATTTCAATTTTAGGCAGAGCTCATCTTTTGCATGATTATAGCCTGCAGGGTCATCAAAATCTATTTCAGCAAGCTTCAGCTTAAGTGCTTCATATTCCCGTGCGGCAGTTTGATTAACTGTAATATAATCCCTGAACATCAGGTCAATATTCCTGAAATAATGCCCTGCATTTGTAGCGTGAATGTGGAAAGAACGCTTGCCATCAATAAATTTTCTAAATACCTTCGGAAGGGAAGAATATCTTCAAAATCTTTATAATACTCATAGCCAAGTTCAGTAAGAGGCTCAATGAGGCTGTGAGCGTCTTCCAGCGACCTTGTACCAATGTAAATATCAATAACAGGTTTTGCTGCCAGACCCTCAACTGAAGTACTGCCGGCGTGCTCTATTATAAATATTTTGTTACCGCATTTTTCTTTGATAGCAAGGGCTTCTTTTAAATACTTTTCCTTCCAGGCCGGGTCATATGGAACAACTTCCGTTTTCATTATTTAAAGCTGCTTTTAAATGAATGGTTAGCTGTAAGATACTATTTGTTGTTGAGTATAAAAATCCATTTATACTAAATTGCCAAAATTATTTTATTCCCGTCAAAATCTTTAACTTCTGCAGATTTACCGTCAAAGGAAGCAGAATGCAGACCTGCTTCTTTGGCTCTGTTTGTAATTAAGTTAATACAATCAGGATCGGGGATCGTTATTGTGAAGCTTAACAATCCAACGGAATTGGAAGGCGCAGGTGATCCATTCCGGGACGACCACACATTTGTTCCAATATGATGATGATATCCGCCTGCTGAAAAGAACATTGCTCCGTTATATGCAGAATTTGTAACATTCATTCCCAAAATAAAACTGTAAAAATTCTGAGCCTTTTTAAGATCACTTACATTGAGATGTATATGACCTATTTCTGTATCAGGGTGAATACCATTCCATACGTTTCTGTCATTAAGTTCATCTGTAATTGTATTCAGATTCAAAGGCAGTGTTGCCATTTCAACCTGCCCCATATTGTAAGGCCAGTCTTCACGGGGTCTGTCTGCATAAAGTTCTATACCATTTTCATCGGGGTCTTGCAGGTATATTGCTTCGCTAACCAGGTGATCTGAAAATCCCTGGAATTTGATCCTGTTATTGAACAGTCTTAAAAAAACCCGGGCAAGCTCTTTCCTGTTGGGCAGTTTTATTGCAATATGAAACAACCCTGTTGTTCCTTTAGGTTTGTAAACTGCATTTTTATCTTCTCTCAGAAGTAACTGGTACGGCATTTTCCCGGTGGCAGAAAGCTGAACAGAATTTTGATCCTGAGAGATCACTTTAAATCCCATCAGCTCAGAATAAAAATGTAATGAAGCTGTGAGGTCTTTTACCTTCAGCTCTGCGCTTTGAATTTTTGTA
Source organism: Ignavibacteria bacterium (assembly GCA_017303675.1). Classification (NCBI taxonomy): domain Bacteria; kingdom Pseudomonadati; phylum Ignavibacteriota; class Ignavibacteria; species Ignavibacteria bacterium. The sequence continues at coordinate 1,585,182 of JAFLBX010000001.1, forward strand.
TTATCAGGTATTTTCATGATTTATACTGGAAACATTTCAGCACTACCCTGAAATGTTTCCTGCATTAGAATTAGTTAAGTGAAAAATCAGGTATTTTAAAATTAATACTGTTATGAAATGTTAATTTATGGATCCTGTAATTAATATACGGAGCTATAGGAAATGAGTTCAGCAGATTCTGAACTTTTTCTTCCGATTCAGCAATTACATTTACCCAAAGCTTACCGCTTTCAATAGATAGTGCGTATGAAGAAATTATTCCTTCATTCATTAATTTGTTAACCTGCGCACGCTGCCGGGGTACCAGTGAAAGAAATTCATCATTAAACGGTACAGGCAGATCTATATCTGCAAGAAATTCATACATTATGATCATTTATTTTATTCCTTCAAAAATATCTTTCAGTTTATGTTCAAAAGTTTCACCGAAAATTTCAAAAACTACTTTATTTGTAATGTGCTGCTGTATATTTGTTGCTTTAATTGTTTCCTGAAAAGTAACGTAACAATCCAGCGCTTTTAGAGAGTTATCAATATCAACCTGTTCAACTTCTACTATGCAGTCAATTTCTTCGGGTTTTGAACCGCTGATCTTAAAATGTGTTTGTTTAGCAGCCTCTTCTTCAGTAATTGTAAAAAGCGCAAGTCTTTTGGGATATCCCAGTTTTTCTTTCATTTCTACAAATACCCGTTTTACAATACTGTGTATTATCAGGTGGTCATGGAAACCGCTGATGCCATGTACAGCATAGGTTACTATAACATCAGGTTTTAATCTATCTATCTCATCGAAAACAACTTTTTCAATATCCCGCGGGTCCATTTTTTTCAAACCGCTATCAGGCAGGTCTAGAACATTCATCCCGCTTAAGTTCAGGACTTTTTCTACTTCGAGCATTTCCTTATATCTGACCTCTCCCATTTCTTCAACAGAGTATCCGTATTTATGTCTTTGCCTGGTTGCTCCGCCTTTGGTCAAAGTTAACAGGTAAACTTCATGCCCATCCCTGCGCTGCTTGGACATTGCATGAGCTGGACCGAAAGATTCATCATCAGGATGGGGGAATATATAGAGTATCTTCATTATTTTAAATTTTATTTTTTAAAAATTTTTATCCAGTTTTCAAACGCTGAAATAAATCTTATAAGGTGCTGTTTAAGTGCGTCATCTATAAGTAAACCGTTCTCATCAAATTTTTCCTGAATTTTTGTTACAAGTACTTCAGGCTTTTTAAGATCAAGCATATTTGAATGAGCAAAGATCTGCCGTAAATGTCCCTGTGCCCTTATAGTTCCGCTTATGCCGCCTGAACCTCCCATCATTGCCACAGGTTTCAGGTGCAGCGGTGTATCTATCGGAGTTCTGGAAGCCCAGTCTAATACATTTTTTAATACACCCGGTATTGAATAGTTATATTCGGGTGTTGCTATCAGGAGTCCGTCTGAAGATCTTATTTTTTCTTTCAGTTCTTCAATCAGGGGTGGAACACCGGATTTTTCCAGATCTGTGTTGTACATTGGGATGCCGCTTATATCAAACTCTTCAATATTCATTTGTTCCACGGCTATTTCTTTGGCAGCTCTCAGCAGCATCCTGTTGTAAGAGCCTTTTCTTAAGCTGCCGGCTATTCCAACTATATTTAATTTTTCCAATCAGTTATCCTTTTTCCCATTTTATTTTTTCAGTCAGAGGAATTGTACGTTTACCTTCGTATTGATTTTCAGAGTAACCCAGGTAAACCAAAGCTATCACTTTATCTTCCTCATCAAGTCCAAGATATTCTTTCATTAATTCAGTATGTGTCATCCCGCCTGTTGACCAGAAATTTGCAATGCCTAATGAGGTAGCGCCAAGCAGAATATTCTGCACAGCTGCAGAAGCTGCTGAAATTTCCTCAATTTCAGGCAGGCGTTTTTGTTCATCACGCTTCATGACACAAACAATCAAATGAGAAAGATTATTACCGTTTCCGAGTATCTTTTCATATTTATCTTTATTGAAATTACTTTCATCTGTACTTTTCCTGTAAAGTTCAGCATGATCGGAAACAAATTTCCGGGCCTGCGTTCCTGCGAAAACATAAAATCTCCACGGTTCAGTATGTTTATGAGTAGGTGCCCAATCAGCAAGTTCAAGAAGCTGCATTACATGTGCATCAGGAATAATTTTCCCGTTCATTTTTGAAGGTTTTACAGTCCTTCTTTTCTTAATTATCTCTGATAAAACATCAAAATCTGATTTCATATAATTATTAATTTTCATTGCAAAATATTATGCAATATGAACTTAAACTCTTAAAACCTCAAGTGAATGAACGGGAATATTTCAAAATATCATTATTTTACGCTAATAATATTAAATTATATCTTCATTGGTACTTCAATTATTAGCAGGCTTGATTCTTCATTAGCAGAAATTTGGAAACTATCAGTATCTTCAATTCCAAGCCCGTCGCGCTTATTAAGATCAATTCCGCCTGCATTAACAGAGCCTTCGATTACGAATAAATAAATACCATTACCGCGTTGATTGACATCATATTTGAGATTTTTTCCTTTATCAAGATCAGTAAGTGAAAAATATGAATCCTGATTGATCCAAAGACTTCCGTAATTTTTATCCGGTGATACAACGACCTGAAGTTTGTTCTTCCTGTCATCGGCATTATAAGTCTTTTGGTCATATCTTGGTTCGATATCACGCTCTTTAGGAAAGACCCAGATTTGCAGAAAGTTCACATCTTCTTTTTTTGAAGCGTTATATTCACTGTGATAAAGGCCGGAGCCTGCTGACATTATCTGAACATCACCTGTTTTTATTACCTGTTCGGTGCCTGTTGAATCTTTGTGTGCAAGCGATCCTTTTAACGGAATTGAAACTATTTCCATGTTATCATGCGGATGCGTGCCGAATCCTTCACCGGGCTGCACAATATCATCATTCAGCACCCGCAGCAGCCCGAACCTTACCCTTTCAGGGTTATGATAAGATGCGAAGCTGAATGTATGATGTGAATTTAACCAACCATGATCAGCTTTACCTCTTGTATCTGATTTATGCAGAGTAGTTTTCATAATATTTTCCTTTCGTTTTCATTTTGTTTGAATTTAAACCAATAACCGCAGAATCCTGTTCCATATTAACAATATACTTTTTTTCTAGATAACTTCTTTCATTTCCGCAAATATCTCAAGCTTAACATCCTGTCCCACTACTATACCGCCTGCTTCGGTCATAACATTCCATTGCAGCCCGAAATCAAACCTGTTCAGCTTTCCTGTAATTTCAAACCCTGCGACCTGCAGATTATCGAAGCCTCGGGCTATTCCATTGTATTCAGTATTAAGTACAACTTCTTTTGTAATACCTTTTATTGTGATATCGCCAGTAAGTTCAAATTTTCCATCTGATATTTTTGTAAATTTTTTCGATTTAAAAGTAAGCTCAGGAAATTTTTCTGCATCAAAAAAATCAGCTGATTTTAAATGCGTATCTCTTTGTTCGTTCTTTGTATCAATTGAATCAATATCAGCTGAAAATGTAATTTTAGCATTTTCAAATGAATCATTTTCTGTTTCAATTTCAGCATCAAATTTATTGAACTGTCCTGTTACGGTTGAAACAACCAAATGTTTAACCTTGAATTTTATTTCTGAATGCGCAGGATCAATTTTCCATTTTTTCATTTTTTTACCCTCCAGGTATATTAATTATTTGTTATTAAAAAATCTCTGTTTCAACAATATTTGTTTAAACACATATATATATAAATTTTTTACATCTTTTTTTCATATAATTTTTCGAGTAATGCTGAAAGCTGCAGGCATTCTTCTTCAGAAAGCTCTTTTGTGCTTTCAAGATGCTCTTTAGTAAGATAAGGATTTATCTTATCCAAAAGTTCTATTCCTTTTTTTGTTATTTTTGTTATTGACATTCTTCTGTCTTCGCTGGTTCTATCGCGCTGGACAAGTTCCTGCTTTTCCAGCCGGTCAATTATCCTTGTAATATCAGAAGCTCTTTCAACCATTCTTGTAGCAATTTCACACCTGGCATGTCCTTCAGGATAAACACCTTTTAAGATCCTGAGTACATTATATTGTGCACCGGTAATATTAAATGACTCCATGAGCTTATTAAAACCGGTATCCAGTAAAGAAACTGCTACCCTCAAATTCAGATCAACTTCTTCTCTTGGTTCTAGGTTCTTAGATAATTTAAGCCATTTTTTTAAAGCTTCACCCATATTTCAATAAATTGTGTGCAATTACATTGTTTGTTACAACAAATATAATACAAAACATTATGTGTGTCAACACATAAATTCATAAACATATGTAAATACAATCAATACTTCTTTGTGAATTTATACATAAGGATACTATCAACGTTTCTCCCATTAATAATCATATCAGAAGGACATCTTCCTTCCTGTTTGAAACCAAGTTTTTTGTAAAGCGTTATAGCATTTTTATTAGTTGAAAATACTGCCAGAGAAAGCTTTTTATTTAATGAATTATTTTCACCCCAGCTTATCAATGATTGGATCAATAATTTACCAATTCCGGCTCCGCGCCATTTCTTTTTCAGAAATACAGAGAATAATCCGGTATGACTCGTTCTTCTGGTATCCCAGTTATCAAAAGAAATAAAGCCGGCAATTTCTTTTTTGAATTCGGCAACAATGTAAATTTTTCCTTCAGCTTTTTTAAACCTTAAAATCCGGCGTGCTTCACTTTTTGCTGTAGATTTATATTCATCGGGTTCATATAAAGTAAACGGACCTTCTTTAATAACGCTTTTCATCAGTTTTACCAACTGCGCTGAATCTTTTGCAAGAGCAGTTCTTATCAAAACTGTTTTACCATTCTTCAGTTTAAATTCTTTTTGAGATATTGAGCTCATTTTAATATTGTATAGAAAGAATTATTTTAGCAAGATCATTTTTGATGATTCATTAAAAACTTTTGTAACACCTTCTTTATAAACTGCAACAAGGTTATAAAAATAAACACCGCTTGCAAAACGGCTGCCATCAAAATTTATTTGCCTGTTGCCGCTTTGTACATTGCCGTCAATTAAAGTCGCACACAACCTTCCGGCTGCGTCATAAATTTTTAATGTAACGTAGCTATCGAACTTAAGAGAATAGCTGATCTTTGTAACTGGGTTGAAAGGATTCGGAAAATTCTGACCTAGTGCAAACCTTTCAGCGATAGCCGGATTTTTTTCTTTTAACGGGAAATTTGTCCTGAATACGTATAAACCGGTGTTCCTGTCTGAGGCTATGATCTTTTCTGAGTTGAATATATAAGGTCCCCAGCATCCTTCAAACGTAAAATTATCATTTTCAGGAAATGTATCATAAAATGCTGCTTCAACCGGTCCGAAAGGATTACTGACATCAATTACTCTTAAGCCTGCTGTATAGTGTCCTGCAAAAAGATATCTTCCGAATAGTTCAACATTATGTATTATTGATGTAGTTATTCCCGGGGGCTGCCACTCCGCAATTTTAATTACATTATTCAGATTTGATATATCCCAGATTTTTAACAGCCTGGGATTTCCGCCGATCTCATCAGTTACAAAAGCATATTTCCTGTTTTCTGAAATTGCAATGTTATGCGGTCCCGGGCTTGGTACATTTTCCCAGTAACCTATGGTTACCAGGTTATCTTTATTTCTGGCATCTATGACTGATATTCTGCCCGGGGGGTAATATATATTACATGCAAAGATCGTATCATTAACAACCCGTGAATCATGCACAACATATTCTTCCCATTCACCCCGCTTAACCGGGTTTATAGGATCTATACTCAGGTCCAGTACGAACATTCCGCCGATATTATAATCTCCCCCGTGAATGTACAAATATGGCCCGCTTTGGGAAATTGTATGTCCCATAGTGAAATCGCCAACATAGTAAGTGTTCACTAAACGAACGGAATCAGGGAGATATTGCAGGTCAATTATCTGCAGTCCGCTTGCAATACCATCTGCAACAACGTAGGCATAATGGCTGAAAACTTTCATTTCCCTGCAGCATGAAGCTGAATTCAATCCAGGCAGATAAGCGGCTTCATAAATATTATTTGTATCTGTGATATCAATGAATGCAGTGCCTTTGGCACATCCTAAAATTGCATACTCTCTGCCATCTGGCGCTGTATAGCCCCAGCAAGCGGAGTATTCACCATCAGCCCTGTGGTCATTTAAATTTGCCAGCTTACGCATATTTGAAGAGGTTTGTGCAGTTAAAGGGAGCTGCAAAAGGGCTGTAAGTATAATAATTGAAATTTTAAGCAATATACCGTGTTATCAATTTTTAAGTTATGTTTTTATGAAAAACTAAGTATTATATTTAACCATAAACTAAAATATCTCCGGTAGATATGAAATATAATCTTGTTTTCCTGATAATAATTTCATTTAATTTAACACAAAATTACTCTCAATTAAAGGATAGTAATAATCTTGATACTGCTCTAAATAAAAACGAATACCTTTATGTTAAATGCGGCAATCACATTTTAGGACCAGTTGTTGGATATTCCCTCAAATCAAAAGTACCGGTTTATGTGCTGAACTATGAATATGCATTTTCGCAAAATGATAAAGGTATTTTCACAGGAGGTATAATCGGGAAATACAGTACCAATAAAGAAGAGGGGATGAATAATTCGGCTGAATTGAAAACACAGATTTTTTCTTTTGGATTGCAGGGCAATTTCAATTTAAACCGGCTTGATGCTAAAAGAATCATTCCTTTTGCCGGAATAATTATTGGATACAGTTATTCCAAAACGCAGTACAGTTTTGATTCAGGTATAGAAAACCCGTTATTTCCTGATACTAAAAAGAATTCACTCTATATCCATGGGCAAGCCGGTATTAGAATTTTTTTTTCACGCAATGCAGCTTTAAATATCAGGATCGGTACGGGAAGTATTGATAAGAGCTTAGTTGAAGCAGGTTTAGATTTCAAATTTTAAAAAAAATGAAATTTTATATTAAACTATTGGTACTTTAAGGAAAAATATCTGTAATATTAATCGTAACTTTCGAATAAATTAGTTTGTTAATTAAGTATGAGGCAAATTAAACAATTAATATCAAAAATGAACAATTATATAAAGTTTTCATTATGTGTAGTAGCAGTTTTCATGTTTGCATTTTTAATTTACGGATGTGGTAATGATGGTAATACTATCATTACTCCGGGCGCTCCGGCTTCTGATCTGACCCGAACAGGTAAATTTATTTCATTTACTTCAAATTTTAACGGGAATTATGATGTATTCCTGGCACAGGTAAATTCTTCGGGAAGGCTTGAATCAAGCGGTCTGGTTTACCAGACAAATCCGTTTAACCTTACACTGTCAAATACATCAGATGACAGGCAGTCAAACTGGTCACCGGACGGAAGGGTACTTGTATTTTCAAGAACTGACGGAAACCAGCAGGAAGTTTATGCATTCTTTTTCAATGCTGATGGAAGCATAGACAGCACGATTGCGCAAAATCCAAAAAAACTATTCTCATCAAACGGAAACTGGGATAATAATCCATCATTTTCGCCGGACGGTAAATATTTGATCTGGGACAGAAGAGAAGATAATGCATCACCTTCAGGAGTAGATACAGCAGATTCAAGAGATCTTTATTTTGGAGATGTTACAGGAACCGGTAACAGCTTCCAGGTTTCAAATCCAAGAGCTATTGTTGTGACCGGCAGTGATGAATATAATCCTAAATGGTCACCGCGAATTTCTGTAAGAAGGGTTGCGTATGAATACCAGTCATCCGCAACATCATCAGATCATGATGTTTATGTTATTGATCCTCTTGACCCGGTAAATAACGTAAATTTTTATAATCCAAATAATTCGGGATACCCTGCATGGGCTCCTGCATGTGACAGGATAATTTTTGAATCAGATAAAAATCCCGGTAATTACTGGTCTATTGTTTCGCTCAGCTACCCGGCATCAGGGTCACCGGGTGATATAGTAAATGAATCAGGAGTAAATTCCAGGTACCCAACATGGCTGCCAAATGGAGGGCTGCTGGCCTATATAAAATTTACAGGTAATAACGGTAATATATATATAGTTTCTTCTGCTGGCGGCACACCGGTAAAATTGCTTGAATCTTTACCTCAGTTTGATGCTGTTAATAATTTGTGGCCTGCATGGTAACTAAATCAAAAATTGCTATTTTCGGGGAATTTTCAGAATTTCATAAATTTAATTTTTTTATATAATATGAAAATAATTATTATTTTATCAGCTCTCATAACATTTTCTATTTTTAATTCTGTACAATCACAAATAAGCATAGAGCTTGGTCCGCAGCTTGGTTTAACATCTCCAACAATGGATTACAGCGGTGATGCAAAGGATTTTTATACCGGAACAAAATATGGCTTAAGATCAGGGCTGCATTACGGAGTAATGGGAAAAGTTCAGCTGGGTCCCTTAAACGGCAGACTTTCATTAAGCTATTCATCACTTGATAATAACGGGCCAACGGGTGAGCCGAACAGTACAGTTGAAATAAAAAATAACCTGTTTATGTTCACACTTGGAACTGAGTTTGGCTTCGGCATTCCAATGAGTCCGGTGAAGCCATATGCGGGAATTGATATTTTATTTACAACAATCAGCGGCTCGTTTAATTTTTCAGGGTCAACACCTAATGGCTTAAGCGGGGGAACAAAAAATATTGAATCTGCATCGAGAACTGGATTAGGGTTTTCGATCGGTTCGGAGATCGGTTTTGGAAGGCAGTTTACACTTGATCTCAGCTTAAGATATAACCTCATAAATTTATTCGGTAAAGAATATACACCTTCTGCCAATAACAGCAAAACAGATGTTTATGCTTTTTTAAATGATGCTAAAGATCCGAATTTTAATGCTAATGACCCGAAACATCCAATAGCTAATGACAGATCAATAACAACTATACAAATAAACGCTGCACTGCTTTTCGGATTTTAAATAATTTTTGGTATATTAGTATATTCACAAAACTAAAAATACAATTTAAATGAAAAAACTTTACAAACCGGTTTTATCATTAATACTTGTTTCTTTTGCAGTTATAAACTTCGGCTGTTCGGGAGTAATGGACGCTATTACAAATGTACAGCGTCTGCAGTTCAAGCTGGATAAAGTAACAGGGATGAAGGTTGCCAATGTTTCACTTTCAAATTTCAGTTCAATATCAAATATCGGGGTAATAGATGCAGCGAACCTGCTTGCAGCTTTTACATCTGGAAAGCTTCCTGTTGAATTTACACTAAATGTGCTTGCAAAAAATCCAAATGACGGAACAGGCGGAACGAAGCAGTCAAGTGCAGTCATTGAAAACTTAGCATGGCGGTTATTTATTGACAGCAAGGAGACCATTAACGGGAATGTTGGTAATATTTCTGTTCCAGGTGTAGGCCAGTCAACAAATATTCCTATATTAATGTCATTTGACCTTTTAAAATTCTTTTCAAACGGACAGTATAATGACCTGATAAATCTTGCGCTGGCATTAGGCGGAAAGAGCGGTTCATCATCAAGAATTACACTTAAAGTAAAACCCACAGTAAGTACTATACTCGGTCCAATCACTTATCCGGGAGAATTTGATGTTGTTGACAGGGAATTCCGCGGCGGAAATTAATCGAAAATTAATCATATCATAAAAAAACCCATCTTTTCAGATGGGTTTTTTATTGCAATAGTATTAAATAATGAATGAATCAAAAATCAGAACAATTTATTATACTCCAAAATATATGTTATTATTGTTGAAATCCACTTCAATTGAAGTAAAGTTTTTTAGAAATGATGTACCCAGTAATCCGCCGTTTTTATCCAGTCCGTAAGAAGAAAGTATAGATCCGCTTACAAATTTAAATTCTGTATTTTTTATAATTCTATTGTTTAATAAAAATTCATTAAGCTTTGCTGTACCGGTTTTTACCGGATTCCCGTCAGCACCATAAACAGAGATATCTTCCCGGGTTTCAATATTATTTTCTCCGGCAAAGCTTTCAGATAAAAAATTAAAGGGTGAGCCTGTATCCAGTATAAAATTAATATCATTGTTGTTGTATTTTCCTTTCAGAAAAATATGACCATGAGATAAACTGAATGGAACAGGATCTCCTTTGAGGCTATTTTTACCTGATCTTAAAACGCATTTACTGCTTTTATTTTCATCCGGAATTTCAAGCAAAAGGTTATCAGCAAGAGATAGTATATCAAGTCCTAATATTGCTTCGATTTTTTTTCCTTCAAAATTCTTAATTTTGCTTAGTACGTAAAAGGTTTTTTCTGCCAGGTGAATATTTCCTAAGGAAATATTCTGAAGATCGCATGCTTTAAGATTGTTTACTTTTCCTCCGAAACCGCTTACCGGCAGCTCAATACTCCTGCTTCCATCTGCTGATACTTCACTTGCATATATATCATATAACTTTGTACCTTCTGATACGGCTTCACCTATAATAAATGAATTCGCCGCACCGAGATCGACAATTGCATCAACATCCTTACCGTTTAAATTAAGACGGGTGAAATAATAACCGCCATAGTATTCAATACCAAATTCACCCTCAATTTTACCTTCACTTTTGGTCGCAGTAATTTCTGTGGTAATAGAATAATCACCTTCGCTCATGGGTATTTGTCCCTTAAACATATCAATAACCGGAGAGTCATTATCTTCAGTAATTTTATCATAACCCTGAATGTTATACACTTTCTTTTGGCTTACGCCTGTTATATTCACTTTAATATCATATTTAATCAGTTCTGAGGAGGTTTTTGAAACAAGCTCTTTTTGAGTGCCATCTGGCTTTTGCACTGAAATTACAAGTGTACCTGCTTTATTTCGTGCTATCATAACGGATTTATCTGATGCTTTGGCAAAATCCCCTGAGATCCCTTCAGAAACAGGTATTACCAGCGAAATGTTTTCTGAGCCGCCGCCACGCTGGAAAACCTGTACTTCGTTTTCAGCCAGATCAATTTTTTCTAATGAAAGGGTATTGTTGACAGATTTGATAAGGAACACAGAAACTGTTTGAGAAAAGCAATCAAATGAAGCAAACAAGAATATTATTATTGCCAGAATTATTTTCATATTATCAGTTATAAAAATGCCCGCTATCTAAAATCAATACCGGGCGTTATTATTAAAATTATTTATTTTACTTCTTTAACATCTTTATTTATTTTAACCTGTACTTTCCCGTCTTTTCTTTCAATTATAATATCACTATCCTTTATATTCTCATTACCGAAATCTTTTTTCACCATTTCCCTGATCTGTTCATCGGTTTTGCCTTCAAACTGTTTAGGATCAGCTTTTTTGGTAAAGAGCTTTATTTTTTCACGTCCGTTGTTATCTTCAATATTCATTTCAAAGCTTTTGGGTTCATTGTTTACATCAATTTTTCCATCCTGCTCCATCCTGATCTCGCGTCTTCCGTCAGGTCCGGTTTTGAACTGGAATTTCATGTCAACTCCCTGTTCTTTGAGCTTTGATTCAATTTCAGTTTTAAGCTCGTCGTCACTCATACCTGTGGCATCAATATTTATACTGAAAAAATCATGCAGAGCGGCTGAATACAAAGGACGCTTCACATCATAATCCATAGGAGTAATTTTAATTGTTGATATATCGCCGATTGTTTCAAGCTCTTTGGAATATGCCCGTACCTGCTCTTCGGTCGCATTGGGCAATACTATTCTGTAAACAATTTGATCAACACCATTATTTACATTTTCATTGGAAGTTACCTGTGCAGATTTAATCCATGGTAAGTTCTGCATTTTGGAGGCGAAATCATTATCGCTTTTATTTACGGCCAGTGTTATCATTTGACCTGCAGTTTCTGTCTGGGTGACAGGCATATTACAGGCTCCGATTAAAACAACAAAAGCAATAATTGTATAAACAAGTCTTAGTTTGGTTCCGAAAAAGAAATTTTTCATTTTATGGAGCAGCCTTTCATTTGAATTAGTTAGATTATAATTGTTTTGCAGATTTACAGATGCTTTGTATATCCAGCTTTCAACCTCAGGAAAAGTTGAATCATAGTTTTCCTGTTTTAACTGATTAAAATGATGCTCCAGTGATTTGTCTTTATTTTCTTTCAATTTACCGTTCTGTTCTGATCTCTGTGATGAGTTTGAGTGTTTCATTTTCAAGATCTCCGTTTAGCTCCCAGAGAGAATCTTCATTCCGGGATAAAAAATTTTCTTCTTTTTCAATTAAATTTCTCAATTTAGTCCTTGCCCTGCTTAATCTTGATTTTACCGCAGAAATGCTTTTTTCTCCCTGAATTGCAGTAATTTCTTCGATTGAAAAGTTTCCAAGTTCATAAAGCAGTATTGCAGAACGTTCTTTTGCAGAAATTCCGGCAAGCGCGCTGTTGATTATCATCCTGTTTTCAGTTTGTTCAGCCCTGTTAAATACATCTGGAATTTTGTGAACATTTGAGGCTGCGCCATCAGAAGGCAGGAATTTTTTCCAGAAGTGTCTTCTGATGGAAGAATAAAAAGTTGTTGTTATTATTTTAAAGAACCATGAACGAAATTTAGAATGATCTTTCAGACTGCCAAAGTTTTCAAGTGCCAGCAAAAATGACTGCTGCAATACGTCTTCCGCATCATCGGCTGACCATGTGGAACAGAGGGCTCTTGAATACTTCAGAGCATCATTGTAATGCGGCTGTAAAAGCCTGCTGAATTTAGCTGAATCTACTTTCATTAATGAGTGTTAGTGTAAACCTGTTTACAGTAATATGATGCATTAACCGCATGAAAAGTCGCACGTAAATAATATTAGTTTAATTTATATAAAAATATGTTAATTTTGGGTTTAATATAATACATTTTTCAATGTCATTATGAGATAATGTAGTTTTTTGCAATCATTACAATATTCATTTTTATATTGTACTTCATACGCTGTTAAAAATGAAAAAAAGAATTAAGGAGATCAGGTTTAACCTGGTAGCCTGGCTGATAGCCGGTAATATGTTCGTAATATTCAGGTTTTTCGGGATGTATGATTTTGAACAATACTTTATCCTGAAAAAACCTGTTGAAATGGACCTTATGTTTTTTGAAGGCAATGTAGTTGCCGTAGTGAACGGCTTGCTGCTTTCATTCATTGATTTCCTGATGGATACACCAAAATTCAAGCGGAGATCATTCAGGTATATAATTACAGTGAAAAGCCTGGCATACATTGTTACAATGTTCATTTCAATAGTATCAATTTTTGTTCTGCACGGAATTATTATCAACAGGGATAATAACCTGATATATTCAATTAATTATACACTGCAGAGCCAATATACCGTAGCGCTGTTTTTATACGGTGCATTTATCAGCTTGCTGATAAATTTTCTGAAAGAGGTGAACAAAAAGTTCGGACCCGGCATTTTGGTAAAGCTTTTTTCTGGGAAGTATTATAATCCAAGGGTTGAAGACCGGATCTTTATGTTCATAGACCTTAAAGCTTCTACAACAATAGCTGAAAAGCTTGGACACCTTAAATACAGCCGTTTAATACAGGATTGCTTTTACGATGTTACAGATGTTGTGGCAAAATATAAAGCAGAAATTTACCTGTATGTAGGTGATGAAATTGTTCTGACATGGGAACTTGAAAAAGGGATAGAGAATGATAATTGTTTTAAATTCTTTTTTGAATTTAAAAATAAACTGGAATCACTTGGAAGCTATTATAAAGAAAAGTACGGGATAGTGCCCGTATTTAAAGCAGGTATGAACTGCGGTACTGTTACCGTTGCGGAAATAGGGGAGCTTAAAAAGGAAATAGCCTATCACGGCGATGTTTTAAATACTGCTTCGAGGATACAGGATAAATGCAATGAACACAATAAACCGCTGCTGATCTCAAATAATATGTACAAAAAAATGCCAAGAACGGGATATTGCAGATTTGATCTGATAGGTGAAATGCTGCTGAAAGGCAAGCTGAATCCGGTTGGAATATACAGTGTGGAAAGAATAAAATAATGAATTATACACTGCGGAAAGCAGTTGAAAACGATAATGAACTTTCATTTGAAATAAGAAAGAACGCATTAGGAAAGTACGTTGAGGAAACCTGGGGATGGGATGAAGAATTTCAGAGGAAATACCATGAAGAAGATTTTGATACGGATATTCTGAGTATTATTGAAGTTGACGGAGAACCAGCAGGTACGCTGGAGGTCTATAGCGATGAACACTCCATGATAATCAGCGGAATTTATATAATAGATAAATACCAAAACAAGGGAATCGGAACAAAAATATTATTAAATTTGCATAAACAGGCCTCAGCAGAAAACAAAGCGATAAGGCTGCAGGTACTTAAGGTAAATGAAAGAGCTAAAAAGCTTTATCTTGCATTGGGCTATGAAATATACAATGCTACAGAAACTCATTTTCAAATGGTAAATTACAACCCGGTAAAATGATAACATGTAAAAATTGCGGTAACAGTTTTGAGGGCCGTTTCTGCAATGATTGCGGGCAAAAAGCTGATATTCACCGCTTTACCTTAAGACATGCAATGCATGATTTTTTTCATTCTTTCACACATATTGATAAGGGAATTTTATTTCTTATAAAAGAGCTTTTTACCCGCCCCGGGTATGCTGCAAAAGACTACATTGAAGGCAGACGGAAAAAATATTTTAACCCTTTCCAGTATTTATTCCTGGCAGTTGCGGCAGCAACTTTTTTAAGCGTAAACTATCAACTAATGGGACCAAAAGCCGATATAAATACAGTTGGCTCAGGGATAAATTCTTTTGGTTTGCAGTACAATGCCTTTATCTATAAATATTTCAATGTAATACAGCTTGTCAGCGTACCTGTGATAGCATTTTTTTCGTGGCTGTTCTTCAGAAAGTCCGGGTATAATTACGCTGAAAATCTTGTGTTCAATACTTTTCTTGGGGCTCAAAGAACGCTGATGTATATTATGATCAGTCCCTTTTTATTTATTTTTAACAGGTATTGGTATATTCCCATTTCTATTTATTATATAGCCTGGCTTGTTTATTACGGCTGGGCATTTGTACAGTTCTTTAACGAAAGCAGGGGCAGAGTAATATTGAAATATATTGTTTCTATACTGCTTTTTATTCCTGCCGCGCAGCTCATTTCACTTGCAATTTTTTATTTATTCTTTTATCATAAATAGCTATTTTTGTAACAGCCCCCGAAAGTTAACCATCTTTTAAATGAAAAAACCGATAGTTTTTATCTTCACTCTTGGAGCCGGATTATTTACGGGCTTACTTATTATTGTAATACTTTTCCAGCTTCTGGGTTATACACTGAGTGACAGGGTTATAATGGAGTCATCACAGGGCGATTATGTTAAATACAGTTCCTACGACCCGTATAAGCTTTCAATCATAAAACAAAGCCAGCCGCTAAGCTCGGCTTATATAGTTATGATAAGCCGGAAGGATGATAACAGTTACGGTCACGTGATAAACTATCTTGACCCCTCGCCGTTAAGCGATGAAGATATTAAAAAGACCAGGGTAATATGGAGTGCTGAAGGAATTGAAATGACCTTCCCGATGGGTCATAAGCTTTATATACCCAAGGAAAGGTTTATTGGCGGCAGGTGATCAGTCCTTAACCTTAATTTCGCCAAGCTCTCCTTCACTTCTTGCAAGCACAACGCTTGCCATTGTATCACCAATTACATTTACAGTTGAACGGCACATATTGATGATACGGTCAACACCAACAATAAGCGCAATACCTTCAACAGGAAGGCCTACCGCATTTAATACTACTACTAGCATAATGAGCCCCGCGCCCGCAACGGGCGCTGTTGCCGCGCCGGTTATGACGCAGGTTATAAAAATTGTGAACTGCTGCGCCAAGCTGAGCTCAAACCCGTAAACCTGCGCTATGAATATAGCGGCAACTGCCTGGTAAAGAGCAGTTCCATCTTTGTTTATTGTGGTACCAATTGGCAGAACAAATGCCGCAATTTTATTGGGCACTCCAAGCTTATTTTCTGTGACATCAATTGTAACAGGCAGTGTTGCTGAGCTTGAGCTTGTTGTAAATGCTACCGCCATCACCTGCTTTTGAGCCAGGAAATATTTTACAGGTGAAACTTTACCAAGGAATTTTACCAGCGCAGGATACAATACAAATCCGACAAGTACCAAAGCTATAATACATGTAAGGGCATACCAGAATAGTGTGCCAAGGATACTGAAGCCAAATTCCGCCACGGTAGCTGATATTAGGGCAAACACTGCAAGCGGAGCCATAAGTATTACCTTTTCTACCAGCTTTATCATAGCCTCTGATACCCCTTCAAAAAAAGCTATAACAGGCTTTGAGCGTTCTTTAGGAATATAACATAATACCAATCCGGTTAATATTGCATAAAATACTATCTGCAGAAAGTCGCCTTCTGCCAGGCCCTTGAACGGGTTTTTAGGCACAATGTTGACAAGGAAATCAACCAGGTCCATTTTATATTCCTGCAGCAGCGGAGCCTTTACTTCATCTTTATATGCTTCAACAAGCCTTAACTTTGCTTCGGGGGTCATATGCAATCCCGGGCGGATAACAACGGTAAGCACCTGCGCCAGTGCAACCGAAATTACTGAAGTGAACAGGAACAAAGCCATCAGCTTGCCGCCAAGCTTAGCAAGATGCTTAACATCATGCAGCGAAGCTGCGCCGACAATTAGTGATGCAAGTACAAGCGGAACAGCGATCATATTCAACAGCCTGATGAATATTTCGCCAACAGGCTTAATATCAGCGCCGATAGAGCTTGTCTTTTGTATAGAGCTGATATTTTCGTAAGTGTGAATTTCAACCGACGCGGGGTAAACTACATTTATTTTTACACCTTCGGTTTTTTTATCTTTCTTTAAGGATTCAAAATACCTTATAATACCATTTTGTGAGCTTTCATTAAAAACAGCTACTGCAGAATCACCTTTTACGAATGAGAACTGCTGCCAGCTTTCTATTTTTATTTCATTTCCAGCTGAAAAAATAATAAGGCTGTTGTGGTTCACACTGAAAATCGCTCCGAAGATAATTCCGAGTAAAAAGCCGATTAAGATCTGTATGTGAAGTTTTACCTTCAAGCCGATGCTGTCTTAATTAACTTCGCCCTTATCTGCTGCAGTATGAACAATACCGCTCCGCTGATAAGCGCAATTGCGGCAGTAATGCCTAAATAGCGGTGTTCGAGGAAGGATATTTCATAGAAAGTTTTTATCCAGCCTATAAGTATGAACTGCGATTGCGTTAAACTCAGAAATGAATACAGCGTAACAAGCCCGATAGCATATAAGACGTACAGCTTCATGTTCTTTTCATTTTTGTGCGCTACAACACAGAGGAAGTTGACAGATGTTATAAAGATCATAACTGAAAGCATGACCATCTGTATATCTTCAGGGGTGAACCCGGCAAATTTTTCTGTGTAATACTGCCCTATATAAGAAGCCCCAACGAGTATTGCTGCTGATATAAGCACAAAGCTGAACAGGTCTTTCGAAAAATTCGTAAGCTTGCTTACGTTAGAATTCCTTAAAGCAATAATGAAAGAGGGGAGACCGATAGAAAAAATATTTATCAATGATACCCTGCGGGGAGTTAAGGGGAATTCAAAAGCGAAGAACATTGAAAGTATAGTGAAGTATATCACCATAAAATTCTTGGTAAGGAAAAGCTTAGCAACAGAGCTTACTGTGTTAACAATTTTATTCCCTTCATCAAAAATGTTAGGTAAGAGCGCGAACTTGTTTTTCAGCAGAACAATATCAGCCACCTCTTTGGTTATCTGGCTTCCTTCTTCCATGGCAATGCCCATGTCTGATTCTTTTATTGCAGGCAGATCGTTCACACCATCGCCTATCATAGCAGTGTAGATCTTTTCTTTGCGGAGCGTTTTTATAATGCGCAGCTTGTGTTCAGGCTTAAGGCGGGCGAAAATTTTCTTTTCCATTATGACCTTGAATATTTCACTATCGCTTACCTTTTCAATATCGCTGCCTGATATAAGCTCGTTATCTTTTATATCCCAGCCAATTTCTTTTGCAACTGCCTGTATTGCATAAGCATTATCACCTGAGAGAATCTTTATTTCAATATTATTTTTATGGAAGAGGTTTATGGCTTCCATAACGTCACCCCGCACCTGGTCTGTAATTGAAACTATACATACAGGCTCAATTTTAATCTGCGATAAATCCTCTTCGAGCTCTTTAAGGCTTCGCCCTGAAGTTTCTATTCCAAACAGCAAATTGCGGTATATCTTTAAGCCGTCTTTTTCAAAAATTTCTTCAGCTTTTTGTTTTTCTTGAGATCTTTCATTTAAAATATCATACCCGCCAAACACAATTGTTAATTGCTCATTTTTGAGACTCGACTGTGTCGAGTCGAAATCAGGCTTAGACGGACTAATTGTTAATTGTAAAAGGCTCATCTTATTTTCAGAGCTGAAGGGTATTTCATCAGTAACTGCTGCGTTGATATCAGCAGGATATATTTCAAGGGTCTTTAATGTCGCATTTTTATCAGAAGAGAGCTTTGCGTAAGTACCCAGTAATTCCTCAATTTGTTCTTTGGTAAATTTTGATGTTAATGGGGTTATCCTGTTTACTGCGAGCTTATTTTGGGTAAGAGTGCCGGTTTTATCAGTACATACTATTTTAACATTGGCGAATGATTCAATAGCGTTAAGCTTTTGAATTATAGCGCCTATTTTGCTGATGCGGTAGATACCCAGAGCAAAAGTAACTGAGGCCATTAGAACGAGTCCCTGGGGAATGAGTGAAAGCATTACGGTTGAAATACGGCGAACGAAATCAAGATCAGAAAAGCCATTGGGGTTACGAATAATTTCAAGTATTACCAGAAAAATAGCAGTTGAAAACAGAACTTTAACGATGAAATTCAGCTTAACCTGCAGCGGTGATAAGTTCAGCTTGAATTTTTTCGCGGTTTTTGTAATTTCATTGGCGTAGCTGTTATCGCCGACCTTTTCAGCCTTATAAAATCCGTTACCTGAAAGGCAAAAGCTGCCTGAGAGGACCTGGTCGCCGTTTTTCTTATTTATAGGAAGTGATTCACCGGTTAATAGTGATTCATCAATTTCAAGCTTGTTTGATTCTTCAACTACACCATCAACTACCACCTGGTCACCGCGTTCCAGCACAATAATATCATCAACTACAACATCAGTCTGGTCGATAACTGCCTCTTTACCATCCCGAATAACTTTTACTTCCTTTTTTAAAAGCAGGCTGACCTTATCAAGCGCTTTTTTAGCGCGGATTTCCTGGTAAACTGCAATAAATGTATTGAGTGAAATTACAAATGTAGTGCCTATGGTATCATAAAGCAGCCTTTCATCACCGGAAGTGATGAAGAAATAAAGTAAAAATAGAATAACAGATGTAATAACCAGATTAAATACAGAGAATACATTTTCCAGGATGATTTCCCGGATCTTTTTAGTCTTAGTAACAGTAGAGCGATTGATTCGTCCACTATTTATTCTTTCCAGTACTTCGTTGTTTGTTAAACCTTTTAATTGCATTAAACTTCAGTTAATTGAATTGCGGCTAAAGCCGGGTTTATTTTATAATTGTTACCCACGACCTGAAGGTCGTGGCAACTCATCCTTCGACAAGCTCAGGATGAGGTTTGGATGATAGTTTGATATTTAGATTTTGGCATTTGGAATTATGCTTCCTACATCACTCCATCATACTCGGCATCGGGTTTGATCTCGCCGAGCTCGCCTTCGCTGGATGCGATCACTACGCATGCAAGTGAATCTGCAATAACATTCGGCACGGTGCGGCACATATCAAGCAGGCGGTCAACACCTATGATCAGCGCAATACCTTCTTCAGGCACGCCGACTGATTTCAGTACTATGATAAGCATTAGCAATCCAACCCCCGGTACGGGCGCTGTACCTACAGCGGCAAGAGCAGCAGTAAGCACAATTGTTAACTGCTGAGTAAGATTAAGCTCGAAACCAAAAACCTGCGCTATAAAAACCGCTGCGACTGCCTGGTAAAGGGCGGTGCCATCCATATTTACTGTTGTGCCTAATGGGAGAACAAAACTTGCAATTTTATTTGGAACACCGAGACGCTTTTCGCAAACATCCATGGTAACAGGCAGCGTAGCTGCAGAGGAGCTGGTTGAAAAAGCCACGGCTATTACCTGCCGCTGAGCACGCATGAAGTCCTTAAAACGGATCTTAGTAAAAATTTTAAGCAGTAATGGATATTCAATAAACGTTAAAATTGCGAGTCCGAGTACAACTGTAAGAGAATACCACATCAGGGTCTTTAAAATGGAAAAGCCAAATTCCGCCACAGTAGCAGCAATTAAAGTAAACACCGCATACGGGGCAATAATCATAATTTTTTCAACAAGTACAATCATAGCATCGCTTAACCCGTTGAAGAAGCTTATGACCGGTGCAGATTTATCTTTTGGTATCTGCATCAGGAAAATTCCGGTTAGGATAGCAAAGAATACTATCTGCAGGAAGTCACCATCGGCAATAGCTTTAAACGGATTTTTAGGAACAATATTTACAAGAAACTCAACGATGTTCATTGAAACATTCTGTTCAATTTTACTTTTCGCGTCATCCTGGTAAACATCAAGCAGCCGGTCTTTTGAGCTTTGGTCCATAATATGGCCGGGCTGAATGAAATTCACGCAAAGCAAACCAATGGTAATAGCCATAACAGCTGTAAGGGCGTAGAACCCGATAGTTTTTCCGCCGATCTTCGCAACATGCTTCAGATCTGTAAGCGAAGCAGCACCAACTATCAACGAAGCAAGCACAAGCGGCACAGCTATCATATTAAGCAGCCTTACGAAAATATCACCAACGGGCTTGAACCATACACCAATAGTTTTTACCTTTTCAACTGATGTAATGCTTTCATAAATTTTTTCTGAGCCATCTGAAAGCTTAACTTTCAGCTTAACATCTTTTTTATCTTTAAGATTTTTGTAATATTTGATAATTGAAAGCTGATCACCGCCGTAAAATGTTTTAAGTAGTGAATCTTTTTTCAGGTAACTGAATTCCTGCCAATTTTCAACCTGTTCGGAGTGGTCTTTGTAGTTAAGCTCAACTTTATTGGGATTTATGGCAAAAATGGCTCCGAAGACAGCACCGAGAATAAGCCCAATTACTATTTTTGTATGAAGCTGTAATTTTGGCAAGAAATACTCCTTTTTAAACTAAGTTAATCATGCAATTTATGAATAAAGTTTTTAATAATCATTAATTTTATTAATTCCTTTTAAACCCTGAAATTTACTTCATTAAACACGGCCGGTAAAGGTAATTGGATCATTCTTGTTTTCTCACTTACAATCGATTTTTTTTATTTGAGGGTTTTGAATCAGTTTTCTGCGAAAACAGCCTGTTATTGAAAGTGAGAACTCTCTCATAATGAATATATTCATGTTGATACAGTCTCATGATGAATTTTTCATAATGAGAATGGATTGAAAATCCATTGATTTAACCGGGGGTGAAAATTCTCATGGTGATTATTCATAATGAGAACTCACGAAAAAATAGAACTTTTCATGTTAAAGGAAATTTGGAATATTTTATATATGCGTTATGCATATATAAGTAAATATAATATATGTTAATGGCAGTGTCAAGGGAAAAAAAGATGAAATGTAAAAAAAATAGAATTACCCCGGTGTTGGTGGCGGATCCTGATGACTCATTTTTTGTAGCGCAGAGTCCTCCTTTGGAGAGACTCTGCGCATACTAAAGGTATCAATAATCAAGTTGTCTTTTGAGGATGCACAGCGACGCAAGGGAGGGGAATATTATGACGTAAATCATTGCATTGACTGATTTGATGTATTATTTTGAGCTAGATATTCAACAATCCTGCGGAAAAATTTAGAACATAGTTTATGAACAAAAATCCTCAATATTACCTGAAATCCAGCCCAACACTGAAAATTATAGCTTTTTTAGTTTTTAGTTTTATTTTTTGCCAAAGTTTAAGCAGCCAGTTGTATTGGCAGAAGACGTACGAGAGTTTTATTGGCGGAGATGAAGAAGGATACGACGGCTGCGCAGCAGACGGTTCTAACTTTTATATTGTAGGCTATACCGGAATACTGGATTACTATATGTACGTTTTGAAAATGAATCAGCTAGGTGATACGTTATGGACCAGGACATATATAGGAGGAATAGCAAAAGCAGTTGCACCTAGTAATGACGGCGGTTGTGTCTTTACCGGGCAGAGGAATTCCTGTTTTTCAATGAAGCTTGATTTGAACGGCAATGTAGTATGGGATAAATCATATCCAAACGGCGCTGAAACGAGAGATATTACGCAAACCGGCGATAGCGGATATGTGATGTGCGGAGGCTCTTTTTCTGGTTATATATGCAAATTGGATACTCTTGGAAATTTACTATGGGAAAAGTATTATGATGATACTCCGCAAAATTTTTATAAAATAGAACCTTCTATTGGCGGCGGATATATAGTCTGTGGAGATAAATTTATAAATGGTACTTGGAAAGCATATTTAATGAAGTTAGATGGGGCTGGTAATATTATTTGGGAATCATCTTATCAATATAGGTTCGTTTCATCTTTTGTAAGTACAAATTTTGGTTTTATTATCCTCGGAGGCTATTATTCAAATAGTTATTATAGAATAGTGATTATTAAAACAGATATAAACGGTAATGCACTTTTAACGGATACAATAAGTAAAAATAATAATAGTGATTTTAGTCCGAATATTATCAGATTAGAGTCTAATAAATATATTGTTTCCTATCGGTCAAGTTTAAATAATGAAAACCGACATGTTGGTAAAGTATGTCAGTTTGATACTAACTTAAACAAAATTAGAGAAATAAACCTTTTTTCAGATCTTAATTCCGTTTATTTACAAAACATGATAAAAGCTCCTGATTCTAACCTTGACGATATAATTTGTTTTGGTGGTGCAGAACCAAACAATCCGCATGATGTTGATTTGTATGCAATTAGAATTGATAGTGCATTATCCCAACCGCCTCCTATTTCAGTTAATATTATTTCGAATCAAGTACCTGAAAAAAACGAGTTAATCCAAAATTACCCAAATCCGTTTAATGGTACAACGATAATTAAATTTAAAGTTAACAAAAGTAACTTTGTGCAAATAAAAGTCTATGATGTACTTGGCAGAGAGGTTGAAAATTTAGTTACTGAAGTACTATCATCAGGAACTTATTCTAAAACATTTGTCCCGAAAAATCTTGCCAGCGGAATATATTTCTATCAGTTAAATATCGCAGGAAAAATTATTGCAACTCAAAAAATGATTTACAATAAATAATTACACCCTTGGTTGGTGTTCCCAACAGGAGGATTCAGTCGATTCATTATTTAGCATGCAGAGTCCTCCTTCGGAGAGACTCCGCGAATACTAAAGAGATTGAAAAAAATGACCTCACCCCCAGCCCCTCTCCTAAAAGGAGAGGGGAGCAAAGTGTGGTAACATGAGGTTAGTTGTGTAGTTTTAGCATGAAACCCCCTCCAGCTCCCCCTACTAGGGGGAGAGTGAGAGGATAGCTTTAACTCAACCAATAATCTGAGTTACCTTCCCAAAGGCCAGATGAAATTGACCTGGGGAGTGAATCTTTTCTGTGCAACATAACCAATAACATTGTTATTCGCATCACGTTCAGCGGCAAAGGTCTGCTGGTATGAAAGTGAAAGAATTATCATATCACTAAGCACATAACTTGCCTGCCCGAAAAAGACCGCATTTTCGTTGAATGTGAATAGTTCGCCTGTATCCTGAATCCTGCGTTTGTAATACCCTGCGTAAATTGAGAACCTGTCATCAATATTCGGGAACGAAGCCACCAGGTACAGCTCACCACCAAGATCACCGCGGTCAATTTTCTGGTAAGTTGCGTAAGCAACGAATGTTTTCATGAACATGCCGTAGAGTGAAAAAAACACACTGCCTTTTAATTCCTGCACAGTATCAAGCTGCGAAGCCTTGCTGATAAGCTGCGGGGGAGTTAAGTTGTTCTCATTTGTGATAAGCTGGTATCGGTCATTTTCATAAAGACCGTTAAAATATGTAGGAAGGTACTTGCCCTGCTGGTATCTGCGCTGGAAAGTAAGCGAGAAATAGTTTTTGTTATCTTCTGTTCTTGCAACCAGGTCAAGCCCCGCCGAAGCGTCGCTACCGAATTTTACAATTTTTGAGTATTCCCCGTAAATGTAAGTAGAAAAAGTTTTTTGTCCGAAAAGAACCATCTCGCCGTACAGGTTCACAAGTGACATTGCACCCATATCTTCAACTCCGCGCTGATAGTAACGGGTAATACCGCCGGTAGTATCAGTATCATAAAATACCTTTGTTATTCCCGCGTTTTTGTTGAAGTCACTTGCAACATTGACGCCAATGTTAAAATCTTTTAGTACCGGCAGGTCAAGCTTTCCTTTTCTGCCGCCAAAAACTTTTAAAGGGGAGCCTTCAAACCCCAGACCGAAAATACCGCCGGAAGTAATATCACTTAAAAATAATTTCGCCGAAGCGGCGTTATCATTCAGATATCCGCTCACATTGTAGGCAATATCGAGTGAAATACCGTTACGGCGGTTTTCATAACTTGGTGAGTTGTTGTATCCGTACATTATGGAGCCCTTGCCTAATGTTGCGTTATTTATCTGGCTGAACCCGCCGTTGAATACTAGAGAAAATGACTTTGTGTTAAACAGATATGCGTAACTTGAATTAAGGGTGCTTAGGATCTGTGTAAATGATTCATAATCCTGTGAGCGGAAAGCTATCTTGCTTGTGCGGTATCTCAATGGAGCGTCTATGCCGATATCAAAAGCCCAGGTTTTGCCTCCTATACTATAGCCCGGCTTGAGATCAAGCAGGTAATAATTGGTGGTATCAACTTTTGAAAGCCCGACTCCTGTTTCAAGTCTGAATGGATTTTTATTTGTTCGTGATTCACTGACAATATCATAAAGCCTGTTTGATGCGAAATCACTTTGGCTTAAATGTGAGAGCATATAAGGCGCAGTTCTGGGATTATCCAGAATATTTGACTTAATTTTCAGCCCGTTTTTCTTTTTCTCAGCAAGCTTTAAAAGCCATTTCGTTTTTTTATCAACAGAGAAGGAATCTTTTGAAATCAGAAAGCAGCAAATTACAGTAAAGAAGAAGAAAGCTTTCTTCATGTGTACTCTCCTATAGAATTTTATTATTTTTGGTTTAAATTAATGAAAAATTGAATTTCAAAGATAAAAAACTGCTTTTTTTAATCAAAAGAGGATTTTTTTAAATAGTGAGTGAAAATTACCAGGAAATGTGCTATAATTTAACTATAATGAATAAAATTTTAAAATTTGTGAATATTTCAGTGAGTATAAATTAAATATAATTCAGACAAAGTTTATTTCCAGCAATTTTCTAAAAAGCAGCAGATAACAATAATGCATAATCACTCAATTGAATGGATTTTTTTAAAATTTAATCATTGATTCATTTTTAGTGTTGGTTATAACATGAAATGTTTGGATGTATAAACTAAAAATCAATTACAGATTTTGATTGTGCAGTTTAAAGAACTTAAACACTAAATTTGATGAAAGCCGTATTAAACTGCTAAAAAATATGACTTATATCATTTGTTTATTTATGCGGTTTTGTTAATTTTGATGGATAATTTTTTTGAAAATAATCGGATAACAACAATAGTGGCTATAATAGGAATTCTCAAAGAGCCGGAAGGCGAAAACAGAGTCGTAGCGCTTCCGGAAATAGCAGCACAGTTGGTAAAGATGAATTTTCAGGTCCTTGTAGAAAGCGGAGCAGGCAGCAAAGCTTTTGCAAGTGATGAAGACTACAAAGCGCAGGGCGCTGAAATTGGCGATAAAGCCAAGGTGCTTTCTTCATCGGATATCATCCTCAGAATAAATTCACTTACAAAAGATGAGATCACAAAACTGAAAACAGGCTCGGTTGCATTCGCAATGTTCCAGCCGTTCTTTAACCCCGAAACAGTTAAGCTGCTTTTGGATCAAAAGGTATCAGGCTTCAGCCTTGAGACCATTCCAAGAACAACACGCGCCCAGTCAATGGATGTACTTTCCTCGCAGGCAACTGTAGCAGGTTACAAAGCTGTATTGCTTGCAGCATCAAATCTTCCCAAATTCTTCCCGATGTTCATGACAGCAGCAGGAAGCATTACACCTGCCAAAGTACTGATACTCGGCGCAGGTGTTGCCGGTCTTCAGGCAATAGCGACTGCAAGGAAACTTGGTTCAGTAGTGGAAGCGTTTGATACACGCAGCGCGGTTAAAGAAGAGGTAAATTCACTTGGCGCTAAATTTGTTGAAGTTGAAGGCGCTAAAGATGATAAGGCTGCCGGCGGTTATGCTGTTGAGCAGACCGAAGAATTCAAAGCCAAACAGAGACAGGTGATACATGACCATGCTGTTAAATCTGATGTGATAATTACAACAGCGCAGATACCGGGAAGAAAAGCCCCTGTGCTTATCACAAAAGAAACAGTTGCAGCCATGAAAAAAGGCTCAGTTATAATTGATCTTGCTGCATCTACAGGCGGTAACTGCGAGCTCAGCAAAAATGAAGAGACAGTTGATGCTGACGGAGTAAAAATAATCGGTTCTTCATTTTTACCCTCAACAGTTCCGTTTGATGCAAGTAAAATGTTCGGTAAGAATGTGCTTACATTCTTAAAGCTCATTTTAAAGGACGGGCAGATCAACCTGAACTTTGAAGATGACCTTGTAAAGGGAACGTGTATTACACATAACGGTGAAATAGTTAACGAGAAATTAAAAGAGGTGGTTAAATAATGGAACAGGTATTAGCTTTTATCAGTGAGAATATCAGGTTTATTTACCTGCTTATCCTCATGGTTTTCCTTGGGATCGAGGTAATTTCACATGTTCCTTCGGTTCTGCATACACCGCTTATGTCAGGTGCAAATGCTATTCACGGTGTAGTGATAGTAGGCGCAATCCTGGTTATGGGCAGGGCGGAGCCGGATAATTACCTGGCAATTATCCTCGGATTCTTTTCAGTAATATTAGGTACATTAAATGTAGTAGGCGGATTTGTTGTTACAGACCGCATGCTTGAAATGTTTAAGAAGAAGAAGAAATGACATGGAAAAATACATTGTAGATATAATTTATTTAATAGGCTCGGTAACATTTATATTAGGTTTAAAAATGCTGAGCCATCCCGATAGCGCAAGAAAGGGCAACCTGATCGCGGCTTTTGGTATGACAATTGCTATCTTCGGAGCTATTTTTCTGGAAGATGGAATAGGCAACTATATATGGATATTCGGCGGTATTTTAATAGGAACAGTAGTAGGATGGATAGCAGCAAAACGCGTAAAGATGACAGCGATGCCGCAAATGGTATCCCTTTTTAACGGAATGGGCGGCGCCTGCGCAGCTGTAATTTCAATTGTAGAATATACAAAACATGATTTCAGCCATGGCGGAGCAGCACTGGTTGCGATAATAATGGCAGGCCTTATCATCGGTACAGTTTCGTTCACCGGAAGTATGATAGCATTCGGTAAGCTTAACGGTAATATCGGCGATAAAGTATTCCCCGGACAGAAATTCATAAACCTGGTAATATTACTGGCAGCAGTCGGACTTGCAACATACCTTTCAATGCAGCCTGCAGCAAATAACATGCTTCTTTATGTTGTTTTAGGAATTGCAGTTCTGTACGGAGTTATGTTTGTTATGCCTATCGGCGGAGCAGATATGCCGGTGGTGATATCACTGCTTAACTCCTTTACAGGTGTTGCGGCAGCATTTGCCGGTTTTGTTTACAACAACCAGGTAATGTTAACAGGCGGTATTTTGGTTGGTTCAGCCGGTACTATTTTAACGATACTTATGTGTAAGGCTATGAACCGCTCTTTATTTAACGTTATTGCCGGAGCATTCGGCACAGCAGGCGGAGCATCAAGCGGTGATAAACAACAGGGAACTGTGAAAGAAATTTCAGCTTCCGATGCTGCAGTATTACTTGCATATTCAAAGAAGGTATTCATAGTTCCGGGTTACGGACTTGCTGTTGCACAGGCGCAGCATACCTGCCATGAGCTAGAAAAACTGCTTGAAGAAAAAGGCGTTGAAGTAAAATATGCCATTCATCCAGTAGCAGGCAGAATGCCGGGCCATATGAACGTACTGCTTGCAGAAGCTGACGTTCCTTATGACAAGCTTCTTGAAATGGAAGATGCCAACGGTGAAATGCCGAATACTGATGTAAGCATTATTATCGGTGCCAATGACGTTGTAAACCCGGCTGCACGGCATGACCAGTCCAGCCCGATTTACGGAATGCCGATACTTGATGTGGATAAATCAGCCAATGTGATAATTATGAAACGCTCTATGGCAGCAGGTTATGCAGGTATTGATAATGAGCTGTTCTACTATCCCAATAACAGAATGCTCTTCGGTGATGCAAAAGCATCCCTGCAGAAGCTGGTTACGGAAGTTAAGGGATTATAAAAAAGAAATAAAGATATGTAACTGTTTTGAGGAGGCTTTTTAAGCCTCCTTTTTTTTTATTAACCCGCCATACTGTATTTCTTCTTTGAACTTTCGAATAAAGATAATTTTTCTGTAAGCCAATCCTTATAGGCACAGCTTTCTTTCTGCAATTTTTGAATCTCCAGGCCGGCTTCAAATTTCTTAGAGCCTTCGGTAACTGAAATAAGTCTTTTAGTATATTTCAAAAATGCGCGGTGAAATGTTTTCCTGGGGGCAGGCATCATTTTATCATTCCTCAGGAACTGCGTATATGCATGAATCAACTCGAGTGCTGAGTTCAATTCATTATCTTCATAAAGGATACGCAGCTTAAGGTTATATATATCATATTTAAAAATGAACTGGGTAATATCAATTGAACTGATTGTTTCAAGGGCTTTTCCGCTTCTGCCGGTTGAAAAATAATAAAAAGCCATTGCGTACTGTTTCATGTTTTCCCTTTCAGAAGGTAAGAGTTCATCAACAAACCTGTTTATTACTCTAAGCAGCCATGGAAGCTTTTTAAGCTTTACTGCCTGAAGAACAACCGTTCTGAAAAGATTAACGGGGATATAACGAGTTTTGTTATCTCTGTAATAACTATTTTCCAGGAATATTAAATACAGCTTCAGCAATTCACTGTTATAAATATCAGGATTTTTACCATATTTTGCTCCTAAAATACAGCAGCTTATAAGCTTGGAATAATGCATCGAAATTTCATCATTGCTTAAATGGGGTAAGGAGGCTTTTACTAAATTCCTGTATTTTTCATAATATTTGAAGTTCCCTGCTTTTTGGAAGGCTTGGATCATTGCAATATAAAGCTCGGCAACAAAACTGTATTGGCTTTTTGATTTTACCAATTTGTATAATGATGAATCACAAATTTCGTTTACAGCCTTTATAAAATCTCCATCAGCAGGGGAATCGATAAATCTATCTTCAAAAATAATAAGATTACTGAAATTTGCGGTAATTTCCATAAAAGAATACAGTAGAATAAATTCTTCCGCAGATCTAAAATCCTCAGTAAGCCTTGTTATTGATTTTTTAGAAGTCCGGTTACTAAATATCATTTTAAGGTTAATATTCATTACCTGCAGTTTATATCTTTCCAGAAAATAAGAAGAATCTATAAAACCAGAATTTCCTTTGATTGCACTGAATTCTCTAATCAGCTTTGCAGCATTTTTATGAAGCCCTCTTTGAGAAAGCTCATAAATTTTTTGAGAAAGGGTATTATTATTTTTTATCATAGAATCTATTGCGATAAATTCAGCAGCTGCTTCATAAAGAGATGAAAGGAGATCTCGCATAGTGCCGCCGTTGTAATTCATTCCCGGATATACAATGCTGTATAATGATTCTTTTGAACAGCTAACATTTGTATATAGAGGGTGGAATTTTATCAGTTCGGTATACAGTATTACCAATGCTTTTCTTGTAACAAAAAATTCAGAATTCAGAAACATTAAAAATCGTTTCTGCTCTTTTGCTGTAAAAGATCTTAAAAGCTTAATAAGATCATGTTTAAAAAGCGGCTTATTCTTCATTTAAATAGAATTTCTTTACTTCAAATGCTGTAACGAATATTCCTAAAATCCCTTAAAATAACAATAAAATCAATGATTTAAGAAATCCACACATATAAAAATGACTTCAAATAAAGTAACATTTGCTTTTTAAAAAAGTACATGTTGGCAATCATTGCTTATTCCAAAAACAAAAGGAGAATAAGCCATGAAAAAACTTTCAATTAATTTTCGTTCACTTGTTTTCACTTTAGTATTAGTAGTTTCAATTACGGGAATTTTTTATAATACAGCTGTTTCAGGAGAAAATGATAATAAGCAATTTGAAACAACCTATAATGAGATCTGCGATACATGTTATATAATTTATGTATGGATAGACGGTGTTCGCTGGGCACAGGTTTATAACCAGGATGGAACAATGGTAAACTTTTATCCGGATTCAGAAGATTAGCCATTAGGTTCATAACAAAAAAATTTTCATCACCACCCTCTAGCGCGTGATAAAGATCGGAGCGCAGTATAAGCAGCAACCTGCGCTCCCCCTTAACGCAAAGTGAAAGCAGAATTTGCCATATTTTTTTGCAAAAACGTATCCCCTTATATATTTAATTTAGAAACTTTATTAGCGATATTTACATTGAGTTATAATAAATGACCAGTTCAAAACTGAAAATATTGCTGTTAGTTTTCTGTTTCGTATTTGTAACAACGAAGCCGGAATCCCAATGGTTAAAACTCAATACTTCAGGCAGCATTGAACATTTAAAAAATGCATCTGTAATTTACGATCCTTCCGGTAACAGGTTAATAGTATATGGCGGCAGAAATGCCTCGGGAAATCCCGTAAACAGTATGTTCAGCCTTAACCTGAACAGTAATGTATGGTCACAGGTTACGCAGGTTGGGGGACCCATACCGGCACCGCGTTATACTCATAACGCCCATTACGATATTAATACCAATTCTATGATAGTCTGGTCAGGGCAGGGAACAGGGAGCACTCTTTTTAATGATGTATGGAAATTCAGCTTTGCTACAAATACGTGGAGTGTTTTATGGGAAGACGGCAATGTTACCAATGCACCTTCACGGAGATATGGCACAGCATCAATATATGAACCTGTTTCAGGCAATATATCAACATTTGCAGGCTTTACATCAGCAGGCAGGTTTGATGATACATGGACATTTGATGTAATTTCACTCACATGGCAGGATAAAACAGTTGCGCAAAAGCCGCCAAAGCGCTGCCTTCATTCTGCAGTATATGCAAATGATATGGGCAGAATGGTAATTTACGCTGGTCAGGATGATAACGGACTGCGTGATGATATATGGGAGTGCCAGCTCAGCAGCTATTCATGGAATAACATTACGCCAACACTAAAACCGCCGGCGCGGTTCTGGAATTCAATGATATATTATAATGGCGGGAATATAATTATCTGGGGCGGGCTCAGCACCGGCGCAAGAAATGATATGTGGAAATTCCGCATGGGCAGTAATTTATGGGAATTTATTGTTCAGGGCGCTGTTGTTCCTCCGGCCAGGTGGGGACATACGGGAATTTACATTCCCGAACAGGACAGGATGATAATTTTCGGCGGAGAAGGTGATTCTTTATACAAGGATACATGGACGTATAACAATGTAAGTGTAATAGGTTTTGAACCGATTTCTGAAATAATTCCGAAGGAATATAGTTTAATGCAAAATTACCCTAACCCGTTTAATCCCGTAACAAAGATAAGATTCACTACCCCCCTCAGTCCCCCCGAAGGGGGGAAGTTGATCAGACTTCAGGTGTTTGATTTATCCGGTAAACTTGTAAAAACTCTTGTAGAAAATAATTTAAAAGCAGGGGAATATGAAGTTGAGTTTGATGGCGGCGGACTTTCAAGTGGTGTATATTATTACAGGCTGAGTACTACTGGCTATATTGAAACCAAAAAGATGGTACTTGTGAAATAGAACAATAATAAGCAGTATTAAAATAAAGTTGTTACGGTGAAAGTCGGGTAAATAGCCCGGCTATTTTTTTGATTGATTAGCGTAATATTTTTGAGTATTTTTGTAGTTTAAGCCAAATTTAACAATATTTTAACTTACACATTAACTTCTGAAAGTATAAGGCATTTTATGTCAAATATAAGAATAGATAAAATTAAAGAAATTCTCACAGAATTGAACCTTGATGCATTTTACATTACGCACATACCTAACATTCGTTATTTGAGCGGATTTTCAGGATCATCAGCCTACATTATAATTACTAAAGATAAGAATTATTTTTACACAGATTTCCGCTACCAGACTCAATCACATGATCAGGTAAAAGGATTTGAAATAGCAGTAAATTATTCACCTGCTGTTAATATTAAAGAGACCATGCTGAATGAAAAATTCAGTAATGTTGGGTTTGAATCAGCGCATTTAACAATTCACCAGCTGAACATACTTAAGGAATCGCTTCCCGGGATAAATTTTGTAAGTGTACCTGAGCGGATTGAAAAGCTTACAATGGTGAAAACAGCAGATGAAGTTTCAAAAATTAAAAAAGCCTGCGAAATTACAGATAAGGTATTTGATAAGCTGCTTGAGATAATAAAACCCGGAATGAAGGAAAGCGAAGTATCAGCTGAAATTTCATACTGGCATAAAAAATACGGGGCTGAAAAGGATTCATTTGATCCAATTGTCGCAAGCGGCTGGCGCGGAGCGCTTCCGCATGGTATGGCAAGCCAAAAGGTGATAGAATCCGGTGAACTTGTCACTCTTGATTTTGGTTGTATCTACGAAGGATTCTGCAGCGATATGACCCGCACAATTGCCGTTGGCAAGCCTAAAAGCGATGAAATGGTGAAGATATACGACGTAGTACTGCAATCACAATTGCTTGCTGTGAATGCAGCAAAAGCAGGTGTAAATACCAGGCAGCTAGATTCAATTGCGCGTAATTATATTAATGAAAAAGGATATGAAGGAAAGTTCGGACATGGTTTAGGTCATGGCCTGGGAATTGAGGTTCATGAAATGCCCGGTGTAAGCCAAAGGATGGATATCGATATACCGGCAAATGTTGTGTTCACCATCGAGCCCGGTATTTATATCGAAGGGCTTGGCGGCGTAAGAATTGAAGATGATGTTTTCACAAAAGAAGGCGGATGCGATGTGCTGAATACTTCACCAAAAGAATTGATTATAATTTAAATCGCCAAGAGCGCTGAGTACATTTTTTACACTCTCGGCGTATTAAATGAATGGCTTGAAGTATACATTAAAGCAGATATTGCTTAATCAGATCTTGAAAAGTAGTAATTATTATCTGATAAACCGCCAAAAACGCTAAGTACGCCAAATAAAAGCACTCAGGTATTGAATAAATCACTACAAACACCAGGTATGAATTTAGATGAAATTGGAAAACAAATTGTTGACGCAGCTTATGAAGTTCATAAAACATTAGGACCTGGCTTACTGGAATCAGCTTATGAGGCATGTTTGAAGCACGAACTTACTTTAAGAGGAATAAGATTTGTTTCTCAAAAGGAAGTACCTCTGATTTATAAGGGAATACGTGTTGATGTTGCATATAGATTAGATCTCTTGGTAGAAGATGTAATAATAGTTGAAATTAAATCAACAGATAGATTAACTGATATCAATCTGGCTCAAATTATTTCATATTTGAAATTAAAGGATTTGAGATTAGGATATCTGATTAACTTCAATGTTAAATATTTCAAAAACGGCATAAAAAGAGTTGCTAACAATTTTGCAGATGAATGAATTTGGCGTCTTTAGCGCTTTTGGCGGTTAAAACAAAAATAAGAAAGTATAATTGAAGAAAGTTTTAGTAATAACACATGATTTTCCCCCTTTAGGCAAGGGCAGCGTATTGCGTCCTTTGAAGTTTTCCAAGTATTTCAGGACATACGGCTGGGAACCTATTGTTCTGACATCTACCCCAAAGACATATTATTTCAGGGATGACAGCCTGCTGAGGGAAGTTGAGTCGCTGGGAATACAGGTATACAGAACGCCCGGCAGCGGGAATAATCTGCTTACGGGCAGAAAGCTTAAAGACCTGCCAAATGAAGGCTCCAGAAAGCTGAAGCGCAATATCAGCCGTTACCGTAAACAGCCTGATGAACACAGAAGCTGGATTAATAAAGCTGTAAAGCTGGGTAAAGAAATAATTGAATCGCATAAAATAGAGATAATCTACGCTACCGGTCCCTCATTCACAGCGCTGATAGCAGCCGGTGAATTGAAGGATAAATTCAAAATTCCATTGGTTACCGATTACCAGGATTCATGGCTGCACTCCCCAAGCGCATATTACCCTATGGGTTATCACAGGCTGCGCAATATGAAGCTTGAACAGGAAGTAATAAAAGTAACTGATGAGATCATAACTACCAACAGGCGCATAAAAGAATACCTGATAGAAGAATATGACTATCTTAAGCATGAGGATATAAATATAATTCATCACGGTTATGATGTTGACGATCTTAACCTGGCGGCACAGGGACCGCTTCCTGAGAAGCCGAAGATGCGTTTCACAACTTCCGGGAATTTCTTTGATCTGGTAACACCGAAGTATTTTTTTGAAGGCATGCGCCTTGCTTTCGAAAATAAACCCGAAATGCGCGGAAAGATTGAAGCGTGTTTTATAGGGGGACTTTCAAAAGAAAACCTAAAACTGATACAGAAAAACAATGTTTCAGATGCTGTTATAAATCCGGGTTATATCGGGCATATTGATTCAATAAAATACCTTATGGCAAGTGATGTGCTGTGGTTCATGATAGATAAAGGAACGGGCTCAGAAGTAATTGCACCTGTAAGGCTTGCTGAATATTTTGGTGTACGCAAACCAATCCTTGCCTGCACACCTGACGGCGCTGCAAAGCAGCTTCTGCGGGATTATGATGCTGTAAGGATATGCGAGCCCGATGAACCGGAAGATATTGCAAAGCTGATAATAGAATATTACGAGCTCTACCAGCAAAGAATGATGCCCATTGCCAATGAGGAAATAGTGCGGAAATTCAATATTAAGAATCTTACTTATGACCTGGTTAGATACTTTGAGTTTTTACGTGACATTCCGCCTGAGTTTGGGATAAGGAAAGCAAAGCCTGCTGTTGAAAATGAGTATTGAGTGGAAATCCTCCTGAAAAAGGGGGATTTTTTTATGTACAGCTGACTGCACGTGCGACACCTACGGTGTCGGGGATCAATTTCATGTTTTATACTATAAACGTATGACCCCTATGGGGTCATTTTTTTTAAAAAGCTACAAACATTTGACCACTCTGCGGTCAATTATATAAACACATCTTTATTTACCGTCCCAATTCGCCTTGGCGAAACGGCCTGGGACGAATTTGAGCTTGGAGCTTTAGATTCATTTTTCTTTAAATAACGGTGCCTTCAGATAATGTTTATTTAATTCCTAAACTGGAGTTTGTCCGAAGGACTTCTTTGGTGGGAATCAGATGTAAAATTGGTTAATGATGTTAGGAGTGTTATTGTTATTTGACTCCGTCAGGAGTCAAATGTTTATAGATATAATTTCGAATTAATTTTCGACCCCGTAGGGGTCGCACATAAAAACAATTGACCCCAATGGGGTCAATTTTTTTGTAATTTTTTAAGCTACAAACATTTGACCGCTCTGCGGTCAAAGATAATTTATATCCTTTTGTCACTAATATCTGCTTGGGAACATTAATAGGATATATATTCTTTGTTTCCCAAACTGGAGTTTGTCCGAAGGAATTCTTTGGTGGGAATCAGATGTAAAATTGGTTAATGATGTTGGGAGTGTTTTGATAATTGACTCCGTCAGGAGTCAAATGTTTATAGATATAATTTCGATTTTACATTCGACCCCGTAGGGGTCGCACATAAAAACAATTGACCCCAATGGGGTCAATTGTTTTATTCTTTTAAGCTGGTTTATATTAAAAACTGGTTTATGGTATTAGGAGTTGTAATTGATTTCTTGTTTTTTGGTATTTGAGCTTTGGAATTTGGCATTTTATTTATTTTCTTCCATGCTTTTATATATCCGCTCAATTATCTCAACGGTTTTCATACCTTCAAATGCGTTGGCAGCGATCGTTCCGCCTTTAGTTAATACATCAATTACATTTTCATAGACCTTTTCATGGTTACTCATTGAGCCCTGGTAGAATCCGTAATCATTTGCGGGCCGCGAAGCGGGGAGACCTTCTATTTTAAATCCATCTATAGACTGGTATTCCAGTACATTTAAATATTGACCGCCTATTTTTACTGTTCCGTTCTCGCCAAATACGGTAATTGAGCCTTCCATGTTCTGCTTATGGCTGTTGACGGTATAATTTATGGTGCACAAAGCACCGTTCTCAAATTCGCCAATTACAACTCCTGTATCTTCAAATTCAACTATACCACTATGAATATAATTTTTTCCTATACCGCTCAATGTTTTAAAATCACCAATAAGCCAGTACAGCAGATCAATAAAATGCGAGAACTGAGTAAACAATGTTCCGCCATCGATAGCTTTTTTACCTTTCCAGTCTGATTGCCTGTAATATTCCTCATTTCTGTTCCAGAAACAATTGAGCTCCACATTCAAAATTTTTCCCAGCTTACCGGAAACTATCACTTCTTTTAAAGCTGCTACAGGCGGATTGAAACGGTTCTGTTTAACTATAAAAAGATCTTTCCCTGATTTATCGGCTTCAATCATCATCCTTTTGCAATCGCTTACGCTGATAGCCATGGGTTTTTCACACAGAACATTTATGCCTGCATTTAAAACAAGGATAGTATGTGCTGAATGAAATGAGTTTGGAGTGCATATCGATACTACATCTATATTTTTTTCATTTTCAAGGAGTGATTCAATATCAGAATAAGGCTTAGCTGAATATTTCTGAGCAAAATCATTTACCCGTTCGGGTTTTATATCACATACAGCGGAAAGTTCAGCAATGCTGTTTATTATTTCCGCATGACGCATTGCTATTCTGCCGCAGCCTATTATTGCAAATCTGAGTTTATTCAATAAAAAATATGTACTTAAGTTTCTGCGTTCCCAAACTGGTTCGCCGCGTCGAATTAGGAACGAGGTTAGATGAACGATTTATGCAAATATCCCGAAAAAGAAGGGGTATTTCAAGTTAATATTAATGCAAATGGTTCCCCTCCTTTATTAAGGAGAGGAAGAGCTCCGCTTGATGCACACCATAGGTGCGATTTTACGGGGCGAGGGGTAGTTACAAATCATTATCTTAATTCAAATACAATTTGGATAATCTGATATTTATACCAGTTTTGAAAAAAATTTATATGTTCTTTTTGTCTTGACATCCCGCATCAAGTGCGGGACAGGCGCCAAGAACCAAAAAAGTCAAGGCTGATGAAAAACGTCTAAAACTCATCGAACGCTATTGACGCAAAAAATAACTCGTCCGGCTGCTGCCGGACTCGAACAGATTTTTTGCGTTTATCAAATGCGTTCTTGAGTTTCTTAACGCCGTTTTTCATAGGCCGTTTTTGATTATTTAAGAAATTTTTTTTGTTGAAGTTTTGCAAACAACAAACATATACAGTAATTTTCAAAGGCGGGTTTTAAATAAGACCATTTGGTTTTAATATCATTTTGAACTTTGTCATTTGGCATTTTCTTTATTCATATTTCAAAGTCTTTACCCATGCAACGTAATCTGCGTCAAGCTCGCTTATTGATTTTCCGGTTATCTTTTCCATTTGTTTGATGCCGGTGTTATCATCATTATATGTATCACGAAAGTGTTTGTAATACTTTTTCAGCAGGTCCTGTTCCTGCAGGTACATGCACAGATATCTTGCCTGGGAATAGTTCACATCGCTTCCATCACTGTAAAATTCTTCCCAATTGGTTTTCATTAATCGTTCAATTGACTTATAACTCTTATCAGCAATCGCATCCTGCAGCGCCGGAAGGCGCCAGTTCACATAACCAAGGATAGTTTTGTTGTTCAGCGAGCATCTTTCATACAGCGAGCCAAGCCCTTCATTAAACCAGGAAGGGATATCGGGGAAATCATACCTCGCTAGCGCATGTGTCATTTCATGCACCAAAGTGCCGGTTCCGGTATTGATGTTCATGAGCATAGTTCTTTCTGAGGGCTTATAATAACCGTATTTTGAAAGGTCATCGTCATCATATAAAGTCTTTGCCCAGTAGCGGTATGTTTTATCATCTTTAAAAAGAAAGATAGTTGTGGCTTCAGTTGGTTTTGTATGAAAGTAGTCGTTGTAAAAACAATCAACAGCACGGTCGATCGTCTGTGAAAGTATCTTGTCGGTTTCCGCTTTGCTTAAGTTGCTTGCAATAACAAAATATGAATGTTCTTTAACGATAAAATCTGTTGAAAGCTTTCCTGTAAGCTCATTTATCCTGCCTGAGAAATTAATTGTAACGCTGTCCGGAGGCTGAACTTTTTTAGTGTTATTATTTATACCGGAGCTACCGGGTGAATTTTCAGCCGGTCTGCAGTCAGATACCAAAAAGATAAGAAATAAACAAAAAAATAAAATCTTTTTCATTGTATAGAAGTGTTTAATGTATAGATTTAAACTGTAAAATATATATAGTGTTCCGCCCTAACGTATGTTAGGCTGAGAGAGCAAAATTAAGCTCAATTTACAAATATTTACACCTAATAATGGAAAATTTTATCATATTATATAGTAACTATTTTGGGTAATTTATATAAATTGGATTGCTTGAAATAGTGCATTAAATTCATTAACTTAATGAACTAAAAATAAGAGAAATTATTGAAAAAAGATAACTCCAAAAAAGAGTCAAAAATAAACAAAGAGGCAGATATCAATAAAACAGCAGAAATAAAAAGTGAGGCAGAAATAATGAATCCTGAAAATTTAGAGCCCACAGAAGCCCCTGAAAATGATGAATATAGTGAAGGTGAAGATAATCCTTTAGATGAGCTAAGTCCTTCGGAATTAGACGCCAGAAAGCGCGATTTTGAGAAGGAAGCTGTGCCGCATATGAAGCTGCTCTTCAATTACGCTCAAAGAATGACCGGTGACCAGCTTGAAGCTGATGACCTGGTACAGGATACCTATATGCGTGCTTTCAGGTTTTTCCACAAGTTTGAACGGGGAACTAACTGCAAAGCATGGCTGTTCAGGATAATGAAGAATTGTTATATCAACAAGTACCGTAAAAATAAAAAAGAGCCTTCAAAAGTTGATTATGAAGATGTTCAGAACTTTTACGATTCAATAAGAGATGATGTAGTTGATCCTAACGATCTGGAACACAAGGTGTTCAGCAACCTGCTTGATGATGAATTAATGAACGCGCTTAATTCACTGCAGGATGATTATAAAACGGTTGTAATACTGTGCGATCTTGAAGGATTGAGCTATGAAGAAATAGCGGAGTTCCTTGATGTGCCGATAGGCACGGTTAGAAGCCGCCTTCACAGAGGAAGAAAAATATTACAGAAAAAGCTTCAGGACTATGCAAAGTCCAGGGGCTATTCGGTTGAATCAATGGCGTAGGTCTCATAAACCAGCATTCATTATTTTTAACCGGAATTAGACGGAGAAAATTGTTATTATCAAAAACCATCAAATACTATGCCTATGGGTCTAAATACTACTACTTTTAACATAGATGAGTTAATTTCATCCTATGCAGATAACCAAATTACAGATCCCGAATTAAAGAAACAAATTGAAGACCTTTTAAGCAAAGATCAGAAGCTCAATGCCAAGTATAAGGCAGAAGTTCTGACCAAAGATCTTTTACGGACCAGGTTACCTGAAGTCGAGCTGCCTTCCGTTACTTATCAGAAAGTAATGCTTTCAATTGATAACATGATAGCGGAATCCAAAAAAAAATACAATACTTCTTCTGCCGGCGGTAATTTAGCTGAAGCAGAAATTGAATACCCTTCCTTCTGGGAATCACTAAAACAGGCATTCACTGAAAAATTCATTGGCGTTCCGAGATATGCATTTGCGATACTTGCATTTGTAATTATCGGGGGTCTTGTTGTATTTTCAGGCGGAAAGAAAACACGCAATCCGTACATTTTAACCGGCACTGAATCAAGCATAATGGTACAGGCTGTAAACAGCTTCCACAAAGTTTTAAAGGGAGATGTTAAGCCGCAGCTTACATCAAGCAATGCAGCAGAGGTTGAAAAGTATGTGATGGAAAAAGCGCATTTCGATCCTTACGTTCCCGTGATTGAAAATTACCAAATAGCAGGTGTTGTTTGCAATGATTATAAAGGCCAGGAACTTGCTCACATAATTTATAAGAACAATGACGGCTCAATGATATACATTCTGCAGGTGCCGATAACTGCCATGCAGAAAAAGAACCTTGATCTGCCTGATGACGTACAGAATGAAATTAAAAAAGCGCAGTATTACATGTGTGATGAGGTTGATGAAAACGACTGCACTATGACACTTTGGTACAAGGAAAATAATGTATGCGCTTCCATGACAACAATGCCGAAGCAGGAAATGTATTCAACGTTCACAAGTTTCAATAAATAAATATAAAAAATTTTAATGTACAGGTTAATTTTAGTATTAATAACAGCAGCGGCAGTTTCTTTTAACTGTTCAAAAACAACGGAAAAAACCGATGTTAAGCCGCAGGATAATAAACAAAACACTCAGCAGCAGAATACACAGCAGCAGAACACACAGCAAAATAACCAGAAACAGGATACAAAGCCTGCTTCGGGCAGCTCTTTTGTTGTGAAAGAAGTTGATAAGGATGTAGCCAAAGATAAGATGGTTGATTTTAAGTGGGATGAGAACGGCAAGGAAATGAAGCTTTCTGATTACAAAGGCAAGGTAATACTGCTGAACTTCTGGGCAACATGGTGCCCGCCATGCAGGAAAGAGCTTCCGGACCTTTCGACAATTTCAACAGAGCTGAAGGATAAGGATTTTAAAATGATTGGTGTATCAGTAGATGATAACCAGGAAGTTCTGAATAATTTCCTTAAAGCTAACAATCTTTCATATACTGTGGTGTTTGAACCAAATGAGCTTGTGGCGAAGTATATGTCAGCTGCCGGGCAGAACCAGAATGTTGTTCCGCAGACATATATTATTGATAAGAACGGTAAAGTTGTTGAAGCAATAATGGGTTCAAGAAGCAAAGCTGACTTTTTGAGTATAATTAATAAGTATTTGTAAGAATAATAATTGTTTTTTTAAAAGCCCGGTATTTGCCGGGCTTTTTTTATTTATAGTTGTTGGTAAACTTTACGCCGTCGTTGGGCTTTTGACCAAAT
The DNA here is from genome assembly GCA_017303675.1 of Ignavibacteria bacterium. NCBI lineage: Bacteria > Pseudomonadati > Ignavibacteriota > Ignavibacteria > Ignavibacteria bacterium. Next base: position 1,626,738 of record JAFLBX010000001.1, read on the forward strand.
TTAGACGTTGGTGAGAACACCGACGCCGGCGATAAACATACCCTCTCCAGCTCCCCCTCTTAGTGGGAGAGTTAAGAATCTGCCGATAAATTCGGCAAATTTTATGTATATTTGTACGCTAAGCATCAATTATATAATTGAGATTTAGCTAAAATTTTAGTAAATTTAACAGTTTATATGTATTCATATCTTTAAAATTACCTGATTTAACATATAAATATCCAGCCCGGATGGTGAAATTGGTATACACGCTGTGTTCAGGGCGCAGTTCCGGTCACGGAGTGCGAGTTCGAGTCTCGCTCCGGGCACTATAAAAATAAATAAAAATTGAATGTCCAGTGCAATCAGGAAGAAATGGACAATATCAAGCGCAGAAGATGAAGAAAAGGTTAATAATCTATCTCAGGAGATAAACGTACCGGCCTCTTTAGCCAGAATTCTGGTTGAGAGGAAAATACACTCACGCGCTGATGCGAAGAAATTTTTCGTCCATGATCTAAAAAATCTTTATGACCCGTTCCTTATGAAAGGAATGGAAACCGCTTCCGAAAGGATAATAGAGGTTATAAAGAATAAAGAAAAGATCCTTATCTTTGGTGACTACGATGTAGACGGTACATCCGGGGTTTCCATGTTTCACACATTTTTAAGAGATCTAGGCGTACCCAACGAAGTTTTTATACCCGATAGGTTCACAGATGGTTATGGCCTATCCAACACTGGAATAGATCATGCTAATTCACTTGGCATAAAGCTAATTGTTGCCATCGATTGCGGCATTACCGCAGTTGATAAGGTTGATTATGCCAAGTCGCTTGGTATTGATATGATAATATGTGACCATCACCAGCCGCCGGCAACTCTTCCAAACGCGTATGCTATTCTGGATGCGCTGCAGCCGGACTGCAATTACCCGTTCAAGAGTCTTTGCGGCACAGGCGTTGCGTTTAAGCTTATACAGGCTGTTTGCAAAAAGCTTGAGCTGAATGACTGGCAGTCACTTCTTGATTTTGTTGCCGTTGCAACGGCTGCCGATATGGTGCCGGTAATTGATGAGAACAGAACGCTAATAAGCTATGGATTTAAGCAGATATTAAATAATCCAAGACCCAGCTTTGCAACAATATTTAAAAATTCAAGCTTAAAGCTTGAACATATCACAACATCAAACGTTGTGTTCACAATCGGACCCCGCATAAATGCCGTTGGCAGGCTTGGCGATGCTACCAGGGCTGTTAAGTTCTTAACCAGCAAGTCAATAGCTGAAGCTGAAGAATTAATGAGCGTGCTTGAGAAAGAAAATTCTAACCGCAAAAAAATTGACAGCGAAATTTACCTGCAGGCGCAAAGCTCATACGAAACTTACAAAGTGAACAGTATAAACACCGCTGAAAAAGATGATGTAGCAATTGTGCTGCATAATCCTGAGTGGCACCCTGGTGTGCTTGGTATAATAGCTTCAAGAATGGTAGAGAAATATTACAGGCCTTCAATCATACTTACAACATTCAACGGTTATGCCAAAGGTTCAGCCAGAAGCATAAATAATTTCAATATCTATGAAGCGATCAAGCGGACATCTGAAGAATGCGGTGCAGTCGTTCAGTTTGGCGGTCATTTTCACGCAGCCGGAATAGAAATTGAAGTTGAAAAGGTTGAGGAATTCAGAAATACATTTAACAGGATAGCTAAAAGTATCATAAATGATACAGCAGGCGGTAAAGAGCTGCTTATACCTGAAATTAAGGTTGATGCTGAAATTGATGTAACAGAAGTGAACCAGAGATTTGTTAAAATACTGAGTCATTTTGAGCCTTTTGGACCGGGAAATATGACACCGGTATTTTTAACCCGTGACCTGCAGATAGTGGGGGACCCTAAAACATATAACGGCTCAACAACTGTATTTAAGGTCAGAAAAGGAACTCAAAACGGAAACAGGTTTGATAATTACAGCTTTGATTGTGTTTACTACCAGTCACCCGATCTTGACGAGAGCTCACGCTATCATTTAAAGACCGGAACAAAGCTTGATATTATTTATTCAGTTGAGGAAAATCACTGGAACGGAAATACAAAGACACAGTTCAGGATAAGAGATCTTAAGATCAATTAACAATGAACAAATAGCATCGAGTAATTACGAATTAATAATTACGAATTCAAATTAACAATTTTTAAAAGTCTAAATTTTTATTTCAAAGTATGTCAGGACACTCGAAGTGGTCAACAATAAAAAGGAAAAAAGGCGCAATTGATGCTGCCAGGGGAAAAGTATTCACCAAAATAATCAAGGAAATTACCGTAGCTGCCAGGATAGGCGGCGGTGATATCGAAGCGAATCCCAGGCTTAGACTTGCAGTAAACAATGCCAAGTCAAACAATATGCCTGCAGATAATATTACCAGGGCTATTAAAAAAGGAACCGGCGAGCTTGAAGGTGTAAGCTATGATGAAATAACATATGAAGGATACGGACCCGGCGGAGTTGCGCTGATTATTGAATCAATGACAGATAACAAGAACCGTACAGTTGCAGAGCTGCGGCATTTGCTTTCAAAACACGGCGGCAATCTGGCTGAATCAGGCGCAGTGAGCTGGAATTTTGAGCGCAAGGGTGTTATAACCGTTACAAAAGGAAGTTACACAGAAGATGACCTGATGAATGTTATACTTGATGCCGGAGCTGATGATATGGAAGGTGAAGAAGATTTTTATGAAGTTACAGCATCACTTGAAAACTTTGAAACTGTAAGAAAAGCAATCGAAGCATCAGGACTAAACGGCGCTAAGATAGAAAGCGCTTCGCTGCAATATGTGCCTAAACAAACCACAAAGGTTGAAGGCGGTGCTGCTGAATCCACAATAAAGCTGATAAGCGTAATAGAAGATAACGATGATGTGCAGAATGTTTATTCAAACGCTGATATTGATGAGAAGGTAATGGAAGAATTTGGATAAGGTAATACAATTACAAATTTCAAATTACAAATTTCAAATTGATAATACTTGGAGTTGATCCCGGAACGCTTTTTACGGGTTATGCCGTAATAAGCGGTGTAAACGAAAAGCTGGAAATGCTGTGCTGCGATGTCATTAAAATACCCGCCAAAAATAAATTTCCCGTTAGATTAAAACAGATATATGATTCACTGGTTGATGTGATCGAGGAATATAAACCGGATGAATTTGCAATTGAAACCGCGTTTTACAGCAAAAATGTTCAGTCAACATTAAAACTGGGTCACGCAAGGGGAGTTTCTATACTTGCTGCAGTAAATAAACAGATTCCCACCACAGAATACTCACCCCGCGAGGTTAAAAAATCAGTTTCAGGCCTGGGAGCCGCTTCAAAGGAACAGGTAAGATTTATGGTTTGCAGCATACTGAATATTGATATTAATTCACTCCCCAAACAAACCGATATTTCAGACGCAATTGCAGTGGCAATTTGCCATCACAATAAAATGCTTGGCGGCAGTATTAAAAAATCCAAAGGCAGCAGCTGGGAAGCCTATGTGAAGGAGAATCCGAAAAAAGTTAAAGTGCAAACGTGAAACGTCAAACGTGAAATGTGAAGCGTCAAACGTGAAATGTGAAACGTCAAACGTGAAATGTGAAACGTCAAACGTCAAACGTGAAATCTTCAATCGCTGCGCTCAGTAAGGCAAGCGTGAAAACTTTCTACTCTTACTTCTGTAAGGCTGGTGTGAAAAATTAAAAAGATTGATACAATACTATTTTTTATTAAAAGTATTGAGATTTTATTATTAAAGATTAATGATAGATTATATAAAAGGTAAGCTCATTAACAAAAAGGCTGCGCAATTAATAGTTGAGGCGGGCGGAATAGGCTACAGTATTAACTGTACTTTGGGAACAATTGAAAATACCGGAAGCATAGGTGATGAAGTAATGATTTCTGTTCACCTGAATATAAAAGATAACCCGTTTTCAGTAACGCTTTACGGCTTCCGTGATGAAGCAGAAAGAGAGTGCTTCAGGCAGATCATCTCGGTATCAGGTATTGGTCCCAAAACCGGGCTGAGTATCCTTTCAGCTATCAGTTATAATGACTTAATCGATATGATATCAAAGGGTAATTATCATCCATTGACCTCAATTTCAGGTGTGGGTAAAAAAACAGCTGAAAGGCTTGCTGTGGAGCTTAAAGATAAGCTGGGCAAAGTTGAAACTGAAACAGCAGGCGTTAATTTAAATTCAGGAAAGCTTGGTGAGCTTGGCAAGGCATCTGAGGTAATTGGAGCGCTTATGGCGCTTGGCTACAACAGGCTTGAAGCTGATAAAATGGTCAGAACCATTTCATCACGCAGTGATTTTATGGATATGCCGACAGAAGCAGCGGTTCGCGAAATTTTAAGAGGGAAATGACAGCTATCCCTCAAATTCTGTTTTTTCTATTTCTTCAATAGGTATCGGGTAATTACCGCTGAAACATGCATCACAGTAACTTATCTTTTCGCCATGCTTATTAATACCCTGCGGCACTGAATCATGCAGCTTATCAAGCGATAAATACTCAACTGAATTCACATCGAGATATTCCCTGATCTTCTCTAGATCCCTATCACACTGGTTAGCGATAAGCTCGCTTTTTGAAGGGAAATCCATGCCGTAATAACACGGTGAAATTATCGGCGGTGATGTTATTCTTAAATGAATTTCTTTTGGGCCGGCTTCTTTCACCAGCTTTACAAGCTGCCGGGCAGTAGTTCCCCTTACTATTGAATCATCAACTATTACAACAATCCTGTCTTTGAGAACAGATTTAACAGTATTGAATTTTGCTTTTACTTTTATTTCCCTGTTATCCTGCCCGGGCTGAATAAATGTTCTGCCGATATAATGGCTTCTTATTAAACCAAGCTCCAGCTTAACATAAGGATTGCTTTTTATGGTTTCAGTAACGAAACCAAGCGCAGCGGTATTGCTTGAATCCGGTACGCTTATTACAACTACTTTTTTATCTTCGATGTTCGCTTTTGGTGCAGGTTTTTCAATTGACAGGTTTTTCCCCAGCTTTCTGCGGACCTTATCCACTGTATGCCCGAAAATTGTAGAATCAGGGCGTGAGAAATAGATATATTCAAAAATACAGTGTTTTGTTTCAGGTTTTTTATCGATGAAAAAAGATTTAACTTCGCCGGTTCTGATCACTTCATCATCAATCTGAATAACTTCACCGGCTTTCAGATCGCGGATATAATCAGCGTTTATGATATCAAATGCACAGGTTTCAGATGCAAATACAAAGCTGGAGCCCAGCTTCGCCATGGAAAGTGGCCTTACGGCATAGGGATCCCTGATAGCAAAGAGCTTATCATCAGTTATAAGTATAATTGAATAAGCGCCCCTTATCTGCCTGGCAGCATCGAGGATCTTATCTATCATTTCATTTTCACGCGAGCGGGCAATCAGATGAAGGAAAATTTCGCTGTCTGTTGAAGTCTGAAACAATGTACCTTCATTCTGCAGCTTTTCCCTTAGCTCGCGGGTGTTGGTAAAATTACCGTTGTGTGAAAGCGCCAAATGTCCTTCTTTAAAATTAACTTTAAAGGGCTGAATATTAGCGCGGCTATCCGATGCACCGGTGGTGGAATAACGGTTATGGCCGATAGCTGCTGAGCCTTTGAGTACATTTGTTAAAATATTTTTCCCTGAAAATACGTTGAGTGCAATGCCGTGTCCTTTATGAATGTTGAACCTGTACCTGCCGTTATCCAGCTTTTCAGAAGCGCATATGCCGGAAGCTTCCTGCCCGCGGTGCTGCTGCGAGTGCAGTCCGTAATAAGTCATAACGGCAGCCTGCGGGTGGTCATATATGCCGAATATAGCGCAGTTACTGTGCGGTTTATCATCGCCGTCAAAATCTTTAGGATCTGAATCCATGCCTTTGGAGCTGATCAATTTAATTTCCAATTTTATATATAAATTTTTAAATTATTCTGATATGATTTGAAAATATCCAACCTCTTGAAGCTGTCCAGCATTCAACTCTGTAAATACCGGGCTCTTTTACATCCCAGGCTGCATTCATGCCTTTGGTCTGGTTCAGCAAATTGCCGTTATGAATAAGTTTTATATCACATTCTTTTGGCACCAGCGCACGAAGTATCACATTTTCACCTTTAGCTGTAATAGTATCGCCCATATTGCATGTTATTCCCCTGAATTCAGCATAAAACCTGAAACCGCGTGCACTACCGTTGTAAAAATTTGCAACGAAACATTTTCCGTACCTTAGCGCATCAAGAATTTTGGTTTTATCCTTTTCAAATGAAGCTGAATTGTTTTTTGATATTTCTTCATCAAGCAAAACATGTGTCCTGATTGACTTGAATAAAACCTTATATGCAAATATTTCAACCTCAAAAAATCCTAAAACGTTCTGTTTGAGTGCATGAGCGTCAACTCCGCCAATACCGGTCACATGCCTGCTCATAGCGGCATCATCCCATCTTTTAAGTGTTTTGGCAGAAGGAGCAATAATTGATTTAAGGGGATGAAGAAAGCGGTCAATTTTATTGCCTTCGTCCATTCCTTCTATCCATTCACTCATATGGTTCCAGATCTCAATTCCCGTATAATCATCAGTTTCTTCGATCCATGGATAAGAGGGATGTTCAGGCAAATGGGAGCGTTCTTCATCGGGATGAGCTAAAAAACCAATACCGCCTTTTTCCTTTATCTGCTTAACATATTCTTTTGCAGAAAGTTTGCAGCCCAGCTCTCCGTTTCCAAGCTCACGGTAAGTACCGATAACTTCTTTCAATCCAAATGTAAGGTAGTGATTTTTATTAGCCATATCATTAACTTCATAGCCAATAATAACCATAACATTATTCAGCCATTTTTCATAACCATCTATGATAGGCTGCAGAGTATTATGGTCGGTCATTAAGATGAAATCCAGGTCAGAATCATTTGCCGCTTTGGCAATATCTTCAATTTTTCCTGTTCCATCTGAATAAACAGAATGTATATGTACCGCACCTGCGTATTCGTACATTTTAGACCTGAATTATTGGATTAAGAACAAAAATAACTTTAAAAGTAATTAATATAAATGTATTATTGTATATCTATGAAACAAAGCAGGCTAAGTATTAAGAAACTCGTATTTTTCATAATTTTAACCGGATTTTTTTGTCCTGAAATTATATACAGCCAGTTAAAAGAGGAAAATTTACTGCTTAAGTACGGAAGCTGGGCTTTACTGCAGTGCATTCCCTCACCTGTGTTTTACGATGACAGTAATGAAGAAAAGGCAAAATTAAAATTCGGTCTTCAGTGGCACGTAGTGCCTGTTTCTTATTCATTTAACACAAATAAATATGTATCTCCCCTGAATTTTCTCTTCATTAAGCCAAATAAACGCTTTTCAGGTTCTATAGAAACTTATTTTGAACCTTCATTTATTCCGGGTGGATTCAGGAATAACAACCTCAAAAAATTTATGTATAATGCCGGAGTTCGTTTGGTGCTGCCGGTGTTTCACAAAGGAGAGTATCTGGCTATTTCAGCCGGCGGCGGATATTATAATCAGCAGTCAGAAGAAAAAAAATATGAAGGTATCACCTATGAAGCAGGAATTTACAGTTTTTTCGGAATGATGGGGCTGAAATTTCAGTATAATACAAACGGGCTGAGCAGATATAATATTGGGCTGTATATAAAATATTATTAATGAAAAAAAACATAACATATCTTTTATTATTATTATCATTATCAGCTTTACCGGGCTGCAACCTTTTATTGGTAGCAGTTAAGAATGTTCCGACATTTTTTGAAAGTCCGCGTAAAGTTAAAAATAAAATTAAAGAACCTTTAAAGCCCGATGTAAGACTTTCAGCTCTTTGGATTGGACATGCTACAGTATTATTACAGATGGATGATAAGGTCATAATCACAGATCCTTTTTTAACCGAAACTGCAGGAGAGTTTGCAAGAAGAGTTGTTGAGCCGGGAATAGATGTGGAAAATATTCCACCTTGTGACCTGATACTGATCTCACATTCACATTTTGATCATTTAAATCTAGCCAGCCTGGAAATGCTGGAAGAAAAAAGCAATAAAACCGCACTGGTTTTTCCCGAAGACCTTGAAAATTACCTGCCTGCTTATGATATGAACCTGGTAAGAATGAAAAATAATAACGGATATGAATCAGGTATAACCGGCGAAACCAGAATAATAAACGGCATAAAAGTAACAACAGTATTTGCGCAGCATTGGGGCGGCAGGTACGGAATTGATGGTTATGTTTGGGGTGATAATGCATTTACAGGCTATATTCTGGAATATAACTGCATGACAGTATATTTTGCAGGTGATACAGGATATGATAACCAAAAATTTAAAAAGCTCGGTGAATTATATAAAATTGATCTTGCGTTGATACCTATTGGTCCGTGCGCCGATTGTAAACAATGCGGTACCTATAACCACGTATTCCCTGTGGATGCTTATGATATATTTAAAGATATGAAGGCTAAACATATGCTGCCGATTCACTACGGTACACTTCACTTTGCCCAGGCAGACCCGATGGAGCCGGTTTATGCTTTCAGAGAAATTATTAAAAATAACAAAGCGGGGGAATTTATAAAGATCCTTGAAATAGGGGAACAGGAAATTTATCTGAGAAAATAATAAAAAAGTGAAAGCCCGCATTTTGGGAAGCGGACTTTCCGGGGATATTGAGGTAATGCTGATCTAAAAAAAACTTAAAGTTTTGATGACTATTATACTCTTTTCCAGTGACCCGGAATCCAAAAAAGCTTTCCGTGTTTGTTATGTTTGTAATGACCCGGTACCCAGACATATTTTGGACCGGGTTTAACTGTATTACTGATTTCTGCTGATTTATTCATTTCAGATGAAATGGAATTTCCTGAAAAACCAAATAATAAAACAAATATTGCCGTAATTGTTAATAATGTTAGTTTGATGGTTTTCATAAAATTTCTCCTTTAGTTAAATGATTAACTGTATCTTTTGTAAATTAGACAGGAGAAATTTAAAAAGGTTTAAAAGGGGAAATAAAATTATTTTAACAAGTAAAACTTGTTACTTTCTGAAGTATTTTTTTAATTTAATAGATAAATTTACAAGGATTAAAGTGAGCTGTACATTCTGGCCAATCAATTTTTCAGCTTCTTCAAGCTGAAGAACAATGTTGAAGATATCACTTTCAGGGAAATTAGTATTTAACTTACCGAGCCTTTCAGCGAGGTCATAGTTAACCAGCATTCCGCTTTCCGATGAGCCTGCTGCTTTTACTCTTAACAGGTCTCTTATCCATATATTCAAAAAGAATAAAAACTGGCGGGTTTTTTCTTTATCATTTTTAGCTGAAATTGTTCTGCATAAAGAAATTACCTGCGCTGTATCATTTTTAAGCAGGGAAACCAGGAAATCAAGCGCCTGGCTGCGAAGTTCTTCAATTCCCATTTGCAGCAGGTCATTTGCCCTGCTGTAGCTGCCAAAACACAACCTGGCAGCAAGCTTTACCTGTTTTTCTGTATAGCCGCCGGTTTCTAAGAGCTTATCTGTAATTAAGCTTTCCTCTAAGGATTCAAAATGAATTCTTTGGCACCTTCCAATAATTGTTTGAGGTAATGAATTTACTTTTGAAGTGGTTAAGATTATCATGCTGTTTTTGGGAGGCTCTTCGAGTATTTTCAGCAAAGCATTAGCAGCTTCCTGCTTCATTTTATCGGCTTCTGAGATCAGGAATACTTTTTTATATCCGGCAGGCGCAGAAAGATAAATTTTACTTACCAGATCACGAATGCTGTTGATCCTGATGTTGTTTGCCCCGGATATGCTGATACGGTGGTAAGGATTTTCAGATTTCAAAGCAATTTGTTCCATATATTCATCAAAATCAGAAGCGGCAAGCTTATCAACAGGGTCACTTTCAGATTCATCAGTTTTTGAAGCGGGCAGAGCAGTTATAAGCTTGAAATATTCTGAGCGGAATGAAGATATTTTTCTGCAATTATCGCATTTATCGCAGGCTTCATTGCCGTTTACAGGCTGAGTACAATTCAGAAGCTTTGCAAACTCGATAGCGGCAGCATCTTTGCCAACTCCATCAGTGCCTTCAAACAGATAAGCGTGAGCAGCTTTACCGCTTAGAAATATTGACTTAAGCTTTTCAACAACCTGTGACTGACCTATTATATTTTTCCACATAGAGGGTAATATCCAGTCTAAAAAGCATTGCCCAGTCCAAAATGAACTGCGAATTTATTTTTAAAAATATTTGAAGGCTGCTGCCATAACCATTTGTTTCCCTCACCGGCCTGCGGATCATAAAGCTTAAAGCCAAGATCAATTCTAACAGGTCCAACGAAGGTATCATACCTGATACCTAATCCGGCAGCAAGAGCAATTTGATTAAATTTAAATTTCCCGTCACTTTCCCATACATTGCCGTAATCCAGAAATAATACTCCCCATACCGGGGCAAGAAAGCTTCTATCGGGAAATGGTTTTCTTCTGAGTTCAAGGCTGCCTTCAAGTATAAACTTACCCCCCTGTTCAGGGTCTGCTAAAATGCCTCCTGTTTGAGCGCGCCAGCCGCGGAGGCTGTTGCCTCCGCCCATGAAGAACTTATATGGCAGAGTAACAGGTTCAATATTCTCACCGGAGCCATATTCGATAATATCACCCAGCTCAAAATTTGTTGCTATAATAGTTGCGGCCCTGCCACCTGAAATATCAAAATAAAAGCTGTTCAGGGTACTGAGCTTAAAATACTGAGAGTAATATAAACTTTTGTTAAACAAACTTATAAGCCTCGGAATATTTCCTGCGGATTCACCTGTTATAGAATGGTAAAATCCGTTTGAAGGGTTAAAAAGATTATTTGTGCTGTTATGAATAACAGTTAAACCTAAAATACTGTTAACTACATATAACCTTTCTTCATTTTTCAGTCCAGTATTGGTATCAAGTACGTTCAGCTTTAATTGTAAATAGTCAAAAGTAACATCGCTGTATGCATTTTTGTAAAAGGTATGATCTGATATAAAATATGTTAATCTCAACAGATTTTGGGAAACTATTGCCTGTATATCTTCATTCAGATTCAGAAATGCTATTTCAGGCGTAAGTGTTGCGGTAATATTATTATTGAATAAAAACGGCTGAAAAAGGTTGAAGCTCAAAGTAATGCCATTAATATATTTTGAGTTATACAGTCCTTCTGTAGTTACACTGAATGTTCTGCCGCCTCCAAAAAAATCTTTATCTTTGTATTCAAGGTTTGCCCCGAGAAACAGCCTGTTAGACTGATAAGAAGTATAAATACCGGGCGTCAGCTCATATTTATTATTGAGTTCTATATTTACCTCAGTATTTACAATTTTTGTTTCAGTATTTACTGAATCCGGAATTACTCTACCAAGTGAAATAATTGCAAGTTTTGTGAAATTTTTTTCACTTTCGATCATTTTGCTTCTGCTGAAAATTTCACCTTCTTTAAAAGCAAGCTCCCTTGAAACGACAGTTTGGCTAATATTGTAATTATTTTTTTCTATTTTAAATTTTATTCTGCCAAACCTGTAAACATCCTGTGTACCGATAAATCTCATTCTGACTATTACTTTATCATTATATTCAGGGTCTTTCTGCATTTCTTCCGAAAATTTACCGATAATAATTCCTCTCCGGGAAGAATCAATTTTACTTCTTACGGTATCTATCTGCGCGAAGAAATATCCGTTATCCTGAAGGATTCCGAGTATGCGGTCTTTTTCTCTGTTTATATTGTTTTTTATATAAGGCGTACCCGGTTCAACAAGCCTGTTGGCATTGATCTCGTTCCTGATATTATCGGGTATTTTATCAAGTCCCTGCAGTCTGAATTCTTTTATAAGATACCTTGGATTTTCGATAATAATAAATGTAATATCCATTTCATTATCATCTTTATCAAGCTTTGTGACGGTATCTATAGCAGCATCAAAAAAGCCGTTATCAAAATAAAACTTATTCAGCCGCTGAATATCTTCTTCCAGGTTAATACGGTTAAAATATTTTTCTCTGGGCAGGAGCATAATATCCAGCAGGGCAGCTTCTGAAAATGATTCGGTTTTTTTGAACTTAAAATCAATATCACCTGTTTCTGTTTTTTTTGACTGCGCTGAAAGATCGCCAGCAATCATTAACAGGATAAAAATAGCCGTAAAAAGTATATTAGCAGTAAAATTTTTCAATTAAAATAGTGTATAAAAAACCCCGATGGCTCGGGGTTTTTGAAATATTGAGCTTTTTAAAAATCAGAAATCCTTTTCTTCATCATCATAGAAAAAGTCTTCTTTTGTCGGATAGTCAAGCCAGATCTCTTCAATGCTTTCGTAGGGCTCATCGGTATCTTCCAGATCCCTGAGGTTTTCGATAACCTCCTGCGGAGCGCCTGTTCTTATTGCATAATCTATGAGCTCTGCTTTATTAGCCGGCCATGGTGCATCATCAAGGTAAGAAGCCAGTTCCAGAGTCCATACCATATTTTCTTCTCCTTTTGAATATAGTTTAAAGTTTTGTTTATTTTAAAAAATCGTTGAAACTAAAAACGGAAAAAATTAATCTCTCAGGCGCGGATCGAGTGCATCCCTTAAGCCTTCACCTACAAGGTTGTAGGCAACTACAGTAAGAAATATCATAAAGCCCGGGAATACAGCAAGCCACCATGAACTGGTTGCGCCTCTTGCTTCAGAAAGCACTGAACCCCATGTAACTTTTGTAGCTGCAACACCAAAACCCAGGAAGCTTAAGCCTGCTTCTGAAAGAATTGCACCTGCAATTTCAAATGATGCGGCTATAAGTACCGGGGCAATTGCGTTTGGCAGAACATGCCTGAAAATTATTCGAACATTTGAAAGGCCGAGTGAAACCGCCGCCTGTACGTAATCCATATTCCTTACCTTCAATATTTCGCCTCTAACCAGCTTAGTATTTCCGGTCCAGCTGGTAAGCCCAATGGCTATCATAATGTACCAGATACTCGAGCCATACAATGCTACAATCGTAATAATAAGAAAGAATGACGGGAAGAGCTGCATAATTTCAACAAAGCGCATAATAACAAGATCAACTTTGCCGCCATAATAACCGGCAAGTGAGCCGAGCAATACTCCGATAAAAATTGCGATACCCGCTGCTATGAATCCAACTGAAAGTGATACCCTTGAGCCGTGTATAAGGCCTGAGAGAACATCTCTTCCGATAGCATCAGTTCCCAGGTAATGCCCTGATTCAATAGAAGGCGGAGCCGAGTTATTGAAGAGATCAACATTAGACGGAGCATATTTTATAGGCGGCCAGATTGCGGATTCGAAAGTTAAAGTTTTCCAGTCAACATTCAAAAAATCTCCTTCCCATTTGGAAAGTCCAAGCCCAACCATATATTCCTTAATAACGGGGAAATAGGTTGTACCTTTATAACTGCAGTATAGCGGCTTATCGTTAGCAACAAAATCAGCGGTTAAAGCCATAGCAACCAGGAAAAAAACTACATAAAGTGCAGCTACTGCAAGCTTATTTTTTTTATACTGGTGTTTAACCAAAGACCAGTAAGTCTGATCTACTTTTCTTTTTTGTGATTCGCCGTTTTTGGGGATCTCATTTCCTTCGGTTACCATACCTTGCGGCATGGGTCCCCCTGCCATGGTATTATCTGCTATAAATTCACTTTCAGGGACTTTTCTGTCTTTATCTGCCATATGAAGTAGTAATTTTTATTTCTTAGAAAACGCGATCCTTGGATCAACAATTGCGTAAAGTATATCAACTAAAAGCAAACCGAACATAGTTAAAACTGCCGCAAGAACAAGCTCTGCCATAATAAGCGGGTAATCTCTTGCAATTAATGCCTGGAAAGCAAGCTGTCCGATACCTGGGATACTGAAAATTGATTCAATAATAACTGAACCGCCAACAAGGCTGGGCAAAATACCGCCGAGCAGTGTTATAATTGGTATTAATGAATTGCGAAGCGCATGTTTTAATACAACTTTTTTTTCAGTCAGACCTTTTGCCCGGGCTGTTCTTACATAATCCTGCCTGATAACTTCAAGCATACTTCCGCGCATCTGCCTTGAAAGGAAAGCAAAGCTTGCAAGTGAACTGCATGTTACCGGAAGAATAAGATGGTAAATCCTGTCCCATGCTTTTTCCAGAAAGCTCCAGTTTTCAGAGCCTAAAGTATATAAGCCTGAAGTTGGAAATATTTTTATGTATTCAACATTTGCAAGGAATACAATAGCCATTGTAGCCACCCAAAAAGAGGGGAGCGAATAAAATACAAACAGCATAAAAGTAGAGAACCTGTCTATTTTGCTGTATTGTCTTGCTGCTGAATAGATACCGATAGGTATTGCAATGAGGTAACTTAATGATATTACCATCAGTGTAATAGGTGCAGTAACCGGAATTCTTTCCATGATCTTGCTCATAACAGGGCGGTTATCAACAAATGAATTGCCGAAATCACCGGTAGCCATATTACCAAGCCAGATTAAGTACTGCATATAGATCGGTTTATCCAATCCCCATTTCTGTTTATAATAATCCTTAGCCTGCTGATTAAGCTGACTTTTTTCATCAGCTTTCATATTTTCTCCGCTTACGCCAACTTTTAATTCCGTCGGGTCACCGGGCGCAAGCCTGGATATTGTGAACGTAATAATTGTGATAGCTATCAGCGTTGGTATAAATAACAGGATTCTTTTTAAAATGTACTGTGACATTCTTTATCTGCGTTTAGTTATTCTTATTCTGAGTGTATTTTTGTGATCCTGTCGGTACCCACCATTCATTATACGAAGGACTTGGCTGAATGTTATACCATCTTGCATTTTTAAATCTCTTATCATGTATATATCTTGCCCTCGGGCTCCATAAGAATGTATATGGCTGCTCATCATAAATAAGCTTTTGCCATTCTTTTATAAGAGCTGTTCGTTTGTTCTCATCCATTTCATTTCTATATGTTTCTATAAGGCTATCATTAGTTTTATTTTTAAAGCTAATGTAATTACTTCCTTCTCCTTCAGACTGTGATGAATGCCATATCTGGTATGGGTCCGGCGGAGTTGTTGGTGATGTCCATGCTGAGTATGTTGCTTCAAATTCATGTTTTTTCGTTTTATCAAGATAAACTGACCATTCAAGCTCCTGTACTTCTGCCTGGATACCAACTTTTTTCAAAGCGTCAACAATAACCAAAAGGATCTGCTTTCTTACAGGGTTTGTATTGCTTAAGAATGTAAATTTGAAATCAGTTTTTTTGCCGTTAATAACTTTATCTAAAACGCCGTCACCGTTGCTATCTTTCCATCCTGCTTCTTCAAGAAGCTTTTTAGCTTTTTCAGGGTCATATTGAATTTCGGGAAGATCTGAATTTAAGATCTTTGTGTTTTTGTAGAAAACATGTGATTGAATAGGAACACCATCGCCATACATTACTTTATCAATAATTGTTTTTCTATCAACCAAATGAGCAAGTGCAAGCCTTACTTTTTTATCCTGGAAAAGCGGGTTTAGCTGGTTCCAAGCTAGGTAAGTATATGCAGGTTCAAAAGGTCTAGCTTTTACCAGGTTAAACTGATCGGCGTTTTCCAGATCTTTATAAAAATCAGAGGGTTTTATTACCGACATTGCGTCAATCTCTTTATTTTTTGCTGCAACAAGAGCTGCTGAATTATCCTGTATGGTTTTAAATATAATTTTCTGGGGATAATTAGGGGTTACAACAGTGCCACCCCAATAGTTTGCATTTCTAACTAATGTAACTCCCGCGCCAGTATCCCATTTTTCAAATTTGTAAGGTCCTGAACCAATAAGGTATTTTGCATCCCTTGATACTTCCTGGGAATTTATGAAATCAGCGTATTTCATCATCGCGCCGTTATTTCTTGCGGCATTCATATCTTTAAATTCTTCCCATGTAAATTTATCTGTTATATTTTCAGGATCAAGTACATGTTTTGGAAGAATACTGAAAAGTCCTAATGTATAAATACCTCTCCAGTTGGGTTTGGTTAAAGTAAATTTTACTTTCAAAGGGTCTCCATCTGCAACTTCAGCTTTTTCTACCATTTCAAAATAATTCCTTGTTGCTGCTGCATCAATGAAAGGTATTTTGATCAGCTTTAAAGTAAAGATCACGTCGTTAGCAGTAACAGGTTTCCCGTCTGAAAATTTCGCGTTTTTATTTATTGTGAAAGTGTATGTCAAGTTATCTGCAGATATAACCGGTAAGTTTGCAAGTAATGGTTCAAGTTCATATGTTTCTTTATTTTGAGTCAATAAATATTCAAAAATATATGAACAAATTTCAGATGCAGTGGCATCATTTGAAACTATAGGGTTAAGCTTTTCAGGGTCAGACATCTCTCTGATAATAAGCCAGTCTCCGCTTACAGCGGTAGCAGTATCTACTGCTGCAACATCGTTTGTTTGCTGATTATTGTTTGTGTTCTGCTGAGTGGTTTTTCCGCCGCAACCGGTCATAACTAATGTAATTATCAAAACTGCAAAGAGGGCAGTTATTTTAAGTTTATTCATAGATTGATGTATCAAATTAAATTGGGAAATTTATTTTATTGTAAAATCCTTAAATTTTTGCGCTATAAACCGCAATTTATCTATAATAATGAGAAATTCAACTGCAAAATGCATTCTGTTTAAAATGCAGAAATCAACTAAAAACAAGCAAAACCAGGGTTAGTTCAGTCAAATAAATTTATACCGTAATACAGTGTTAATTCTTATCCTGGTATTTCCGCTGATTTGCAGGAACCCACCACTCCGGTGTATGATAAGCTGTCGGAGGCGTTGGATACCATCTTACATTTTTGAACCTATCTGCGTAAACGTATTTAGCTTTAGGCGTCCAAAGGAAAGTATAAGCCTGTTCATCATAAAGAACTTTCTGCAGCTGTTTGTTTATTTCAATTCTTTTTGCTTCATCAAACTCACTGCGGTAAGCCTGCATTAATGAATCAGCCAATGGGCTGGAATAGCTTCCGTAATTGCTGCCGTCATTTTTTGATTGGGATGAATGAAATATCTGGTACTGATCAGGCGGGTAATCTGTTAAAACCCATGCACCCATTAAAGCATCAAATTCATGTTTTTTAATTTTTTCAAGAAATACAGACCATTCAAGTGTCTGAATTTCTGCAATGATACCTACTTTTTTAAGTGCGTCAGCAACTACAAGTATAGTCTGTTTCCTTGATTCATTGGTATTAAGAAGGTAAGTGAATTTGAAATCAACCTTTTTTCCGTTTATGGTTTTATCAAGAATGCCGTCACCATCGTTATCCTTCCAGCCTGCTTCGCTAAGGAGCTGTTTTGCTTTTTCGGGGTTGAATTCAATTGGCGGAAGATCAGGGTTGAAATTCTTTTTATCACCAAAGTAAATGGGGCTCTGGATAGGAACAGCAAGTCCGTATTGTACCTTTTCGATAATTAAATTCCTGTCAACAAGATATGCAAGCGCCCAGCGTACTTTTACATCGCTGAATAATACATTATTATGGTTATAACCAATGTAAACGAACTGAGGTTCGAACGGGTCAGCTTTTTTCATGTTGAACTGTTCAGGATTTGCAAGCTCTTTTACAAAATCCATAGGCTTCACTACATACATCAGGTCAATTTCTTTATTCTTTGCTGCTACAGTAGCGGCGCTTTGATCCTGGATCACCCTTATTATAAGTTTTTCAGGATAGGTCATACCGTGAACAGCGGTTTTATTCCAGTAATTCGGATTTCTTTTAAAGTAAACCCATTGACCTGTATCCCATTTTTCAAAAGTGTATGGTCCTGAGCCGATAAGCCTTGAAGGATCACGGTTTGCTTCCTGTGAATTGAAGAAATCAGCGAACTTTTTCATACTTTCGTTCTTACGGGCTGTTGCCAAATCCTTGCATTCTTCAAAAGTATATTTATCCGTAAGGTTTTCAGGGTCCGCCGCAGCTTTAGACATAATCTGAATATCAGAAAGCGCATAAACTGCCTTAAAGTAAGGCCTTGAAAGATTGAACCTGACAGTGTATTCATCACCGTTCACAAGCTCAACATTTTTCAGCATATCAATAGCCTGTCTTGACTGCGCTGCATCAACAAGCGGATTCATCATAGCTTTATAAGTGAAAATTACATCTTTGCCTGTTAATGGTTTCCCATCGGAAAATGTAATTCCTTTTTTAAGCCTGAAAGTATATGTTAAATGGTCAGGTGTTTCTTCAGGTTTTGCTTCCACAAGCCAGGGAACAAGCTCGTAATCTTCTCTGCCTGCTGCCCACATAAGCCTTTCAAACACATGAAGGGAAAATTCCCTTCCTGTAGCATCCTGCAATGTCACTGGATTCAGGCTTTGGGGGTCAGCCAGCTCACGCTGTATGATCCAGTCACCGGTAACCGCACCTGTTGTATCGGTTGCAGCTACTTTGCTGTAGTCATCCTTATTTTCTGTTGTTGTATTATCCTTTTTAGAGCAGTTTATTGAAGTAAGAGCAATCAGGGCAGCGAAAAGCAGGTTAAAATACGTTTTCATACTTTTAGTATTTAATTATTCAAAGTCATGTTCCAGGTATTCTACTGAGCGTTCATAACCCAGGTTTCCGGCTTTGAGTTTGGATTTATTGTTAATTGCAATTTCAAGTTTATCGCTTAATGCCTTTGCAGCATCGTAACCGTAGTGTTTGCAAAGGTAATTGAGAGCAATAATTTCAGAAATTACCGTAATGTTTTTACCGGGGAAAATAGGCAGTCTAACGAACGGAAGCTCGACACCAAGCAGTTCTATGGTTTCATTATCAAGCCCGGTCCTGGTGTATTCCTTTTTCGGGTCCCATTCTTCCAGATTCACAAGAAGCTCGACCCTTTTTTGAAACCTTATAGCTCTGATGCCGAAGACACTCCTAACGTCTATAATGCCAAGTCCCCTGATTTCCATAAAATGCTTAACAAGCTCAGTGCCTGTACCCATCAGAATACCATCACCCTTACGGGAGATCATTACGACATCATCAGCAACTAAGCGGTGGCCGCGCTCGACAAGATCGAGGGCAATTTCACTTTTGCCGATGCCGCTTCTTCCGTAGAAAAGAAGCCCTACACCGTAAACATCAACAAATGAACCGTGCAGCGCTACCTGGGGAGAGAACTGATCATCGAGGAAGTCATTTATAAAATAGGCGAATTTTGTGGTTTCAAGCGGTGTGATAAAAACCGGTATCTCCTTCTTATCAGCCATTTCCATAAATTCTTCGCTTGGCTTATTGTTGAAAGTAAGGCAGATACAGGGCATATTGAATGAGAAGAATTTTTTAAGGGTTTTAGTCCGCTGCTCTGATGAAAGTGTCTTTAAGTAGCGCATTTCTGTGTTACCGAGTATTTGTACTCTGTCAAAGGTAAAAAGTGCCGTATAACCTGCAAGTGCAAGACCCGGCCTGTTGATATGCTGATCACGTATGTTCTTATCAAGTCCCTTGGAGGGATCTGATATCATTGAAAGCTTGAACCGCTCTTTGGCTGCATTATAGAAAAAATCAACACTGATCTTTTCTTTGCGTATCTCTTCAATGTTTTTTAAAACTTTATGAAAATGTTTCATTCAGATATTTTTATTCAGCTTCAATATGCTTAACGGATTTTTCTCCGCTGTGATCGGTCAGCTTATCTTTAAATTTCCTAACCTGGGTTTCAACTTTTTCCATTGAGGCAAGGATTGATTTCATGAAATCATCTGAGGATTCTTTAGCAGTAAAAGTATGGTTATTCTTAGCGTGGACTATAACTTCAGCATGTTTAATGCTGTTTTCAGGTTTATCATAACTTAATATGACTTCTGTCTTTATGATTCCGTCGTAAATCTGTGAAAATTTTTTAGCTTCTTCTTCTGCAAATGTTCTGAGTGAATCGTGGGCTTTAAAATGGCGTGCTGTAAAGATGAATGACATAGTTAATCCTCCATATAATAAAATGAACAAATTCAGGGCAATCTGCCCTTTATTTGCAAATATGCTAAAGTAGTTCGTTAATTTCAACAATGGAATAATTCATACCTTTTTAGCAAAATGACCCCACCCTTCCCTCCCCAAAGGGGAGGGCCTTAAGTATAATTTATTGATTTGAAATGGTTTTAAATGGTGGGTATATTAGCTTTATTAATTAAAAAGAACCCCCCGCGTCCCGCCAAAGCGGGTCTGCCCCTCCTAAAGTAGGGGAGGGAAAAAAGTAATCTAATTAAATGGAAACAGGAAAATTTCTTCAGACTATGGGCAATATGTTCATAGATGGCAGCGCGAAGCTTGGAAAGAACTGTTCAATAGGGCAGTTCACAGTAATTGAAAAGGATGTTGTATTAGGGGATGATTGCCAGATTGGACATAATGTAGTGATCCACCAGGGGACAAAATTAGGCAATGGAGTAAGGATAGATGCTAATTCAGTAATAGGCAAGCAGCCGCTGCGCTCAAAACGCAGCATATTTAAATCAGATAAAACATACGAACCGGCAGAAATAGGCGATGAATGTTTGATAGGCGCACAGGTGATAGTTTACACCGGCTGCAAAATTGCAAACAATGTGCTGATAGCGGATTCCGCTGCTGTACGTGAAGATGTTACCGTTGGCGAATATACTATTATAGGCAGAAGCTGTACCATTGAAAATTTTACATCAGTTGGCAAGAAATGTAAACTTGAAACCAATTCATATATTACGGCTTATTCCACAATTGAAGATTACTGCTTTATTGCGCCGGGTGTTGTTACAACCAATGATAATTATTTAGGCAGAACAGAAGAGCGTTTTAAACACTTTAAAGGTGTAACAATCCGTAAAGGCGGAAGGATAGGCGGAGGAGCGGTAATACTACCCGGTCTGGAAATTGGTGAAGATGCGCTCGTAGCCGCCGGTGCAGTTGTGACGAAGAACGTACCCGCTAAAACAATTTATGTGGGAATGCCGGCTAAGGAATTCCGCGATGTACCGCCGGAACAATTACTGGAAAATCAGGGGTGGGAGTAGGTAGGCTGCATGTAGCATGTTGCAGGTTACAGGTTTTTTTCATTCTTAAATTCTGAATCACCTATGAATTGAATATTTTACCCCAAAAATTAGACTTTAAAATCAATAAAATTATCCTTAAAATTGCAGTTCTACATTACAGATAATAATATAAAGGATTTAAAATGATCAGTATTTTCATAATTTTGCTTGTTTTAGTATCAATTTTGCTGATGGGAGTAATTCTCATACAGTCTTCAAAAGGCGGCGGTTTAGCCGGTACTTTTGGCGGCGGCGGAGCCGATGCTTCAATGGTATTTGGTGTTCGCAGAACCGCTGATTTTTTAATTAAACTAACAAGCATTTTAGCCACAATATTGCTTTTATTTTCACTGGTAACAAATGTACTCATAAATAAAAGCGGCGGTACAAATGAAAGCATAATTCAGCAGAATTCAGGGCAGCAGAATTTTCCTCAGCCTAACGTGCCGAATGAAATGCAGCAGCCGCAGCAGCAGGATCCGAATCAGCAGCCTAATCAGCAGCCTAATCAGCAGCAGCCAACAGATCCTAATCAGCAGCAGCAACAGGCTCCAAATAACCAGCAGCCTCCTAAATAATAAGATATATTCAGAAATCAGAATGATTTAATGAATAAAGTAATAAAGTTTTTTCTAAAAGGTACAGTTATGTTTTTAATAACTGTGCCTTTTTTAATTATTCAGGATGCCTTTTCCCAGGAAATGTTCAGGCTGAAATTGAAGAGTGAAGGGATTGCCGCGCTTAATATACCAACACGTAAAAGCGATACTCTTACGGCAGATTCTAACATGACAATAATAAAACCAAAGGAACCTACTGTAAAAAAATTCCGTATGAGGAAATCACCCACTACAGCGGTGCTGTTAAGTGCAGTAATACCGGGGGCGGGACAGTTTTATAATGAATCATACTGGAAGATCCCCATTATAGGTGGACTTGTTGGATATTTTGGATATGAGTATTTCCGCAATAATAATTTATATAAAGATTACAGGGATGATTATGCCGATTCGCAAACAGAGTTAAACCCTAACGGTGACCTGAATCTCAAGACACTGCGCGAATTTTACCGTGACCAGAGGGACGATTTTGTATGGTATTTCCTGATAGTCTATGTAATTAACATGGTTGATGCATATGTTGACGCTCACCTGTTCGATTTTGATGTCAGCGATGATAAGTTCACAAAAGGCGGTGTGCGGGGGAAGGAATATAAGCTGAAATTTAATTTAAAATTCTGATCTTTTGAAGTAAAAGTAAAACCCGGTCAATATTACTATTGACCGGGTTTTTTGTTTAAATAAATTTACATAAATCAAAAAAAACACTGCTATTTTATCAGTCCCGCGGAGCGGGATTTTCTGCCTGCGCTATGCTTCAGCAGACAGGCAAAAGTAACTACGTTACTTTATCAACATCATTTTTTTGGTATCGGTGAATTCACCGGCGGTAATTCTGTAGAAATATATTCCGCTGGTTAAATTTGAAGCGTTAAAATCATATGTGTAAAAACCGGCTTCCATATTTTCAGAAACAAGCTGAGAAACAACCTGCCCTAAAGTATTATATATATTTATTGTAACAAAAGAAGCCCTGGGGATCGCAAAGTTTATCTTTGTTTCAGGATTGAACGGATTTGGGTAATTCTGCGATAAACTGAAAGACTGCGGAATTCCGTTTCCGTTATTGTTTATTCCTACAACCGGTGATACATTTGAACCATCATAGAATATCCTGTTTTGGCCTGCTGCAACAAATGTAACGCCGCCACCGTATACATTAGCACCAGTCCTGAATCCGGATACATCAGGTGAGGTTGTAGTATTGGCATCTATATTTGTCGTAACAACGGTTCTTGAAGTAGGTGGTAATGTAAATGCTGAAGTATAAATGACAGTATCTACATTAGAAGAGCCTTTAGATACATATGAAATTCTGTATGCACCCTGCTGTTCGCTGCATTCTATTCTTCCCCTGTCGCAATCATTCGGGAAGTTGGCAATTGCACCGAGATTAGGCCAGTAAGCGCCGGTTTCAGCAGTATAGTTATAGTTAATTTTTTTAACGCCGCCGGTAGTTTGTGTCCACATACAAGCCATTTCGTTCGTTTGCCTGTTTACTGCAATTTCCGGATCAACTTCAGGATCTGAAGTTGCCTGAACATTGAACTGTGTCCATGAAGTGGCTGTTCCGAAATTTGCGAGCGCGATCCTGTTAAGCCTTAAGTTTGCATTTGTAGGAGTAAGGTCATTGGTGAACACTACATAAATTGAATCATATGAAGCACCATGCCTGTAGTCAATATCAATATTAAAATCATTAAAAGTATTTCTGACAGAATCATGAGTCCATGCGAGGCCGCCATTCATTGATAATGCTGCTCTTAGCCCTATGCCGGCACCGGTACCGGAATTAACGTGCTGGTAAGCTACATACCACCAGGTTAGACCATAGCTCCAATAATAACTATCAGCTACAATTGAAGGATTCAAATGACCTCCGCCTGATGGAGTACTTATTATAGATACTACATTCAATCCGCCGCCATTAGCATCATATACCAGCCAATAAAGATCTCCATCCAAGGATGACACTGTTGAAGTTCTGCAGGCAGCGAAACCGAGTTTAAAAGTGTTTGCCGAATCAGCTATGAAGAAATCAAATGAATGCCATTTGGTTGTGCCGCCGGGATTTATTGAAGCAATATATGCCCATGTTGCTCCCTGATCAGTTGATTTCATTACTCGGAGTGAGTCTCTGTTAGCAGAAATATATGCAATATATTTGTTGCCAAGTGAATCTACTTCCAGATCAAGACCAGCCTGTGTATTGTTTGCAGGCGGCTGGTATGCGGGTGCGTTATCAACAATAAAATCGCCTCCACCCCAATCACCTGTAAAAGGGGGCTGAATATGGTTTTCAATATTCAGAAACGGTTTGTTTTCAATATTCTGATTGCCGGTAAATCTTTCAGGGAATTCCCTTAGAAGTCTATCCCTTAGTTGATTATACAATTGAACATTTCCGCTTCTTCTGGCTTCAACTTGTTGCCGCCATAAAACTGCGTATGGTGAGTTATCCTGTACAAATGATTGATCAGGAAAAGCTTCATTTTGGATGTTGTTTGATTGTGAATTTACGGATGTAATGCATAAAAACAAAACTATTAAAAATGAGAATATTGATTTCATGAATGACTCCTTTAATTAATTAATGAATACTTTTCTAAACATCAAGTTTATTTTTAAAATAAACAATTCTAATAATCATTCTTATATTAAATTGTTGAAATACAGTTGTTTCAAACGAAAAAGCCGGCATTAATAATGCCGGCTTGATAATTTATGAATTTACAGAATTTATTTAGAAAGTGTGATCGAGGTAATGCTGCAAAGATCAACGCCTCTCATGTAATATTTATTCCCGTCATCTGCTGTGAATAAAATATCCCAGCTGCAATGTTCAGGATCAACACCTGTAAACGTGAAATCAAATGTTTCACCATCAAGTATCATATCTTTGGGAATAACATCTGAACCCCAGTTATCAGAAGCACTGGGTGAAATGAAAACATCAACCAGTATCATACCGGTGTTGTTTGTCATAGAAAAATTCTGGTTCTGTGCATTAGCGCTCTGGCTGAAAATAAATAAACCGAGAACTGCAGCAAAAATTAAAAGTGATTTTTTCAATTTTCCTCCTTTAGGAATTTTTTTTGGAACGTGAAAATAACATAATGCCGGTAATAAAGCAATAATATTTTAAATGTATGATATTTAGATCATAATAAATATTTAACAGTCGGAAATCGACAAATTTTGCTAAAATAAATGAAAATTCCCGTAAAAATGAAAGAAATAGCATTTCCACATTCGACATTTGCAATAATTTTTCTTTTACATATGGGATTTTGATATTGTATTTTTGAATAGTTAAGGTGAACCAACTTAACACAGCAGTATCTTAAAGCTTCAAGTATGACCCCCTAAACCCCTCCTGTGTATCCGGAAAGTATACGCCTTGTTAGATAGAGCGAAGAAAAGAAGGAAAAACAGGAGGGTATTTTATTTTATCCGCTTACAATGATAATTCAGGTATAATTAACTCAATTGAGTAAATCGGTTTAAATATGTATTTTTGCTGATACCATCAGAAAATTAATCAATAAATTATATATATTTTCCCAAAACAAGGGAAACAGGATAAAAAATGGCAAAAACAGAATTTGATGTTGTTGTTCTGGGTGGCGGTGTTGGAGGATATTCAGCAGCTATCCGCGCATCGCAGCTAGGCTTAAAAACAGCGCTTGTTGAAACAGCAAGGCTTGGGGGAATTTGTCTTAACTGGGGCTGTATTCCTTCAAAATCTTTACTTAAAGCCGCCGAAGTTATGCATATGATGAAAAAGTCCAAAGAATTCGGGATAACAACAAGCGGTGTTGAGTTTGATTTTGCAGCAGTTGTGAAACGTTCACGTGATGTTGCCGATAAATCAGAAAAAGGCGTGCAATATCTCATGAAGAAGAACAAGATCACAAATATTTCCGGGTACGGTAAATTAAAAAAACATGCAGGCGGTACCCTGATAGAAGTTTATAACGGTGATAAAGTAACTGAAGAACTTGTGGCAAAGCATACTATTGTAGCTACAGGCTCAAGAGCGCGCTCGTTCCCCGGTATGAATGTTGATGGCAAGCGTGTACTTTCTTTCATGGAAGGAATAGTGCTTGATAAACAGCCTGAGAGCGTTACAATTATAGGCGCAGGCGCTATCGGAATGGAATTCGCATATTTCTGGAATGCCTTCGGCGCAAAAGTTACGGTAGTGGAAATGCTGGACCAGCCGCTGCCAATGGAAGATAAGGAAATGAGCGATGTTGTTGGCAGGGAATACAGGAAAATGGGAATTAATGTTATGACAGGAACAAAGGTAGAAAGCATTACAGTAGAAAAAACCGCTCCGAACAGCAAGACAGAAAAAGTTATTACAAAAGTCAGCGGCAAAAATAATGCTGAAATTGAAAGTGATATCGCACTTGTGGCTGTTGGATTTGCCGGCAATGTTGAAGGTTTCGGACTTGAAGAGCTTGGTGTAAATGTTGAAAAAGGATTTATTAAGGTAGATAGTGATTATAAAACCAATGTTGATGGTGTTTACGCAATTGGTGATGTTAACGGTCCGCCATGGCTTGCTCATGTTGCTGCCGCTGAAGGAATAAACTGCGCAGAAAAAATTGCGGGTCACCATGTACCTGATGTAGATTACAACTGCATACCTGCAGTAACATTTTGCCAGCCGCAGGTTGCCTCGGTGGGTATGACAGAAAAGAAAGCTAAAGAGCTTGGTTATGAAGTTAAGATCGGTAAGTTCCCGTTCAGCGCCAGCGGTAAAGCAAGGGCAGTTGGCGAAACTGCCGGACTTGTTAAGCTGATATTTGACGCTAAGTACGGTGAATTATTAGGCGCACATATTTGCGGAAATGAAGCAAGTGAGCTTATTGCAGAAATTACGCTGGGAAAATCACTTGAAGCTACTTACGAGCAGATAGTAAGAACAGTACATGCGCACCCCACACTTGCAGAAGCAATAATGGAAGCAGCCGCTGATGCATACGGTGAGGCGATAAATATTTGATTTCGGAATTGGGATTTTTGATTTTGGATTTATAAATAAAAATTTAATAAAAAAATCTGAGTTATCGAATGATCAATGAGATCCTTCGCTTCGCTCAGGATAAAAGGGAGTTTAAAATGGCATTAAAAGTCGGAGATAAAGCACCGGATTTCACATTACCATCATTTACACCATCTGCGGAGCTTGCACAGATATCACTTGGTGATTACAAAGGTAAAAATGTTGTATTGTTATTTTTTCCGCAGGCATTCACAGGCGTTTGCACAACAGAAATGTGTACAATGAGCGATAACTTCAACGCTTACCAGGGAATGAATGCTGAAATTCTTGGTATCAGTGTTGACGGAACATTTGTTCAGAAAGCATTTGCAGAAAAGAACGGAATTAAAATTCCGCTGCTCAGCGATTTCAACAAGGAAGTTATCAGGAAATATGATGTAGTACAGGCAGAATTCGCACACGGTCAGAAGGAAACAGCACAGAGAGCAGTTTACCTGATAGATAAAGACGGTGTTATAAAATATGTTGAAGTTACAGAAAACCCGGGTGTGCAGGTGAATTTTGACGCACTCAAAAACGCAGCTGCAGGGTTGTAAAAATCTTTTTTTGCGGGCTAGCGCAGCAATCTCATTATCTAAAAGATTGCCACGCTCACTTTGTTCGCTCGCAAAATAATATTGAATTCTAAATAAATTTCCAACAAGGGGCAAATGCCCCTTGTTGTTTATTAAAAGGAGAGTAAAATGTTAAAAGTTGGAGATAAAGCACCGGAATTCAGCCTGATCGGTGATAACGGTGAGAAAATTTCCCTGAAGGATTACAAAGGTAAAAAAGTAGTGCTCTATTTTTATCCCAAAGATATGACAAGCGGCTGCACTCAGGAAGCATGTGATTTCAGGGATAGTATAAAAAAGTTTGAAAAAAAGAATACTGTTGTTATAGGCGTATCGCCTGATGATACAAAAAGCCATAACAAGTTCAAGGATAAATACGGGCTTCCGTTCACTTTGCTGAGCGATGAAACAAAAGAAATGCTGAATGATTACGGTGTTTGGCAGGAAAAAAGTATGTACGGCAGGAAGTATATGGGAGTTGTAAGGACTACATTCATTATTGATGAAAAGGGAAAAATTGAAAAAATATATGATAAGGTGAAAGTACCGGGTCATATAGAAGAAATTCTTAAAGAAATATAGTTGTTTTTTTAATAGTTTAGATGTTATATTGCAAACATTCATTAACCAAAATCCAAACAAATGAAAAACAACGTACTGGCAGTTATTATGTTGGCAGCAATTTTTACTTCGATCAGTTTTTTCCAGGCTTGCAACGTTTCAACAGCAAATCTTTCTGATGTGAAGCTGTGTACAGAAAAAACTGATGCCGGATGTTCATCTGATGCATCAACATTTCCTGTAACTTCAGCAGCTGTTTATTGTTCAGCAGTTTTGAAAAATGCACCTACCGGTACAAAAGTAACTTTTGAATGGAAACATGACGGCAAAGAGCTTGGTCATGCGGATGTTGAATCAACCGGCGGTTCAGTTATTGGAAATATGAATATCAATGGTGCTCTTGAGCCCGGAAAATATTCAGTTACCGTAAAATTGAATTCAGATAATTCAACTCCAATTACAAAAGAATTTACTCTGGAATAATTTTAAGCATAAATAAATTACTAAAAGCCATTCAAACTGAATGGCTTTTTTTATTTATATTTTTCTATTTTTCAATAAATAACAAACCATTATCTTTGCCGATACATCTAAATTACAATATTTATGGCAGATACTGAAAGAAAAGAAAAATTTATCCAATCAATAAATGAGGGATATACCTTTAAAGGCGAAACTATTACCCTTGGCGCAGCTATACTTGATAAAGAAGTTTTAACAGGCACACATATTAAGCTGCCGCTGAAAACCATGAACAGGCATGGCCTTATAGCAGGGGCAACTGGTACAGGTAAAACTAAAACACTTCAGCTTATCACTGAATCACTTGCGGCAAAAAGTGTACCGGTTGTTGTAATGGATATTAAAGGTGACTTGAGCGGTGTTGCCAAACCGGGTATATCAAATCCTAAAATTGATGAGCGTATGCAGCACATCGGGCTTCAGTGGAATCCCGAAGGAAATACAATAGAATTTCTTACTATCTCAGCGGAAAAGGGTACAAGGCTAAGGGCAACAACTTCTGAATTCGGTCCGGTATTGTTTTCGAGGATGCTTGAGCTCAATGAAACACAGTCCAGCCTTGTTTCAGTTATTTTTAAATACAGCGATGATAAACAGCTCCCCCTGCTTGACCTGGCAGATATGAAGCGCTTGCTTCAGTATATACAGGAAGAAGGCAAAGCGGAATTTGAAGCTTCATATGGAAAAGTATCATCAAGCTCGCTGGGAATAATATTAAGAAAAATAGTTGAGCTTGAACAGCAGGGAGCGAACCAGTTCTTCGGAGAAAGGTCTTTTGAAGCTGAAGACCTTGCCCGGTGCGACAGCAACGGCAGGGGAGTAATTTCTGTTATCAGGCTTATCGATATGCAGCAAAAGCCAAAGCTCTTTTCAACTTTTTTATTAAGCCTGCTTGCAGAAATTTACGCAACTTTCCCGGAAGAAGGTGATTTAGACCAGCCAAAACTTGTAATTTTTATTGATGAAGCTCATTTACTTTTTAATGAAGCAAGTGATGCATTATTGAGCCAGATAGAAAGTATCATCAAACTAATTAGATCCAAAGGTGTCGGAATATTTTTCTGCACACAAAACCCGAATGATATACCTAATGTTGTGTTAAGCCAGTTAGGTATGAAAGTTCAGCACGCGCTTCGCGCATTTACCGCCAAAGATAGAAAAGATATCAAATTGATCTCTGAAAATTACCCGATGAGTGAATATTATGATATTGATGACCTGCTAACCAGTATGGGGATCGGTGAAGCAGCAGTAACAGTGCTTAGCGAAAAAGGGAATCCGACCCCGCTTGCAGCAACGCTGCTCTGCGCTCCGCGCTCAAGGATGGATATTTTAACTCCCGCCGAAATTGATGAAATAATTTCAGGTTCTAAAATAGCAGCTAAGTATAACGAGGTAATTGACAGGGAAAGCGCTCTGGAAATACTAAATAAAAAAATTGAAGAGCATGCCACTGAACAGCAGAAGGAAGAAGCGGAGAAAGTTGAAGCCAAGACTAAATCAGGTAAGACAGAAAAGAGTACAGTTGAAAAAGTATTGACCAGTACAACAGCAAAACAAGTTGGCAGGACAGTTGCGAGAGAGGTCACCCGGGGATTGCTGGGAATATTAGGAATTGGCGGTACAAGGACGAAGAAAAAATCAAGCTGGTTTTGACCCAATTCTGAGGAGCTTCAGCGACGAAGAATCTCATGGATAAAACATTAATTGTAGCTATATATTTATTCAGTCGATACATTGAAAAGAATTATGCCCTCCAATAATACTTTAGAAGGGCATTTTATATGAATGAATTAAGCAAACAAAGACTTAAACAAGCTCAGAAAAACCTGGAATTATTCGCTCAGCTTGATATTCGTGCCGCCGCTGTTACAGGTTCAGCTGCAAAAGGATATGCCGATGATAATTCAGATATTGATACGATAGTTATGCTGAACAGCCCTATGACTAAAGGTGAGTTTGATAAGATCATTAACGATGCTAAAGCATCAGGAGGTGATTTTTATCACGGCTCACCTGAAGAAGGATTTGCCGTATATTATTACATAGATGGCGTAAGGTGTGATTTCGGTTTCGGGCATTACAGCGAAACTGAAACTCTGATTAATGAAATGATTGAAAAGCCTGAAGTTGACCTGACAAAACATCTTATGATATCAGGTCTTTTAGATGGTTATATTTTGAAAGATTCTGCCTGGCTGGCTGCCCTTTTAAAAAAAGCTGAAGAGAACTTTCCAAAAGAGCTGCAGGTTATTATGGTGGAGCATTTTAAAAAATTCCATCCAGAATGGGCTATTGAAAAGATGACGATTGGCAGGGGCGATCTTCTGTATTATTACGAATCAATTGTTGAAATGACCGGTAACATAATCGGAATTCTTTGCGGACTTAATAAATATTACCATCCCGGCAAGTTAAAAGGAGTTGAACATACTATCGAGAAGATGAAAATTAAACCCCGGGATTTTATAAACAGGTATAAATTTGTTTTATCCGCTGAAAAATCCGAAGCATTAAAGGAGATGTTCAACCTGGTGAGGGAAACATTTGATCTGATAGATAAAAACTTGCCCGAAGTTAGTACAGCCCGTTCAAGAAATATTTTAGAAATGATATTGAGGAAGTAAAAATTGCAGATTTAGTATTTTTGCAATACACAGAAAGTAATAAAGAATTTTGGAATATTGAATGTAATATATGGCAAAAACAAAATCCTACACAGGGAAGAAAATCCCGAAGGTACCTTTTTATAAAACTAAAAAAGTATTAATAGCATTAATACCTGTAATAGTATTCATCTTCATTTACTTTTTTTACATTAAAAAAAGTTCAAATGAACCTGTATGGGTAAAAGAAGGTGAAGTAACATTTTTAAGTAAAGATACACGCAGCCAGCTTAGCAGAATTGATGTTGAAGTGGCTATGAGCCCGGCGGAACGCTCACAGGGTTTAATGTACCGGTCAAAAATGGAAGAAAATCACGGAATGCTCTTTATTTTTGACAGGGATGAAATGCAGTCATTCTGGATGAAAAATACAATTATGCCACTTGATATATTATTTATAGACAGCAAGGGTGTTATAAATACAATTCACCACAATACTGTGCCTTACTCAGAAAAACCGATACCATCCAAAGGGAAATCTCAATTTGTTGTAGAAGTGAACGGCGGTTATTGCAGCAGGTACGGAATCAAAGAAGGTGACCTAATCGAATACAGGCTGGATCTTAAATAATTTTACAAACCTAATAAGTTTATAGCCAGTCCTGAAGCAAAAATCGCAAAACCTGCCAAAGCATGAGTGAACCTTTCAAGTTTGCCGAGCGGAAGAAAATTTATACCCCACAATGAAATCATAACAATACCCAGCATGGTGCCAATTGTGGTGATCCCGAATATTGCAGTAACTATCCACAGCCCAGCAATGCTTTCCTGCGCGGCAGGAAACATTAATAACGGTATCAGCGGTTCACACGGTCCCAGAACAAATACCAGAAATAATATCCATGGTGTAAGTGACTTTTTTTGTTCTTTCATGTGCACGTGTTCACCGTGATGCTGATGTGTATGTGTGTGATATGTTCCGTCGCTTTCAACATGTATATGTGAGTGTGGCCTGTTTTTATACGCTTTTTTTATACCCCATATCATATAAGTAAACCCAAAGGCAATAAGCGCCCAGCCTGCAATTTCTCCGCGTGTACCTTCAATAAGTTCAAGCTTATCCAGAGCAATTCCCGCTGCAATACCGATAAAACCCAGCACAACTGAGCTTAAAACGTGGCCGATGCCGCAAAAAATAGTTACCCAAAAAGTCTTGATTTTTGTCCATTTTCCGGCTTTTGCCATCATTATAAAAGGCAGGTAATGGTCAGGGCCTATTAATGTATGTATAAATCCAATGGAAGCAGCTGTAAGCGAAAGAATATATATCTCGTTATTCATATTTCGTGCAGTTTACAATACAAAAATGCTAAGTTTTGAATAATTTGCAAATGATACAAATCATATAATTGAATTTAATTAGAGTATAAATAATGCTATTTTTGAGTGAATTTAATTTCTAATATTTTCTTAACATTAAATTAACAAAGAAATGCTAATTTTAACAATAAGAAAATTATCAGAACATTAAAAATTCATTATTATGAAGGAAAAAATACTTGTAGTTGACGATGAAAAAGATATTCTTGAGCTAATTGATTATAATTTAACAAAGAATGGTTACCGTGTTAAAACAGCATCAACCGGTGAAGATGCTCTTGACCTGGTGAAAGAGAATGATTATGATCTTATTATTCTTGATCTTATGCTGCCGGGTGTTGATGGTTTTGATATAACCAAAATAATTAAAGCTGATAAACAAAAAGCCGGCATTCCGATTGTAATGGTGACGGCTAAAGCCGATGAAGCCGATAAAGTTGCAGGCCTTGAAATTGGCGCTGATCATTATGTTACCAAACCGTTCAGTCCAAGGGAGCTGCTTGCAATAGTGAAAGCAACTTTAAGGCGCAGACCCCCGAAAGAGGAAGAGGAAAAGCCAATAATTGAGCGGGGTGACCTCAGGATTCACACAGGCAGGCATGAAGTAACAATAAAAGGCGTACAAATTGACTTAACTCACCTTGAGTTCAGAATACTTTTAACTTTAGCAAAAAAACCGGGCTGGGTGATGACAAGATACCAGATAGTTGATTCAACAAGGGGAGAAGGAGTTTCAGTAACTGACAGAAGCATAGACGTTCATATAGTATCATTACGCAAAAAGCTGGGTGAAGAAAATGAATATATTGAAACTGTCAGGGGAGTTGGCTATAAATTTAAGGAGAATCTTTGATGTATTGTTTTAGCAAGGGAGTTTTTTAAAAAATGAGGAAAAAATTCCTTTGGAAATTATTTTATATTTTTGCCGCCCTTTCCCTTATTCCTATGATAATCCTTGCTTTATATGCTTCATCATTATTTAACGATACTATCATTACAAATGATATCGATGTATTAACTCAGCGTTCAAATCTGATAAAAGAAAGGCTTGAAACCACTGAAATTGATACCGCCGATCTTCAAAAGTTCGCCATACGGTATGATAACCTTAGCGGCGCAAGGGTAACTTTGATCACTCCGCAGGGTAAAGTTGTTTCAGATTCCCGTGAAGAACCGCAAAGTATGGATAACCATGCAGACAGGCCAGAAGTTATTGATGCACTTTCGGGCAAGACCGGTATTTCACAAAGATACAGTTTTACCCTTAAAGAAGACTTCATCTATGCTGCAGTTCCGGTATATAATAAGGAAGGGCGAATTGAATATATTCTAAGGACAGGCTTTCCGTTAACCGGCGTTCAGAAAGAAGCGGCTAACGCAAATACAGGGCTTCTGTTAACTGTTATATTTTTCAGTATAATTATCCTTGTAATCGGATTTTTAACTATAAGGAATATGTTCAATCCGATCACAGAAATCAGCCTCGCTGCAGAAAGCTTTTCAAAGGGAGATTTCAGCAAGAAAATTTACCCGCCGCAGGATGAAGAGCTGAAGAGGCTTTCTGAGAGCCTTAATTCAATGGCGAAGCAGCTTGATGAAAAGCTTGATATTATCGGTGAACAAGATAACCTTCAGAAAGTAGTATTAAAAAGCATGAATGAAGGGATCCTGGCTGTAGATCACGAAGAGAGAATACTTCTTCTTAATGAAAATGCGACGCATATTCTGGATATAAAAGATCCTGATCCTACCGGCAAGACTCTGCAGGAAGTTGTAAGGGTATCGGAAATCCAGAAGTTTTTTAAAAAGATATTGTTTGAAGGAAATAACCAGGAAACAGAGATAATTTTACAGCACGATAAAGATGTATTCCTGCAGCTAAGCGGTACACTGCTTTATGATATGGACAATAAAGCGCTTGGTGCGCTGGTAGTATTCAATGATATATCAAACATTAAACACCTTGATACCTTAAAGAAAGACCTTGTAGCAAACGTTTCTCATGAGCTGCGCACACCTGTAACTACTATCAAAGGGTTTATAGAAACACTTAAAGAAGGCGCAATTGATGATCCTAAAAATGCGGAAAGATTCCTGAATATTATTACAAAGCATATAAACAGGCTTAACCTGCTTATAGATGACCTGCTTACCCTTTCAAAGCTTGAGCAGAAACCTGATGAAATTAAAACGGCGAATGAAAATATAAATCTGCTGTTACGATCAGTTGCAGAAGATTATGAATTCAAAGCCAGCGAAAAAAAGATCACGGTAAATATTAAGTGTGATGAAAAACTTACCGCTGATATAAATAAACATCTGCTGGAGCAGGCAATAGGAAACCTTGTTGATAATGCCATAAAATACAGTGATAAGAAATCGGAAATTGAAATAGGCGCTTACGAAAACGATGCTGAACTATGCATTTACGTAAAAGATGAAGGGTATGGAATATCAGACGACCACATGCCAAGACTTTTTGAGAGATTTTACAGAGTAGATAAGGGCAGAAGCCGCGAAGAAGGCGGAACAGGCCTTGGATTAGCAATTGTTAAACACATTATTAATACAATGAACGGCATCATTGATGTTGATTCAAAACCAGGAAAAGGTAGTAAGTTTACCGTTAAAATCCCCCAAAAGAACGATTAAAAGCCAAAAAAATCTTAACCAAATCTTAACAATTCTCTAACAGAACAATAAATTTATTAACATAATTTGCATTAAAAGTTAATAAGTGAAATTTAAAATATTTTAAAAAATGAAAAATCCGGCAATAAAGTTAGCTGTTTTAATGCTTGTCCTGTTTTCTTTTGCAGCAGCAGGATGTGCTAAAAAAGATAAAACTGATTCAAAAGATAAAAAATCTGTAACAATTAAAGGTTCTGATACAATGGTGCATTTAATGAGCACTCTGGCTGAAGCATTTATGAAAAAACATCCTGAAGTTCAGGTATCAGTTACAGGCGGCGGCTCAGGAACAGGAATTGCGGCATTAATAAACGGAACCACTGATATTTGCGCATCATCAAGAGATATGCAGCAAAAAGAAAAAGACCAGGCAAAAGAAAAAAATATTAATGCAGTTGAAAAAACTATAGCATATGATGGTATTGCAATAGTAGTGCATCCTGATAATCCGCTTAAAGATGTAACCATGGAACAGTTAAAGAAGATCTATACCGGAGCGTATAAGAACTGGAAAGAGCTTGGTGGTCCTGATCAGCCTATAACAGTGCTTTCAAGAGAGAGCAATTCAGGCACATATGTATTTTTCCAGGAGCATGTGTTGAATAAAGAAAATTTTGCTCCGACAGTTAAGCTTATGCCTGCATCTTCATCAATAGTTCAGTCTATTTCTGCTGATAAATGGTCAATTGGTTATGTTGGTCTTGGTTACACCAAAGAAGGCAATATCAAAGTTGTTCCTGTAAAAAAAGATGATTCTTCACCTGCGGTTACACCTACTCACAATACAGTTCTTGATAAGTCATATGGAATTGCGAGACCGCTGTATTTATACTTTAACGGTGAACCTGCCAATAACAATAAGCTCCTTCTCGATTTTGCTACATCACCTGATGGACAGAAAATTGTTGAAGAAACAGGTTATATAACATTAAAATAATTCTGAGCTCAAAGCAGTAAAAAGCATTATAAGTACTGATAATTATTGAACAAGCAAAGATTAAAAGCTAAAATAATAAAATATTTTCTGCAGAGCTGTGGTTCTCTTTCGATAATCATAGTTCTGCTTATATTTTTATTTCTGTTTAAAGAAGCTTTCCCGTTTATCGGCTCGCCGGGAATAGGCGAGCTGTTTCATAATATCTGGAACCCCGTTTCATTTCAAAAAGAAGAATTCGGCTTATATCCGCTTATAACAGGATCAATACTTGTAACAATCCTTGCAACAGTTATAGCAATTCCATTTGGAATTATAGGTGCTGTTTATATTTCTGAAGTTGCATCTGCAAAAGAACGTGAATTTTTAAAGGCGTTCATTGAAATACTCGCCGGAATTCCCTCCGTTGTACTTGGCTTTTTCGGGCTTGTAGTTATAGCCCCTTTAATTAAGCAATTGTTTGATCTTAACACAGGCTTAACAGCGCTTACAGGTGCGGTGCTTCTGGCATTTATGGCAATACCAACCATTATGTCTATTTCTGAAGATGCCATAAAAAGCGTTCCTTCAGCGTATAAAGAAGCTTCGCTGGCATTGGGAGCTAGCAAGCTTGAAACCATATGGAAGGTTGTAGTTCCTGCCGCGCTTTCGGGAATAGTTGCTTCGGTGATGCTTGGAATGGGCAGAGTAGTGGGCGAAACAATGACTGTTATGATGGTTACTGGCAATGCCCCGGTTATCAGCATGAATCCATTTACATCTGTCAGAACAATGACGGCAACAATTGCCGCTGAAATGGGTGAGGTTACAATTGGCTCACATCATTACATGGCATTGTTCTGGGTGGGGATCGTACTGATGCTTATGACATTTATACTCAACCTTATTTCATACAGGGTACTTAAAAAGTACGGGATGATAGATAAATAATGAGAAAAAACAGAACAGGCGAAAAAATTATATACTGGATGATGAGAGGTATAACATACCTTGTAGTGGTATTTATCGCTTATATTTTAATAGATATTCTCATTCATGGATTGCCGGCTATATCGTGGGAGTTCCTTACAGGGGATCCTGAAAAAAGCGGTGCAGAAGGCGGAATTTTTCCCGCAATACTTGGTACATTATTCCTGGTTATAGGTACCATAGTAGTGGCGCTGCCGCTTGGTATGTTCAGCGCGATATATTTAACCGAATATGCAAAGCAGTCTAAGTTTACGCAGACTATCCGTATGGCTATTGTAACTTTAGCCGGTGTGCCCTCAATAGTTTTTGGTCTTTTCGGGCTTGGGTTATTTGTAGTTGCACTGGATTTTGGCTCTTCAATGCTTGCAGGCAGCTTAACCCTTGCATGTATGATATTACCCACAATAATTGTAGCCAGTGAAGAAGCATTAAAAGCTGTACCGAAGTATATGAGAGAAGGAAGCCTGGCGCTGGGAGCAACCAAATGGGAAACAATTTACAAAAATGTATTGCCGTATGCACTTCCCGGAATGTTAACCGGTGCTATTTTAGGAATAGGAAGAGCGGCAGGGGAAACTGCTCCAATTCTGCTTACTGCAGCAGCTTTCTTTTTACCTGAATTGCCAAGCTCAGTATATGACCAGGTAATGGCGCTTCCGTATCATCTTTATATTCTTGCAACACAGCATCCTGAGGCTCAGAAAATACTTCCCATGCAGTACGGTACTGCATTAGTGCTGTTATTTTTGGTTATCGGATTAAATTTTGTTGCAATAATTTTAAGGATCAAAGTGCGTAAAAAATACAAATGGTAACAGAACTGAAGCATAATTAACGGAAACTGAATAAAGATAATGGCTGAAATATTTTCTGATAATAAGAATAAAGTTCATGTGGAAAATATGAATTTTTACTACGGGGCTGTGCAGGCTTTATTTGATATCAATATGGATATTGCCGAAAAAAAAGTTACAGCATTTATCGGTCCATCAGGATGCGGTAAATCAACTTTTCTAAGAACACTGAACCGTATGAATGATATTATTGACGGAACCCGGATTGAGGGAAAAGTATTAATAGATGGTAATGATATATACGGACCCATGACCGATGTTGTTGCTTTGAGGAAAAAAGTAGGTATGATATTCCAAAAATCAAACCCGTTTCCAAAATCTATTTTTGATAATATTGCATACGGTCCCAGGCTGCACGGGGTAAAGGATAAGAACAAACTGATGGAAATTGTTGAATCATGCCTTGTTAAATCTGCATTATGGGATGAAGTAAAAGACAGGCTTGATAAAAGCGCTATGGGACTCTCAGGCGGTCAGCAGCAAAGGCTCTGCATTGCCCGTGCGCTTGCAATAAATCCGGAAGTTGTCCTTATGGATGAACCGGCTTCAGCGCTTGATCCAAAATCCACATTAAAGATAGAAGACCTGGTAAATGAGCTAAAGAAGGATTATACAATTATCATAGTAACACATAATATGCAGCAGGCAGGAAGGGTATCTGACTACACTGCATTTTTTTATGAAGGACATCTTGTAGAGTTTGGAGCTACAGGACAAATATTCACAAAACCCAATCAAAAACAAACCGAAGATTATATTACTGGAAGGTTTGGTTAGAAAGAATAAATATGTTACACTACTGGCAAAGAGAAATTGAAAATTTAAAAAAACTTATACTAAGCCTGGGCGCGATAGTTGAAGAACAGATACAGCGCGCAATGCTCTCGCTGGAAAGACGAGATACAGAGCTTGCCGATGAAGTTATAATCAAGGATAGAGAAGTTGATTCACTGGAAATATTGATCGAAGAAGAATGCCTGAAAATTCTAGCATTATATCAGCCGGTTGCAAAAGAGCTCAGGTTTGTGATAGCTGTTTTAAAAATGAACAATGACCTTGAAAGAATGGGTGACCTGGCTTCTAATATTGCTAAGAGAGTAAGATATCTTTCTAAAAAAGAAAAAATTGATCTCATCAGTGAATTCAGGGTTGTAAGCGAGAAAGTACAGATGATGGTGAAAAAAAGTCTTGACGCACTTGTTAATACAGATGTTATGCTTGCGCGTGAAGTACTTGCGGCTGATGACGAAATTGACAGGTTAACAAAACAAATGCTTAAACGAACCATAAATTCAATTGAAAAAGATCCTGAAAGAACAAAAGAGTATTTTAGTATCAGATCAATTTCAAAAAATCTTGAAAGAATTGCAGACTCAGCAACAAATATTGCCGAGGATGTAGTTTATTTATGCAGCGGAGAAATAATCAGGCATCAGTCTGAAGATTTTAATCCGGAAGATAGTACTGATAAGGCATAATTTATAATAAATATTCATTTTTTTAAAAAGAGGGTAAAAACCCTCTTTTTTTGTTATTATACTCTTCTAAATCCATACAAATTAAATTATTAAATATCATTCAATTTTTTTTGGGTATGTTTTTCAAGTTCTTTATATAATTTTAACAGTATTCTAACCAAAATTTAACTAAAAAGTCGAAATTTTAACAAAAATCCTCGATTTTTAACAAATATTTAAATCTAAACATTTATGTTTAAAAGATTTCTACCAAAACAAAATAATTTTTTCGAGATCCTAAATGAGTTGGCTGAATCAGTGCTTGAAGCCGGAAAAATGCTTGATGAAATGATGGATAAACAGGATAGCTTTGCTGAGTATTCACATAAAATTCATTTTATTGAAAACAGGTGTGATGATCTGACTCACCAGGTTATTAGTGACCTGAACGATACATTTATTACCCCGATTGACAGGGAAGATATATTTGCTCTTGTGAATTCAATGGATGATATTGTTGATACAATTGATACTATTGCTTCAAGGATGAGTATGTATAAACTTAAATCAAAGCTTCAGTTCGGACCACAGCTTACAGATATACTGCTGATACAGACCGATGTGCTTTTTGATGTTGTGAAAAATCTGCAAAACCCTAAACAAACCACAGAGAAGATCGTACAGGTTAAGACCCTGGAAACAGAAGGTGACATTGTATTCAAAGATGCGCTGCTTGACCTGTTTGAAAATGAAAAAGATGTGGTTGAACTAATTAAGAAAAAAGAGATACTTGAAATTATTGAAAGAGCAGTTGATAAATGCCAGAATGCTGCAACTGTAATTGAAGGAATATTAATTAAGAATATGTAGAGTATGTTTGAACTGGTACTTGTTGTTATTATAATAGCTCTGATATTTGATTTTCTGAACGGGTTCCATGATTCAGCAAATTCAATAGCAACAATTGTTTCTACAGGGGTGCTTTCACCCCAGAAAGCTGTAATGTTTGCAGCTTTTTTTAATTTTGCCGCAGCATTTGCATTCGGTGAAGAAGTCGCAAAAACTGTGGGCAGCGGCCTTGTTAAGCTGGATAGCGTTGATATTTATGTTATACTGGCAGGTTTATTGGGAGCTATATTCTGGAATGTTTTTACTTGGTATTACGGAATACCGGTAAGCTCTTCGCATGCGCTTATTGGCGGTTACGGAGGAGCGGCAATAGCCAAGCTTGGCTTTAGTGTAATAATCTGGAGCGGTTTTGAAAGAGTTGTGATATTTATTGTATTGGCGCCGGTAATTGGTTTTATTCTTGGACTTCTTTATATGCTGATAACCAGCTGGGTTGTAAAAAATAAAAAACCGCGACAGGTAGATGGTGTATTCAGAAAACTTCAGCTTGTTTCAGCCGCATTTTACAGCTTTGGGCACGGTTCAAACGATGCACAAAAAACAATGGGAATAATTGTTTCCGTTTTAGTAGCAACCAATTACCAGGCTGAATTTCATGTACCCATATGGGTAGTAATGTCTTGCCATTTAGCAATCGGGTTAGGAACACTTTTCGGCGGCTGGAGAATAGTTAAGACCATGGGTATGAAAATTACGAAGCTCAAACCGATCGGCGGATTCTGTGCGGAATTTTCAGGCGCAACTACGTTGTTATTAACCGCGATCTTCGGCATACCGGTCAGCACAACACAAACAATAACAGGTTCAATACTTGGTGTCGGAAGCTTAAAACGGCTTTCAGCGGTAAAATGGGGAGTTGCAGGAAAAATTGTATGGGCATGGGTTTTAACAATTCCGCTTTCAGGCCTGGTAGGTGCACTTTGTTACTGGCTTGTCAGCCTTTTTCTCTGAACTTAAATAAAATAATCATTGTTTAATTATTTACCCTCCTGAAACCTCAGGGGGGTTTTTTGCATCTAATATATATAACACTCAATTATATATTAATTTATATGAACAGAACCCGAAATGCTGTCTTTTTTCTTTTAATTTCAATTTTTTCTTTAAATCTTACTTTTGCGCAGGAGGGGCAGGAAAGATCATCGAAAACCTTTGCAAGGATAGATCTTACACAGGCAACCGGTGACCATAAGCTCAAGGTAGAAGTAGAACCACCTGCAATAACATCAGGGAGCATAAGGTATTATATGCCTAAGATTGTACCGGGTACTTATGCCATCAACAATTTCGGAAGATTTGTTCATGACCTGAGAGCATATGATGAAAATGGTATTGAGTTAACTGTTTCAAGAATAGATACCAATACATGGGAAATTTCTCAGGCAGAGAAGTTAAAAAAAATATCATATTGGGTTGAAGATACTTATCATTCTTCAAGCAAGCCGGTAGTTTTTGAACCAACAGGAACCTGTATAGATTCAGGCAAAGTTTTCATGCTGAATAATTTTACGCTGATAGGTTATTTTGAAGGATTCAAAGATAATCCATACACAATTTCATATACTAAACCTGCAGGCTTTTATGGAGCAACTTCTATGCCGCTGGAAAGTTCAAATTTTTCTGCGGATGTATATAATCCAAAAAATTACTTTGAGCTTCATGATAACCCGATAATGTATTCAATCCCGGATACTGCATCGCTTATGGTAAATAATACACAAATACTGCTTTCGCTTTATTCACCGAATAAAAAAGTCAACGCATCATACCTGGTTGAACATACAAAAGAACTTTTTGAAGCACAGGGTGAATATCTTGGTGGTGAGCTGCCTGCAAAGAAATATTCCATTCTTGTATATTTATTTGAAGGAACCTCCTTATCCGGCTCCGCCGGTGCGCTGGAACATTTCAGCTCAACCACATTTACTTACCCTGAAGTAACCGGAGAAGAATTTCTGCAGCCTTTCAGGGATGTTGTAGCACATGAATTCTTTCATATTATTACTCCGCTGGGAATTCATTCGGAAGAAATTGGCAATTTCGATTTTATTAATCCCGTAATGAGCAGGCACTTATGGCTGTATGAAGGTTCAACGGAATATTACGCTGTCCATTCACAGGTGAAACACGGTGTAATTACCCCGGATGAATTTTTCAAGAAAATTCAGCAGAAACTATATATATCAACTTTATATTTAAATGATACACTTCCGTTCACGGAATTAAGCAAAGGAGCTTTGGATAAATATAAATCACAATATTTTAATGTTTATCAAAAAGGCGCTTTAATAAATATGTGTCTTGATCTTTACCTGCTGAAGTTATCTGGAGGGAAATACGGCTTACAGCAGTTAAAAGCAGATCTTGGGGAAAAATTCGGACCAGATAGGGCTTTCAAAGATCCTGAGCTGTTTGATATAATTACAGAAATGACATATCCTGAAATCAGAGAATTTTTCAGTAAGTATGTGGAAGGTTCAAGTAAGCTTCCCTATAAACAGTTTTTAAATTATGCCGGGTATGATTATTACGATGAATACGAAATTGAAGTACCGGCAATAATAGGAGCTGCGCTGCAATTGAGTGAAGATGGTTCTGTTGAAGTAGTGGAAGTGAATCAATTCGGAAAAGAGCTGAAATTAAAAGAAGGAGACAGGATAATTTCCATTAATGGTATAGAAGTTAACGGCCATAACTTTCAGGATGTTGCCGGTGAAATTGAAAATAAACTTAAAACCGGTGATAAAGTAACATTGGTTGTTGACAGGAAAAACAAAGGCAGCAATTTCATAAGGAAAAAACTTTCTGCAAATACATATACGGTAAAAAGAAAAGAACGTTTTGTTATTATGCCGGCAAAAAACCCTTCACCTGAACAACTGATGCTCAGAAAAGCATGGATCAATCAATAAACTGAATAAGATCAATATTAAAAAGGCGCTAACTTAAGCGCCTTTTTTTATTATGATGGAAATTTTGTTTTACATTGAAATTAAAATAACATACCTTTATGATTGTAAAATATGGCACAGAATACTGAAAATACAGGAAGTAAATTTAAGTTTAAATCCCTTAAAGTTCACAATACGAACGACTGGATACTTGGGAACAGGAAAAAATACAGGCAGGTATTTAATGCACGCGTAACAAAGTATATTTATGTTGAACTTGCAGTTTTTAACCTGCTTTTTACAAAAGAAGACTGGAATATCACGGTTAATTTTAAAGCATATGACCAGGCTAATAAGCTTTTATGTGATAATAAAGTTGAACACAGGGTAGATAAAGATACAGATACTGCTTATATACGTTATTCATGGGGTAAGCCTGAACCGGGAGCATACTGGAAAAAAGATAATTACAGATGGGAAGCATGGGTAGATGGAGTATTGCTTTCTACCGCATATTTTTATACAATTGATGAAGGCGAAGTTACAGATGAAGGTAATCCTTACTTTAATTTAACTTCAATAAAGCTTTATGAGAGTCCATTTGAAACGGTGCCTTTTGGTGAAAGAAAATACCTGAAGACCTTTAACTATAAAACAACAAGATACATGTGGGTAGAAATTGAAGGTGATAATCTTCAGTTCAATAAAGTGCCATGGATGGGTGAATTTATCATAAGAATAAGGGATAGTGCCGGAGATTATGCTGCTGAGATTTTTGACCTTTATAATTATAATAATAATATTTCAAAAGTAAGGTTCATGCGGGGATGGGGCAGTAAGGAGCCGGGAAGCTGGTACGAAGGTACCTATGTGGTTGAAGTTATATTTCTGGAAAAGGTTATAGGAGCAGTGAACGTTAACTTTGGAACTGAAGAAGAAATTGATCCTGATGCCGGAACATTCTATTTACCGGGTGAAGGAATGCCTTCTTTAAGTAAAAAAAGCACTGGTGCACCTGAAAAAGAGCTTACAGAAGCAGAGATCATGAAAGAAATAAACGAAATGATCGGGCTTGCGACGATTAAAAAAGATATTGATGACCTGTATGATTATCTGAAGTTCGTAAAGTTAAGGAAGACCAAAGGATTTGATGACAAGGAAAAGTTAAATCTACACGCTGTATTTACGGGTAATCCCGGCACGGGAAAAACCAAGGTAGCTTTAATGCTGGGTAAAATTTATAAAAACCTCGGCATACTTTCCAAAGGCCATGTTCACGAAGTTGACCGGGCTGACCTGATAGGTGAATTTATCGGGCAAACCGGACCGAAAGTTAAAGAGGCAATAAAAAAAGCCAGGGGAGGTATCTTATTCATAGATGAAGCTTATGCTCTTGCCAGAAAAGGCGATACTGAAAAGGATTACGGCAAGGAAGTTATAGAAATAATTTTAAAGGAAATGAGCGACGGTAAAGGAGATCTTGCAGTGATAGTTGCGGGATACCCGGAGGAAATGCAGTATTTTGTTGGTTCCAACCCGGGATTAAAATCCAGGTTTACACGTTTTTTCCATTTTCCTGATTATTCTCCGACTGAATTACTTCAAATAGGAAATTACCACGCATCCAAAACTGATGTTGACCTGGATAAAGATGCTGAAGAATTCCTGTACACAAAGCTTGTTGAAGCTTACAGGGATAGAGATAAAACTTTCGGGAATGCTAGGTAT
Source organism: Ignavibacteria bacterium (assembly GCA_017303675.1). Lineage (NCBI taxonomy): Bacteria > Pseudomonadati > Ignavibacteriota > Ignavibacteria > Ignavibacteria bacterium. Next base: position 1,671,588 of record JAFLBX010000001.1, read on the forward strand.
GTAAATTCCATAATTGATGAGGCCAAAATGAACATGGGGCTCAGGGTTATGAATGAAAATCCGAATATTGAAACCCTGGATAATGTTGCACTATCAACAATAACTACTGAAGACCTGAAAGATATTTTTTACAGCAAAGAATATAAAATTGTTGATATTCCGCCGGATGAAGAATTGATGAGAGATTCACTTGCTGAGTTGAATAAACTTGTTGGATTGAATGAATTGAAGGCTGATGTTCATGAAATGGTCAAGCTTGTGAGGTATTTCAGGGAAATTGGCAAGGATGTTACACGTTCATTTTCTCTTCATACGGTATTTACAGGAAATCCCGGAACAGGAAAAACTACAGTTGCCAGAATAATGGCGCGGATTTTCCGCGCTTTGGGTGTGCTTGAGCGCGGCCACCTTGTGGAAGTTGACAGGGAAGAGCTTGTTGCCGGGTACATAGGGCAAACAGCTATTAAAACCGCAGAGAAAATAGATGCCGCTATGGGCGGCGTATTGTTTATAGATGAGGCATATTCACTTTCAAACCAGTATGAAAATGATTTTGGCAAAGAAGCTATTGAAATTATCCTTAAACGGATGGAAGATAACCGGGGTAAATTTGTTGTAATATGCGCCGGGTACACAGGTGAAATGGAAAATTTCCTGAAAACAAACCCGGGTTTAAAATCAAGGTTTGACAGGAAATTCAATTTTCCTGATTACAGTGAGGAAGAATTATTTGCTATTGCAAAAATAATATTATCAGGCAATGAGCTGGAATTTGATAATGAAGCCGGTGAGTATTTTAAAAAACATATCAGCTCACTTTACAGCGGAAGGGATAAATATTTTGGTAATGCCAGGGAAATACGAAAATCGATAAGTGAAACTGTAAAAAACCAGAACTTAAGACTTGCTGAAATACCAAAAGTCAAAAGGACTGCAGCTATGATCAAAACTGTAACTATAGATGATGTAAAAGAACTTGATATAACCATTAAAGAAGAAAAAAGAATGGGTTTTTAAAAATCAAAATATAATTTTATGATAGAAGTATTGATAATTGTCGGGGTTTTTGCAGCAATAATTGTGTTTTTTATGTATGCTTCTAAAAGCGGGGCTAAAATGCTAGCTGAAAGAGAAGCCAAAATTGCCAGGGCAGAAAAAGGAAAAGCAATTGTTATAGGTTCCCACGCAGCCGGTATAAGAGGCACAGGCAACGGCGGGCATTACCAGGGATATGAAATGACGCTTGAAGTATCCAATGCATACAAAGAGCCGTACAGGGCCAAATGCGTTTGGGAAGTTTATCCTATGGGTGCCCCAAAAGTTCAGAACGGTATGGAAGTTAATGTGAAAATTGATGCAGAAGATGACCAGATCATTTACCCGATGGAAAACGGCCTTGCATTAAGCTGGAACTGGCAAATGATGAATAGAAAGAAAAAATGAGTGAAGTTAAATCAGCTCTTTGATCTTTTCCAATAGCCAGTCTTTGTTCTGTACATTTGTTAATTTTTCTGTTTTAGAAAGTAAAATTTCTGCTGATGCTTTATCTTTATTTTCTTTTACCTTTACCAGTTCTGAAAAAACTTTTATGAACCCGGAATAAATATCATACTGCTGCTCTCCAACAAATTTATTTCCTTCTACAAGCTTTTTATAGCTATCAAGCTGGTAAAGAACGGAGATAAAATCATCTTCATCATAATAGATCTTAAGTTTTAGAATATTTACTTCATGTTTCAGAAAGAAGCCTTCATACTCTATTTTCGACGTATATTCCAAAGCTTCTGAGGTCGAACCTGTACTGTATGTAAGCTCAGCCATTGCATAATTATAAAGATTTCTCCTGTGTTTTTCCTGCAGCAGTGGTGTAAATTTATTGATAAAGGAACTCACCCATTCAAATTCTTTTGAACTTATCCCTATGGTTATCATTGTAACATATACAGAATAAGGCATGCTTCCTCCCGGATAAAATGCATACGCTTCATGTTCAAGGATCAGGTTGTTCACCTCAAACAGCTCTTTTAAAGCATCAGCATCATTTTCCCTTATTCTTTTTATCTGTATTCCCTGTAAGCATGTAAAAAGATTATTCAGCTCGAAATGTGATATTTTTTTATGATTATTTAGAAGCAGTTCTTTAAATTTATTGTATGTTTGTTTATCGTATGCATCATTCACGCATTTAATGATACAAAAATTCATTATCAGTATTTCTGAAAATTCATATTTTGTTTCTTCAAGCCATTCAATATATCTGTCCATATCAATAAAAGAAAAAAACTTTGGAAGAAGGGGCTCTGCTGCTATCAAATTATAATATTGTTTTGCTTTAATGTTTTGCACGATCTTAGTTGAAAATGATACAAAATAATTAAGCAGGTAACTGTTGATCTTATCTTCTGTTAAATTCCCGGTTTGAAAGGACTCCTTTTTTAGTTCAATGGTTTTTTTCTTGATCTGAATTTTCATCAGCTCATAAAAATAATGCTGCCCGTTTATTTTTTCTATTGCGGATATTTCTTCCAGCTGCGTTACAATTTTTTCAGCATTACCTACCAAATCTTTTGATAATAGCTTTCCTGCCAAATTTATATTTTTTTCAAAATCGTTTTTATCATATTCATTTTGGCACATGTATCCTTCGGCAAGCTTGGTTAATCCGGAAAGCAGCTTACGGGTTTCTGTATCCCTGTATTTTGTACCGGGAAAAACTGCAGAATATAATTCTTCTTTATTGAAATCTTTATTTGAATAGTCACCAAAGTATATTTTAAAGTAATTATAAGAGGTTATTAATTTTTTGTTTACGTTAAAATAAGGTGAATTAACATATCTCCCGAATTCTTTGAATTCTTCAGCAGAGAATTTTTCCAAAAAATCAACAATTTTACTTTTGATCATAAACCCAATATTTAGTTGGTACAAATTTGATTGAAAATATGCGAAAAACTCACAAAATCGCTATTTATTACGGAAAAACATAATCAGAAGCGGAACAATTTAATATTCTTTTCTTTGATTAGCTATCCACAGTAAGATAAATTTGCATCATTATTCTATGTGATGATAGAAATCCTAAAAAATAACCCCCAATTATGAAAAGTATTCCTACATCACATAGGCAGGGTAATAAAGCTCCTTGAAAACAGTAATTTGCCAGTAAAGGAGCTTTACTCTGAAAATTTAAATAATAATGTGATGAGGAAAATAATTATTCAATTACTGTTTTTCATTTCTGTTTCAAATGCTCAATGGGTACAGCAATCAAGCGGAACAACTGTTACATTGTTTGATATTTCAATGCCGGGAGTCAGCACAACATTAGTTGGCTGGGCAGTTGGTTTAAGCGGAACAATTCTGCGCACAACAAATGGCGGTACAAACTGGATTGCGGTAAACAGTCCTACTTCTAATTCTTTAACATCAGTTCATTGCTTTAATTCCACGTCTATATTGGCAGTTGGCTGGAACGGAACTGTTATTAAAACAACCAACAATGGGCTTGACTGGACTTCCAATTTTATCGGATCATTTGACCTGGAATCAGTTAGTTTTATTAATTCCACTACCGGATTTATATGCGGTAAATCAGGGGGTATATGGAAGACAACTAATGGGGGGAACACATGGAACGGATTAGTTGTAAATTCTCTTGATAACCGTGAATGTTATTTTATCAATTCTACAACAGGCTATACATGCGGACCTTTGATAAATACTCAAACAGCTTCGGTAAAAAGAACAACCAGTGGCGGAGCTTCGTGGCAGCAGCCGGTGAACGTATTTGGCACATTAAACAGTATTACATTTTATGGTGATCAAATGGGCTGGAGCTGCGGAAGCCTGGGTAATTTAGCTAGAACAACAAACGGCGGTGTTACATGGAGTACATATGCACCGATAAATTCTGCGATCACTTTATTTGATATATATTTCAGCAAACCCGAAGAGCTGGGTAACGGCACTACCGGCTGGATAGCTGCTGATTCAGGTAAAATTTATGTAACATCGAACAGCGGGGTAAACTGGGAAACACAGATTACGCCGGTAAACTATCCTTTATATGCAGTAAAAGTAATAGGGAATACACATGGCTGGGCTGTTGGCGATAATGGAACTATTTTAAGAACTACTAACGGCGGTGTACCTATCGGAATTCAGACCATTTCTTCTGAAATACCGGTAGGGTATAAACTTTGGCAGAATTACCCGAACCCTTTTAACCCGTTGACAAATATTGAGTTTTCTATACCAAAAGGAAACAATGTTAAATTAGAAATATTTGATTCTGAAGGAAAACATATTGCTGAAATTGTGAATGGTTTTTATTCAGCCGGAACCTATAAAGCTGATTTCGAGGCTGGTAATCTGGCAAGCGGCATATACTTTTACAGTTTACAGGCAGGATATTTTTCTGAAACTAAAAAAATGATATTAATTAAATAAATTTAATTGTGATGAGGAAATTAATTATAATATTGTTTGCAGTATCATCAATTATAAAAGCTGACTGGGAAACAGTAAACTCTCCTGTTAATTTTGATATTAACACAGTTAGTTTTATTTATAACCAGAACACAGGTTATATAGGCTGCCTTGCAGGTAATATATATAAAACAACCAATGGCGGAACTAACTGGCAATTCCAAAATCTAGCCGGAGGCAATGGAATAGATATAAATGATATCTATATTAATCCGGTTAATAATAACTATGTATATGCTGCAGGAGCTGACGGAGTTATACATAAAACTACAAACGGCGGAAATAACTGGACATTTATTGATGTAGGCAATCCCAGTATCACATCAATAATATTCTTTGATTTGCTGCACGGACTTGCAGCTTCTTACGGAACGCAGATGTTCATAACATCTAACGGGGGGAACAACTGGAGTACAGTTAATACGGGTTTATTATCAGAAAATTACTGGGATGGATGTTATACATCTAACGCTGTTTACTTTTCCGCATCCGGGGGCAAGATAGTAAAATCAACCAATGGTGGAGTAAACTGGAGTATTCAATCAATTAATGAAAATGTGGCGGTATATTCACTGTATTTTAAAGATGTGAATACCGGTTATGCAGGTACAGGCAATGGTAAAGTATATCAAACAACAAATGGAGGGACTAACTGGTTTCTGCTTTCAGTGTTAAACCAGCCAATTAGCATTAACTGCATAACTTCAAACGGTTTTGATATTTATCTTTGCGGGAATTCCGGTTCAATTTATAAAAGACCTGGGGGAGGAAATACATGGTATTTGCAAACAACAAATTTCAATTCTACTTTACATGATTTATGCTTTACCGGTGAATTTACAGGTTATACTGTGGGAGTGAACGGAGTAATAAAAAAAACAACAAATGGGGGAAATCCAATAGGCATTGAACCGATTGCCGGGAATATCCCTTCGGAATTCTCACTATTGCAAAATTACCCAAATCCTTTTAATCCTGTTACAAAATTTGAATTTTCACTCCCCGGCAGCGGGCATGTTGAGATCATAATTTATGATGCAGCGGGAAGAATTGCAGAAGTACTGATTAATGAAGAATTAAAAGCAGGGGTTTACCAGGCGGAATGGAATGGTTCAGGATTCTCAAGCGGGGTTTATTTTTATAAGATAAGAACTAAAGAATATACTGAGACCAGAAAAATGATATTAGTTAAATAATTATTTTAATCTATTACTATAAAGCCGGTTAATATTTAATTAACCGGCTTTTTTAGTTTGGTTACCTGTAATTTTTTATATAATTATCCAGGTCCACTACGTTGGATTCAAACACAAAAATATCATACAGTTTATAGTAATTGCCCCTGTCAACAACATTCTTAAAAACATATTTCGCCAGATCTAATTTATTCGATTCAAAAACAAACCAGCTTAAGATATCCCGTACCTGTTCAGTTGTAAACAGGTTGTTATCTATTACACTCTTGGTCATATCATATTTTGTTGTTTCAAAGGTTCTGCCGGCTATTAGGTTCTTAAATTCTGAAAAATCCCTTGCACTCATCGGCATTCCGTAAAACTCTTCATAATAAACAGGCTTGTCAGGTTCATTAAATTTACAGTTTCTGCATGCATCGCAGCTACATGTGCAATGCTCGTGAAAATCTTTATTAAATGCGGAATTATAATTGAACATTGTTCCTGATGATAAATACCAGTTGCCATCTGCAAAAATATTTACAGCAAAAATCATAAAAAACAAAGTAAACAGTAAAATTTTGGTGGTCTTCATAAATTTGTTATTAGATTATTGGATTCATTTATTCTACCTTACAAAGTTACCGTAAGTTTCTGTTTTTGCTGTAAAAATATGTAAATGAATGTGAATAATGTTAAATATATTCTGGATATAGGTATTCAGTAAAATCAGATATACAATACATGTACACTATGAGGTGTAGTGGAGAAAAATTAAAAAAAAGAAAATGCGATATATCAATCAGTTTAATTATATATTATTTTTGTACTACTAAGGTTTAAATTAAAATCATTTAAATATTCCCGGGAGGTATTATGATCACTATATACAGATCATTTATCCTATTCTTTTTAATTTTATCAAACCTCCATCCACTATCCCAGAATGTTCATTCAGGCCGCTTCACTAACACCGATGATTCATCACTGACGAATGAACATGATTATTTCAAGCTTACTATCCGAAATGCTCCCGTATTGACATTACAGTTTTCATTAGATTATGATTTCGGTGTCTTTGAGCTATCCGCTAATGATAACGGTGATCTTAATAAAGATCAATTTATTTATGGCAAGAATTTTGGAGTAAGACATGGCTTTGGCGGTAATATAACTGCTAAATATCCTTTGCATAAAGCGGGCAACCTAAGGCTTACTTCATCTTTAATGTATAACAGGTTTACAAGTAAGTTCAATAAAGTATTTGCAGATCAAAAGGAGCAGGATTTTGTTAAATATGATGTGTATTCATTCGGGGTAGGGATAGAGGATAATTTTAATCCCGGTTTAAAGTTAAGAGCATTTGCCGGAATAGGATTGATAGGCAGCGTAATTTCAGGTAATGCAAAAATTACAGATACTCTTGGTAGCAGGGAGCTCAGTATAAATCCTGCTTTCAGGCTAGGGCTGAATATATACTCGGGGTTTGAATTTTTATTATCTAAAAATGTAGGTTTAAGCTTCGGTCTCAAGTTTACCCATGCAAATCTTTGGCTGAAGCAAAGCAGTAGTTCCGATAATCCGCTTGAGCTTAATTTGAACGATCAGAAAGTGAATAACGGGCAATTATACTCCGGTTACAGGCAGTTTGCCTGGGGTTCATTCGGCATAGGTTTTAATTATTATCTTGGTGTAAAGGAAAAGGAATATTACTACAGAAAATACTGATAACTGATCTCAAAAGAATAAAATAATTTTGTTTATATTAAAAGTACTGCCTCAATAAATTTTTATTGAGGCAGTATTTATTTTTAAAGTATTGCTGAGTTATTTCACGTTAAATTCTCATTTAATATACCGAATTAGTTTACCAAAAAGTTTGTATTCATGAAAATAACGTTATATTGCCTACGGTTATTAAAATTTATTTGATTATTACTGAATCGTGAACGTTCGCACGTCGACTGAACCTCCCCCAAGGTTGCCCGAATAATTTGTGACGCTGCCGTTAACTATTACCCTGCAGTTAAAGCTTTTGGCAAATCCTGAAAAATGCTCAACATTAACTCTGTAATTACCGGCGGGGATAGTAACAGCAGTGCTGAAAATATTTTCTATAGCATTACCGGTTTGCGACTGCCAGTCTCTATCCAAAGCAAAGTTAGGGCTGGTTGTATTGCTCCAGAAAATGTGCAGGTTGTTGGGTCCGTATAAATGCAAATCCAGATCTGCCGCATTTGAAGCAGTATTTAGCCATGTTAATGTTGCCTGGAAAGTTCCTGTACCAACCGGAACGGTTGGCTGCGGCCAATTTTCAGGTCTGCCTGCAACCCAGGAACCGCCTGCAGGCAAACAGAAGGGGACATATACCTGAGCATCGTAAGTTGACCAGCCGTTAAATACAAGCGGGTCTGGTACTGTTACGGGTGCAGGTATGCTGTATGTTTCAATTACAGGCGGATTTGCCTGGCAGTTACTTCTTGTTACCCAAAAACTTATTGAACCCTGAGGAACTATTGCTTTTGTTTTTCCCATGGGGCAGCCTAAAAATATAGGATTCATATATGCCTGGCCGATCAATCCACCGCTATACTGACTAAGTATTGAAGGTTTTTCGGGTGAAACGCTTTGAACTGTCAATATGTAATTCATGAACGGTTCCGGCGGGCAATCATACATTGCTCCGCCCTGCCTGAAGTCTGAAGAATTATCAAGAAGGGTTTGTTTTGTAAGTACATAGTAACCCAGTGAAAGCTGATCAATTCCTACTTTCCTGTTGACAGTATCAAGTGCTGAAGTGGGAATCAGTTTCCACTCCTGGGTTGCTTCGGAATATTTTAATACTGCAAGATCCTGAGGTGAGTTTTCAGAACTTGCGGGAAAAAATAGCTGAACAGGAGAATTCAGATTAAACGATTCCGGACCCGCTTTTAAGTATGAGCTTATAACTGTAAATCCGGATGGAACAGGTGGAATTCCGGATTCAATTGTTGAAGATGTATTCAAAGAAAACGCTACAGTACCTGCTGTTCCGTTGCTGTTGCGCGGTACATCACCCACATGTACTTCCATTCTGAAACCATTAAATTCAATATTCTGCCGTTGCTCTGAAGTAACACTTTGAGTGACCCCGCTACCGCTGCCCGGATCATTTGGCGTAACAGTAGTATCATTGCTATCAGAACAACTGCTAATAAATACTGCAAGCAGCAGAATTAATACTAATGAAAAATTATGAATAGTTTTCAAAAATTCCTCCTTTTGATTTTATCAATAGATAATCACAGTTATAATATTTACTGATAAATTGCTTAAAAATTGTAATTGGTTCAAAGAGAAATTTTGCAAATTGTCCCATATTCGTTTAAGAGAATAAGAGGAAAATCTCTGAAATTAGAAAAAATTTGAGTTTTTATCGGTATTTATGTCGCAAAATAAAAAAGTCTGAATTTAATGTAAATTTTACAGCATAAAAAAAACACAAAACCCGGGGTTTTGTGTTTTAAAATTGAGGCAAAATTGTGCTTTCTGTTAGATACTACATTTTCTTCAGATCGGTAAACTGGTAACCCAGCTTCAGCAGGTTTTCCTTAGGTTTTTCTGCTGGAATCAGCTCTATAATGTAACCGGGAATGTTTTTCTGCACATTTATTACATCGTCAACATCAAATGCTGAAATGACATGTTTATCATCAAGATGAGAGCGTGTTGCTTCGCTTAGAGCCTGTCCTTCCGAAAAATCCGGGTCACGTTTCAGCTTTTCGTTAATGCTGTCAGAAGCATCTTTCAAAACAAACGGCATTAATTTATGGAATTCCGTAAAATGTCCTTCCTTATAATAGCCGATATTTCCAATGACCAGCATTGGAAATTCTTTAGAAGCATTTTCCGGTGGCTTACCTTCTTTTACCAAAATGTCATAGCCATCTGCATGGTTCAGTACCATATAAGCATCAAGATGCGTTGCAGCAGGCCATGAACTTTTCATTTGGGGTTTCAATGATTCAAGATCACTGCCAACGCCGATAAACAGGTTGTGGGACTCCAGCAAGTCGCCTTTGTTGTATCCTCCTAAGAGGACAATAAATAATTTAAGTTTTTCCATATTTTAAAGTTTATAAAAAAGCCTCAAAATTTTAAAATTTTGAGGCTTTTTTGCGCTCCCAACGGGATTCGAACCCGTGTTTCCACTGTGAAAGAGTGATGACCTAACCCCTAGTCGATGGGAGCGTTTTTCAACAGAATTACAAATTTACGAAAAATATTAGATATTTAAAAGGGGGGAAATAATGTCAAAAATGAAACGTCAAACGTGAAACGAGGAAGGAGTGAAATTATTGTTTAATCAGTGCATCAATTACAACCTTCAACTTTTCATATGTTTTTCCCATTTCTTCTGAAATTACCTTAACATCATTCAGTACAGGCATAAAGTTGGTGTCGCCGTTCCAGCGGGGGACAATGTGAAAATGCAGGTGGTCTTCAATTCCCGCCCCTGCAACCCTTCCGAGATTAGCCCCGATATTAAAACCATGAGGTTTCATTACCTCGGTTAGAGCCTGCATTCCAAGATCAAGCAAAGAAAACATTTCAAGCCGTGTTTCATCGTCCAGCTCTGTAAGATCTTTGGCTTCTTTATATGGTACTATCATTAAATGGCCGCTGTTATACGGGTATAGGTTCATTATAATGAAGGCATTTTTTCCGCGATACAGGAGATAATTTTTCCTGTCATCATTTTCATTCAAAATTCGTGTAAATAAAGAGCCGGGCAAATTTTGTTTTGGCTCTTCTTTAAAAGTATCAATGTATTGTGAGCGCCAAGGCGACCAGAGTTTTTCCATAAATCAAAAATAATTGATTTAAAATTTAAATGCCTGATATTAAAAAACCCCGCTTTAAAAAAGCGGGGTTGAATTGATGAAAATAACCGGGAAATATCCCGGGAAAAGAAAATTATTTTAATGAGCTTCTTCCTGTTCTTTCTGGGATTCTGCCACAATTTTTGCTTCAATTTCTTTGGGCACTTCTTCGTAATGTGAAAAGCGGCGTTTGAATATACCGCGGCCCTGGGTAATTGAACGTAGCTTTGTAGCATAATCATGAAGCTCAGATAGCGGAACAGCCGCTTTAATTATCTGCATTTTACCGCTGGAATCCATGCCTGATATCTTGCCCCTGCGGGATGAAATATCGCCCATTACGTCACCCATGAATGATTCCGGAACAGTAACTTCAATTTCATAAATGGGTTCAAGCAGTACAGGTTTGGCTTCAAGGAATCCTTTTTTAAACGCCTGTGCGCCGGCAATTTTAAATGCCATTTCTGAGGAGTCAACATCATGGTATGAGCCAAAATGAACGGTTACCTTTACATCAACAACCGGATAGTGCGCTACGGGACCTTTCAATAATGCTTCAACAACACCTTTTTCAACTGCGGGAATGAATTTTGTAGGAATTGCTCCGCCAACAACTTCATTGGCGAATTCAAATCCAACGCCGCGTTTTTGAGGTTCAAGCCTTAAATGAACGTGACCGTATTGGCCGTGTCCGCCGGATTGTTTTTTGTGCTTGTATTCAACATCCTCAATTTTTCCTTTAATTGTTTCCCTGAAAGGTATTCTTGGCTGAACAATGTTTACTTCAACACCGTATTTTTCCTTGAGCCTTGCAATAATTATTGCCAGGTGAAGCTCACCCTGACCGGAAATAATTGTCTGCCCAAGCTCAGGATCAAAATGGAAAAGGAATGTCGGGTCTTCTTCGTGCAGGTGAGAAAGCCCGGAGGCGATCTTATCTTCATCACCTTTTTGCTTAGATTTGAGAGCCTGTTCTATCAATGCTTCAGGGAATATTATAGGATCAATCATAACATTCAGACCCTTGCCTGTTAATGTATTGTTAACATGTGTATCTTTTAACTTAACAACAGCGCCAATATCACCGGTAACGGCAGTTGACATATCTTTTCTGTTCTTGCCGTTCATCTGGAAAATCTGTGTTAAACGCTCAACTTTATTCCTGTTCTGGTTGGTCAAGTCCATACCGGCAGCTACACTGCCTGAGAGCACTCTGAAAAATGACATTTCACCAACATGCGGTTCGCTCAGGGTTTTAAAAACAAATACAGCAGGCGCACCGTTCGGATCAGGCGAAACTTCAACATAGTCATCACCGCCTGTTTTTTTAGCCATAAACGGCGCTGCATCAAGCGGGCTGGGGCAGTATTTACAGATGAATTCAGTCAACGGTTTTACGCCAATGCCGGTGAGTCCCGCAGTGCAAAGCACCGGTAATATTTTTTTAGCTTTTATTTCCCTTGAAAGGCCTTCTATAAGCTCTTCTTCTGTAAGTGTTCCGCCTTCATCAAAAAAGCGGCTCATTAATTCTTCATCTTCTTCGGCAACTATTTCAATAAGCTCCTGGTGCAGAGCGTTTGCTTTTTCTTTCAGTGCATCGGGAATATCATGTTCTGTATATTCGCCTTTGCCGTCAGGGTTGAACTTAAGCAGCTTCATTTTGAGAACATCCACAATACTATCAAAACCGAATCCCTGGTTAACCGGGAACTGCAGCTCTGCAACATGGCTTCCGTAGTTTTCCCTTAATTGAGCCAATGTGCTGTCAAAATCTGATTTTTCGTAATCAAGCTTATTAACAACGAAACAAATTTCAATGCCGTATTCTTTTGCATAATTTACGGCAATTTCAGTTCCGACTTCTACGCCTTCTGAAGCGTTTACAACGATCAAAGCAGTATCCATGATACGCATAGAAGATTTTACCGAACCGGTAAAATCAGTGTATCCGGGTGTATCTATAATGTTGATCTTATGGTCTTCCCAAGTAGTGTTTAAAACTGAAGAATTTATGGAGATCTTTCTTGAAATTTCGTCTTTGCTGTAATCAGAGGCAGTGGAGCCTTCTTCTATTTTCCCGAGCCTGTTCAGCGTGCCGCTGGTATATAAAATTGATTCAGCCAGTATTGTTTTTCCGGAACCGCCGTGTCCTGCAATTACGACGTTCCTGATTTTTTCCGGTGTAATGTTACCCAAAATATTCTGCCCCTTCTAATTAATTGTGTTTATATACTGTAAAAGGCTTTGCAGTATATAAAAATGATTTATACTGTGTAAAAATCCTGTAAATTCAAATAATTAAATACTTAACGGGAATAAAATTAAAAAAGGTCCTCTTCAGATTCGTATTCACGAATTTTTTTACGTGAATATGAACCATTTTTTGAGCCTGAGAGAACGTTTAAAAATTGTCTTATCCCTTTAGATACAGCATTTACCATATTTAACGCGTCGAAAACATTGGTTTCAACTTCTTTCTGAACCTTCTGCTCAAATTCAACAATAGAATCGGTTGTATCTTTTACAGTATCAACTATTCCGTTAATTTTTGCCGACTGAATTTTGAGGTTAGATGATATCTCTTTGATATCGTTTGTAATAAGAAGAGAGTTTTCAATTAAAGGTTCGGTTTTTGTGGTAATGTGATCTACTTTGCTTTCGATATTATCAATTGTGCTGTTGATATTATCGATAGCGCTGACAATACGTTTTAATGCCCTTATGAGGTATATTACCAGCGCTATCAATGCAACATACAGCGCAATTACGGCAATGCCAGAGATGAATTCTAATTCCTGCATTTAACTGCCTTCTAAATTTATAAATGCGCTTTGTTGTTATAACTTGTTACGTTCTTCTTTATATGCATCAACACCGGCTTTAATTGCATCTTTAACCTTTGCTGATTCATCTACGATCTTGCTTTTTGCTGTTTCGTAGGAATTTGATGTTTTTTCCTTCGCAACATTCAGAATATTATTGGCATCTTCAAGTAAGTTGCCGGCTTTTTTTCTTGCATCAGAAATTAATTCTTCTGAACGCTTTTTGCCTTCATTAATGATATCCTGAGCTTTGTGTTTTGCAATATCAAGATATTCTTCTGCATCATCAAGCATTTCGTCTTTCTTGTTCTTAATATCCTGACGAAGTTCTTTACCGCTTTTTGGCGCATACAACAGAGCCAAAACGCCGCCAACAATTCCGCCGGCTAAAAAGCCAAGGAATAAACCTTTAGCTACGCCTCTTTCTTCTGACATAGTGTAATCCTCCAATTTAATTTTTTTACCCATTTTTGTTTGGGAATTATAGTGTTTATGTTTTTTGATTGTTGAAAAATAGCAAAATACCCCTCTATTTTCAATGTAATTTAATTTACTATTTTCATTAATTTAAACGGAAATTTTGCTTAAAAAGTTCGGAAAAATTGAATTTTTTACAATATTTGTCTGAATTTTAAATTAAAGAATTAACAATAATTCAAAAGGGTGAAGTTAACTTCACCCTTTTTGTTATCATACTAAAATATAATTTGAATATTATTCTACTTTAAACAGTGCGCTGATTGACTGATTTTCATTGTTCCTTAATATCGCGTGAGCGAACAGACGGGAAACATCGAGTATTTCAATTTTTTTGGATTTGATATTAAGAGGAACGGTATTTGCTATAACCAGCTTTTTCAGGCTGGAGTCTTCAATTCGCTGCAACGCTTGCCCTGAAAGGATAGGGTGTGTAGCAGCACCATAGATATCTTTAGCACCGTGCTTTTTTAAGGCATCAACTGCTGCAACAAAAGTATTGGCAGTATCTATGAGGTCATCAACGATCAAAACATTTTTACCCTCTACATCACCAATTATATTCATCACTTCGGCGACGTTTGGTTTTGGCCTGCGTTTATCAATTAAAATAAGCTCAGCGCCAAGGTTTTTGGCGTAGGCGCGTGCGCGTTTAGAGCCTCCAACATCAGGAGCAGCAACCGCAAGGTTGCGAAGCTTTAATCTTTTGAAATATTTGAGAAGCAGAACTGAGCAGTATAAATGGTCAACCGGAATATCAAAAAATCCCTGTAATTGAGGTGCGTGCAGGTCCATGGTAATAATACGGTCAACTCCAGCCTTTGTCAGCAGGTTTGCTATCAGTTTGGCTGTAATTGATACACGCGGCATATCTTTTCTATCCTGTCTTGCGTATCCAAAATAAGGGATTACCGCTGTAATTCTTTTCGCAGATGCTCTAACTGCAGCATCTATCATGATAAGCAGTTCCATCAGGTTATCTGAAGGCGGGTTGGTTGACTGAACAATATATACATCCTTACCGCGGATATTATCGTTATATTTTACCCAGATCTCACCATCTGAAAAATTAACAATACGGCATTTGCCAAGAGGCAGGTCTAAATAATCACATATATGTTTTACAAGGTAGTTAGAGTTTCTTCCTGAAAAAATCTGTATCTCAGATCTTGCCATTAGGTATTTGTGTTTTCGGATTGTTTTGTGGAATACACAAATTTATTAATTAATATCCGTATAATCAATTAGAAAGGAATGCACAAAAACTGTTTTTTGAAGCTAAATCTGTGGAAATAAAGTTAATTACTTTTGCAGGGAGATGAGAATTAATTCAGGCAGATCTCTTTTGAACTTATGTAATATGATGGCTTAGTGTTGAATTTTATAGTTTGGGCATTTTCGGGCATTAATTTTTTATCTAAATAAATAAAATTATTGGAAATTTTGCCGGATTCAACGGTAATTTCATTTATAGAAAGCTTTCCAAAATTTTCACCTAATATTGAACCACCGGCATTTACAAACCTGATATTGTTCCTTGAATATACACTGTTTACATGCTGGTGGCCGTGTAAAACCAATTCAATTCCCATTTGCGAAAATTTCCTTATAATTTTTTTCTTTCCGCGAAGCTTCATGGTTTGTTTTTCTATTGCAAGCCACATTGCTGCAGATGATGGTGAACTATCGGCAAGATCTTTATTAAAGTGGTGGTGGGTTACAGCAATTAATTTTTTATTGCTGAAATTTTTCTGCTCCAGCTTTTTCAGCACAAAATCCATTTTGTGCTTTGATATTTTTCCGTTTGAAGCAAATGGATTTTTCACAACTGAATACCCGGAAATTGAATTGAATCCGGTGATAACTATTTCATCAAGCTCTTTAATAAACGGAAATGGATTTCCTTCTGGATTTATGTTCTTTTCAAATGATTCCCTGAAGTAGTATACAAATTCATTTACCTTGCTGTGGAAATTTGTCTTCCTGCATTTACCCGGAAAATTAATTATATCTTCCGCAAGATGAACGCCGCCGAAAATATCGTGGTTACCAATTACAACAGTTAATTTATCTTTTTCAAGTAATCCCGCTTTTTTAAGGATATTTCTTGCAATTTCAAAAGAACCAGGATCTGCATTTTCAGTAATATCACCTGAAATTATCACATGATCAAAGCTGTTACTATTAATGTAATCAATTAATAGCAGGGTATTGGAGTAATTTTGCTTATTATAGTTTACATCGAGGTGAAGATCTGAAATATGTGCGATTTTCATTGATGTTTTTTAAGTATGCTTTTTAATTCAAAGTTATGCTATTTTTGTTAGGTAATTGTTAGGCTGATGTATGCTAACTATTAATATTTACAATGTGATTTTAAACTTAATTAAGATTGAATTCAGATTTAACGTCGATTTAATAATAATGGGTTATTTTTAATAATATATGGGACTGAAAAATAAACAATTAGAACGATTAACAGAATTTGCTGAAAAGACAATTAAAAAAGCAAATTTGATAACTCTTAAGTTTTATTCAAAAAAAATTAAGTACAGGGTGAAAGAAAATCTGACACCTGTTACTGCAGCGGATATAAAGGCAGAAAATTTTATTCTCAGCAGAATTAAGGAAAAATTCCCTGAGCACAGCATACACGCAGAAGAGCACGGCAGCTCTGATAAGAGCTCGGATTTTAAATGGATAATTGATCCGATAGATGGCACCAAAAACTTTATGCGGAAATATCCTTTCTGGGGAACATTGCTTTCACTGGAATTCCAGGGTGAAGTTGTGCTTGGTGTAATATCAATGCCTGTATTGAAGGAATTCTATATTGCCGCCAAAGGGAAAGGCTGTTATATGAACGGTAAAAAGATGAAAGTAAGCAAGGTAAAGAAATTAAGTGATTCATACATGCTGCATGGGGGATTGAATTATATATTCAGTGAACCATACAGGCAGAATTTTGTAAACCTTGTGCACAATGTTTATTATGACCGCGGGTTTGGTGACTGCCACGGGCATACTTACATCATAAACGGAAAAGCTGAAGTAATGGTTGATCCGCATGTTGCGCCTTATGATGTTGCTCCGGTAAAAATTTGTGTTGAAGAAGCAGGGGGCAGGTTTACTGATATTAACGGCGACAATACTATATATTCAGGCAGCGCAGTTGTGACTAATGGAAGAGTGCATGATGCCGTACTTGAGCTGCTTAATGAGAACCTTGAGAGCAGGGAAATCACCAAGGATTAAAAGAATACATATACTGTTAATATTGATAGAACTTTGAGAAAGCCTCTTTGATTGTAATATCAGGGGGGCTTTTTTGTTGGTTTTTATATGAACAGAAATAGATAAATTGCGGATTAACAGGTAAATTAATGATATATACTCTTTTATACTCGCTGATTGCAGGAATTATTACGGGTTTTATTGTATCAGTGCCTCCGTTGGGTCCTATAGCCTTTGCGCTTATATCAAAAGGATTTAAAGGTGAAGTAAAAGACGGAATGGCTATTGCCGCAGGTTCTGCTTTTATGGATATGGTATATGCAATAATTGCTTTCGGAGGGATATCCCTGTTTATTTCTTTTTTACCTGTAAGCTTTGAGCAGGCTATAAACGGTAATATTAATACTATCCAGATCATTTTAACTTATGCAGGATGTGCAGTTGTAATTGTTTACGGAATTAAAATTATGCGCACAAAGCTGGATCTTGAAAAATTTGAAGCCAAAGAATCTGAACATTTAAGCAAAGCAAAAGGCAGGGCAAAAGAATTTGCGGCAAAATCACATGTGCCCCAGGGAGAATCAAATTTCTTCGGACAATTTTTAATGGGGGTGATGCTTTGCATTTCATCAATCACACTTCCGGCATCCTGGGTAATTTTGGTTGGCTATGTAAAAAGCTTTGGAGTTCTTGATAGTTCCGTTCTGGGCGGCTTTCTTTTTGCTGTCGGCGCATTTTCAGGAACTGTTCTGTGGTTCTGGCTTTTGTTAAAACTTATTACAGGCAATAAGCACAGGATAAATAAAAATACGATCAGTAAGCTGAATTTTTATGCTGGTATAGTTTTAATTGTTTTAGGAATTTTTTTATTCAGCAAAGCTACAGGTACAATATTCGATATTTTCTAGTATATAATAGTAACACGAGCCAAATTAGAAATTATTACCCGAATAACCCTTAAAATTAAATTTACAAATTATTGAAAAAATAGCGAAAAAACCCTTGACATATGGTTTTTTTTTCGTATTTTTGTAGTGGAGGAAAATGGAGGAAAGTGGAGGAATTGGGATATCGCCTCACTTTCAGCATTAAACCAATCAAAACAACTCAAAAATACAAAAAAAATTAATTGTTTCAAGGGCACGCAAATACAACCGTTGATGAAAAAGGCAGATTAATTATTCCTGCCAAGTTCCGCAAGCATATTTTGCCGGATGCCAATGGTATTTTGAATGCTACTCTTGGCAGAGATAACTGCATATGGTTATTCCCGTCAAATGAATGGATGAAGGTTCTCGAAACCGTACGATCAACCAATCCATATACAGATGATGAAGTACTTATGAGAAGGCAGATGTTCTATTACGCAGATGAATTGACTATTGATTCACAGCACAGAATTTTGATACCGCAGGAAATGAAGGAAATTACCGGTATCAAAAAAGATGTGCTGCTGATCGGCCAATTAGAACGTATTGAACTTTGGAATCCCGATAATTACAGCAAATACCTGAAGGGAAGCCCTGATTCATACGAAGGCGTTATGCAGAAAGTTATGACTAAGCTTTATTCAAACAGGAATTCCGAATAGAAACAGCGGGCAGAAATTGAATGAAGAATTCTATCATGAGCCGGTACTTTTAAATGAAACAATTATGTATCTGCTGGGTAATACCGGCGGAAACAAAGATGTAAACAGGGTTTATGTTGACTGCACACTTGGAGGCGGCGGTTACACCAAAAAAATATTAGAAGCTACATCAGAAGAAACAAAGGTTTTAGCTGTAGATAGAGATGTTTATGCTATTGAGCACACTAAAAATGTTCTTTCAGAATACGGCAGCCGTGTAATTTATTCCCAAAACAACTTTGGCGATATTAAAAAGATAGTTGCAGAAGCCGGATTGGAAAAAATAGACGGTATTGTTATGGACCTGGGGCTTTCATCTTACCAGCTGAATTATGAAGACGGTTTCAGTTACCAGAAAGATACAAAGCTGGATATGAGGGCAGACAAAGACCAGCAGCTTACAGCCGCTGATGTTCTGAACACATATACTGCAGCAGAGCTGGCAGAAATACTGTATAAATACGGTGAAATGCGTTATAACAGGCAAATAGCGGCAGAAATAGCAGAAAAGAGAAGTGAAAGTAAGTTTGAAACAACTTTCCAGCTTGTTGAACTTTTGAGGCAAAAGGTGCCGCAGAGATTTTTGAACAGTGATCTTTCCAGGATGTTCCAGGCAATAAGGATAGAAGTTAATAATGAGCTGGAAAATCTTGAGCGAGTTTTAAATGATTCAGTTGAACTGTTAAATAACGGATCCAGAATTGTAGCTGTATCTTATCACTCACTTGAAGACAGGATTGTTAAAAACGCTTTTCGCGGCAATGAAATGCTGAATGTTCTGACCAAAAAACCTGTTGAAGCCTCAGAAGAAGAAATTGCTTCTAATATCAGGTCAAGAAGCGCCAAGCTAAGAGCTGCAGAAAAAAGTTCAGGATTTAAGAAAAGCAAAAATAAATACAGGTTGTAAAATTTCAGAGCGAATAAAAACTATGAAATGAGAAATCCGAAACAAAGAAAAATATCGCTATTTAACCTTATGATAATGCTGTTCATAACAGCCGGAATAATTGTCTTCTTTGTAAACAACATTATAGCAGTAAATTCAGTAGTAGTAGATAATAATAATTTAAGGACTGAAATAAACAAAACCGTTACTTCCAACAACAATCTTCAGACAGAAATAGAACGGCTAACTAATTTTGATAATATAAAAAGCACTGCAGTAGATAAGCTTGGCCTGCAATATTCAAACATTAAACCTAAAAAGATCACAATAGAGAGGTCTCAACTGGAAGATATTACACAGTAGGCAAATAAATAAAATATAAGAAAAGTGCCGGTAAATAGCCGGAATTGTTATGCGGGAAAGAACAAACACAAATATTAAGGCAAACACAGACAGAAGAATAACGATCTTTATGGGTGTGTTTGCCTTATTATTTTTGATAATCCTGTATAAGCTTTTTAATATCCAGGTGCTTGATGCTTCACGTTACCAGCTTGCGGCAAAAAAACAGTATGAAAGCAAGATCTCGCTTAAATCTTCACGGGGAATTATTTTTGACCGCAAAATGAATGCTCTCGTCTCAAATATTATTATGTATTCATTTGCCGCTGATCCTAACATGGTTGATAATAAGGATTCAGTTGCGGCAGTATTTGCCGGAATATTTAAAAAGGATAAGAACTATTACCTCGATAAGCTGAATACAAAAAATACTTCCTTTGTATGGCTTGAAAGAAGAATTGACCCGGGATACGAAGCGCAGGTTAAAGATATAAATTTTTCAGGTGTCATAAAGCTTAATGAGCCTAACAGGATATTTAATTATGATAAGCTGACTTCACAGCTGGTAGGCTATACAAATATAGATAACAACGGTCTGAGCGGTATAGAGCTTGAGCTCAATGAAATGCTCTCCGGAAAAGAAGGTTATGTTGTAATGCAGAAAGACGGCCTGGGAAGAAAACGTCCCGCAGTTGAATATCCCCGGCAGGAGCCTGTTGACGGCAATAACGTAATACTAACTATCGATATGAACATTCAGAAGATAGTGGAAGAAGAGCTTTCAGCAGGTGTTGAGATCAACAATGCCGCAGGCGGTAAAGTTATTGTTATGAATGTCAAGACAGGTGAGCTTCTTGCAATGCATTCAATAAATCTAGAAGGAGGCAGCCAGGATAAAATAGCAGAAATAACTGATCTGTATGAACCCGGCTCAACTTTCAAAATTATTACCGGCGCAGCTGCGCTTGAAGAAAGTATACTCAGTAAATATGATGTTATAAACACTTACGGCGGCGAATATATGAACATAAAAGACGCTCATAAATTCGCCAGCTTAACCTTCCAGCAGGTAATTGAGCAATCAAGCAACGTTGGAACAATACAGGTAGCTAACAGGCTTGGAAAAGAAAAATTTTATAAATATGCCAGGGATTTTGGTTTCGGGATCACAACAGGACTTGACCTTCCGGGAGAAATGAAGGGCAGGCTGAAAAAGCCTGTGGAATTTTCACCTGTTACACTGAACTACATGTCAATCGGCTACGAAGTGCTGGTTACAGCACTGCAGATGGCTAATGCTTATGCATGTGTTGCTAACGGCGGAATGATGATGAAACCTTTTATTATAAAAAAGATCCTGGCTCCGGACGGTACATTGTTAAAAGAGTATAAGCCTGTTGAAATAAGAAATGTGATCTCGAAGAACACAGCCAAAATGCTTACAGAATTATTTGTCGGCGTTGTTGAAAGAGGAACTGGCAAGGATGCGTATATTGAAAATATTAAAGTAGCAGGTAAAACCGGTACATCACAGAAAATGGTTGAAGGTAAATATTCTAAAAGTAAATACACTTCATCTTTTATCGGCTACTTTCCCGCTGAAAATCCGCAGATAGTAGTTGCGGTAATTATGGACGCTCCGGGTAACGGTGAAATTTACGGCGGAAAAGTCTCTGCGCCTATCTTCAGAAAAATTTCTGAAAGAATCATCAACTTAACGGGGCTTCATGAATTTTCAGCCCCGGAATATAACGCAGATGTTGTATTAACAAGTGATAACAAGGTTGATAAAACCCCGTTAAACCTGGTTAATTTTGATATCAGCGATGCAGTAAAATTCCTGAATGAAAATGAAATGCCTTTCGAAGTTGAAGGACCTAGAAAGAATGCTATTGTTATATCACAGGAATCAATAACTGACGAAAAAGGGATAAAAAAGATAAAGCTTGTTACTGCAGGGGCAAATGATAAATATACAAAAGATAACAGTATTAAGATGCCTGACCTTCACGGAATGAGTGTGAGGAAATGTATAAAGATCATGTCAACATTAGGGGTTGATTATAAAGTGAACGGTTCAGGCAAAGTTACAGTACAGGTGCCTGAAGCAGGAACGCAGCTTGCGAAGAACCAAACAGTTATTATAAACTGTGATTCACCGGAAAAATTCTGAATGAAGTTCAGCAAAATGATAACACAGACAGAAAATGAAATAATGAATTTAGATGAAAGCTTTGATTTTACTATCAATAAGCTTACAGCGGATTCAAAGAATGTTGAGCAGAATGACATTTTCTTTGCTGTGAAAGGATTTGTAACGGACGGAAATAAATTCATACAGGATGCCTTTGAAAAAGGGGCGAAAGCTGTAATAACAGACGGAGAACCGGATATTATTGACAGCCGCATACATAAAGTGAAGGATGTGCGCAAAGCTATGGCGGTTATGAGCAGCGCATTTTATGGTAATCCTTCAGGCAAAATGAAAATGATAGGCGTAACCGGAACGAACGGAAAAACTACAGTTACTTCAATAATAAACAGTGTATTGCAGGCAGCAGGAAAAAAGACAGGGCTTATAGGTACGAACGGAAATTTTATCAATAAAAGATTTATAAGAACAGAACATACTACACCTGATTCAATTGAGCTTAACAGGATCTTAAGCGAAATGGCTGCTGAGGATGTAGAAACTGTAATCATGGAAGTTTCATCACATGCATTGCAGCTTAAAAGAGTGTTCGGGATAGATTTTGATATAGCTGTTTTCACTAATCTAACCCCGGAGCACCTGGATTTTCATAAGGATATGGAAAATTACTTTGAATCGAAAAAAATTCTTTTTGATTCATTGCACCGTATAGGGAAAAAAGGAATAAAGACAGCTGCTATTTATAACTGCAATGATGAGTATGGTTTTAAAATAGTTTCAAATTCAGAAGCTGAGAGAATTGCGTATGGTTTTGGCTGCGGAACATATACAGCCAGAAATATTGAAATGAACATCAACGGGATGCATTTTGAAGTATTGGTTCCGCGCAACGGAGAAGATATAGAAAAAATAAATATATATACGAAGTTAACGGGGCGCTTTAATGTTCATAATATTCTTGCAGCAGTAGCGACATTAAAAACAATGGGTTTAAGTTACAGAGATATTGTAAAATATATCGCTGAATTTAATGCAGTTGATGGCAGGTTTAACAGGATCAAACTTAACAACGGCGCTGATGCTATTGTTGATTATTCGCACACACCGGATTCTCTGCAGAAAGCAATTTCAGCAATAAGGGAAATTCTGGATGAAAGCGGTTCAAAAGGAAAAATTATTACGGTTTTTGGCTGCGGCGGCAACAGGGATAGAATCAAACGGCCTGAAATGGGAAAAATTGCAGCCTCGGGCAGCAATGAAGTAATAATTACTTCTGATAATCCGAGAGATGAAGACCCGATGCAGATAATAGAAGAAATAAAAGCAGGTATATCAAGCGATAATTATTCAGTAGAAAAAGACAGGGAAGCAGCAATAAAAAAAGCAATTGAGATAAGCTCAAAAGGTGATGTGATATTAATTGCAGGTAAAGGCCACGAAACATACCAGGAAATAAAAGGGATCAAATATCATTTAAGCGACAGGGAAATAGCGGAAAAATACGGTAAATGAAACTGCAGTTAAGTGATATTGAAGGAATCAGCGGCATTAAAGTAGTAAATTCTGAAGCAGCAGCAAAAAGATTTTCAGGTGTATCAATTGATTCAAGAAAATGCGGTAAAAATGATCTGTTCTTTGCTATAAAAGGTGAAAAATTTGACGGCCATGACTTTTTAAATGATGTGTTTACAAGAGGAACCAAATGTGCTGTTGTAAATGAAAAATGGTACCGGAAAAATTTAAAAAATACAAAACGTTCTTTTAAAAACAAATGTTTTATAGTTGTAAAAGATACTGAAATTGCGCTTGGTGAAATTTCAAGGGTTTACAGAAATAAGTTCGTTATACCGGTAATTGCAGTCAGCGGAAGTAACGGAAAAACATCAACCAAGGATTTTATCGCAGAAGTACTTTCAGCTAAATACAACGTTTTAAAAACTGTAGGAAACCTTAATAACCAGATTGGTGTGCCGCTGACGCTTTTCAGGCTTAGGGAAGAACACGAAATTGCAGTGATTGAAGTTGGCACGAATCATTTTGGCGAAGTAGATAAGCTGTGCAGGATCTGTGAACCGCAGTTCGGGATCATAACAAATATTGGGAAAGAACACCTTGAATTCCTTAAAGATATTAAAGGCGCAGCAAAAGCAGAAGGTGAGCTGGTTGAATATTTAAGTGAAGTATACGGAACATTTTTCCTGAATAATGACGACAGGTATCTAAGGAAATACAGGAAATATAAAAATATCAAGAAATTCAGCTTTGGGTTCACCGGCAGGGCTGATGTAACAGCTAAGGTAAAAGAATTCAAAAAGTTTTTCCCGGTTATAGAAATAAATTTAAGAGGTAAAAAGATAGCAGCTCAATTAAATAACATAGGTTATCAAAGCAGTAAAGCATCATTATGTGCTGCTGCACTTGGCAGTTATTTCGAAGTCCCGGTTCAAGACATCAAAAAAAGGATAGCCGGTTACAGAATTGAGTCTAACAGGCGCAACCAGCTTAAAAGCATTAACGGGGTTTGGGTCATTGATGATACATATAATTCCAACCCTGATTCCGTTAAAGCTGCGCTTGAAAATCTGATGGCATATAATACAGGAGGAAGCAAATTTATAGTGCTTGCCGATATGCTTGAGCTTGGCAGCGCAGGAAAAAAGGAACACTTTGCTGCAGGAAAGCTTGTTAAGCAAATGAAATTTGATAACCTTCTGACATATGGCAGGGAATCAATTTTAACTTTTAAAGGCGCAAAGGGCATTAAGAATAATTTTTACTTTGATGATAAGCAATCATTGCTTTCATACCTGAATATCACGCTCAAAAAAGGTGATATTGTTCTTGTTAAAGGTTCACGCTCCATGAAAATGGAAGACATTGCTGAAAATATTTCAATTATAAATTAGCTGAAAATTATTTGAATGTTATACTATTTAGCTGAATATATAAATAAAACTTTTAATCCCCCGGGATTTGATGTATTCAGGTTCTTAACCTGGCGCTCGGCGCTTTCAGCAATAACAGCAATGATTATCTGCTTCTGGATAGGTCCTAAAATTTTAAAGATTTTAAAGAAGAAGCATGTTGGCGAAGAAATCAGGCATGACGGACCACAGACACATTTTTCAAAAGCGGGCACGCCAACAATGGGAGGTGTTATAGTACTTCTCGCTATTCTGGTACCTGTGATCTTATGGGCTGATCTGAAAAATACATATATTCTGCTGATACTTTTGGCAACTATCTGGATGGGGCTTGTTGGATTCATTGATGATTACCTGAAGGTTTTCAAAAAAATGAAAAAGGGACTGGTTGCAAGGTATAAGCTTATGAACCAGATAGGTCTTGGAATAGTTGTAGCCTGTTTGATCTATTTTTTACCTGAATTTGATAAAATCAATTCAGTTACAACAATACCGTTCATTAAACAAATTGAATTTGATTTCTCATACTTCTACATACCGCTGATGGTATTCATTATAACCGCAACATCCAATGCTGTGAATTTAACTGACGGTTTGGACGGGCTTGCGATCGGTACAGTAGGTATTGCGGGACTCGCTATCGGGTTGATAGCATATTTATCTGGTAATGAGATCTTCAGCAGGTATCTTGATATAATCTACCTGCCCGGCAACGGTGAGCTTGCTGTTTATTGCGCAGCGCTTGTGGGTGCATCACTCGGATTTTTATGGTTCAACTCTTATCCTGCGCAGGTTTTTATGGGTGATACGGGTTCGCTTGCACTCGGCGGAGCAATTGGAACACTTTCAATCCTGATAAAAAAAGAATTTCTGCTTCCTATACTTGGCGGAATATTTTTTGCGGAGTCGCTTTCAGTAATTTTACAAAGGTATTACTTTAAATACACGAAGAAGAAATACGGTGAAGGGAAGAGAATATTTAAAATGTCGCCGCTGCATCATCATTTTGAACTAAGCGGAATACCTGAGCCGAAAATAGTAACGAGGTTCTATATAGTAGCTGTCATCCTTGCTATATTGACTTTTGCAACATTTAAGATAAGATAAATTTTAATTACAAAGGATAAAATTATGAAAAAAACAAATTTCACAAAAGCCCTGGTAGTATTATTCCTGTTCACGGGAATTACATTTTCACAACTTTCAATTGGTGAGCTTAAATTGAAGTCATCTGATAATTCAGGTTTGAATTTAAGTTCACTGGATAAAAATTCAGCAGGCGGTAAAACAAAACTGATGCAGAAACCCACCAAGAAGATATATTTTGTTCCCGGCGGTAAGATAGGGATGTTCTTTTTGCAGGGGGATTTCAACGGAAACCAGCTTATATCACTTGAAGCATTCGGTAAATATGTGGGTGATGGCTTCTGGGCTGAAATAAGTATACCGTTCAGGTTCAAAACAAGTCCGGCTTTTACGGATATCGGGCTTGATGTAAATGTTATGTATCCGTTCCTCGGTTCATCTAACAAATCAGAAGTTGACCCGTTTGTAGGGGGCGGGCTCGGACTTCACTTTATCGGCAGAGACAGGGACGATCCGAATAAAACAAGTGTAGCCGCTCGCGGCGGTTTGGGATTAAACCTGATAGCAGGCGCCGTATTTTTCAGGAATTATGATTTTAATATTGTATTAGAGCTGAAATACTTCAATTACTTAAGGGAGTTTGATGACTTAAGGTACCAGGGTATTGGCTTAAATGTTGGTGTAACTTTCCCGAGGTAAAAATTGGTAGATATTCTGGAAAAAGCAAAAAAAGTAACTATTGTTGGGGCAGCCAGAAGCGGTATTGCAGCAGCAAAGCTGCTTAAGAAAAAAGGCTTTGAGGTTTTCTTAAGCGATGCCGGTGACATTTCCGGGATAGATCATGAGATCCTAGAAAATATCAGGAATTACGGAATTGAACATGAGTTCGGAGCTCATTCCGATAAAGTATATGATGCAGATGTAGTTGTTGTAAGCCCGGGAGTTCCGCAGAACTCAAAAGTAATACAGAACTCACTTGAAAAGGGAATTGAAGTAGTAAGTGAAATTGAAGCCGCATCATGGTATTGTAAAGGTAAGGTAATTGCCATAACCGGAACCAACGGCAAAACTACTACTACAACACTGATAGGTGAAATATTCAAAGATGCGGGTTATAAAACCTTTGTATGCGGAAACATCGGGATTGCGTTTTCTGATATTGTAGAGCAGACAGATGAAAGCTCAATAGTAGTGCTTGAAACAAGCAGCTTTCAGCTAGATAATATCAGGAAATTCAAGCCGTTCATAGCAATAATGCTTAACGTAACACCTGATCATTTAGACAGATATGAATCTTTTGAAAAATACCTGGAATCAAAAATGAGAATAGCAGAAAACCAGAACGAAAGCGATTATTTTGTTTTTAATTATGATGATGAGCTGGTCCGTAATTCTTCAAAGAGCGTACACTCCAACAGAACTGCATTCAGCTTAACTGATGCGGTTAAAAAAGAAACACAGGAAGGCGCTTATCTGAACAATCTGGACCTGGTTTATTATTATTATATGGGCGAAGAAAATGTGATAGATACTCAGAAGCTTATTATAAAGGGCGAGCATAATGTTTATAATGCAATGGCTTCGGTTATATCAGCAAAAATTTTCGGTATAGAAAAAGAATACATAAAAAAAACGCTCGAGAACTTTAAAGGTGTTGAGCACAGGCTTGAATACGTAAAAGAGCTTGATGGCGTAAAATATTATAATGATTCAAAAGCAACAAACGTAAATTCTGTCTGGTATGCATTAAAAGGATTCAATGAGCCTCTTGTACTTATACTCGGAGGTAAGGATAAAGGAAACGATTACAGCCAGATAGAAAAAGAAGTAAAACAGCATGTAAAGCATATTATTGCAATTGGAGATTCAAAACAGAAAGTTTACGATTATTTCAAAGATATACTGCCGGTAACTATGGCTGCTGATATGGAAGATGCTGTAATAAAAGCCCGGCAAAATGCAATTTCCAATGACGTAGTGCTGCTTTCCCCGGCATGTGCAAGCTTCGATATGTTCGATAATTACGAACACAGGGGCAGGGTTTTTAAAGATATTGTAAATTCATTAAAGTAATTGGAACACAGAATAAATAAAATAGACCTGTGGATACTCATCCCGATACTGGCGCTGATAACTTTCAGCCTCGGGGTGGTATACAGCGCTTCATCAAGCTGGTCAGCTAAAATGAGCGGGGGAGACAGCGCCATGCTTTTCCGCAATCATTTAATGAGAGCCGGAATTGGTATATTTTTAATTTTCATGGTTTCAAGGATTAGCTATCTGAACCTGATCAAATTCAGGAAATATTTAATGGGTGCAGCAGTAATTCTGCTTCTGTACCTGCTTTTTGCAGGTGTTGAAACTACTAAAGGTGCAGCCAGGTGGATATATATTGGCGGCTTCAGCTTCCAGCCTGCTGATTTTGTTAAGTATGCTCTTTTAATAAATATTTCATACCTTCTTGCAAAGAAAAAAGATTATATAAACAATCTTTATTACGGTTATCTTCCGGTGCTGGGGTATGTACTGCTTGTTGTTGCGTTGATAGCCTTGCAGCCGAATTTTTCAACAGCCAGCGTGATATTCATTTCAAGCTTAATGCTTTTCTGGGTAGGCAAGGTTAAAATGAAACATATGGCTATTACGGTACTTTCAATGCTGCCTGCTGCAATATTATTTATTTTATCCAAGCCGTATATACTTAACAGAATATTTTCTTACCAGGAACATACAACTGGCGGCAATACAAGCTACCAGCTTTCACAGGCAATTATTGGTTTCGGTAACGGCGGGTTCCTTGGCGTTGGACCCGGTAATTCAACACAGCGGGATCTTTTCCTTCCGCAATCTTACGATGATTTTGTATTTTCTATAGTAGGCGAAGAGTATGGTTTCTGGGGAGTTTCGATAGTAATAATCCTGTTTGCGATATTTGTTTTCAGGGGCTTAAAGCTTTCAAAATCTTTGCCCGATGATTTCGGAAGATACCTGGCATTCGGAATTACAATTATAATTGGTATGAATGCCGTAATAAATATGATGGTAGCTACAGGAATAATTCCCACGACAGGACAAACTCTGCCATTTATAAGTTACGGCGGTACTTCAATAATTTTTAATTCAATAGCGGTGGGAATACTGCTGAATATTTCAACTTACCGCACACAGCCCAAGGGGGCTTTGCTGCGTGAAACGCTGGCAATGGCAGGAAATAATAATGATTAACAGGATTGTTTTTGCTGCCGGCGGTACCGGGGGCCACATTTACCCGGCAATTGCAATTGCTGATGAGCTTGTGAAGATGAACAGCAAGGTTGAAATAAAGTTCATTGGCGCAAAAGGCAGGATAGAAGAAAGAATAATACCTGCAAACGGCTACAAACTTGAAACAATAGAAGTATCGGGTTTTAAAAGAAGTTTAAATTATAAAAATATATCAGCGACATTTAAAATATTCAAAGCACTGAAAGATTCCAAAAAAATACTGAAAGATTTCGCTCCTGAGCTTGTTTACGGCACAGGCGGTTTTGTATCAGGCCCGGTTTTAAAGGCAGCCCAGGCTTTAAATATTAAAAATGTAATAGAAGAAGGTAACTTTCATCCCGGTGTAACGGTAAAGCTAGTTGCCCCGAAGGCTGATAAGGTCATTTTGAATTTTGAAGGTACAAAAAAGCTTCTTAAAAGAATTGATAATACAGTTGTAATGTCATACCCGGTCAGAGAAAATATGAAAAGAATGCCGAAAAATGATGCTGCATCATTTTTCGGGCTTGATGGAAACAGGAAAATTCTTTTTGTATTCGGCGGAAGCCAGGGAGCGCATTCAATAAATTCTGCGCTGATGAAATGTTTCAAAAATCTAACCGGCAGCGGCCTGCAAATTATCTGGCAAACCGGAAATACTGATTATGACACAGTTAATTCAGCAGTTTCATCAAATAAAGATGTAAAGGTCCTGAAATACATCGATAACATGGCAGCAGCATATTCAGCCGGTGACCTGGCTTTATGCCGCTCGGGAATTTCAACAATAATGGAGCTTGCATGCTTTGGGCTGCCGGCAATATTTGTGCCGTATCCGCAGGCATCTGAAAATCACCAGGAAAAAAATGCCAGGGCGGTTTCAGAAAAAAATGCCGCGGAAATTATTCTGGATAAAGATCTTAATCAAAAGCTTGAAAGCAGTGTACTTCGGCTGTTAAGCGATGATAATAAGCTTAAATATATGGGCATGAACATCAGCGGCATGGCAGATACAAAAGCAGCTTCAAAAATTGCCGAGATGCTTACCGAAATGGTAAATAACAGTAAAAATTGATTTATTAACAGCAAAATTATGCAGGAAAAAATTCATAAACACAGAATGGACTTTTATTACCAGTCACTGGTAATATACCTGCTGTTTTTTGCGGCATACGTACTCATTAAGGGAACAGTGGGCGAAAGCTTTAAGGCTTTGTATAATGACCCGATATTTTACATACTGATATTATTTATAGTAATATTTTTATTCATTGTAATAATTAACATAGTCCGCGCACCCACAATTATTCTTAAAAATGACAGGATAATTTTTAAAAACAGGTTTGGTGAAAGGGAAGTACTCTTCAGTGATATAGTGAATGTAAAAATAGGCAGAAGAAGAAAGCGCGAAGAAGAAATGACATACAGGATAATAAAATTAAAATTAAAGAACAGAAGAAAGCAGTTAAGAATAAGGGCCAACGATTTTGAGCGCGGCGGAGAATTAATAAACGAATTTTTAAAAATTAAACAGCAGCCTCAAAACCAGCAGGCATAATTATTTTGATAAGAAAAGAACATATATATTTTATCGGTATTGGCGGAATAGGAATGAGCGGCCTGGCTGAGTATTACCTGCGCAACGGCTATGATGTATCAGGCAGTGATATGACTGAAACTCATATTACTACCAGGCTTATTGGCATGGGAGCCAAAATCTATTACGGGCATAATGCTGTAAATATAACTGATGGTATCGATACTATTGTGTATACTTCTGCTGTTAAAAACGATAATCCTGAAATGATCAAAGCCGAAGAGCTTGGCCTTCGCAGGGTAAGGCGTGCAGAAATGCTTGGTGAAATAGTAAATGAAAAATACCTGATTGCAGTTTCAGGAACACACGGAAAGACCACAACTACTGCAATGATAGGAAAGCTTCTTGTTGATGCAGGGCTTGACCCGCTGATATTTGTCGGCGGCAATGTTCAGTTATTTGATGGCGGCGCTTCACGGTTCGGTTCAGGCAAATACGCAGTTGTTGAAGCTGATGAATATGACAGGTCATTCCTTGCATTAAGGCCTGATATAGCAATTGTAACCAATATTGATGCAGACCACCTGGATATTTATAAAGACCTGGAAGATATTAAAGATACATTCAGGCAGTTTTGCGACCGCTCTAAATACGGAGCATATATGATCTATTGCGGTGATGATGAAAATATAAAAAGCTTTATGAATTCCATAAACCGCGAAAAAATATCGTACGGTTATGATGACAAAAATTATCTAAAGATAAGGGATTATAAAGCTGAAAATAATGTGCTTAATTTCAATATCCTTAACTCAACTGTTTCATATGATGATGTTAAGCTAAATATGATAGGAAGCCACAATGCGCTTAATTCAACAGCATGTTTTGCGGTTTCAAAGGTACTTGAAATACCGTTTGATACATTCAAAACCAGCATAAAGGATTTCAGAACTGTTGACAGAAGGCTTCAGTTGAAATATGACAGCAACCGGATAATGGTATATGATGATTATTCCCATCATCCGGTCGAAGTATCAGCAAGCCTTAAAGGATTAAAAGAAATGAACCCGGGCAGGCTGATAACTGTATTTCAGCCGCACCTGTTCACACGTACACGGGATTTTTACAGGGAATTCGCAAAATCATTGGCAATATCAGATGAAGTTATTTTGATGGATATTTATCCGGCCCGTGAAAAACCAATTGAAGGTATCACTAGTGAGCTGATACTGAATGAGGCTTTAAAGCGCAACAGCAATATGAAGTTAATAAAAGATAGAAATGATATTCTGTCATTGCTGCTGCACGATATAAGACCAGGCGATAAGATAGTTTTCCAGGGAGCCGGTGATGTTACAAATCTGTGCAGTGAATTTGTTAATATTTTACAATCACACAACAAAAATTGATATCAATTTCTGAAATACAGAAAGTTTTTAAGGGGAAGATAACTCTGAATGAGCCGCTGGCTCAGTATACTACTTTCCGTATTGGCGGTGAAGCAGACTATTTTGTTGAGCCATTGGATGTTGATGACGTTATAAATATTATTAAGTATGCTGATGAGCATGAAATCCCGTATTATGTTATGGGTAACGGCAGCAATATACTTATCAGTGATGAAGGTATCAGGGGAATTGTAATTAATCTTGAAACCGCATTCAATTACCTGAAGCATGAGAACAATTTGATAATTAGCGGAGCCGGGGTAAAGATAGCAAGGTTCGTGGATTTCTGCATTCAGAACGATTATGCCGGTGTTGAAATGCTTGCAGGAATTCCGGCTACTGTTGGCGGAGCCCTGGTTATGAATGCCGGTGCTTACGGCGGTGAAACAGCAGATAATGTTAATGAGGTGAAGGTTATTAAGAACGGGAAGGTAAAAGTTCTTTCAAAAGAAGAATGCGGATTCAGGTACAGGAACTCAGCTCTTAAAAATACCGTGGTACTTGAAGCTTCCTTCAGGCTTAAGCCGGGGAACAAAGAAGAGATATCCGCAAAAAGAAAAGAGCTTATCATTCACCGTAACCAGGCGCAGCCTGTTGAAATACCGAATGCAGGATGTGTTTTTAAAAACCCGAAGGATAATAAAGCAGCGATGCTGATAGATCAATGTGGATTAAAGGGCACAAAATCAGGCGGCGCAATGGTATCAACCAAACATGCTAATTTTATAGTGAACTACGATAAAGCTACAGCACATGACGTAATTGAGCTTGTCAAAATTATCAGGCAAACAGTCCGCGAAAAAACCGGTATAGAGCTTGAAATGGAAGTAAAGCTAATTGGTTTTGAGGAGGTTACCATATGAAGAACTGGAAAATTACTATTTTATTTACCATCGTAATTTTATTCACATTCACAAGCATAGTACTTTCAGGGTTATGGAAAGATAAATCAACAATAAGATCAGTCGAGCTTAAGGGTAATATAACTCTTTCCAAAGAAGAGCTGTTCGAGTTTGCCCGGATGAATGATTCAATGATATGTTCAAATTCCTTAACGCTTGAAATGATAGAATCAAGGATATCCAAACATCCGAATATCAAAAAAGCAGTAGTTTCAAAGGAAGGTGCAACGGTACAGATTGAAATATCTGAAAAGAACCCGTTTGCTGCTGCTACAAACGGTAAGGACCTTTTCCTGATAGATGAACAGCTTTCTGTTTATTCAATAAAAAAGGAGCATGCAAATATCGATCTTCCGGTAATTAGCGGACTTTCAGATAAGATTTCGCCGGGAACATACGGAAACGATGATATAAATCTTCTTAAAATTGCTCAATATATAATCAGCCAGTCAATAAAGCTGAATAAAAGCCTGTTCAATTATATTTCAGAAATAAATTTTTCTGAAAGCGGAATTACACTTGTAACAAGTGATGATGCGACACCTGTTTATTTTATAGATTTTTCAACATCGCTCAGCAGGGAAAGTAACACGGCAAAGGATATCAATATGACAAGGGATATTAATAATACCGGACTCAGAAGGGCAATTGACAGGAAGCTGGTTCAGCTGAACGGATTTTTAAAACAGGTAAGAGTTTACAGAACCATGAATTCATTTAAATATATTGACCTGCGCTTTAGTGACCTGGTGATAGTAAAAAATAATAATACACCGGCGGAATGATAAGGTTTTAATATAGTTAAAAGGGGAAAAATTAGAGAAAAATTAACCAATAAAATGGCGAAGAAAAAATCTGAAGAAAATATAATAGTTGGTTTGGATGTTGGCACAACAAAGATCTGTACAATAGTTGCGCAGGTTAGAGATGACGGCAGGCTTAATATCCTTGGTGTAGGTAAAGCGCCTTCAACCGGGCTTTCAAGGGGTATGGTGGTAAACCCGGGTAAAACACTGGAATCAATAAAAGCATCAGTTCGCGAAGCAGAAGAGCGCTCAGGTTACGATATAAAATCAGTAACAGTTGGTATTGCAGGCCCGCATATACGCTGCATTCAGTCAGAAGGAATTGTTGCTATTTCACATCCTGACAGGATAATTACTGAAGATGATATCGAAAGGCTGTATGAATCTGCCAAAAGCCTGAAGCTGAGTAAAGATGAAAAGATCATTGATGTAATCCCGCAGGAATTCATTATCGACAGCAAAGACGGAATTTTCGACCTGCCGATAGGCATGTTTGGCCTGAGGATGGAAGCAAAGGTCAATATATTGACAGGGCTGGTATCGCAGATAGATGATCTTTCAAACTGCGTTCAGAGCTGCGGTGTGGATATTGATGATATTGTCCTCGAGCCGCTTGCATCATCTTACGCTGTGCTAAATGAATCTGAAAAAAAAGTTGGTGTTGCAATGATAGATATCGGCGGCGGAACCACCGATATAGCAGTATTTAAAAAAGGGGTTATTAAACATACTGCAGGTATTGGTATAGCCGGAAGCCAGGTTACAAATGATATCAGCGAAACTCTCGGAATAGATGAAAAGGAAGCAGAGCGCATAAAGAAAGAATTCGGTTATGCTATGGTAAGCGAAATTATCAATGATGATATAGTAACTATCCAGGGAATAAAAGGCAGAAAACCTTTAAGGATAGAAAAAAGTATCATCTCAAGGATTATCCAGGCAAGGATGGAAGAGCTTTTTGTGCTTGCAGGACAGGAAATAAAACGCTCGGGTATCGAAAGCTACCTGCCGGCAGGACTTGTCATTACCGGCGGCGGCTCACTGCTTAGGGGAACAAGAGAGCTGGCTATTCAGGTGCTGGGCACTGAAGTAAACCTGGGTGTGCCTATGGATATCGGCGGGGGACTGATAAAGGAAGTTGAAAGCCCGATCTATGCAACAGGAATCGGACTTATCCTTCACAGGATGAAATATATCAGCCAGAAGAAAAGCGCCCGTTCATTAAAAGGCAAAAAACATCCGGGGCTGAAGAACATGTTCGAAAGAATAAAACACTGGTTCGATGAATTGTAATTCATTCTAAGTTTTATAAATAAGAAGAAAATAATATTAATAAATAATTAAACTTAATTCCTTTCTAGGGGAAAGAGAAGGAGAAAAACTAAAATGGCAATTTCACTTGTTACTGATGCAACTTACGGAGCAAAGATCAAGGTTATTGGTGTGGGCGGCGCAGGCGGCAATGCTATCAACAACATGATAGAAAAAGGGCTGGACAGCGTTGATTTTATTGCATTGAATACTGATATACAGGATCTTGAACGCAGCAAAGCTGATATAAAGATCCAGATAGGCAGGAACACAACATTGGGTCTTGGAGCTGGTATGGATGAGACCAAGGGAGCCAAAGCGGTTGAAGAAAGCCGTGAAGAAATTGAGCAGGTTGTAAGAGGCTGCGATATGGTGTTCATAACAGCAGGTATGGGCGGCGGTACAGGTACCGGCGGCGGACCCGCTGTTGCAAGAATTGCAAAAGCTACCGGCGCGCTTGTAGTTGGTATAGTTACCAAACCTTTTGATTTTGAAGGTGATGACAGGCTCAGAATTGCAGAAGAAGGATTAAAAAGATTCAAGCAGGAAGTTGATTCCTGCATTGTTATTCCCAACGAAAGACTGCTCACAGTTTTCGGAGAAGAAGTTACACTTGAAAACAGCTTTAAAAAAGTTGATGATGTGCTCTATAATGCTACAAGGGGCATAAGTGATATTATCACCAAAAAAGGTAAAGTTAATGTTGATTTTGCTGATGTAAAGACAATAATGCGTGATATGGGTGATGCGCTTATGGGTATTGGCTATGCAAAAGGCGAAAATAAAGCGCTTCGCGCAACACAGGAAGCGATCGATAACCCGCTGCTTGAAGGTGTATCAATAGCAGGTTCAAGAT
Source organism: Ignavibacteria bacterium (assembly GCA_017303675.1). Lineage (NCBI taxonomy): Bacteria > Pseudomonadati > Ignavibacteriota > Ignavibacteria > Ignavibacteria bacterium. The sequence continues at coordinate 1,707,769 of JAFLBX010000001.1, forward strand.
CAATTCTGCTTAATATCATTGCTGATCCCAACTTCAAGATATCTGATCTTAAGAGCATGACCGAGCTTATTAAACAGGCTGCAGGCTGCAATTACGGTAAGCTTATCTGGGGTGTTGTTTCTGATGAAAGGCTTGAAGATGAAGTTATTGTGACAATAATTGCAACCGGCTTTACCGTGGCTCAGGCAAAACAATCAAACACATACCCTGAAAAAGAGGAAGTAAAAACAAAGAACCTTCTGCTTAACACATCAGAAGATAATGTTGTAAAAATACCTAGCACTCAGCAGGAACTGCAGGGACTGGATATTCCAACTATCCGCCGCAAAGACCTGTTAAGCGCTGAAGACCTTAAAAAGATCCGTACAAGGAATGAAGAAATGGATATCGAAGATTTCGATTTCAATTCCGATGATTTCAAAATTTCAAATGACGATAAACCTGCTTTTTTAAGAAGGCAGATGGATTAAGATTTTATTATAATAAATAATTAAAAAGTACTGTCCCGCTATGGATAAATGTGGTAAACGCTTAGTATAAGGGTTGACGTCACGAGGCTGACCTCGAGAGGAAGGTATCTTAGTTGTGCTCTGCCTTCAATACGGTTGCGGTCTGCTTCGTACCTGTGTATGCCGGGACCTTCATACTGTTTATTACAAGATTTCTACCTCATCTTTTCCCCGAAAAAAGCCTCCTCCATTAACCCGAAGGGTCCTGACCAAACAGGACCCTTCATTTTTTTAGGGAAGAATAGATGTTGTTTCCCACAAAAGAATTTTTTCACCGGAGCCGCCTGCTGCGAGATATTTGCCGTCAGGCGAAAATTTTACGGTGATAATTTCACTGCCGGGAAGTGTTAAAGTTTTCAGCAGCGCAGATGTTTTTACATCCCAAATCCTAATGGTCTCATCATTGCTTGCCGTTGCCAGGTATTTGCTCTCAGGTGAAAATGCTGCTGAATTTACATTTCCGCTGTGGCCTTTCAGTGTAACAATTGAGCCGCCTGAGCTTACATTCCACAACTTCGCGGTTTCATCCTTGCTTGTACTTGCAAGGTAATTACCGTCGGGTGAAAATGTTACAAACATAACCCTTGAAGAATGTCCCTTATATGAAGGCGCGAACTGTTTGTTATCGAAGCTGTAAATGGCGATATTCTTCCCCATGCTGCCTGCTGCAATGTAAGCTGAATTGCTGCTGAATGAACAATTGAAGGAGTTGTACCTGTATGTTTCAAATAAATTACTGCCAAAAAGCTCGCCATCAGGATCGTTTGGAATGCTGAGCCTTAGGGTTTTTGTCTTTTCAAATTTTCCTGTCTCGTGAATATCAACTATAAAGTTCAGCCTGATGCCTTTATCCTGTTCCTTTTCGGTCGGTTCCCTGGTATATGCTATTGCAAGCATTTTACCATCCGGTGAAAATTCCGCATAATATACATTATCTTTCTTGCTGAAGGTCTTTAAGATCTCTTTTGAAGACGCGCGCAATACTGTAACATCACCATCATACGAAGTAAATACAGCCATATCAAGTGATGCAGGGGAATAATTTATTGATGTCACATTGCTTCCGGTTTCGAGTGTATGTGTTTTCTGCCCGGAAGAGATATCCCAGAAGAACAGATTGCCTTTTTCATCTGAGCCGGCCAATGTTTTTGAATCAGGCGAAAACGCTGCGGAATTAACATTCCCTTTAAACCCTGTAAATTCAACCGGGTTCTGCGCAAAAACAGAGATCTGTATTAACAGTAATAAAATTAAAAATCTCATATTTAAATTAAATTTCATGGTTTATACTATATAAATTAACATAAATCGGCTGAAAATAGTTTTAATTATAGGGGATTGTTTATACATAAAAAAAAAAGGGCTTACAATGTAAGCCCCGGTTCATCTGCTAATTAGTAGGGAATACTATCAGCTTTTGCTGGTATAGCAGAAAAATTTTAGTTCAATTACTTTTGATACATATATGTGTATGTTGTAACGTAATGGTCTTTACCTACATAACAATCAACAATCAGCTGGCACATATTAGTTGCATCAAATAACATATTTGGCGCGTAGAAAAAACCTTTTTTAACTTCGTTGGCATATTGCTTATTATCTTTGTTAAGCTTCAATATTTCTACTGAATTTGCTTCAGGTGTTTTATAATCACTGCCAACTCTTCCAAAGAACATTTTAATACCTGTGTTAATATTTGCTGTGGTGCTGTAATCTACATTCGTATAAACCGCTTCGAGATTCAGGTATGCCCCCGGCTGCATATTTTTAGGGGGGTCCTGCCATTTAAACCCTGATTCCACCGTATGAATAATATCCAGCATATCCTTCCATGAGCTTGTTCCTAATACCTGCTGATCGTTCGCTTTCCACTTGGTAATGTTAATCCCGTTAAAAGATTTTGCTTCTACTCCTGTTAAAACCCAGTTACCGCCTTCAAGCTCTTCCTGTATGAATTTTACAGGTTCTTCAATTTCTGTTGTCTTTTTTTCTTCACCCTGTTTTTTATCTTTGCTGCCTTCAACAGGCTGAGTTTCTTCAAGGATAATTACATTCGTTCCGTTATCTTCTGATGTACTTATCGTTTCATTATTCACCGATACATTTTGCGCATTCAGCTGCATCGTTAAAACAAAAGTCATAACTAAAAGTAAAGGGATTTTCAGAAATATATTTTTATTCGACTTTTTCATATAACCAAAAATGTATAACGTAAAAACGGTAGCATTACTAATGATATTTTATCCGTATATCGCTTTCATTGCTACTACAAATATGGTATCTTGATTAGGGATATCCAATACACTCTATACGTGATATTCCGCGAATGAGATTGTATTTACTATTAATTTTAAATTTTTGCTATATTTGTTAATTGAAAGCAATTAAACAAATAAAATGGCTGAAAATTACCTTATTAAATTCTGTAATTTTGGCTGTTTCATATTTTCAGCTTTCATGCGCAAACCAGCAGCCGCCGGGCGGCGGCGAGGAAGATAAAACCCCGCCCAAAGTAACCATAGTAAGCCCTAAGCCAAATTCTACCAATTTCCGCGGCAATACATTGATATTTGAATTCAATGAATATATTGACCGCCGCAGCTTCCAGGATGCGTTCCGTACTTCGCCCCAGGTTAAAGGTGATATTGAATTTTCATGGGGGCTTAAGGATGTAGAAGTAAGATTCCCTAAGGACCTTGAAAAAATCGATGCCAATAAAACATTTGTGGTAAATATCAGCACAACATTAAAAGATATCCGAGGCAACCAGATCTCAGAAGCTATTAATTTCGCTTTTTCAACGGGCAGCAAAATTGATATGGGTGGTATCAGCGGCAGGGTATATAATACTTCCAAAAAATCCGCATCAGTGTATGCGTATGATCTGGCAAAAAGTTATGACCCCACCAAAGATATCCCTGATTACTTTACTGAATCATCAGCCGAAGGCAGTTACAGCTTAACTAATCTTGCGCCCGGCAGATACAGGCTTATAACCATAATTGATGAAGACCGCAACCTGCTTTTTACCAGTGAGCGTGAGAGCTTTGGAGTTCTGCCGTACGATATTGACGTGAAGGACAGTGTTGTTACAGGTAATGCTGATATTTACATGAAACTGCTTACATCAACTCAGCAGGTAGCGCCTGAGCTTGATGCATCTAAATATTTCAGGGATTCACTTGGAATTGTATTCACTTCAATTGAATACAATTCTTCTGTTGTTCTGCCTGAGCAAAGCATATTCATTTTTTTCAGCAGGTTCAAACCAACCCGCGAAGAATTCACCCGTAACTTAGTTGTAACCGATGAGAACGGAACAACCGATAGAGTTGTGTTTAACTGGAAGAATGATTCACTGGTAGAAATATTTTCTGCAAACCGCTTCGCCGCAAACAGGAAGTACAGGATATCGTTTCCATTAAAAACCACAGGCGATACAGTGTATAACTTCTCGCTGCCCTTCAGAACGGTGAGCGTAAATTCATTTGGTGAGCTAAAAGGCAGGGTATCAAGCGCTTACACGGATTTTATAATAACGGATCAGATAGTAAAAATAGAACTTGAAGCTGATAAACTGGTACCCATACTTAAATACAGCTTTGATTCCAGGGATACGGTCTTTAGTTTTAAAAACATACTCGAAGCAAATTATACACTATTTAGTTACATTGATAAAGATAACAGCTCAAGCTATAATTACGGTTACCCCTTCCCGTTTGAATACTCAGAACCGTTCTACATTTACCCGGGCACAATAAATATCAAAGGCGGCTGGGTGGTTGAAAATGTGAACATAAATTTTGTGAGGTAAGATTAACTAAAATGATGCTAATAGTATACAATTTATCTTGAAAAACCCTTAAAAATATATTACTTTCATGTAACAAACTATAACCATACCGCCATGAAAAGACTTATACTTTTCGAGTTCATCATCATATTTTTAGCCACTACGTTTGAGAGTGACACACCGCCGGGCTGGTATCAGCAGACGCTGCCTGTGAATAAAATAATAAATGATATCTTCTTTATTGATACTTCCAACGGCTGGGCTGTAACTACAGGTGGAACCAATTTTACAGATACAGCATACATTTTTTATACCACCAATGGCGGAAATAACTGGCTGATACAGAAAACAGGTATCGAAAAATTAGATGCAATACAATTTCTTGATAATAACAACGGCTATGCAGTTGGCAAATTATTCACTACAACAAATTTGAGCATATATAAAACGACGAACGGCGGAGTAAATTGGCAGGGGCTTAACAATATAACGGGAGTAGGACCTACAGATTTATTTTTTGTAAATAAAGATACTGGTTGGATTTGCGATAACGAAGGAACGTTTGGGGCAGGCTTGCAGAAAACCACAAATGGTGGTCTAAGCTGGTTTCAGCAATTAGACAGAACATTTAAGCCAACAAAGCTTTTTTTCCTGAATAAAGATACAGGCTGGGTTGGAACAAACGAGCCAAACGGCAGGCTTTTCAGAACAACTAATAGTGGTGTGAATTGGGATTTGCAGTATACGATTAGTACTGCTTTTATATCTATTTTTTTTATTAACGGAAAAAATGGATGGATACGTGCTGGTGGAACAAACGGTGTGCAATATACAACAGACGGAGGGTTTATATGGAGCAACGCACAAGGTACTTTAGCGGGTTATGATATAAAATTTGAAAATGATTCAGTTGGAATTTCGGGAAGTGTGCCAAACATTGCCAAATCAACGGATGGCGGTAAAACGTGGGGTAATCAGATTACACCGCCAAATACATATTTATCTGTTTTTGCATTGAAGGGCGATACACTAAATGGCTGGGCAGGTACATATAATTTTATAAAGACAACAGATGGGGGTGGGACAATAAATTATTTAGGTATTCAGCAAACGAGTAGCGAAATACCAACTAATTATAAGTTGCACCAAAATTATCCAAATCCGTTTAATCCGGTTACGAATATTATTTATGAGTTGAAAGTTAAAAAGTTTGTAAAGTTGGAAGTCTTTGATATTACAGGCAGAGAGATAATAGACTTGGTAAACCTGGAACAACAGGCGGGTACATATAAAGTTGACTGGAATGCAGGTAGTTTACCAAGTGGTGTATATTTCTATTCATTAATAATAGATGGAATAACTGTTGATACTAAAAAGATGGTATTGATAAAGTAAACTGCTAGTCAGTCAGGCGAAGTTACTTTAGAAACCTTGTTTCTAAGGTTGATTAAATAGCAAATATCAACTGCTGGAGCAGTCAGGAATAATAAATATCTAAAAAGAGAAGTAAAAAGTATTAAATATTGATAAAATGATCATAAAAATGCTTTATATAATTAACTGAAATTTTAAACCCTAAAAATTAAAAGTTATGAAAACTTTACTCAAGATCACAGTTACACTTGCATTACCGGTTATATACTTTATCATTGCTTCGGCATTTAAGCCCACTGAACCTTTAAAGGTAACAGATGCCTCAAAAGTGAACTTAATACAACCACCAACAGCCCAAATACCTAAGGACTTTACACATTTTATACTTAACTATGGTATTCAGGATGGAGATAACGAGTGGGATAATTTTACAGCGTTCTGGCCATATTATAAAGATACCCTGCATTATAACGGAATACAGTTATATGATTACGGGGCGGATACTACTGGACAGTTTGGAGTACCATTAAGAACAGACCAGATAGCTACTGTAAACTCGCTAATAACCGGAACGCAGAACCGTGGATTAAGAAGTAATTTTCAGCGTATAAATATATCCAAGCTTTGCCAGGATGGTCAAAGAATGGTATTTGAATCAGAAGGCGGCAATGAAGGATACTCATACAGTTCCAGAATGTCCGGCTCAGGGCCGGTTTCCGATAGCGGACGAAGTGTGATAAAGGGTTGCGCATCGTGTCCGCCAAGTATGCCGGCAGGTATGCTTTGCGAAAGTATTACGGAAAACCTGCAGTTTGCGCTATCATATACATATGACTGGGCGCCGCAGCAGGACTGGCACCTTAAGCCGGTTATGAGAATTGATTCGAGTATAGTAGATAATTCACCAACGGCACCTGTAATAGCCATAGTAACAAGAAATTTTAGCGGAACTGTTATCGATTCTACAGTAATTAAAGCAAGAAATTTTGCTTCTTTCTTAGGAGGAAACTATATCTATAATGGTCAATATATTAGCACTTTCGATTTCATTCAGGACCCGAACACAGATTTAGATATCCTTGGCAGGAAAGATACAGTTACCGGCTTAATGTATGGCTATACACGCGAGAACGTTAACGCCAGCCAGATTGATTTTAAGATATACTGGTTCGGGCAGGTTGATGTGTGGTTTGATAAACTGGTGGTGGATAATGATATTGCAGATAGGCTATTTTCTGAAAATAATAACTTTAATCCTTTTATTTACGATGAAGTAAATAACTTTGGAAATAGCCTTGACATGTTTTTTGTGGATGAATGTGTAACAACAAACCTGCCATGCATTAAATACGTAAATGATTATATCAAAAATTCGGGTTTACCATCGCCGCCCTTAAGCTATGCCGTTTCATATAATATGAATTTCCACTACACAAGAAATGACGCAAATACTTTCAAACTGTATCTTGATACAGTAAAACCGGATATAATCCAGGTAGACGCTCACGCATTGCAGTTTCATGATCAGGGTGAACCGGGCTGCATACCTATTAATTCATTTAACCCATTACTGGTGGATCCTAAAGTACCCGCAGACTGGAAGGTAAATAATCAAACTTATAATACATATCTGCAGGAGTGTTTAGGTCAAAAAGATAGCTATGTATGGCCTATGGAAGGATCATTTATTTACCAGATTCATAAGACCCGGATAAATATTACATCAGCTTCCAATAATACCCGTATATCAATTCAGCCGCAGATACAGGGCTGGCTGATACACAACAACATTACAGGTAAATACAGATACGGTGTACGTGAGCCTATTAATGAAGAAATAAGCGCCCAGGCATGGATAGCGCTTTCATACGGCGCAGATTACCTGAGCTGGTTCTGGCTGCCTACTATGACGCCGCTTACAGCGGAATTATCACAGCGGAATGGACCGCCGGATATGAGCCTTGATCCAGGTGACGAGACATACACATTTGGCGTGTTTAATACACCATCTCAACCCAGAAGACAAAACCAGTATGGACAGAATAAATTTGATTATCTCTGTGAAATGAACTCGAAGATCCTGAATTTAAAACCAACCCTAGACGCAATTTCGTGGAACTCAGCATACAGTGTGCACAGTGAGGGTGCGAATCATGGATACATACAGGATATAATGAGCATATTGCCCGGTATAAACGGGCAAAACCCTTGTGTTGAAGATAATCCTAACGGCCCGTATATGGATTGCAGAGAAGAGCGATTTTGGGAAATGGGATTCTATAACGATGTTGGTTCAGCAAAATATTTTATTATGGTAAATCGCAGATGTATACCTGCAGGAGGCAGTTATACTGGTGATAACAGGGTATTAAGAGTAAAATTCAATTTAACCGGACCTATTAATTGGCAAATAAGTGAAGTTGGAAGTTCTGTAAGACCCAAAGTTTTTGACAGAACTAAATATGCGTCATTTGGTGAAAATCCAGGTGAAATGGGCTGGTTTGAACCGGGAGAAGGCAAGTTATTTAAAATTGAGCCTGCAATTAATTCGGGCGGTGAGCTTGTTGAAGACGAAATAATAAACGGCGGTGAATTTACCTGCGAAGCGCCAGTTTACAACAACGGTTTTAATATAACAATCGGCGCAAACACAACCATACACTTTAATGATAGTTCTAAGTTCGTTATGGATGGCGGTATGTTTACAGTGGGCGACCAGAACACATCAGCTCCGCAGAATATTACAAGTGACGCAGTATCAGGAAGTTCATGGAGCGGTCACAGCTTCACAAACTGCGAAGTCAAGATATACGGCGCAACGTTTACGGGTTTAGCTAACGATACAACTTACGCAGTTAATATCATCGATTGCCCTGTTGTTGATATCAGAAATTGTACATTTAACACAAACAGCTCACTTAAAGGCAGTATCAATGCTGTTTTCTTTAGTGATCCTAACAATGAATTAAGCTTAAGCAATATTTATATTGGAGCAAATACTTTTAATTCATCAAGTTCAACTATACCTACAGTTAATATTTCATCTTATGCAGGTGAAACAACTCCGCTAATTATAGAAAACAATATATTCAATGAAGGCAATACGGCAATCTTCTTAAGCGGTTTAACAGGCGGTGCAATTAAGGGTAATGCAATAACTGATAATTTTATCGGAATTAACGCTTTAACATCAGCAATTGATATAAAATCCAATACAATATCATCAACTGTAAACAACGCAATTGGCATATTTGCCGCAGGAGGTAGTGAGCTTAAAATGAACAATGCCGGGAGTAAATCACTCGGTGGTTTGAATGATATCTCGAATTCCGGCACAGCGGCTAACAACATTGTTGTTGATGGTTCTGTATTTTTGCTTGATGGCGGACAGAATATATTCAACATAACCGATGACCAATCCTCAAAGCATTTATACGGCTATTTCCCGCAGTTCACACAGGGTCCTTTTGATGAAACAAATAACTGCTTCAAGCTTAACTCAACACCGGTTGACCCGCCGTATAACATGGTAACATCAGGTTTCCAGGGTTCACAGATAACCTTTAACTTCGTACCATATCTTACAGGATGTGATCCAAATCAAAACGGTGATGGTTTGGCTATAAACCTAGGAGATGGCATTTACGATACTATCTACAATGAAGGCTCCGGAAGCGGAGGCAGTATGAAAGAAGCTCTCCCCCTTAGCAAGGGGAGTACTCCCGAGAACTCGGGAGGGAGGGGGTCTATTACACATTACCCACTGCTAAACAACGATACGATTCCATCAGCGTACTCATGCGTTACCGTAACTACACACAGGCAAAAACAAAATGTCTTGACCTTATCAACACATATCCTGACAGCATTCAAAGCCTGAATGCAATTTCTAAATTATTCTTATCAACCGTTGCAAGTGATACATCATATAATGCGGTAAATGAACTGAAGATATATTACGAAGATCTTATTCTTAATCACGGATATAATACTTCACTTGTAAAGCGCGCAAATAATTATATTCTGAAGTGTAAAGTAAGGATGCGTGAATATTCACAGGCTCTAGTCGGATTCCAGCAGATAATTAACCAGAATCCCTACAGCTACGAAGGATTAATAGCAAGGTGGGATTATATGGCAACTTCATTGCTGATTCAGGGACAAAGCGGAGGGTTCCCTACGCTAAAGCTTCGGGAACTTCATTCGCTTGAGCTTCGTGAGGTTGAGTCCTATGATCCAGATGACCTGTCCGACGAAGCTTCAGCGCAGTCGGATAGATCACCGTTTACAAAGGAACAACGGCAGGATATCAGGAAATCCATTAATACTGCTATTGAAATATCAAAAAATGAAGATGACAGGAAAATAAAAACACTGGAAGTAAAGTCAGAGCAGGGTGATGTAAATGCTTCTAAAGTGCTGGAGCAGATCAGATCATTAAAACAGGTAGTTAAGACTGAAAAGCCAATAAGCATAGTTGAGCATGTACGGATAGTATCAGAAGATATAAGGAAAGTATTTGGCTCAAATACCAGTGGTAAAGGCAATGAGCCGAAGAATATCCCAATGGTATTCAGGCTGTCACAGAACTATCCTAATCCGTTTAATCCCGTAACAAAGATAAATTACGACCTGCCGAAAGATTCAAAGGTAAAGATAGTAATTTATGATATACTCGGGCGGGAAATAAAACGGCTTGTGAACAACGAGCTAAAAACCGCTGGTTTTTACATCGTGGATTTCAACGCTTCAAACTATGCCAGCGGAGTTTACTTCTACCGCATAGAAGCCGAAGAGCCTAACGGCAATAAATTTGTGGATAGTAAAAAAATGGTGCTGTTGAAGTAATTATTATTCAAACAATTTCATCATTATATTTGAAGGGAACGAAATAAATTTCGTTCCCTTTTTAATTTTCTATGCAAACAAATCTGCCTGAAATATTAACGGTATCTGAGCTTAATTCCTATATTAAGGTTTTAATTGAGGAGAATTTTAAATTCGTCCACTTGATTGGTGAAATATCAAATTTTAAAATTCATACACAATCGGGTCACTATTATTTCACAATTAAGGATGAAAGCTCACAGATAAATGCGGTGATGTGGAAGACCCGTAATCAAGCGCTGCTTTTTACTCCCGAAGACGGCATGCAGGTTGTTGTAAAGGGAAGAGTAACGGTCTACCCCGCACGCGGTAATTACCAGGTTGAAGTATGGGAGATAAAACCGCAGGGAGCAGGTGAGCTTCAGTACAGGTTCGAGCAGCTTAAACAAAAACTGTTTGAAGAGGGCCTGTTTGACGAGGAACATAAAAAACCTTTACCCAAATATCCCCAAAATGTTGTGATGATAACCTCCAAAACGGGAGCCGTGCTGCAGGATTTTATCAACATTACAAAACGAAGGTATCCGCTGCTGAATATATATCTGTACCCGGTGAGCGTACAGGGTGTGAATGCGGCTTCATCAGTCATTGAAGCCCTGGAAGAGATTCCCGTACTTATCAAAAATAAAAAGCTTCCGCCGGTTGATATTATAGTAATAGCCCGCGGCGGGGGATCAATTGAGGACTTATGGCCGTTTAATGATGAAAGGCTTGCCAGGGCGGTTTTTGCGTGCGAAATACCTGTTGTGAGCGCTGTGGGACACGAAGTTGACTTCACAATTTGCGATTTTGCGTCGGATTTAAGGGCTCCCACCCCTTCGGCTGCCGCTGAGTTAATAACTCCGGATATCAGAGAGTTAATTGAAAATCTTGACAAATTTTCGTATTTTTGTAGAAGTTTTGTCCAAGCAAAGCTTGATGGTTACAAAAATTCAATAAGGGAAATTGAGGGAAGTTATTATTTTAACCGTCCCAAAGATATAATTTACAATTTTTACCAGAAACTTGATGATTTTTCAAAAGGTATAACCAATATTACCAATAACAGGGTTAACAAACTGAAAAATGAAATAAAATTCTGTAAAAAAACATTGCATCATGTATCACCTGAAAATAACTTAAAAAAAGGCTACGCCATAATAAAGAAAAGAGTGGATATTGATGAGATGCGGCTTCAGTTTGAATTTAATAAAATTGTAACACGCGCGTCGAATCTAAAAAAAGATGAAGAAGTTGAGATCAAATTCTATGATAACAAAAAGAATGCAAGGATAATTTGATTATGATGAATCACAAAATAGATCCTTCACTTCGTTCAGGATTAGAAGCAAGGATAATCTGATTTAATGGCACAGAAAAAAATAAAAAATACAGAACCATCGTTTGAAGATTCATTTTCAAGGCTTGAAAAAATACTTGAACAGCTTGAAAGCGATGAATGCACGCTTGAAGAAACTATAAAGCTATATGAAGAAGGACTGAATCTTACAAAAATATGTTATGATAAGCTTAATAATGCTGAGCTGCGTATAAAGGAAATAAACAAAACTGCGAAAGCATCTGAAATAAAAGATTATAAATAATATTTTTCAATTAAATATAATAATTTGGAAACTGAATATAAGTATCTCAATTCGGTAAATACACCCCAGGACCTTAAGAAGCTGAATTTAACTGAGCTCAAAGTCCTGGTAGATGAGATCAGGGAATTCCTGGTTGATACTATCTCAAAGATCGGCGGCCACCTGGGAGCATCACTTGGTGTTGCTGAGCTAACTGTGGCGCTGCATTATGTGTTTAATACACCCGATGACAAGCTGATCTGGGATGTGGGGCACCAGGGATATATACATAAAATATTAACCGGCAGAAAAGACCAGCTTAAAACTATTCGCCAGTATGGCGGGATCAGCGGATTTTTAAAGCGTTCTGAAAGCGAATACGATGTATTCGGCGCCGGGCATGCAAGCACATCACTCAGCGCAGCGCTTGGGGTTGCTACAGCCCGTGACTTCCTGAAAAAGAAGAACAAAGTAGTAGGCATAATTGGCGATGGCTCAATGACTGGCGGTATGGCATATGAGGCTATGAACAATATCGGTCTTTTAAAGAAAGATATAATTGTTGTGCTGAACGATAATAAAATGTCAATTGCCCCTAATGTATGGAGCCTGCACAATTATTTCAACGAGTTCCTTTCAAACCCTTCGTATAATAAATTCAGAAATTATGTATGGGATGCAACCGGCAAGCTTGATCCTAAAATAGGCGACAGGCTGCGTAACTTCGCAGCGAAGGTTGAAGGCGGCTTAAAAGGCGTTGTTACCCCAGGTATGTTATTTGAAGCTCTTGGCTTCAGGTATTTTGGCCCTATCAACGGTCATAACATTGTGAATGTTGTAAAGATATTTGAAGAGATAAAAGATTTTTCGGGTCCGATACTTGTACACGTAGTAACAGAAAAAGGGCATGGTTACAAACCTGCAAAGAATCATTACCAGAAATTCCATGCATCAACTCCGTGGGATAAAGATACAGGACTTGCAATAAAAAAAGCAGGCGGCTCACCAGCATATACAAAAATCTTTGGTGAAGCGCTGGTAGAAATTTGCAAAGAAAATGAAAAGGTTGTAGGTATCACCGCCGCAATGCCTGACGGCACCGGACTTGATATCCTGCAGAAGGAAATGCCTGAGAGGTATTTTGATGTAGGTATTGCAGAACAGCACGCTGTTACTTTTGCAGCCGGTATGGCTACAGAAGGCTTCACTCCTGTTTGCGCGATCTATTCATCATTTATACAGCGTGCATTTGACCAGATAATTCATGACTGCGCTATACAGAAGCTGCCTGTTATTTTCGCGATGGATAGAGCAGGAATTGTCGGCGCTGATGGCCCAACTCACCACGGCGCGCTTGACCTGAGCTTTTTCAGGGCTATTCAGGGCGTTGTGTTAATGGCGCCTAAGGATGAGCAGGAACTGCGTGATATGTTATATACAGCGACACTTTACAGAAAAGGTCCGATAGCGCTGAGATACCCGCGCGGTAATGCGCTTGGTGTGGAAATTAAGCCTTTTTCACAGATACCGATCGGTAAAGGTGAAATAATTGAAAAAGGAACTGATGCAGCAATTATTGCAATTGGTGATATGGTTGATGTAGGTATGAAAACCAGGGCAATGCTTGCCAAAGAAAATATTGATGTTGAAGTTATAAATGCAAGATTCATAAAACCGCTTGACGGCGAATTGCTGAAGGATGTTTTTGCACGGCATAAAAAAGTAATTACATTAGAAGATAATGTGATTACCGGCGGGTTCGGCTCAGCGGTACTGGAATTTATGAACCAGAACAATATTAAGGATGTTGATATACTGGTTCACGGTCTGCCGGATAAATATGTAGAGCACGGCACACCGGATGAGCTGTTCCGCGACCTGAAGCTTGATGCAGCAGGTGTAACTGAAGTGATCAAAGATCATTTGCTTTCAAAGGAAAAGATCACGGTTTAATTGAAGAATATTCAAAATATAAATTACTTTATATTAGTGTTACTGTTTGCAGTAATTTTTCATTCATGCGGAAGCGATACAGCAGTAAATACTCTGAATGAAACATTGCTCTACCAGGAATCCGGATTGGTAGACAGTGCAGCCGTAACCGGATGTTATGCATATACCAGGAGCCATTTCCTGAGAGATACTTTTAACTTCAGTCCATATAACAGGATCAAAATTGAGTTTGATGGTTTCACAACCAGTGACTATTCCACTATTTCCGTATTAAGCAACAATTCTGCAGTTACCAACGAAGTTCTGTACAGAAGGGATAATGACAGTGTGAGCAGCTTTCACAGTTTTGAAATGCCATCGCCCGGAGATTCTGTTTGGCTTGAGCTAAGGTTATATATGAATCCGCAGGTTTGCGGCACAAATGAATTTAAATTTATAAGAGCGCGTGATCTTAAGATCACAGGAATTAAATAAATACCCCGAAAAAAAATATAATTGGATAGATCAGTTTTAGAAAAATACATTCCCATAGAAACATTTACAGGTGAGGAAAATTCAGACAATGTTTCAGGTAAAAAGCTGTATGTTGAAACATACGGCTGCCAGATGAACTTTGCAGATACTGAAATTGTGAACGGTATTATGGGCAAAAACGGGTATGATATTACTGAAAATATTGATGACTCTGCAATAATACTCATTAACACCTGCAGCATCCGTGAAATGGCTGAAGCAAGAGTCCTGCAGCGGCTTACGGAAATTAAAAAATACAAGAAGAAAAATCCGAAGCTTATTGTAGGCATCATTGGCTGTATGGCTGAAAGACTGAAGCGTGACCTTGTAACAAAAAAGGGCGTGGTCGATCTTGTACTCGGACCCGATGAATACAGAAAGCTGCCTTCACTGATCGATAATCTGATTGATACCGGAGAAAAAGGAATAGCGGTAAAGCTTTCACGGGTTGAAACTTACGATGATATTCTGCCTATCCGCAAAGAAGGCATAAGCGCATGGCTATCCATTATGCGCGGCTGCGATAAGTTCTGCAGCTTCTGTGTAGTGCCTTATACCCGCGGCAGGGAAAGAAGCCGCCCGCTTGAGGGTGTTATCCGTGAGGTAAAACAGCTTCGCGATGAAGGATTTAAAGATATAACCCTGCTGGGACAAAATGTAAATTCATACATAAGCGAAAATTTTGATTTTTCTGACCTGCTGGCAGCCTGCGCAAAAGCAGTGCCTGATATCAGGATCAGGTTTACTACATCACATCCGCAGGATCTTTCATTGAAGCTCATTGAAACCATTGCTGAACATGATAATATCTGCAACTACATCCATTTGCCAGTGCAATCAGGCAGTGACAGGGTTCTTGAGCTGATGCAGAGAAGCTATACAATTGATCATTACATGAAAATTATGGATAATATCAAAAGGCTGATACCTGATGTATCACTTTCAACTGATATTATTACAGGGTTCTGCACGGAAACCGAAGAAGATCATAAAATGACACTGGATGTAATGAAGGAAGTTCGGTATGACGGAGCTTATATGTTCAAGTACTCACCCCGTGAAAAGACCAAGGCATGGAAAATGGATGACGATGTTGATGAAGAAACAAAAACAAGAAGACTTGTTGAAATTGTTGAGCTGCAAAGAGATATCTCAGAGGAAATAAACCTGAAAACTGTTGGCAAGCAGTTTGAAGTCATAATAGAAGGTATCAGTAAAAAATCTGATAAGATGTTATTTGGCAGAACCGACGGGAATAAAACAGTAATAATACCTATAAACGGTGCAAAACCCGGCGATAAAGTACTGGTAAAGGTAAACAAGGCTAATTCAGCAACATTATTCGGAGAAGCTGTATTATTAAATTAATTTATCCCTTAAAACTATACAAAGTAACCGGAACGTCATTTCAATAAAGTGAGTAACGAAATATATCAAAGCGGATTGCTTGGGGAATCAATCCCGATAGTAGAGCTGAGGGAGATCATTAAACAGGTCGCCCCTACAGATGTTACTGTGCTAATTACCGGCGAAAGCGGCTCTGGTAAGGAAGTTGTTGCCAATGAAATTCACAAGCTTAGCAAACGAAGCGATAAACCGTTTATCACGGTGAACTGCGGGGCAATTCCCGAGGGAATAATCGAAAGTGAGCTGTTCGGTCACGTTAAAGGCTCTTTCACAGGTGCAACTGAAACACGCAAAGGTTATTTTGAAGCTGCCAACGGCGGCACTATTTTTCTTGATGAAATTGGTGAGCTTCCGCTGCAGACTCAGGTGAAGTTCCTTCGGGTTATCGAAAATGGCGAGTATATGAAAGTGGGCGGCAATAAAACCGAAAAAGTTGATGTAAGGATAATTGCCGCAACAAATAAAAATCTCGAGCAGCTTATCCAGAATAATTCATTCAGGGAAGACCTATACTACAGGCTGCGCTCAATTAACATTGTAATTCCGCCGTTACGCGAAAGAAAAAGTGATATAAAGCTATTGTTTGATAAATTTGTAAATGATTTCACCGGACGCAATAAGATACAGTTCAACGGAATAACTCCTGAGGCAATAGAATTCATTACTAATTACAACTGGCCGGGCAATGTAAGACAATTAAAGAATTTCACTGAAAGCTTAATTACACTTAATTCAGATAAGATAATTGAGCTTGATGATGTTATGCGCCAGCTAAGCATTCCCAAATCAGAGCTTATGCCTGCAACTATAAACGGGTACAATAAACAGGATGAACGCCAGTTGCTTTTTGGAGCTTTATTTGAGCTTAAAAAAGATATAATGGATATTAAACATCAGCTTACTCATATAGAAGATGTAAAATCTGCTGCCGTGCCGGAAAGCGGTTTCTATTTAAGCGATGATAAGATAGATAAAATAACTTTTGATGAGTTTGAACAGGAACTGTTAACATATTATTACAACAAGTATAATGGCAACATAAACCGGATAGCTGATAAGCTTAAAATAAGCAACAGGACTTTATACCGGAAGTTCAAACAATATGGTTTGAAAAACGGGAAGTATACTTTATGATATTGCAAACAAAAAGAATAATATTATTCCTGTTTGCTGTAATTTTATTATATAGCCTAACTTCCTGTAATTACAGCTTTAAAGGCGCTTCGCCGCCGGAAGGCATAAAAACCATTTATATTCCCTCAATCAGGGATGAAAGCGGATTCGGCCTGCCTAACCTGGGTGAAGAAATTACAACTCTGCTTAAGAGCAAGTTCATTAATGATAACACACTGGAATATGCTGAAAAAACCCAGGCAGACGGAATGCTTGATTGCGTAATACGCTCAGTAACCGATGAAGCATTAGTAGTAACGGGCAATGAACAGGTATCAAGAAGAAAGGTCACAATAACGGTATCTGTTGAGTTCACTAATTTGAAAAAACAAAAAAGTATCTGGAAAAAGGATTTTTCAAATTGGGGTGAGTATGACAGTTCCACCGGCGGATTCAGTAAAAGGGATGAAGGCGTTAAATCGGCTGAAGATAAAATTACAGATGATATTCTGCTGGAAGTAATTTCGAACTGGTAATTTTACCGGTTTTAAAATGTGAATTTACAATAACGGTTTTACATATACAAAAAAGGTTACATTAATTATATTAATATATTAGTTTTTTGAAGGATAAAAATATAAATTGGAAGAGATAATACTGTTTACTTATATAGGGTCATTACTGATCTTATTTACATTTGGTTCACACGGCTTCATTATGATCTATTATTACCTTAAACACAGGCATAAAAGGGATGACTTCACAAAGGAGCTTGAAAGCTATCCCGTTGTAACACTGCAGCTGCCTATTTACAATGAAATGTATGTTATAGAAAGGCTGATAAAAACAGTCTGCGAAATGGACTATCCGATAGATAAGCTTGAGATACAGGTATTGGATGACTCTACTGATGAAACAGTGGAAATTGTAGCAAATATTGTAAAAGAATACCAGCTTCGCGGATTTGACATTCACCATATTCACAGAACAGACCGTACAGGTTACAAAGCCGGCGCTTTGAAAGAAGGGTTAAAAGTAGCAAAAGGTGAATTTGTTGGAATATTTGATGCAGATTTTATCCCCAGGAAGAATTTCCTGAAAATTGTGCTGCCATTTTTCAAAGATCCTAAAATTGGCATGGTACAAACCCGCTGGGAACATTTAAACCGCGCGTATTCACTTGTCACACAGATCCAGGCGCTTGCGCTTGACGGACATTTTGTACTTGAGCAGCAGGTAAGGAATAAAGCCGGTTACTTCATCAATTTTAACGGTACAAGCGGAGTATGGCGCAAGGAATGTATTTTTGATGCAGGTAATTGGGAAGCTGACACGCTTACTGAGGACCTTGATCTTTCATACCGCGCACAGCTAAAAGGATGGAAGTTCAAATATCTCACTGATTTTACCACTCCTTCAGAAGTGCCTTCAGAGATCAATTCATTGAAATCTCAGCAGTTCAGATGGACAAAAGGTGCAATTGAAACAGCAAGAAAAATGCTATTCAGGGTTTGGGCTGCAAAGCTTCCGCTTAAAACAAAGATAATGTGTACTTTCCATTTAACGAATAACATCGTATTCCCTTTTATTCTGGTAGCGTGTTTGCTGAACATGCCTATTGTACTTATCAAAAATACTGGTCTTTATGATACATACTTTATATTTATGTCTGTATTTGTACTTGCATTTATAGCATCGTTTTTGTTTTATTTGTATTCGCAAAAGGATGTTTACGAAGACTGGCGTTCAAGGATACTGCTGTTCCCGGTATTTATGGCAGGCAGTATGGGTTTTGCCATAAATAATACTAAGGCAGTATTTGAAGCTTTGATCAATAAAAAATCAGAGTTCGTACGGACTCCGAAATACGGCATTGAAGGCGATAAAGATAAATGGCAGGATAAAAAATATGTACATAAAAAATTTGTTAAGTTTTCTGTTGTGCTGGAACTTATCATTGCCTTATACAGTCTTGCCTGTGTGGTAGTTTCAGCGGTAACTTTGCAGATATCAGCAATACCGTTCCAGCTGATGTATACTTTTGGGTTCGGACTTGTAGCATATCTTTCAATTAAACACGTAATAGATACTAATAAAAAAATAGCAGAAAACCAGGCTTAATATAAATACATAAGTGGTAGATACAGATATAATAAAATACCTGATACAAAAGCTTGAAGATAAAATAAGGACAAATCCTTTAACTCCCGAATTTGTTAAGCTTGCCAATTATTACCTGATAAACGGGAATGTATCAGAAGCTATCGAGCTTCTGCAGGCAGGGCTGAAGTTCTACCCCGGGTATGTTACTGCAAAACTTCTGCTTGGCAAGGCTTACTTAAGCAACAGGTACTTTCTGGATGCTAAGAAGCTGTTTGAAAAGCTGCTAAGTGAGCATCCTGAAATGGCAATAGCACAAAAGTACCTGGATATTGCCAATGATCTGACCAAAACAGAAGTATCAAGAAGGCATGAAGATGACATTATCCCCAAGCTTGAATTTAAAGCGCCGGTATATAATGATTATGACTATAATTACAATCTTTTCCCTACTTATGAGATAGAAGATTTCACTGCGGAAAAAATTGACCTGGAAGAAATTGAAGAATCTAATGAATATGCTGAGTTCAGGAAAATATTTGAATCACCTCACTTTTTCCGCAAAGAAGGCTCAAAGCCTTCGTTTGAAAAGAAAAGGCTAAAAAATAAATTTGAGGTGAAAATAATAACTGAAACTCTTGCGGATATTTTTGCGAAGCAGGGGAATTATTTTGATGCAATGGAAGCTTATACTTACCTTTTAAAAATTAAGCCTGAACGTACAGAAGTGATTGAACGAAAGATCGGCGAAGTCGAAGTACAGATAAATAAACTTATAAATGATTTTTGATAAATATTGCTAAGTTTGCAAGGAACAAAGTGACGAAGCAATCTCAAAAATCAATGAGATTGCTTCGTCGTTTACACTCCTCGCAAATGTGTGTTCCTAACCCGGTACTTGCGGCTGCACTTTAACTACCTTTTCGCCTTTTATTACAACACTGCCTGATTTAGCGCCTTTATATTTTGATACATTTTTTCCTTCTGTATATGCTACCGGTACTGATTTGGCATTCTTGGCTTTACTGTAAAATGCGCAGATCTCAGCAGCTATTTTAATATAATCCTTAGGTATAATTCCGTCAAAATCTTCCGGCAGCTTTAAAATTGTATGTGAACCGCTTGTTCCCCTAACGTGGAACCACAGGTCATTTTGTTTTGTGTATTTGAATGAGAGAAGGTCATTTGCTTCGGAGTGTTTGCCTACCCATACTTCAAAACCATCACCCAAGGGGAAAATGCGGAAGTATTTTAAGTTATTGTCTGATTCCATGTTTCCTTTTGTACTAATTAATGTGTTAATGACTGAAAAATAGATATCAGAATCATTCTTTTTTTAGTATTTTATTACATTGGTACGATTATAATTTAATAAATACAATTATAAACTCATTATCTTACAAATATACTAAATCTAATCTTATGAAATATTTAATTATTATAATTATTTGCACAAATGTTTATGCTCAAACAGGGTGGAACTTAGTAGGTTTACCTGTAAACACGAATTTAAATTCTATGTGTTTTGTTGGAAATGATACTGGGTTTATTGCTACAACAAATGGCAATATTCTTAAGACTACTAACTCAGGACAAAATTGGATTGTTATAAACATTGGGATTGAATTTAATTCAATTTCATTTGTTAACAGTCATACAGGATTTGCAGTGGGAGGATCTTTATTTAAATCTACGAATGGGGGAGTAAATTGGGTGCAGCAACAAGGTGATTTTTTTATAACACAATCTGTTAAATTTATTAATGAACAAATTGGATATATTATATCATCTCTTGGGCAACCTACTTTTCCTATCTATTGCCATAGAACAATTAATGGTGGTTTAAATTGGACTTACACCAGTGTTTCTTTCGGTACACCAAATTTTAATCCGCCTAGCTTCCCGGATACAACAAATGGTTTTTATGCCAATAATAATCGTTTCTACAAAAGTTCAAATTCGGGCAGTAATTGGAATTCAAGTTTGACTGGTTATAATTTTAACAGAATGTTTAATTTTATAAATGCGAACACTGGCTTCATTTCCTCAGAAAATCCCCCAAACAGATATATTCTCAAAACGACGAATTCTGGAAATAATTGGTCGGTAATATATCAAAATGATCAGTATTATTTTACAGGGGGTTATTTTTTAAATGAAAATATTGGCTATATAGTTGCCCCTAATGGACCAATTTTGCATACGTCAAATAGTGGTTTAAATTGGGAAACCCAATACTCAACCCAACCATTAAATACTATACATCGCATTCTTTTTATCAATCAACAGACCGGTTTTGCATATGGAACGAATGGACTTTTATTGAGAACAACTAATGGCGGGATTCCACTGGGAGTTCATACAGGTTCAAATGAAATTCCGGAAAAATTTCAATTATTTCAAAATTATCCCAATCCATTTAATCCGAATACTTTAATTGTTTATGATATCCCTAAAAGCACTTTCATTTCCTTGATAGTGTTTGACATTCTTGGTAAAGAATTATACACGATAAATGAATTCAAAGCACCTGGCAGATATAATTTGAATATTAATGTATCTGAACTTGCATCGGGGATCTATTTTTATTCGTTGAAAGCTGATAGATTTAAAGATATAAAGAAAATGGTTTTAATTAAGTAATAATGCTCAAATTATCTAGTTGATAATTCTTTAGATAATCTACAGGTTCAAATTCTATAATAAATAAAAAAAAAGACGTCCCATCGGGACGTCTCTACAAGTTCTGTTTTAAAATATTTATTATCCTTTTGAAAGTGCTTCTGCGCCGCCAACGATCTCGAGTATTTCTGTTGTGATCTTAGCCTGGCGTGCCCTGTTGTATGTAAGGTTAAGCGACTGAAGCAGGTCGTTTGCATTTGTAGTAGCTGAATCCATCGCTGTCATACGTGCTGCCTGTTCTGATGCGAATGATTCCAGCAATATGCGCCATACCTGTGTGTTCAGATGCCTGGGCAGAAGATTGGTTACTATATCAACGCTTGAAGGCTCAAATATATAATTTGATATCTTCGATTTTTCTCCTTCTGCCTTTTCAAAGGGGGGAATAGGGAGGAACTGCTCTTCAACGGTTTTTGACTGTATCACGGATTTGAATTCATTGTAAATTATCACAACTTTATCAAATCTTTTTTCAGTGTAACCTTTAATTATCTCTTTTACGATATTCTGCGCATCAGCAAAGGTAAGACGGTCAAAAATATTAACTGACCTTGCATACAGGTCATAATTCCTTTTTGAAAAATAATCATATGCTTTTTTACCTATCGGGAAAACTGTCAGATCATGGTTTCTTAAATATTCGCCATATTTATCATTGATTACTGAAGTAGCTGTTTTTAAAAGATTGGTATTAAAAGACCCGCAAAGGCCCCTATCTGCAGCAACCACAACAACACAGATCTTTTTTATTTCTCTCTGCTTCAGTAACTCGTTATCAAAGCTTTCAATTGTCGGGATAAGATTCCTTAAAATATCACTGATCTTCCTTGAGTAAGGCCTTGCAGCTACAACATTTTGCTGAGCCTTACGGAATTTCACCGAAGCTATCATTTTCATAGCTTTGGTAATTTTCTCAGTATTTTTAATACTGCCTATCCTGTCGCGTATTTCTCTTAAAGTTGCCATTTATTGTTTTACAGCGAAATTATTTTTAAATTATTTTACTGAAACTTTGAAGTTCTTTGTAAATTCATCAAGAATCTGTTTCAGTTTTGCAATTGTATCGTTGTTCAGGTCACCGGTTGAAGCAATTGTATCCAGGATATCCTTATGTTTAAGCTCCATCATTTCAAGATACTCAGATTCAAACCTTCTTACTTCACTAAGCGGAATTTCATCAAGATATCCGTTAGTACCTGCGAAAATTATTGCAACCTGTTTTTCCACAGGATAAGGTGTATATTGGCCCTGTTTAAGAACTTCTACAAGCCTTGAACCGCGTGTTAACTGCTGCAAAGTAGCTTTATCAAGGTCACTTCCGAACTTTGTAAAAGCTTCAAGTGCCCTGTACTGAGCGAGGTCAAGCCTTAATGAACCTGCTACTTTTTTCATAGCTTTGATCTGTGCTGAGCTTCCTACACGGGATACTGAAATACCTACGTTAATAGCGGGTCTTACACCGGAGTTGAAGAGGTTAGGCTCAAGATATATCTGTCCGTCTGTAATTGAAATTACGTTTGTCGGAATATATGCAGATACGTCACCTGCCTGAGTTTCGATGATCGGCAAAGCTGTTAAGCTGCCGCCGCCGAGATCATCAGAGAGTTTTGAAGCTCTTTCGAGTAATCTTGAATGCAGGTAAAATACGTCACCGGGGTATGCTTCACGTCCCGGTGGCCTTCTGAGAAGAAGTGATACTTCACGGTAAGCAGCTGCCTGTTTTGATAAGTCATCGTAGATACAAAGAGCATGCCTGCCTGAGTCACGGAAGAACTCACCGAGTGCTGCGCCTGAATAAGGCGCTAAGAACTGCATTGGAGCCGGATCAGAAGCCGCAGCTGTAATAACTGTAGTAAATTCCATAGCGCCGGCTTCCTGAAGCTTTGTTACCACCTGTGCTACTGTTGATTGTTTCTGGCCAATAGCAACATATATACAAAAAACGCCTTTTCCTTTTTGGTTAATAATTGTATCAACAGCAACAGCGGTTTTACCGGTTTGCCTGTCGCCAATAATAAGCTCTCTTTGTCCTCTTCCGATTGGGATCATAGAGTCAATAGCTTTAATACCTGTCTGTAATGGCTCAACAACAGGCTGCCTTGCAATAACGCCTAATGCTTTTCTTTCAATAGGTGAAAATTTATCTGTTGTTATCGGGCCTTTGCCGTCAACAGGCTGACCTAATGGATTAATAACCCTTCCTATCATAGCTTCGCCAACAGGCATTGATGCAACTCTGCCGGTACGCCTTACTTCATCACCTTCTCTAACCTGTGTGTAGTCGCCAAAAAGGATACATCCTACGTTATCTTCTTCGAGGTTAAGAGCCATACCAAATACACCATGCGGGAACTCGATAAGCTCACTTGCCATACATTTTGTAAGTCCGTATACACGGGCAACACCGTCACCTATCTGAACAACTGTTCCGACTTCATAAACATCTATCTCTTTTTCAAATCCTGATAATTGTTTTCGAAGTATCGCCGATACTTCATCTGGTTTTACTTCAGCCATCTTATTATATATTTATATTAATTTTAATTTTTTATGTAGATTAATTGTTAAAGCTTCCCATTGTAAATCTTTCTTTAAGAAGCTCCAGCTGCCTTATAATGCTTGCATCTATTATTCTGTCATCAACACTTGCAATAAAACCGCCTTTAATTGAGGGGTCAACTGAAAATGCTGCCTGTATATCTTTCCCGGTATAAAGTTTAAGCTTTTCTATAAGAGCTTTCTTTTCTGCTTCTGTAATTTCAACCGCTGTTTTTATCTTTGCAGGAACTATACCCTGTTTTTCATTTACAAGCGTCATGAAATCGTCTGCTATATCATAAAGCAGATTAATTCTGTTCTTTTCGCAAAGATAAACAAGGAACTTAATTGTAAGTTCATTTACTTTTCCCTGAAACATAGCCTTAAATACTTCAGTTTTCTTTTCAGCTGAAATAACAGGTGTCAAAATAAAGTTCGAAAGTTCTTTTGAGGAATCGATCGATCTTTTAATATCTTCCAGGTCCTGTTTTACTTTGTTTGTTGAATTTGTTTCTTCAGCAGTAAAATATAGAGCTAAATTATACTTTCTTGCTACTTTTCTGTTGGTCATTTATTGAATTTTTTACACACCTGATAAATTAAATAATCTGCTGTTAGGTGATCAGTTTTGCGGGATCTTTCCGATAAAACCGTCAATTATCTTTTTCTGCTTTGCAGCGTCAAGATTCTCATCTATGATCTTTCCTGCAGCCTGTACAGCGAGATTTGCAATTTCATCCTTTAATGAATTCATTGCTGCAACTTTTTCTCTTTCAATTTCGCTCTTAGCCTGGCTAATCATTCTGGCCGTATCATCATTGGTCTTGCTGATAAGATCATTACGGAGCTTTTCTGCAAGCTCTTTGCCTTCTGAAATAACTTTTCTTGCATCTTCATCTGCTTTTGCAAGCAAAGCCTTGTTCTGTGCCAGTATCTTTTCCGCTTCCTGCTTCAGGTATTCGGCTTTTTCAACAGAATCCTTAATGCTCTGTTCCCTGTCATTGAGTGATTTCAATAACGGACCCCATGCAAACTTCTTTAAAATAAGCAACAGGAGGAAAAAGATGATAATTGTCCAAATAAGCAGACCAGGTTCCACTGAAAGAAGTGTATCCTTCTTTTCATGGGGATCGCTTGAGATGAACATAATTACATTGTAAAACTTTGCTAAAAATATATAAGCTAAAGACATAACTATCCTTTGTTATAAAAATTGTTTTTTGTTGTAAACCGATGTTAACCGCTCCTGCAGAAATTACAGGGGCGGTTAACCAATTAATTTACTTTCCAGCTAAAATAAAGCAGATAACGAGCGCGAAGAGTGCAACACCTTCTACCAGAGCTGCTGCGATGATCATTGTTGTTCTTACATCGCCAGTTGCTTCAGGCTGTCTGCCAATAGCTTCCATTGCTGATGCTGCGAGTCTACCGATTCCAAGTCCTGCGCCGATAACTGCGAGTCCTGCACCGATTCCAGCTGCTAATGCTGCTAAGCTCATTTGTTTTGTATCCTTTCTTAAAAGATTTTGAAGTTAATTTGTATATTGTTTAGTTGTTATTATTGTTATAAACCTGGTATTACCTGAAAATTAATGTTCCTGGTGAATTGCCATACCGATAAACAGCGCTGAGAGCATTGTGAATATATAAGCCTGTAGCACTGCTACCAGGATCTCGAGTACATATATGAACAGTGAAAATCCTATTGAAACCGGTATAACTGCGTAACCGAGCATGAATATCAATCCGATCAAAGCATAAATAACTATATGACCTGCAGTCATGTTGGCAAACAAACGAATTGCCAATGCGAAAGGCTTTGTAAGCAGTCCCAAAAATTCAATTATCACCATAATAGGCAGAACAAAAACCGGAACACCCGGAGGTATAAGGCCTTTAAAATACCCTATGAATCCGTTGTTCTTTATGCCGTGTATTTGTGTCATAATAAATGTGATAAGGGCAAGACCTGCTGTTACGCTGATGCTGCTTGTTCCGGTTGACATACCGGGGAAAAGACTGATAATATTAACGAACAGAATAAAAAAGAACATTGTAAAAAAGAAGGGGAGATATTTTTCAGATCCATGGCCCATTGAAGGCTTGACGACATCATCACGGACAAAGACCATAAGCATTTCAAGAAAGTTACCAAGTCCGGTGGGATGTTTTCTTTTACTGTTTGATGCTGCTGCATAACCGAATAATATTACCATTAAAATTGCCGCAACAATCAGCATAAGTATCTTCATGGATATTGACATATCCAGTGTAAAGCCGCCGATATGAATTGGCGGAATAGAAAGTACGGGTTTATCAGATATGTGATGCATGATCCAGTTTCCGTCTTCCTGAACCTTTTGTACCAAAGTTGAATCTGCCGGTGCGTGTTCCTGTATAAAAGCAGTAAGTAATGTCATTATATTATTTCAGTGTTGATCTTATTTTGATTGATCCGCCGGAGCGGTTTCAAGATTATGTTTTTTTGCCTGCAATTGAATTTTATGCAGGAAATAAATTTCGATTGATATAAATAAAGTATAAAAGAAAAATACCGAGCCTACCAGGCTTAATGAATCAAGAGAAGTAAACTGTAAAAGTATAACCAAAAACAAAAGAACTACTATCAGCCTGATTCCCATTCCGCCAAATACCAGGACCATAAAGCTTTTTGTCGGCTTACTGAAAGCCATAGTATTAAGCTTGTAACCTATAACTGCATTCACTAAACTGATTATGTAACCAAAAACTATGGAATTTATCTGGTTAACTGTAAAATATTTCCATAAAGGGTACCAGCCAAGAGCTATTACGATTAAACTGGAAATTACTATGTATTTGAAAAATCCCGGTTTATTAATCTTATTATCCTTCATTTTCCGGAATCTTTCTTTTTATATGTTAATGCCCTCATTAAATTAACAAATCCAGCCACAGAACCGAATAATACCCCGATTATGAGGAAAATATTGCCGGTTTCGAGCCAATTATCAAGCCAATAGCCGCCTAAAGTACAAAGAACAATTGATGCTCCATATTGAAATGCATATTCGGCATATCGCCAGCCTGATGTGTAAGAATTGGCAACTTTCCTTAATTCTGACGGTTTTTCAGCATCTTTTTTATCGAAAATGCCTTTATTTTCCGCCATTTTGTGCCAAATTTTTCAGTGAATTTACAAAAATAACTAAAATTTAAACTAAAATCAATTTAGGAATCTAGTGTGTTAGGGTATAAAAATGCAGTTATATGATATTACGCTGCGGAATGAAAAAGATTTTTTTAGGATTAATAAAATTGGTTTGAATTCTGGTTACAGAGAAAGAAAGACTCGTTCTCAAAACCGCAGCCACTCCCTTGGGTTCAGCGGAGAAGAATTCAACCATAACTCAAAATGCATGGTTTGACCCTCAAGAGTTTCGCCGGTTTTTCCAATAACCTGGTTCAGCTTGATAATATCACCGGCTTTTACGTTAACTTCGCTTAATGAAGCATATACTGAACGGAAACCGTTGCTGTGTGTGATAATGATTATCTTCCCGTAAAATGGAATTTCACCGACTATACTTACTGTTCCCTGGGCAATTGAATATACTTTTGAATTTTTAGCGATAGAAAAATCAACTCCGTTGTTTAAAGATATTGCCATTGTTTTATTATCAGAGATATTACCGAAATTTGTTGAAATAAGACCAAGATCTATTGGTAAATTAATATTTCCTTTAACCTGGTTCAGGTCTCCGGAATCATAATTGATCCTGTTATATTTATTATCTTTGAAAGATTCTTTATTCTCTTCAAAATTTGAAATAAAATTCCTGATATTATTCAGCTGAGATTCATAACGGGAAATACTCCCGGCCAGCAGGCTCGCTTCAGAATCGATAGCGCTTTTTAATGATTTTAATTCCTTTAATCTTGTTTCAAGTACTGCTCTTTCATTTCTTTTTGATTCAACATAAAATCTTTGTGAAGAAGTGGAAAGTGTCAGCATTTTTTTCTTTTCTTCGAGAATGAACTTCTTTGCTTTAAGGTCTCTCAGCTCTTTTTTCCTGTTCTGGGAAAATTTCTGCAGGTATTGGTTCCTTCTCAGGTATTCATTCGGGGTTTTTGAGCTTAAAAGGAGCTCAAGCTCATAGTTTTCGCCGTGTTTATACAAACTGATAACCTTGTTCTTAAAGCTTTCCTGTATCCTTTCAACTTCTTCGGCAAGGTAGATTATCATGTTGGTTTCAATTGCTATCTGGTCAGGGGTCATATACGATTCATTTTCGTAATTCTTCAGAAAGCTGTTAATGGAATTAACAGCGGCTTCAACACTGTCTATCTGCTGGTTTATTAATGCTGATCTTGATGTGATTTTTGTAATACCGTTTTTGCTTTCAATTATTGCGCTTTCAGTATTTTCAGCCTGTTTTTTCTTATCCTGAAGTATTTCCTCATAGGTTGCGCCGCAAAAAATTAATATTGCGCTCAGGAAAAAAATATATTTCGTAATAAAACTCAGTCCCATTTTGTGACTTTTGCAGATTTTGGTATTTTTATCGAGAATTTAAGATCAGGTTTATTGAAGGTTTTATTAATATAATCAACATACACTGACTGTTTCTTTTCAGGGTTTCTTATCTTGATACTTGACGGAAAATATACCGTATTACCTGATGCATTTTCTTCAAAGTAATTATTGTAATCAACTTCAACTACAGTTTTTTTATCTTCATCAAAAGAATTATATTTATTTACGGTGTATATTGAAGGATCAATAAAATACTTTTTGCTGCCGGGGGGTGAATTAGTTGTAATAGTATAAAGACCTTTTTCGCTTCCTGCATTGGCTGAATCAAGTTCAGATGTTTCAAAAATAAATCCTCCGCTGAATCCGTTAATCAGCTCGTCAAATGAAACCTTAATTCTTAAGACAGCTCCTATGTTAATATCATTTGTCGGACCAAGTATTGCCCTGTTTTCCTGGACATTGTAATAAATGAAATCATACCTTGTAATAAGCGCCTGTGCAATTGAAATTCCAAACGGTCCGTCAATCCGGACAAAAACTGAATCAGGTTTTTTGATCCTAACTTCTATCCATCCCTGGCCGGACTGCTCGGGGGAATCAAAAGCAATATTCCCGGAAGCTTCCATGGTTTCAATAAGCTTTGAATTACGGTTTACCTTTTCTTTGATATCCTTTAAAACAGCCGGATCCGGGTCATTACCTGATGAACCTGAACATGCGCTGAATATTAACGCAGAAAATATTGCAATTGAAACGAGAGCTTTGAACTTACTGATCTTTGTATATTTCCTCTCTAAATTTATCCAGTATATTTTTGCTGAATACGCTGTTTTTATCTGTCATTCTTTCCGGATGCCATTGTACAGCAAGCATAAATGGCTTTCCATCTTTACTGTCCCATTCAACAGCTTCTATAATACCGTCATCAGCCCTTGCTGAAATTATTAATCCTTCTCCAAGCCTGTCAATTGCCTGGTGATGTGAACTGTTGACAGTTCCTATTTCACTTTTAACAGTATCATATAAAAGGGTGCTTTTTTTAATATTAATATTGTGTGTACGGTCCTGGGATGAAGAAATTTTCCGGTGATTTGTATTTCTGATAGTTTCTATATCATTTATTAAACTTCCGTTCAGTTTACAGTTAATTACCTGTAAACCGCGGCATATTCCGAGTACCGGGAAATTATTCTGAAAAGCGTATTCAAGCAGCTTGAATTCAAATCCATCCCTTGCGGGTATATACTCTTCGCGGTTTTTGCCATCTTCCCAGTCATTATAGAACTCCGGGAAAATATCAACACCCCCGGTTAAAAGCAGGGCAGAGCATTTTTTGATATCTTCGAAGTTATTCTTTTCCCAGTCCAGTATGATATAAGGAAGTTCATTTTCTTCAAGCCATTTATAATACTTTTCAAAATTGCTGTTGCTGCGTGTTAAACCAATATATTTAATATTGTTACCTGTCATTCAGTATCGAGTAAATTATCTATTTCTTTGTATAAATATTCAGAATTTTGGTCAATTTGCATCTTTATTTTTGCAAAATAAAGTGGAAAGTTATAGAGCAGGTTCTTATATGTATTTTCACTTTTTGCTTTTAAAACCAGCTCAGAATTTTTTATCCTGACAAAATCTTTTTGAGTTGTTATAATATGTGATGACATATTGGTTTTGAATGTGCTCATGATCTTTTCCAGATCTTCGTTACTGAAATAATGATGGTCAGGGAAAATTAAAAACTCATCAATTTTAATTTTTTGTTCATTTATCAGAAGCTTAAAAGAGTCAGGCTTGCCAATACCGCAAAAAACTACTGCTGATTTTATATTTCCTGCATCGGCTTGAGCGCCTGAAATATTTTTGAAGCCTTCAAATTTATAGCTGCAGATAACCTGCGGCATATTTTTCCTGTTTTCATTAACAGGAAATTTATCAAATTTATTGTTTATCACAAGAATATCAGCTCGCCTGAAGTTTTTAAGAGGTTCCCTTAAGTTTCCTGCAGGTATCAAATGTTTATCACTGTCCGGATTCAGTATAACAATATCAAGATCCCTGTATAATTTCCTGTGCTGGAATCCGTCATCTACTATAATAATTTCAGGCTTAAATTTAGTTGCGGCAAACTTTGCAGCTTTTGTTTTATCATCACCCACAACTAGCAATCCGCCCCCAAGCCCTTCTTCTGAAAGATTTTCAAGCAGCATCAATGCTTCATCACCCAGGTTTTCTGTGTTCAGCTCATGTTTTTCATTCTTGAACCCGGTTTCAACAACTTTTATATCATCAAACTCTCTTTTATATCCTTTGCTTACAATTACTGCAAATTTATTTTTCTTAAGCAGGTATTCAGTTATTAGCTCAACAAAAGGTGTTTTCCCGGTTCCGCCGGCTGCTATATTACCTACAGAAATTATTTTAGGGTCAAGAACCTTTGGTTTTATAATTCCTGAATTATAAAGGAAGTTCCTTAAAAAGACCAGTACCCTGAAAATATAACTGAGCGGAATTGTAATAATTTTCATAAACCTGCCGAATTAATAATAAGAGCAGCTGCTTCAGTAGATGCATCTTTGCTGCCCAGAATCCTTTTAACCTTTTGGAAATTTTCTTTCATTTCATTCCTGTAATCAGTATCCTCAAGCAGCTTCATAGCTTCGCTGTGTAATTTTCCCGGGGTGAAATCATTCTGAATGAATTCTTTGATCACATTGCCTTCCAGCAGGATATTAACGATACCTAGCTTATCGATCTTTACTACGGGTTTCAGCAGGTAATAGTTCAAAGGGAAGGTTTTGTAAAATATCAGGTAAGGCGTACCGAGCAGTGCACATTCCATTGTTGAAGTACCGGCTTTTGCTAAAACGAGGTCGCTGTTCAGAATAAGGTCATATGTTTTTTCACCGGTTAAATTAAATTCCTTAAGCTCATTGCGGAATTCATCAAATGATCCTTCCAGCCCGGGGGCTATGCTGATATTTATATCAGCATCAATATCTTTTTTTATCAGTTTGATAGTTTGTATAAGTACGGGCATATGATTTTTAATTTCATCCTTGCGGCTGCCCGGTAAAATTGTAATGGTTTTTTTATTCCGGGGTTTTACCGGGTGAGAAGAAATATATTCATCAATTCTTTTTACAAGGGGATGACCTGTGAATATAGCTTTAACATCAAAGCGGGAATAAAAATCTACTTCAAACGGAAAAACTACCAGCATTAGATCCACGTATTTTTTGATCTTGAATACACGTTTTTCATGCCAGGCCCATAATTGAGGTGAAATATAATATATTATCTTTTTTTTGTAAAAGTTTCTTATTTCTTCAGCAAGCCGTAAGTTAAAGCCGGGGTAATCCACTAAAATAACTGTGTCTGGTGAATTCAAGCGGATGAAATCTGAAGCATCGCGGATAGCTTTTTTGAAAAAGGAATATTTTTTTATTACATCAACAAAGCCAACAGTTGCAAGATCTTTTACATGATACATGGCATTTAAGCCTTCAGCCTGCATTAAGTCTCCGCCAAGTCCACTGAAAGTGAGCTTCCTGTGAGATAATCGGTTAAGCTCCTTCATCAAAGATGAGGCATGCATATCGCCCGATTGCTCACCCGCTGAAATGAAAACAGACCCGGCATTATTTGAACCGGCTTCAGTACTCATTAAATCTTTATGATTGTGAAAAATTTATTGGTTAATGAGAAAATAAATTACAACTATCATCAATATGCTGATAAATGCCGCCTGGAAGGTTCTTTTTTCTGAAACATAAGCTGCCTTGATATCCTGGCCCAGCTTTGATCTTTTGGATTCATCGTAAGCAGTGAACTTTGGCAGAAACCTGTTCACATTTTTGTAATAATGGTCATATTTATCCTTGAACTTTTCCCTCAGGAAGCCTTCTTCTTCAAGTATTATATAATAATACTGGAAAGAAAAATACACAATGCTTAATATCTGGAGAAAAGGTACCAGTGAATTAGCCATTATACTTATACCGAAATACATCAGTATATTCCCGAGGTAAAGCGGGTTACGTACATATGCAAAAGGTCCCTGTGTGACCAGGCTGGATGCACCTACATTGCCGGTAGTCCTTGTTTCACTGCCTGCATATGAAACACCCCAAAAGCGAAATGACTCTCCGATTAATACGAAAATCCCCCCGATTATCATTGTAGTAACTGTAGGGCGTGCAAATAATAGCATGGGGATAATGAACGGAAGGGGAGTGTAAGACCTGTACTGAAAGAAAAATTTACCTAATGTCATTTAATATTTATTACTTTGTTAATAATCTGGTTTATTTGTTAACCACGCATAAAAACTTCGCGGCGTTTGCGTTTTGCTGAGTCTCTGTGTTTAAGCTTTTTCTGCTGTAAAAACTTTTCAAGCTTTTTTATAATATCACCGAATGTTTGATACTCATGATATGTAATGTTGTTCTTCCAGCAGTATGAAGCAAGTGATTTTTTCGCAAAAACAATATCAGCGTAGTTCACTACGCATGCATCTGAAAACCCATCACCAATAAACACAGAAATTTCATCATCAGCGGTGCTGTTCATCAGGATGTTGCGTTTACTGGTGCCGCACTTCATGCAGTCTGAATCAGAATTCGGGAATTCCAGCCATATCGATTTATTATCTTCTGAAAAAACTATTTTATTTGCAAAATATGGAATATTAAGTCCGTAATTATTTAATATTCTCTGAATATAATAATCCATTCCTTCACTTAGAATAACAAGCGGGATATTTCTTACATTGCAAAATTCGGTAAACCTAATGAACATCGGGTCAAGCCGCTGGGAATCAATAATCCTGTTGAATTCCTGAATATCAAAATCTTCTATCAGCGAACATTCCTTTAAAAAACACTCTCTAGCTCCAATTTTTTGCTCCTCGAAATCCTTTATGATTTCTGCCCATTTATCCTTCTTTTTGATGAAGAATTCACCCATTTCAATCCATGTATCATAAAGGGTGATAGTGCCGTCAAAATCACTGAATATTTTTAACTTAGGTTCGATTTGCATTTATAGCCTGAATATTAAAAATAA
Source organism: Ignavibacteria bacterium (assembly GCA_017303675.1). Taxonomy (NCBI): domain Bacteria; kingdom Pseudomonadati; phylum Ignavibacteriota; class Ignavibacteria; species Ignavibacteria bacterium. Next base: position 1,741,783 of record JAFLBX010000001.1, read on the forward strand.
TTTTAAATCATAGCTAATTCAAGGTAACAATGAATAATAAATTGTCCAAAATTTAGTGAATTAGTGCTAAATAATGCAAAAAGGAATAAATTGCTTTATTCCTTTTTTAAATTGTCAAGCGGAGGTAATCACTTAACATTTGTTAATGAGGTAATACAAAACTTATTTCAATTTTATTGTTTAATTCCGGTCAGAATTTAAGATAATAGTTATAACACAATACAGCTAATACTGTTAAATTTAATATTATCATGCTTGTCGTAATTTTTTCAACTGTTTTGATCTTTAATTGATTTAAAATGTTCATTTTTTTATTCCTTTCATACTATTAAGACGCCGGGTATAATGAAAAGGTTGCATTTATTTTATTTTGAATGTATTTTGCATTTCCGTCCTCAATAAATCTCATTTTTAATAATTTTTTTTAAAAGAAAGGATTTTCCATGCCCAGAGTTATTCATTTTGAAATTGTATCAACTGATACAGAAAAATCAAAAAAATTTTATGAAAATGTATTTGACTGGAAATTCAATCAATTTGGGGAAGAGCAATACTGGTTGATTTCTACCGGAGACCCGAATGCTAGGGGAATTGACGGCGGATTGGCAAAAAGCAAAGGCGAAGCAGTTATTACAAATATTATAGATGTTCCTGACCTTGAGTTATATATAGATAAAGTGGAAAAAAATGGCGGGAATATAGTAGTGCCCAAAAACGGCATTCCCGGGGTTGGCTGGCTGTGTTATTTTAAGGATAATACAGGAAACCTGTTCGGGTTGATGCAGCATGACCCAAATGCTAAATAAAACTATAAATCAGATAAATAAAAAACCCCGGCTAAAAACATGCCGGGGTTTTTTTATATATTATTTTATACTGATAAGCTCTACATCAAATAAAAGTGTAGCGTTCGGTGGAATAACTCCGCCTGCGCCTCTTGAACCGTAACCAAGTTCTGCCGGAATTGTAAGTTTCCTTTTGCCGCCGACTTTCATTGTTGCAACGCCTTCATCCCATCCTTTAATTACCTGCCCGATTCCGATCGTAAAAGAAAACGGCTGGTTGCGGTCTCTTGAGCTGTCAAATTTTTTGCCGTCTGTAAGCGTACCTGTATAATGTACTGTTACAGTTTGTCCGCGCTGCGGTGATGCCCCTGTGCCTTCAATTTCATCTGTATATTTTAAACCTGAAGGTGTTGTTTGTTCTGCTGCCATTATTTTTTTTCCTGAAAATATTAATTAATGATTATATAATTATTTAAAATTCGAGTTTAGATTTAGCAATAAATTCCGCCAAAAGGTCAACTGTCATACCTATATCTTTTAGGCTTAATGTTTCAACTGATGAATGCAGGTACCTGGTAGCTACAGAAACAACTCCAATTGCAATTCCCCCGCGTGACTGAGATATCGGGTCAGCATCAGTCCATGTATGGCCATAATCAACATCTATCTGGTGTTTCATTTTGGTTCGTTTGGCTGTGTTTATCAGCTCATCAGCTAGCTTATTATTGCTTCTTACGCCCCTGGTAATTACAGGCCCAAGCCCGAGTTTTGTAACCCCGAATCTTTCCTTGGGGATCTCAGGCTGGTCTGATGAAGGAATAACATCAATTGCAATTGCTGCATCCGGTTTAAAGTTGTAAGCAGGATTTCCTGCTCCCCATACACCGGTTTCTTCCTGAACGGAAGAAACACCGAATACGGTATTTTTCAGGTTTTTAACTTTTGAAAGCTTTCTGAGAGTTTCAGCTACTATATAAACACCTATCCTGTTATCCCAGCAGCGTGAAGTTGCGGTACCGTTTGTCATTTCGCAGAAATCTCCGCCAAATACAACAGGGTCGCCAATTGAAACATATTTCTCAGCGTCTTTTCTGTTCTTAGCTCCTATATCAAGCCATATATCGTGCATTTCAAGCTTTTTATCTCTTTGAGCGTTAGTTAATAAATGAAGCGAAGTTCTGCCTATAACTGCATCAACAGCGCCTTTTTTTGAAAGGATCCTTGCCCGGTGAGATGCCAGTATTGTGGGATCAACACCGCCGATTGGCCTTACATATATAAAGCCATCATCATTTATGTAATTTATTATCAGACCAATTTCATCAGAGTGACCGACTATCATTATTGATCTTTGTTTCCCGGGATTTAATGTTGCTGTAAGATTGCCATGAATATCTTTTTTAATATCCGGACAGAATTTGCTTACTTCATCTTTCCAGATCTGCTGTACAGGTTCTTCGAAGCCTGAAGGGGCTGGTGTGTTAACAAGGTTAACAAGAAATTGTTTTTGTTCGTTTGTCATGGAATAATTTTTTTGATATGATGCCGTTAAATTAATTAAATTTAATTAAGAGGGCATTGCTGTAAATTTGAATATGTTAAAATTATGAAGCTATTTTCTGGTCGTTAAATTTTACGTTTACAATGGTTGAAATACCCTGTTCAGCCATTGTTACACCGTACATTGAATCTGCCGCTTCCATTGTTCTTTTATTGTGAGTTACAATAATGAACTGGGTATCTTCGGCAAACTTTCGGATGATCTTGATGAACCTGTCAATATTAGCGTCATCAAGCGGTGCATCAACCTCATCAAGTATGCAGAATGGTGAAGGTTTAACCTGGTATATAGCAAACAGCAGCGCAATAGCGGTAAGCGTTTTTTCACCGCCAGAAAGCAGGTCAATAAGCTGCGGTCTTTTACCTCTTGGCTTTGCTATGATATCTATCTTTGCGTCCAGCGGATCCGGGTTATCCGGATCAATTACAAGCCTCAGGTCTGATTCATCACCTTCAAGGAACAATTCCCTGAAAATGGACATGAAATTCTGCCTGATCTGCTCAAATGTTTCTGTGAACTTGTTCTGGGCTGTTTTATTTATTTCATCTATCAGGTTAATCAGGTCCTGCTCAGCTTTCACGAGGTCATTTCTTTCTTCTGAAAGCTTTTCAAGCTCCTGCTTTTCCTGTTCGTACAGGTTCAGCTCTAATTGTCCTGAGCCGCCAAGAGTTCTCAGCTTGTTCTTTAGCCTGTCAACTTCCGCTTTGGCTTTTACAAGATCAAAGATCTCTGAATCTTCGAAAACAGTATATTCAATATCAATTTCGTATTCTTCTTTAACCCTGTCCTTATGTTCTTTTATCTCAAGCCTGTCTTTGGTAAGCTTCATTTCATTTTTATGAATGAAGTCAATAATATTATCTCTATCATTACGCAGTGATCTCTGCTCTGCATCCACTTTATCCACCAAAGAACGCTTTACTTCGTATTCGCTTCTAATAAGGCTGAAATCTGATTCAACCCCGGCTTTTTCAAGCTCAAGCAATTTCAGCTTTGGTTTTAAGCCGTTTACTGTATTATCCGGATTGTATGATTCAATTTCCGAAGTAAGCTTTTTTATCTCTGTTTCATACTCATTGCACTCCAGTGCGCGGGCCTCTATATTGTTCCTTCTTGAATTGATGCTTTCATCAGTTCTTGAGTGTTCATTATCAAGATTAGAAAGCTCAGCTTTGAGCTTTGTGATCTCAATATTAAATGAGTTATATTCTTCCCTTTGTGAAGTCAGCTTATCAGCCAGATTTTCGAGCTCTGTGGTAAAATGCTCAAGCTCTTTTTCGCGCTGGTATTTTACATTCTCAGCGGATTCAATTTCCGTGATGAGAGTATCCATTTTATCCGATAGCTCTTTATTGGAAGAATTCAGCTCGTCATTTTCCTGTTTATAATGCGCAATTAGCTTGTTGGTTTCGCTTTTCTGGTACTGTATCTGCTGAAGCCTGTTTTCTGCGGTCAATATCTCTGACCTTTTTTCCTGCAGCTTATTTTGCCTTATATTTATATCAATGCCGGCATAGCTGTTTTTTATTTCAGCCAGCTTAATATTTTCTTCAGCAATTGAGCTTTCAATTGCCGTTATTTGAGACTGAAGCTCTGCAATCAGCTTTTCTCTGCCGATCTTAAGAGTTTCTACATTTGTTTTGCTGCCGGCCCTTAAAAAGCTGTTTGTAATTATATCGCCGTCAAGGGTAATGAATTTGATAAAATTATCTTTTGAAAGCCTGCGTGCTATATCCGCATTTTCAACAATGATGAATTCATCCAGCAGATATTTATAAAGCAGCAAATACTCATCCGGACACTTTATATACCTGTCTGCCCAGCCGTAAACACCTTCGTGGTTCAGTATCTCCGGAAATTCTTCCTGGAAAATGTTCATTGTTGTGTTGTATAGCTGGTCTTTTATGATGAAGGTTACTTTGCCTTTTTGATCGTTGGTAAGTATCTTTATGAAATTTTCAGCAGCATCCAGGTCGTTAACTATCAGGTAGTTTGAAATTTCTCCCAATGCTGTTTCGATGGCAATTTTGAACTTATCTTCAACCTCAAGCTTATCAATTACAACAGATGCGCCTTTTTCATTTTTTTCTTTAACAAGGTATTTTATACCTTCTGAATAATCATCAAAATTCTCAAGCAGGTTCGTCTGGAACTCTATTTTGTTCTTTAGCTTGTCTGCTTCATGCTTTTTAAAGATTATTTCCTTTTCAAGCCTTAAAAGCTCCTGTGAATACCCGTCTTTCAGCTTTTTCTGCTCTTCAAATTCTGAATTCATCTTTGTGTGCTCATCTTTAAGCGAGTTCAAAGATGTTTCTGCTTCCCTCAGCTTAGAATCAAACTCAGCAACTTTATTAATATTAACAATATTTTCATCCGCAAGCTTGCTGCATCTGGAGATCTGGTCTTCAAGCCTGTTCTTAATTATCTCATATTCGCTGCGCTTTTCCTGAAGGGTTTTTGCTGAAGCTGCATGTTTAACTGTTAGGTCTTTTAATTCTTCTTTGCTGGTTTTTACGCTGATCTCAGTTTCATCAAGAGCTGATTTTTTAGTTACCCTTGAATCTTCCATCAGCTCGATGGTATTTTTCAGAATAACTATCTTATCTTCAATTTCGGTTTTTCTTTTGCTTAATCTTTCAATCTCTGATTCTATCTCTATCTTCTCACGTTTAAAGCGGTCTATGTTCTCTTCAAGATACTTTATTCTCTGCTCAGCAATAGATACTGAGGTCTGGATCTCGTTGATCTGAAGATTTATGTTATTCAGCTTATCCCTTGATTCATTAAGCCTGCCTTCAGTTGCTGAAAGCTCTGTTTTGTACTTATCAATTATATTTTCATTTTCATTAAGGCTGTGCTGAAGCTTTTCGCGCTCTGTTTCCCTGTTCTTTAATTCTTCTTCAATGCTTTTAGTCTCATCTATAAGCCTGGAAAAAGCGCGGGTATGATATTCAATTTCAATCTCTTTAAGCCTGGTGCTAACTTCTTTGGCTTCCTGCTGTTTCTGCGCAATACGCTCATACGCATTTACAGTACGCTGCCTGTTACGGATCTCAATGTTCGCTTCATTGATATTTTCCCTTGCGACTTCAAGCTTATATAGCGCTTCGCGCCTGCGCTCTTTATATTTTGTTATTCCTGATGCTTCTTCAAAAAGCTTTCTTCTGTCCTGTGTTCGGTGTGAAAGTATCTCGTTCACCATTTTAAGCTCTATCACTGAGTAAGCGTCTGAACCCATTCCAGTATCCATAAAAAGGGAAGTGATATCTTTAAGACGGCAATTCACCCCGTTTAGCATGTAATTGCTTGCGCCATCCCTGAAACAGCGGCGGGTAATTTTTATCTCAGTATATTCGCTTGGTAAAATTCCTTTGGTATTTTGTATTGTAAGGGATACTTCTGCGTAGCCTAAAGGCTTGCGGTCTTTTGTTCCGTTGAAGATGACATTTTCCATTGTTGAGCTGCGAAGTACGCTCGCTTTCTGCTCGCCTATAGCCCAGCGAACCGCATCAACAATATTGGTTTTGCCGCAACCGTTCGGACCCACAATAGCGGTCATGCCGGCATCAAAATCAACATTAATCCTGTCTGCGAAAGATTTGAAGCCGAATATTTCTAATTTACTTAAATACAACCGGTTTTAAATTGACTTTGAAAAAATTTAACAGCTGAAAAATATATTGTAAATATATGTTTTTTGTATTTAAGAAGACAGGAAGTAACCGTAGCTCCTTAACACAAAGTTAATGATTTTTTATTTAAAAAACTGAAATGTTCTGAAATTATAAATATGCTGTAATTACATTTTTATAAATGTCATTACCAGCCTGAAATAATCAAAAACAAATCGAGTGGTATTAAGATAAAATAAAATACCGCCGCTTATTAAAACTACTGATAAAATTCCATAAGCGTAAACTTTAAGAAAGAAGGTATCGAACAGTATATAAGTGCCTTTAAGTATCCTGTAAATTGAAACCAGGTATAAAAAGCCGGCAGTTAAGAGTCCAATTATAACGAAATCTGTATTTGCCTGTACAATCCTCAGGTAAAATGTGCCGAATACCAGCAGTAAGATCACAGGCATTAAGCCCCAAACAGTAATTGTATAAATATTATTGAATCTGACCCTGTATTTTAGGGTTAAAGAAAATAACCAGATGAATACAGATATAAAGAAAATTTTAATGAATGATATTGCAGAAAGCAATCCTATCAGCTTAACCGGATTTGCAAAGAATTCATCAGCGTATATTTTTACAGTATCGTTTGAAATCACAACTGAAAGCATTATATCAAGCAGCTGAGTATCTTTCCAGAAGTAAAATAGATTTGCGAAAAATAATCCGCTGCCAAGTGAAATAATTATCGCCAAAAGAACATTATGAAATGTGGGTATCAGGTTCTGCTCACGAACATCTGAATAAAATATGAACGGCCTGAAAAGCGCTCTCCATACATTTTCACGGAACCTTCTTACGCTGTTGGCAAGGTATATGAACAATATAAATGTAATCAGCCCGGTAAATACAAATGCCAAAGGCGCTTCTTTTGAAAAAGTACCGATATTAAGGTTGGGAATATCCTCATCAAGGAATTCCTTCCTTAAAATTATTGCCGGCGGCCTTTGTTCACGGTAAAGTGTGTACAGACCGCTTGTCCGCATATACTGGTTTGTTTTATCAGGAAACTTTAAATTCGGTATATCTGAATTCCAGTCTGTAAATGACTGGAAAAATCCGCCCATCAGCGCGCTTGATTTGCTTATTTTGATAAAATCAACTATATACTTGGATTGTGCTTCCAGTGAAGAAGGATCGCTGTAACCGGAAGTATTTGAAGGATTGATTATCTTTCCGTAATTAGAAATGAAAACTTTTTCCTTTTTCATTTTCATTTCTGCTGTAATACCCTTTAAAATATTCAGGTCATTGTCGTAGAAATTCAAGCCAACAAGATCAACAAGGTCACGGCATTTATCTTCGGAGTAATTGCGGGTTGAATAAAAAATAAGCCTGTTGTCAAGTCCCCTGGCTGCAGCTACCATTTGTTTAACGTAATTCTGTCCTGCTGCGCCGGTTACATCAAAATCATTTCCTAAACCGAATGCGAATATGCACGGATTGTTTTTATGGGCAAGGATCATCTCGTTAAGCTGGTTCTCAGCAAGCTGTAAAAAATTTTCAGATTCAAGTATTGAAGAAGGAACTGTATATACTGGGATCTCTTCCATTATCAGCAGCCCTTGTTTATTACAGATATCTATAAGGTAGCTGCTTGCAGGCCTGCCGTAAACTTTTATAATGTTGCAGCCAAGCGATTTGATAAGCTTTACATCACGCTCAATATCACTGTAAGAACCGCAAATGCCTGTTTGTCCGAATTCTTCCACGTAATTTATACCCTTGAACTTGAACTCGCTGTTGTTGAGCATAAGCAAACCCTGTTTGCGGACAAGCTCGTATATTCCGTAATCAGAGCTGTAAACATCCAGTACTTCTTCGCCAAGCATAATGGTTACCCGCATCTTATAAAGGTAAGGATACTCGGGAGACCAGTAAACCGGCCCGTTCAGTTCAAACTTGTTTACTGCCTGTATTGTGGAGTTGGATGTAATTGTAAATCCAACAGCATCACTTGAAGCCTTTACAGTACCGGAGCTGTCGAGCAGCTCAGTTTTGACGGTAAACTTTTTATCGCTTCCTAAGTACCTGTCAACTTCAGTTGCGCTGATAGTAATTGTATTTTTTATATCTGCGTTGAAATTAATATCAATTTCAGACTGCAGGTTTGAGCTTTTGATATAAACCTTGGGTACAGCAATAATATATATATCCCTGTAAATACCGCCGTAATTTTTCGGATAGTTCGCTGTGTTCTTTAAGGGAATAGTTCTTGATGCATCTAAAGTATTATCTATTTTTACTTCGATAACATTGGCTGATTCCTTGATTATTCCTTCGGCAATGGGTGAGAAAAAGGGTGTAAAGCCGCCTTCATGTTTTACTATAAAGCTGCCGTTAATTTTGATCTCTGCCTGGTAATTGATACCATCGCAGAAAATTATATAGTTCCATTCGTTGGGTGTTTCCAGGCCGGTGCTGAACATCCTTGAAACGGTTACTTTGCCTTTGAATTCATAGCAAAACGGAACAGTTACCCTGGAAGCAGTATTATTCTGTGAGATGAAATCCCACTCGCCGTTCAGGTTTATAAGCTTCCTTTGGCCGTTTTGCAGAGATTGAAAGATCGATGGAGGAATATCAGGGGAGCTGCGGGTAAATAACCGGTTTTGTGAAAATGAATTTGCACATAATACTATGCTCAGCCAAACAAATACCTGTAAATAACGGGCAGTTATCTTTATCAATTGAAAATACGCTAAAATTTGGGAAAATTTTTATAAAATCTTACAAATATATTAATAATAGTGGGTAAAATAAAGGGAATTGGGTGTGGTTTTCAGCTAATATACATGGAGTTGTAAATATTACTGAAAGTCATAAAAATTTTGCTCTCTCCTCAGGTGTTGGCACTCTGCAGGTGGATTTTCTGCCGAACCATTTATACCGGTATTTTGCAATTATATCGTAAACACCATTACGGATAAATGCCGGTACAATCAACAACGGGTAAAGTAAGTTATAGGGAAACCCTATCATCCCTGCAACACGAAGCGCTGCAGTAGATTTTTTGTAATATAGATTGCCGTCAATAAGAATGAATGACTCAATGTTTTCGTGATCGATATTCAGCTTCTTCTGCAGCTGAATGCCGGTTTCAGACTGCAGTGCTGCGAAACGGAAAATATCTTTTTTATCATGAGTGATAAAAAAATTAACGGCGCCATTGCAAAGATTGCAGACGCCGTCAAACAAAATTATTTTATGTTCGCTGCTCAATTATAAACTTAAAAATTATTTTTTTAATTTACAGGGTAAGCCTGTAGTATTCCCAGTTTGAAAGCGGTGTAGCCCCTATTTTATTATAGAAAGCGATCGCATCTATATTCCAGTCAAGCACAGCCCATTCAACCCTGCCGCAGCCCATATCATTTGCAATTTCAATAAGCCTGTCAAAGAATAGCTTGCCTATACCTGTGTTCCTTCTGCTCTGGGTAATGAATATATCTTCCAGGAAAAGGGTTTTTTTAGCCAAGAATGATGAGTAAGATTCAAAATAAATTGCGTATCCAAGAATTTCTTTTCCTTCTTTGGCAACAAGCATATTTATCAGTCTTTTTTTGCCGAAAGTATCTTTATAAAGCCTTCTTACTGCAATATCATCCGGACCTTCGAGCTTTTCAAATGCTGCCAGCTCTTTTACCAGTGTTATAATTTTATCGAAATCATCTTTTTTAGCTTTTTTAATTTTGATCTTCGGTTCTTTATTTTTTTTAGTTTTTGCCATTTATAATAGTCTCCTGTATTGCAAAAATATTTACTTATTTTTTAAATTAATATTCAAATTGAAATCTCATTAAACCTGTATTTTTCCATATATAATTATCCTGCATTAATTGAATTTTTACTTTAGAATCTGCGAATACAGATTCATCAGAACTATTCCGCCTGTTTTGCTATTATATATAGTATAAACTATTGTTATTTGCATAATAATGGATTCTAATTTCGATAAAATAATGAGAAGGGATTGTTAAGCAAAATTGCGGTTTTTTAAAGAGAAATTTACGGCAAATATTACAGCTATTTTTGCAATTTTTATATTGGTATTATTTACTTTCCTCCATGCAGATATATTTTCCCAGCAAGTTCTCGAAACAGATGAAGTGAGCTTCAGGCACAATGGAAAGTCAACATTTGATGAAAGTACACTTAAAGATGCTGTTGCGATATCTAAAAGTGATCTTTTCAGTGTGAAGATTATTCAGGAAGATATCACTAAGCTTAAGAAGTTCTATTTTGATAACGGCTTTTTTGATGCTGTAATTGATACATCAATTTCTGTAAATACCGAAGATGAAGAAGCATCTGTAACATTTATTATTACTGAAAACAGGCGGTATAAGATTGATTCAGTTGCAGTACACGGCATTGATAGCCTTTCAAGCGAAGCTTCAGAAAAGATAAATAAGATCAGAACAATTAAGCCGGGTGATAACTACAGCAGGATCTTTGTGATACAGCACATCAATGAAGTTCTCGATAGCCTGCAGAACAGCGGGTATATGAACGCAAGGCTTCGGGAAGATTCAGGCACCGTGATAACCCGCTCTAAACAGGAGGGGAGTGTATTTGTGGAGTACAGGCTGACCGGAACAGATACCCTTTATTATTTCGGGACAACTGCAATTGAAGTGAAAGAAAATGTTTACGGATTCAGGGAAGAACTGGCATCGGAAGAAATTGTTTATAAGCAGGGTGAAATTTACAGTAAAGCTAAAAAGCTTGATAGTGAAAGGAACATTGCTAAAATACCCATAATTTCAGGTGTGAAGATAAATACTGATGATGTCAGAGGAAATATTGTTAATCCGCGGGCTGAGCTCACCCTGGGTAAAAAATACGAGCTGACACCTTTTATTAAAGGCTCTAACTATGAGAACCGCTTTTACGCAGGTGCGGGATTAAAATACCTGGATAAATATTTTTTATCAGGTAACAGGACCTTAACGCTGGAGCTGGAAGAGGATTTTAACTCTCTTGATATTAACCGTACAGTTCTTTCAGCCGCTGTTTCACAGCCTCATTTTTTAAGAAGGAATATTACTTTAATAAATAAATTATCCATAGGTTTCAATAATGTTGAAAACTATAAGAATTATTTCGCCGCTAATATTACAACCTTAAGCTACTTTATTTCTCAGCATACGTTTTATAACAATGTTTACCTTGATCTTACCGAAGAGCTGATCTGGATAAAATATGATACCATTGCTACGGGAAGGCAAACACAGTTCAATTCTTTTCTGGGAATAACATTTGAGCATGATAATACAAATAATCTGCTTTCACCATCATCCGGCTTTTACCATTCTATCCAGGCCGGCCATGCCGGACTTATCCCAAGGGCAGTAACCGGAATTTTCGGGAAAAGTGTTTTTTATTCACAGTTTTTTAAAGCCTATACTCTGAATAAATTTTATTTTTCTCCCGGCAGCAATGATAATACAGTTTTAGCTGCCTATATCAAAATAGGCGATATAATTGAATACGGCAGCGGGGAAAATGTTATACCGGTGCAGCCGATGTATAAATTTTACAGCGGAGGCTCCAGCAGCTTAAGGGGCTGGAATGCCAAGGAAAACGGAATGCTTGAAAACCAGCAGAACGGCGGTACATTTTTGCTTGAAGGCAGCCTGGAGCTCAGGAAAAAATTATTTCCTTCTTCTGAGGGGTTTCTGAAAAATATCAGCGGAGCTTTTTTTATTGATTACGGAAATGTGTGGGAAACCCATAAACAATTCAGGTTTTCAGATTTTGCGTATGCTGCAGGATTCGGTGTAAGGTATGACCTCTTTATCGGCCCGGTGAGGTTTGATTTCGGTTTCAGGCTGTATGACCCCTCAGCGCCCAAAGGGCAAAAATGGTTATTTGATTCACCGGGAAATATATTTAAAGATAAATTCGCTGTTCAGTTCGGTATCGGGCAAGCGTTTTAAAACCGGCCAGTATGTTTTAAAATTTTATCTTATAAAGTATCTTTATTTCTGTGGTTAACTTATCTGCCGGACTTATACTTAATGTTTGTTCCTTTTCTTCACGGGCAAATTCAAGCAGCACTGTTTCAGGCAGATTAAGGTTAAGCAGCCTGTTAAGAGGGTAGTCCACAACGAGCTCAAAATTTTTAACATCTTTCAGCAGCTTGCCGCCGAACTTTACCCTTGCATCTCCAAGCTCTGAAATAAGCTCTACATCAGTATCCTTTACATTGCCTTCAGTATAGCTGAACTGTGCATCAACTATGAACGGAAGAATTTCTCTTACTGTCTGTGAAAGATATGAAGACGCGTATAATGAACCAACCGAAGCGCCAAGTGATGAAGCAACCGATGTCCTTTCTGATGCAGTAAGCTCGCTTTTATACCTGCCGAAGAGCAGGTAGGTAATAGCATCTGACTGCGCATCGCTTCCTGAAACCTGTGAGCCATCCTGGAACAGATTAAGTGTTAATTCCGGTTCTTTAACATTGCCTTTTATTGTAATCACAACTTCAACAGTTGCCGATGAAACCGTTCCGTACTGCTCAATGTTCTTTTCACTTGAATAAACCCCTTTAATATCCAGCACTGGATTTGAAATATCGCCGTCAAAAGTGATATTGCTTTCATCAAGCTTAAAATCACGGTAAAACCTGTAATATGAATCACCTCCGACATCAACCCTGCCGTAAGCCTGCATTATCCCGTTCTCAGTTTTTATATCAAGATCTGCGGTAAGCTCGCCAAAGAGCCTGTCACGTGTTAAATTATTAAAATCAATTGATGCGTATACAGTGTTTTCTGTTTTTACATTAAAATCAAGATGAACAAAAGTGCTTTTAACACTATCACCTGTAACTTTATATTTATATCTATCGAACGGATTGATATTATTGTATTCTTCAGGCTCAAGTACTGTTAATGAATCAGGATTTACAGCAGCAGTATCTGTAAACCTGTTTGCATATATAAAATTATCTTCATCAGCATTGTAGCCTGTACCTTCAAGGGGAACAGAAGAGATAGTTGCATCCTTAATTAATAACTGCCCGGTAATGAAAAGGCTGTCAAGGCTTCCGTTAATTTTTAAAGGAGGTTCACCCATTCCCGCAAGAATATAACCATATACACCAAGCTCATTTTGTTCAACATCCTTATCCAGCAGAACCATATCCCCGGTGGCGCTGATATCAATATCTTTAATTTTCATATCCCTGAAATCAAGGGTACCGAACAGGTCAATATGCCTGCTGTCATCATCTTCATTATATATTCTAAGGTTATCAAGCACAAGCTTGAAGTTATCTGTGCTCATAGAAGCATCAAAGCTGTGGTACATTCCCGTTAATGGAATTAAATAACCGCCGTTTGTGATCTTAAGGTTACCTGTTAACGCGGGATCTGAAGCAGTTCCTTTTGCTGAAAGATCAGCATTAAGTACTCCGCGCAGGCTTGCGGCATCCGGAATCAATAGGGCAAAATAATCTAGCATAAAATTCTTTGCAGAAAGATTTATATCAACAGGTGCATTTGTAAATTCTGTTGCACCGGCGGTATCACCTGAAAGCGGATTCTGTAACGGCGCATTTCCTTTAACTGTAAGCGTACCGTCGCCTTCGGCATTTTGCAGGACTATTTCAGCATCAGCTGTATTCTGCATGAATTTCATTGATGCCGTTATCCGTCCTATATCATTATCTTCATATCTTAAGAGATCTGTATTCATCTTAGCTGAAATTTCCGGCTCTTCAAGTGTTCCGGTAAAAGTAATATCAAGATTCTCTATTTCACCTTCAATATCCCTGTCTTCTGAAATTATGTACGAAGAATCTGCTTTATTAATAATTGAAGCGATATCCTGGATGTTAATATTATCACCAGTTACTTTAAGCTCACTGCTGCTGTTAAGCGCAAATACACCGCTTAGCTTCAAAACGGCATTTTTGCTCCTTATATCAAACTGTTCCAGTTCAAACCTGTCTGCATCCTGAAAGCTGAATATCCAGTTTCCGCTGTTTCTGATATCAAACCCCGAATAGTTAACCCTGAATGTATCAATGTTTGCGTTTATCACGCCGGGGGCTAAGCTGAAGTTTCCGTTTATTTCAGCCAGTCCTGATGTATCGGCTTTGGTTTTCAGATTTAATTCCGCATTATTTCCGTTCATTTTCAGTTTGGCAGCAGCTGAGTCAAATGAATTTTGTCCTAAAGTGATCTTATCAGTTACTGTATTAAACTCAATATCCATATCACCCCGGTTACCCGTATACCTGTTACTGAAGAGTATTTCAGTTTCAGAATTTACGATCTTTAAAACACTGTCCTGCAAATTCAGCCGGCTGATCCTTAGATCAGCAGCCAGGTTAAAACCTTCAGCAGAATTTGTAATACTTCCGTTCACATTTCCTGCAAAATCTACTCCAAATGGCTTTAAAACCTTCTGAAGCTTAATGCTGTCTTTTGTTACTATTGTAAATTTTAAACCGGATTCTGAATTAATACTGTTTACAGAATTCCCAATAATTATATCTTTTGGTTCATTTACCTGGTTGTTATTTTCAATGCTTTGTGTTATCTGTTTATTAAGATGATCTATATTAAATAAAACGGCATCTATCAATTCATCAAAATTAAGCGAACCTTCCGCATAAATATCCGCCGCTTCTGAATTGATCTTAATATTACTTTGCGATCCGGTATTTCTAAGCTCAGCATCAATCTGCGTTGCCGGTAAATAATACTCACCGTAGCTGGATTCATCAAGTTTTACAATATATGTTCCGTTCATGCTGCCCGGGCTTATACCGCTGCCGTTGATCTTGAAATCAGCATTTATGCTGCTTTTATCCGAGGCAGCCCCTGTGATTGCTGAAATATCAGCCCCTCTTATTTTACCGCTCAGATCATAAGTGGGATTAGATATATTCCTGATGTTCATGCTTCCGGCAATTTCTGCATTACCCATTCCGGATGTATGCAGTATGTTTAGTTTAATATTACCGTTAGTGTTTTTAAGCATTCCGGCGGATCTGGTTATATTATATTTTCCGATCTTTGAGTTTATAATAGAATAATTCAGGCTTGTATTCATTCTGTTAATATCAAACCCTTTTCCGCTGAATTTTGCGGAAAGATTTAAATATCCGTTAAGCTCACGGTTTGAAAGCACAGCGCCTGTATTTAGACCGTAAGTAAATATTTCTCCTGAATAAATTTCATTTGGCAGGTCCAGGTTCAGTCTGCCTTCTGCCGTGCCTGCCGCTGAATTAAACCTGAAATCAGAGCTGAATACATAATAGGTACCTTTATAGTTTATATCACCGTTAATTATTCCGGTTTGTTTGGGTACAGGTAGCTCTTCCAGGTAAACAGAGTTTATTTCAGCCGGATCAATAAGCAGGTCCTTGCCCGTAATATCAAAATAAAGGCTCTCAGGCATTTGCAGGTTTTTAATATTTCCACTGAAGCTCAGCCGGGTATTCTTCAAGTTTGCGTTCAATATACGGGCATTCAGGTCACCGTATTTACCTTCTGCATCAAGCTTAACAGAAACTGTACTGTCTAAAAAACCCAGGCCTGGTATAAAAAAGGTAAGGTCATCAAAGTTGAACTTTTGTATATCAATGCTCGCTTTAATATCCTTATTGCCAAGCTCATCATACCTGAATTCATAAAAAGGGTTGAATTTATCTGCATACAGCCTGTATATTTTTATATCAGAGCGGTTGGTCTCTAGCTCAAATCCCCACAGGTCTGTGGTAGTATCTTTTTCATTCAGGTTAGCGTTCAGTTTCAGCTTTTTAACAGAAAGCGGAGAGTTGGTATTAAAAGATATATTTGAAATGTTAATTGATTTATAGTCAGTGTAATAAACTGCATTAAGCTCAATGTTCAGATCAGTAATATCAGTTTCCGTAATATCAAAAATTCCGGTAAGAGTTCTTTTTTCTTTCCACCATTCCGCAGGTTTGGAAGAATCCGCTCTCACTCTTATAAATCCGTTATTGATCTTCAGGCTTCCTACATCTACATCCCAGTCAAACGGCGAGGATGGCGTAGTATCCTGCATGTCCTGTGTGAACAGGTTCTCAAAATTCCAGATAAGGCTGTCGCCGGATGTTATTTGTGATGCAAAAATGAAAGGGTCATTAAGCACAACTTCCTTTAATAAAATTTTTTTATCAAGCAGTCCCCAAATATCATATTTTACCGAAAGATGCCCGAATTTAAGCAGAGTATCATTTTTTACAGTAATATTCCCGTTATTTAGCTTAATTCCGCTGAATATATTTCCTTCTATAGATTCAGCATTAATAGTATTCATTTTTTCCTTTTGAGCTGAATTCAGCTCATCCAGGGTAAATTCAAGCGCAATTTCGTTGAATTTATCGGTTTGAATAAAAATTATTATCGCTATTAACAAAAAAATAACAGATCCGGTTAACCAAAGCATGATTTTAGCCGCTTTTTTTATCACATTCTTTGCCATATTTACACTTTTTCTATATTTTCCTTAATTTTATATCGGGTCATTCCTGTTTATATAACATAGGGAAATTCCTGTGGGTTTTGTAAGAAATTGTAATAAAAACATCAATTTTTTGTATTCATTTACTGCAATTATTCAGGTATATTTAAAAAAATTTTTACCTAAAGTATGATATGAAAATTTCTATTTTAATCGTTTTATTATTTTTATGTATTAATAGTATAAACTCCCAGCCTCAAAATATTGAAGCAGAAGCTAAAGAGCCCGGCAATATTTCTGAGAGTTACAATTTTAACGGAAATTATAATAATTCAGTTTTCTTAAATTTTAATCTCAGCCAGAATTCAAATCCGCAGAACGAACCGTCAATTCACATAAGCAGGGCTAACTCGAATTTTGTTGTAGCAGCATGGCGTGATTTCAGGCTGGGTTATATTGAACCAAATATAGTAAGAAGAATAGGCTATTCATATTCAACCAATGGCGGTTTAAGCTGGGCTGCGCCTCAGCTACTGCCGGACCCCAACCCGAACCATACTTCGCAAAGTGACCCGGTAATTACAAGCGATGCACAGGGCAATTTTTATATTTCAAGCACATCCAGGCAGCCGGTTGCCAATTATAACCGTGATATGCTGCTTTATAAATCAACAAATAACGGCCAGACATTTTTTCTACATTCGATAGCAGTTCCGGGTTCAGGCGGTGCCGGCGAAGATAAAGAATGGATCTTCTGTGACCCGGTAACAACAAATTCAACTTATAATAATATATTTATTTCGTGGACAAGCTTCGGGCCTTCACCCGGTATACGTTTCCGTAAGTCAACAAACGGGGGACTTAACTGGTCAGCTACAGTAAATGTTGGCGATAATACTGCGGGGCAGGGCTCAAATATCTGTTCAGGCACAAACAACCAGATCTATATGGTGTGGGACCAGGGAGGAGTTAGGTTTGACAGGTCAACAAACGGGGGAACCAGCTTCGGCACAGATCTGCAGCTCAGCAATGTAAACAGTACCAACGGGTTCCCGTATATAACATGCGACTATTCAAACAATTCAACCCGCGGAAATGTTTATGTTGTTTGGGATGATATGCGGGGCGGAAATAGTGATGTTTACTTCCAGCGTTCAACCAATGGCGGAATTAACTGGCTGGCATCACCGGTTAGAATAAACGATGTAACTACAAATAACCAATACTGGCCTATGATCAAATGTGATAATAACGGGAATTTATTTGTTATATATTACGATACACGCACCGGAACATCTTCTATTAATGCTTATGTTGCGTATTCAACAGATGCCGGCAATACATGGGTAAACACCCTGATGAGCGATTCTTCTTTCACGCAGCAGCAGCCAAACAGCGATGTCAGATTCGGGGATTATATTGGAATAGATGCATATGACGGAAAGGTTATTCCTGTATGGACAGATCAGCGAAAAGGGTACCCTGACCAGGAAATATATACCGCAAATCTTTCAGGGTTAATATTTGTATCACCGGTAAGCACTGAGATCCCTGTTAGATATGAACTATATCAAAACTATCCAAACCCGTTTAACCCCGTTACAAAGATAAGGTTCGATCTGCCGGCAAGTGCATTTACTAAGATAGTAATTTTTGATGCACTGGGCAGAGAGGTCAAAACAGTTTTCAGCCAAAACTTATCTGCAGGAAAATATGAAACTGAGTACAATGGCTCAAATCTTTCAAGCGGTATCTATTTTTACACCATTACTTCAGGTGACTTTATAGAAACTAAAAAAATGTTAATAATTAAATAATAATTCCTGTATGAAGACAAGGCTTTCGGTTATAATAATAACTGTCATTTTGTTTATTGCGTTTTCACGCTTCAGTATTTTTACTACGGGTGAGCTTGCCCCCGTTGAAAAATACAGTACTGTAAAAGTATTTGTACACTCAGCTGAAGATTTAAAAAGGCTTCAGCAAAATGATATTACCGTTGAACATTTTCATGGTAACTATACTGAAGGAATTTCACTGGTAATAAATCAGCTTGAAATCGAAAGGCTTAAAAGCACAGGTATTCAATATTCAGTTGAAATACCTGATATGGACCAGTATTACAAAAACAGGCCTCTGCCAACTCAACAGGAAATGAATGCTGCGGGTCTGGTTATGCAGAATGATAATATCAGAGGGTTCAGTTATGGAAGCATGGGCGGTTATTATACCTACACAGAAGTTGTGCAAAAGCTGGACTCAATGAGGCTGCAATATCCAACCCTGATAACAGCAAAGCAGAACAGGGGAACGACAGAAGAAGGCAGAACCATATGGTCTGTTAAGATATCAGATAATGCTGATGTAAATGAATCAGGTACAGAGCCGGCAATTTATTTTGATGCGCTGCATCATGCCCGCGAACCGCAGGCTATGGCAGGTACTGTATATTTTATGTACTGGCTGCTTGATAACTATAATACCAACCCTGAAGCTAAATATTTGGTGGATAACAGGGAAATATATTTTGTACCTGTAGTAAATCCGGATGGATATGTAAGGAACCAAACCACTAACCCAAACGGAGGCGGAAACTGGCGTAAGAACAGGAAAAATAACGGCAACGGATGCTTTGGCGTTGACCTCAACCGAAATTACAACTACGGCTGGGGATTCAACAGCGGCTCAAGCAGCGACCCGTGTTCTGATACTTACCGCGGGCCATCTGCCGGCAGTGAACCCGAAACACAGGCTATAAAAAATCTGGTTACTGCAATTCAGCCAAAGATATCGTTTTCAGTTCATTCAGAAGCCGGAAGGTACCTGAACCCGTATGGTTACAATGATAGTACTGTTGCTTACGAGATCTATTCTGATTTCAGCGGAGATTTTGCATCAGAAAATAATTTTACATATGGTACGGTTATTGAAATGCTTGATTATTATTCAAGCGGTACAACCCGTGACTGGCTGCATTCCATAGGATGTTATGCGTGGACACCGGAAGTTGGCGGCGGAAGCTTCTGGCCTTCTCAGGCGCAGATCATTCCCGCAGCAAATGAGATGCTGCCAAGCTATAAATATCTAGCATGGGTAGGCGGCGCTTATGCAAAGTTCCAGAACTACACAATTACAGGAAACGGCTATGTTGAAAGAAATGATACTCTAAGGCTGAATATTGGAATCCGCAATAAAGGACTTTCTCTTCCTGCAAACAGTGTTACAGTATCAGTATCAACTTCATATCCCAATATTACAGCTATAAATTCATCGCATAATTACGGAAATATAAATCCGCGCCAGGTAAAATATAATTCAGTACCGATTTCATTCAGGCTTACTAATTCAGCAGCCTATATGGATGAGATCAAGCTTATCGTTAGCACAAAGCAGGAAAATGTTGAAACATCACTTGATACTATTTCTGTGATAGTTGGCAGGGGTAATATTTTAATGAGCGATAATTCCGAAAGCGGAACTTCACGCTGGACAAAAAGCGGAAACCAGACACAGTGGGATACAACATTTGTAAGCTACTGGAGCGAAAGCCATTCATTTGCTGATTCACGTTACGGAAATTCAAAGAACAGCACAAATAATTATTTTACTTTGAATGATACTATTAACCTTATCGGCGCTGTTAATCCAAGGGTGGAATTTATGGCTAAATGGGCAACTGAGACTTCCTTTGATTATACAAGAATTCAGGTCAGTACAAATTTCGGAAGTACATGGACTAATCTTGCCGGAAGATATACAGCAACAGTAAGCGGGCAGCCTTCCTACCATGGGGTACAGCCGTGGATATATGAACGTATTTCACTAAATCCATACATCGGCCAGCGTGTTAAGCTCCGTTTCAATTATGTTACAGATGGCGGCGTGCCCGGTGACGGTTTCTATTTTGATAACTTCAGGGTAGTTAATTATACTGATGGTCCGGGTGTAGGTATTTCACAAAACGGAAGCGAAATTCCGCTTAGCTATGCACTGTACCAGAATTTCCCCAACCCGTTCAATCCTGCTACGAAAATTAATTTCAACCTGCCGCGCTCTGCTTTTGTAAGTATCAAACTGTTTGATATACTTGGCAGAGAAGTAAAAAACCTGGTAAATAGTAATATGGATGCCGGTAAATATACCATTGATCTCAATGCATCAGAACTTGCCGGTGGTGTGTATTTCTATAGAATAGAAACCTCAGAATTTTCTGATACAAAAAAATTGATGCTGATCAAATAAAATTTTTAAATTAGTGTTTTTTATAAAGCAATCTCAATCTGGGGATTGCTTTTTTTTTGATATATGGTGATATTGCAAGCTATTATTTAATATTACGGAGGCTGAAATGTTAAAAGTATTACTGTTTTTTATATCATTTACTTTATTGATATCTTACACCTGCTCACAATGGAATTATGGTACACCTTTTTCAACATCGCCGCAGCAATCAACCTGGCAGCAGGTAGTAAGTAAAGTACAAACTGCCGGGAATACTATATTAGACAGCCTTTCAGCGCCTTACCCCACAAATGCATGGTTCAACCTGTTCTTTCTGCACGGCACAGCCTATCCGAATCCCCAGGGAAACATCGGACAAAATGACAGCTGGGTATACCCGTATAATCTTGGCTCAGGCTTTAACTATGGCGGTTACTCAAACCAAAGGGCATTATTAAGCATTAATTATAAACCGTTCGGTGTTACAACCACGGGCGGCAGCTTTCCGACTGTTAACTGGGATAATGGCTCAGTTTTATTCATGGGAACAACAAACCCCGCAAATTTTACACCGGTTATCAGAAATGACTATACGGATCTTTCCGCTACAATAAAATATTACAATACCGCTAATGTTAATCAATATTATTATGCCCCAATTGTACGCGGTATGCCGTATGTAACTATGTTCTATAATAATGTTACACCGGGAATTTATTTCCCTTCACCGGCAATATGGAAAGTTAATGATGTTATTGTTGCTGCAAACCAGACTTTTACCGGAACTGAATTTAAGGTGCAGACAACTACAGGTGCTCCCGAGCCCCTGCGTTCACAAACCTGGATGATATTCAGCTCTCAGTCAATTACTCTTCAGTTCAGCCAGAATCCACAAACCCTTGGATTGATCGGTACGGCGCCGCTTACCGGGTGGATAAGGGTGGCAAACTTAACGTATGATAACGATCCGAACGCTGCCGATGTGCCTAACAGGCTTAATCTGCTTAGAGCTTACGCAAAATTTATTCCCATAAAGGGAGAAGTAGGAGCTAGCATTCCAAGCGGAAGCAGCACTGCTGCTTTGAATTTCAATTTTACCCGCTATAATGAAGGATCGCTCACAGGTGATTCATTATTAATGATGGCACTCCCGCATCATGTTGATATGCTCCCGGGCGGAAGTACAACAAATCTTCTGAAGTACCAGGTATTAAAAGGTACAATGAGCGAGGTAAAAACCAAAACCTGGCAAATGACAGAACAGCTACCGGGTTATTCATGGAGCCCAAGGTCAGGCGGTCTCGCAAACGTTCCGCTCCAGTGGTGCGATACACTTAACCGTTATGTAACAAATGACCTGGTTAACTTTAACAGGCAGTACCAGTGGATGGATATATACAGCGCTGCAAAATGTATAGGCAAGCTTGGAAGGATAGTCCAGATTGCAGATGAGCTTTATGATAGGGACCAGACAAGGTATGCTGCTATGCAGCCGCTTGCGGTCAGAATGCGTGATTCATTGCAGATCTATTTAGGCAGATGGCTAAACGGAAACAGTTCAATTTTTTATAACGGTATTCCGTATCAAAAGGATTCATTATTATACGATACAAAATTCCGGGGAATAATCTCAAGCCGTTCACATGATTCACTTAACCTGAATAACGGAATAGATTTTGGCAGCGCATTATATAATGATCATCATTTCCATTATGGTTACCTTCTGTATGCCGCTGCTGTTGTTGCCAAAAAGAATCCTGCATGGTTTACAGCAAATGGTAATTATTATTCAAACCGTGTAACTGATCTTGCGCGTGAAATAGCCAATCCAAGCCGTGGAGATAATTACTTCGCGCTGCAGCGGTATAAAGACTGGTATGACGGGCACTCATGGGCTAACGGCCTTGTACCATACGGCGGCGGAAAGAACCAGGAAAGCTCCAGCGAAGCTGCCAATGCATGGTATGGCTTATATCTGTTCGGTCTGGCTATGAATAACGCTTCGCCAAACGCACAATACAGCAACATGCTGAACCAGGGACAGCTTATGCTTTCACAGGAAGTGAGATCAGTGCAGAAATATTACTACGCAAATCAAACAAACCCTGTGTATCCGGCAGTATATACAAACCAGTTCAAAACCGTTACAAATATGTACCAGGGGAGAATTGATGCAAGCACTTTCTTTGGCTCGGTAAATTATTATGCCACGGGAATACAGGTTGTACCTGTAACACCTGTAACTGAACAGTTCTGGAGCAATATTGCATTTGCCAAACAGATCTATGATTACACGCCTAACGGTCTGCGTTATACGCCTTGTTTTGATTCCACCAACACCAATACAACAGTGTGGAACTGGACTACTATCAATGTAGGGGTTCAAGCTACAGCTTACCCGCAAACCGCGCTGAATTTCTGGAAGTTTTACGGTTATAACAACGCTAATTTTGATAACGGCTCAAGCCAGTCAAATGTTATGTACTGGATCTTAACAAGAAATCACAATGCAATCGGTATCAGTTCAATTTCTAACGAAGTTCCGGCTAAGTATAATCTTTATCAAAGCTATCCTAACCCGTTTAACCCGGTTACTAACATTAAGTTTGATATAAGCAAAGCAAGCGCTGTTAAGCTTGAAATTTATGATGTCACAGGAAGAAAAGTTGATGAACTTGTAAACGGTCAGCTAAATGCCGGAACATATAATGCTGAGTGGAATGCTTCCCGCTTTTCAAGCGGTGTTTACTTCTATACTCTTTCATCCGGTGATTTTGTTCAAACCAAAAAAATGATATTAGTAAAATAATTTAAACTTTTTACCCGGCAGCTTCTGCTGCCGGGTTTATATTTACAGGATCACTATGAAATTTATTGTAAGAGCAGCATTTTTATTTGTAATTTGTTCAGCTAATCTTTTCTCACAGGGCGACCCTTTCAAAAATGCAATTGATTCACTTTTCAAGGTACATTACAGTGATACAACAGTGGGAGTATCGATAGGTGTAGTTTTTTATAATCCTGCAACTAATGAATATTTAAGAAGGCTCTTTTATCACGGTGAAAAAAACAGGTCAACCCACGAAGCACCTGATAGTACTACCGTTTACCAGATAGGATCAGTTACTAAAACGTTTACAGCCATGGTAATGGCTCATATGCTGCGATATAATATGGCAAACCGGTGGGACCTTATAAAAAATTACCTGCCCGATACACTCAGAGTGCCATTTTGGGTCAATGGCAATGATACTACCAGGATAAACCTGCTTGAGCTTGTTACTCATTTTTCCGGTTTAATTGATGAACCGCCGGCGTCGTATCCATATACACTTGAACGGATGTTCCGTTATATTGATACTTGTCACCTTGTTACAAAACCCGATTCGATCTGGACCTATTCAAATTTGGGTTTTGCGACGCTAGCTACAGGCTTAACAATGCATGCAGGCAGAGACTCCATCGAACAGCTTTTTCAGCAGATCATAACTGATTCGCTTAATATGCCTGATACAAAAATTACCAGGAATCTTTCAATGATACTGCGCTCAGCCAAAGGATATATTAAAAATAATTCCAACAATTGGATTTTGGCTGACAGCAATAAATCTACCTGGCCGGCTTTTAACGGAGCGGGTGCAATACGCTCAACCATTAAAGATATGACCCGTTATCTTGAATACCAGATGAAGATGCTGAGCTCAAGCCTTAACCCGCTGCTTGATACAATGCATAAACATATAAAAAGGATAAATCCCGGGCAGCCAACTCAAAAATGGCAGGGGATGGCTTGGGCATCCAACCGCCTTAATTTTCAGCTTAACAATCCATGGATAATTTTTAAAGACGGCGGCACACCAGGTTATAACAGCTTTATAACTTTTTATACTGATTCACTTACCGGAATTAAAGGAGGTGTAGTTATACTTTCAAATTCAGGTACATCTGCCAATTTTAACAATGCTTCATATATAGAAGCTTTATCTATGGATATTTTAACATATCTGCACACCAGGTATACCAGTATCGGAATTGAACCGGTTGGGATCGAGATTCCAGGCGAATATAAGCTATTTCAAAATTATCCTAACCCGTTTAATCCGGTTACTGTTATCAGTTTCAGCATTCCTCAAAATAGCATTCAGCCTGTTTCTTCGCTTAGAGTATATGATATTACAGGCAAAGAAGTTGCAGTTCTTGTGAACAGCGCTTTAAAACCCGGAAATTATAAAGTTGAATTTAATGCCAAAAACCTTCCGAGCGGCATCTATATATATAAGCTTGTTTCCGGCGATTTTTCAGCATCTCAAAAAATGATACTGATTAAATAACTGTCTTAAAACGTCACAAATTTTAAGGTTTTTTATATTGTTTCGTTTTATGATATTTGTTTATAGTTAATTCAGATCTCATTTACATAACATTAAGGAGCATCAGGAATGAAAAACAGAGCAATAATATTAGCTTTAGTTCTAATTGTCACATCAGCCCTTTTTATTTCTTGCGGTAAATCCACAAAACCCAAAAAACAGATCGATACAAAACCGGTTTCTATAAAACAGTTTGATACACCTCCGGGCGCTGACCCTTCAGTTCCGCCGGAACTGGGAGGCAACGGCTTCACAGGAGAAGGCTGGCAGACTGCCGTTAATTATAATGTTGCAGGAGACTCCAATGCCATCAAGGGCGGTTCTTTTACAATGAGGATACCTGATTTCCCGAATACTTTAAGGAATATGGGTAAAGATGCCAACTCATACGTAAATAACCTGATGGAATTCGGCCTGATGTATGAAGGCTTATTGGCACAGGATCCTGTTACAGAAGAATGGATCCCAAGTTTAGCTACACACTGGAAAATATCAGAAGATAAAAAAACGTTTTCATACCGTATCAATCCTAATGCAAGATGGGCTGATGGTAAGCCTGTTACAGCAGAAGATGTTGTTGCTACATGGAAGATTCTTGTAGATCCGGGTATTCTTGAGGCGTATTCAAATATACTATATGGTACGTACGAACAGCCTGTAGCTGAAAGTAAATATATTGTATCAGTTAAAACAAAAGAAGAGAACTGGAGACAGTTCCTGTATTTTTCAGGCTCAATGAGAATTCTGCCTGCACATTATATTGGCAATATTAAAGGCTCTGAATATCTCGAAAAATTCCAGTTTGAAACAATACCGGGTTCAGGTCCATACACTTTACTTAAAGAAGATATAAATAAGGGCCAATCAGTTACTTTCCGCCGCAGAAGCGATTACTGGGCTGAGAAAGAAAGATTCAACATTGGCATAAATAACTTTGACGCTATTAAACTTGATGTTATTCAGGATGAATCATTAGCATTCGAAAAATTCAAAAAAGGTGATATTGATGTTTATTCAGTTAACCGCGCACAGTGGTGGGCTGAAAGGTTTGACTTCGATGAATTCAAACGCGGTCTTGTAGCAAGGTACCGGGTATATAATGAAAATCCGAACGGGGTACAGGGTCTCGTTTTTAATATGCGTAAACCGCCTTTTGATGATATAAGAATTAGAAAAGCTGTAACTTATTTATGGGATCGTGTTAAGTTTAATGAAAAATTGTTTTTCAAACAATACGAGATGGAATATTCATATTATCCCGGTTCAGTATATGAAAACCCAAATAATCCGAGGGTTGGTTTTAACCTCGATTCAGCACGTATGCTTTTAGAGGAAGCCGGATGGAAGGAAAAGAACTCCGAAGGTTACCTTGTAAAAGACGGTAAAATTTTTGAGCTTGATCTGCCTTTCGATGGTGGTCCGGGACAGGAAAGATATTTAACGATCTTCCAGGAAGACCTGAAGAAAGCCGGTATTAAATTAAATCTGAAACAGATCGACGGCACCACAAGGTTTAAGCTTGGAAATGAAAGGAATTTTACAATACTTGTTACTGCATGGACAGGCTTAAGGATACCAAATCCTGAAAGCTCGCTTAAATCAAACACTGCAGATGCACCCAATACAACAAACTGGCCGGGAATTAAAGATGCAAGAATTGATGAGTTATGCGATCTATACAACAAAACTTACGATAAAAAAGAGAGAATTAAAATTATAAGAGAAATTGACGGTATTGCATGCAATTATTTTGGATACGGTTTTGGATGGTATGTTCCGTTTCAAAGAATTGCTTTCCAGAATAAATTCTCATATCCTGAATGGATACTTCCAAGGACTAGTGATTACCTCTTTACCTGTATTTTATGGTATTATGATCCGGAAAAAGCCGCTGAATTTGACGCGGTGAAATCTGATCCTAATAAGAAAATGGAAATTAAACCGGAAGATCAGAAATACTGGCTGAAGATAAAAGAACAGGAAGAAGCACAAAACAAATAATTAATATATAAATTACTGCCTTCATTCTATGAGTGAAGGCAGTAACCATTTTACAAAAGTCCTGCAGATCTATAAATCTATTTAAATAAAAAGATCATTTAGTTTTTATAATTTACGTAATTTGTATTTCTGCATTTTGCGGGAAATAATTCTAATATTATGACATCATATTTTATACGCAGGTTCCTTCTGATAATACCAACCTTTCTGGGTATAACTCTCATTACATTTTTTATACTTCAAATAGTACCAGGTGGACCGCTCGAAAGAGAGCTGCTGAAGCTCCGTATGGGCGGACAAAATACCGGCGGTGAAGTCGGTACCTCAGGTCAAAATGTTACCGGTGGAATTGAAATTCCTGAGTCAGCGCTTCAGGAAATGAAAAAGTTTTACGGGTTTGATCTGCCGATACATGAACGCTATTTCAGGTGGCTTGGTAATATGCTTACGCTTGATCTAGGTAATTCATATGTATATGCAGAGCCTGTATGGGATGTAATTATATCTCGATTTCCTGTTTCAATTTATTTCGGTCTTATCGGATTTATACTTACGTATCTGATATGTATTCCCCTCGGGGTTTTTAAAGCCGTTAAGAACGGCAGCAAATTTGACCTGGCCTCATCAATACTTGTTTTTATGGGTTACTCAATTCCCGGCTGGGCGTTTGGTACAATTATGCTTGTTATATTCGGAGGCGGCAGCCTTTGGGATGTTTTCCCGCTCGGCGGTTTCCGTTCAGAAGATTTTGAAAGCCTCTCGTTTTGGGGACAGTTAACTGATCAGTTCTATCACACTGTTCTTCCTGTTGCATCATACCTGGTAGGAAGCTTTGCCACACTTACTATCCTTACCAAAAATTCTGTGATAGAAAACTTAAGCCAGGATTATATCAGAACTGCATTTGCAAAAGGACTTTCAGAAAAGCGGGTTATATTTAAACATGCGTTGCGCAATTCATTAATACCGCTTGCAACCGGACTGGGTCACTTTTTATCGCTTATACTTGCAGGAAGCTTTCTGATTGAAACAGTATTTAATATTAACGGAATGGGTCTGCTCGGGTTCAGGTCAATTGAGCAGAGAGACTATCCTGTGACAATGGGAATTCTTGTTATATCATCATTCCTTCTGCTTATCGGGAATATTATTTCCGATATGCTTTACGCGATATTCGATCCGAGGATCAGGTTTAAATAGTAAACAGATAATATAAATCTCATGATAATAACTTCTTAATTATGAAGAAGGAAAAAAATAAAGATAAAGTTTCAATTTCAATTTTCAGGAAACGCTGGAGAAAGTTCAAAGGAATAAAACGGGGTTATTACGCTTTCCTTGCACTTGTTATTATGTACCTGCTTTCCTTTATTCTTCCGCTGTTCATCAATCATACTGCAATTATTGTAAAGTATAACGGTGAATATTACTTCCCGCTTTTTAAAAGCGGTATATACGCCCCCTCTGTATTCGGGCAGGAAGGCTACGGAGAAACAAATTACCGCAGGTTAAAGGAAGCATTCAGCAATGACGCCAGTGATAACTGGGTACTTATGCCTATTTATCCCTACAGCCCCAATGAGAACCTGCTGGATGAAACCGAAGGCTCACCTCCGCATCCTCCTTCTGCGAAACATATTTTCGGTACAGATGACAGGGCGCGTGATGTATTTGCAAGGACTCTTTACGGTTTTAATATTTCCATTTCATTCGCGCTTGTTGTAACTTTTTTTGCTTACCTGATCGGTGTATCAATTGGCGCTATGCTTGGATTTTTCAGCGGCAAGATAGATATTTTCGGGCAGCGCCTTATTGAAATATGGAGCACTTTACCGTTTTTGTATGTTATGATAATTGTCAGCTCTATATTACAGCCTAATTTTATACTGCTTGTACTCATTTTAACGGCATTCAGCTGGATGGGTATAACATATTATGTAAGAGGCGAATTTTACAGGGAAAAAGCCAGGGATTACGTTTCAGCAGCAGTATCTCTTGGAGCAAAGAACAGAACAATAATTTTTAAACATATTCTCCCGAACTCGTTAACACCCGTAATTTCATTTGCGCCGTTTGCTATCGTTGCCGATATCAGCGCTTTAGTATCGCTTGATTTTCTCGGGTTCGGGCTCCCGCCGCCAACTCCAAGCTGGGGACAGCTTGTAAGGCAGGGCATGACTGATATCAATAACTGGTGGCTTGTCGCTGTACCGCTTGGCGCGATGTTCTTAACGCTTATTGCAATTGTATTTATCGGCGAAGCTATCAGAGAAGCATTTGACCCGAAAGTTTATTCAAGGCTGAGGTAATTATATGAAGAAACTTGTAGAAGTTAAAAATTTACGTACTTATTTTTTTGTTGAAGCTACCGATAAGCAGCTTGAAGCGCATGCGGAATATGCCAAGGAAGAATTTCTGAAGAAATTCTACCGGGAAGATAAAAAGCTCAAAGGAAAGTTCCCGGCTAAAGCTGTTGATGATGTAAGCTTTGATATCCATGAAGGCGAAGTGCTTGCAATTGTGGGTGAATCCGGCTCAGGTAAATCAGTGACAGCTTACTCACTTACCAGGCTTGTGCCTGACCCTCCGGGTAAAATTGTCGCGGGCGAAGTGCTCTACAAAGGCGTTGATATGCTTAAGCTGAGCTATGAGGAAATGAAAAAATACCGCGGCTATGAAATTGCCATGATATTCCAGGAACCGATGACATCGCTCAATCCTGTTATGAAAATAGGCGAGCAGATAACAGAAGTTATCTTAACCCATGAAAAGATAAGCAAACAGGAAGCAGAGCAAAAGGCTATTGATATGATAGAAGCCGTGGGAATACCTGATGCGGCTAAAAGAATGAAGGATTACCCGCACCAGTTCAGCGGAGGTATGAGGCAAAGGGTAATGATAGCAATGGCTCTTGCCTGCAACCCATCACTGCTTATAGCCGATGAGCCTACTACAGCTCTTGATGTGACAATACAGGCGCAGATACTTGAGCTTATGATAAAGATCAAGAAACAGCGCGAAGATGCTGCAATTCTGCTGATTACCCATAATCTTGGTATTGTTGCTGAAATTTGCGACAGGGTAATTGTAATGTATGGCGGAAAGATCCAGGAAATAGGAGATATATTCGGAATATTCAACGACCCGAAGCATCCCTATACTAAAGGATTAATGCAGTCACTGCCTGATCCATATAAGGATACGCGCGAAGAGCTGAAAGCTATCCCGGGAATCATACCGCATATTTTAGAGCTTCCGAAAGGGTGCAAGTTCTGCACAAGATGCACTGAAGCGGTGCAGTTCTGCACAGAAGTTGAACCTGAGTTTGTTGAAATTTCACCGGGAAGAAAAGTCAGGTGCCATCTTATTTCTAACCCCGAGGCAATGATGAATTCACCCAAAATTAACGCTGCTTAATTTGGCGTTGTTACTAAAAAAGGATTTAGAGTTAAGTTATGAATAACAGCAATATTTTAGAAGTAAAAGATCTGAAGGTTAAATTCCCGGTTCACGGGGGAGTTTTTCTTGGTAAAGTGGCAGAAGTTAAAGCTGTTGATGGCGTCAGCTTTACAATGAAACAGGGTGAAACCCTGGGTATAGTGGGTGAATCCGGATGCGGTAAATCAACTTTGGGTAAAGCTATAATCAATATTCTTAAATTCTCTTCGCCTGATGTTGATATTACCGGGGAAGTGCTTCTTAACACCGGCAGCGAGATGATAGATCTTACAAAGCTTTCAAGGAATGATATAAGGAAATACAGGGGACTTGTGCAGATGATATTCCAGGACCCGTATTCATCACTTAATGCCAGGCTGACTGTCGGACAGATCATCGAAGAGCCGATGCTTTACCATACAAATATGCCGAAGAAACAAAGGCTTGAACGTATATCAATGCTGCTTGAAAAAGTCGGTTTGCAGCCTGAACAATCCAAGCGTTACCCGCATGAGTTTTCAGGCGGCCAGAGGCAGAGAATTGGTATTGCAAGAGCTCTTGCAACCAACCCGAAGCTGATAATTGCCGATGAGCCGGTTTCCGCGCTTGATGTATCTATACAGGCGCAGGTAATAAACTTAATGCAGGAGCTGCAGAAGGAATTTGACCTGAGCATTATGTTTATTGCTCATGACCTTTCTGTGGTTGAGCATATCAGCTCAAGAATTGCCGTGATGTATCTTGGAAATATTGTTGAAGTTGGTTCCGGCAGGGAAGTATATCACCATCCAAAACATCCGTACAGCAAAGCTCTGCTTTCAGCAGTGCCGCTGCCGAATCCTAAGTTCAGGCATAAAGAACGTGTAATATTAAAAGGCGATGTACCCACACCTTTAAGGAAACCCAGCGGCTGCGGCTTCAGAACACGCTGTCCAATTGCGCAGCCAGTCTGCGCAGATGCGGTTCCGCCGCTTGAAGAAAAAGCACCCGGTCATACAGCGGCTTGTCCATTTGTATCATAATAAGTTTTCCATAATATAAATAAAAAACCCCCGCTTACTGCTGGGGTTTTTTTGTCATTCCCGCGCAGGCGGGAATCTATTGCTTGTCATTCCCGCGAAGGCGGGAATCTAGATATCAATTTGAGATTTATCAATAAAGTTTGATATGCTTTGATTCTTGATCCATCCATATCACAAATATATACTTTTTCCGGCATCTTCGTCTGGATACCCGCCTTCGCGGGTATGACTATGTCGGTCATTTAACTACTCATTCACATACTTAGAAAGATTTATAACCGGACTCTGAATCCCAATTGGTACTCCCATCATCTGTCCGCTCTGCACAACTGTACCGAGTATCAGGTTTTCACTCTGGTTAAGTGAATTTGTCTTCTTGTACTGAACTATCCAAAGATCCGCCGGGAAGCCCGTGAGATTTGTGATATATGCAGGAAGGTTCAACGTTCCCGCAGCCGGCATAAGGATCATATTCCTTGTCTGGTTCGTGCCCGTTGAGAAAAAAACATTCCCGTTTAGAGAGCTTGTATCCGGAATAAAGCTTTCATCAAATTTGATTATCGGGTTCGTTGAAGCTGCAAGATTTATTGATGCATCGCTGTTGAGAAGTGTTGATGTTGATGTTGCTATAAAAATGTTCGTTGAAATAATAAGATCAAGCGCGCCTGATACCATATTTCTTGCTGATGTATCCTGTATAAGTCCGATAAGCTGGTTTGTGTTGAATAGCGCTGTCAGCTCGATGCAATCAGTTGCTGTTGGCAGCGGATTTGGTGTATAAATTCTGAGCGATGTATCGCCGGGAGCCCTGAAAATATAAAGCCATGCGCCGATGGAATCAGGATTTGTTGCAGCCTGAAGCAGTGAAAGCTCGGTTTTTCCGTTTGCTTTAACATTTTTTCCCATTATCAGCACAAGCTTAGTATTTGCTCCGTGATTGCGAATAGCCTGCGCGTAAGCTGAATCAAGCCTCTCTTTCGCAGTTACTTCTGTAGTTGTAGCATTATTTATTATTGTGTTAATATCATCACTGCTGCAGCCAGAAAACTGAAATGAAATTACTGTAATTACAGTGATCAAAAAAAGCGGTAAAATTAAGCGTTTTAGCATATATTTCCTGTTAATTTGTAATATTGTTACCATATAAAACAAAGATACGAAGATTTGGTTGCGAAAATCTATGATAATTGTGTAAATGTTTGTATCTTTCTCTGTCATTCCCCTGCCTGCGTCAGGCAGGCGCGCAGTCGGGCACGAAACTGGGAATCTAATTGCTTGTCATTCCCGCCGAGGCGGGAATCTAGACATGGATTTGAGATTCATCTATGAAGTTTGAAACGCTATGATTTTTAATCTATCATTATCGCAAATATATGCTTACTTCTACATTTACTGCTTGTCATTCCCGCGCAGGCGGGAATCTAGACATGGATTTGAGATTCATCTATGAAGTTTGAAACGCTATGATTATTAATCTAACTTTATCACAAATATTTGCTTACTTCTACATTTACTGCTTGTCATTCCCGCGCAGGCGGGAATCTAGACATGGATTTGAGATTTATCTATGAAGTTTGAAACGCTATGATTCTTAATCTAACTTTATCACAAATATTCGCTTTTTCTAGCTTTATCGACTGGATACCCGCTTCCACGGGTATGACAAAGGGGGTTTTTCAACCGGATTTTTTTGTTTGTGTGGATTTTGATGGGTATACATTCGTATCATACAAAAATTCAATCTTACCATCTACCTGATACTGCTCAAATATTTCATTTAACTCAGCCAGCATTGGTTCATATAAGGGACTATCGTATTGCGGAGTGTAAGATGATGATAACAACCTGCGGGTTACACCGGCGAGATCGAATACCTGCTTGTTGGGGAAAGTCTTCTTTGTGTATCCGCCTTCAAAGAATTCATATAGCTTATTATCATCGATATTTTCATGTCTCACATTTTTATAATCAGTGCCGTATTTAAGCAATAGATTTTCGTAAGCGATCAAAAACGGATTTCCGTCAAGTATTCTTTCATTCCACATTAAACATACACTGCCAGTGGGTTTTAGTATCCGTTTAAATTCAATTTTCACCTTCGGTATATCAAACCAATGAAAAGCTTGTGCGCATATGATCACATCAATTGAGTTATCCGGTAACTTTGTATCCTCAGCAGATGCATTAATGCTTCTAAAATTCCTGTAGCCCGAAAGTAATTTCTCCGCCGCTTCGCGCATTGCGTCGTTGGGTTCAACTCCATATACAGTGTTACCATTTTTCAGGAACAGCTCCGCAGATATTCCCGTACCTGAGCCGATATCCGCAATGACTGAATCAGGTCTAAGAATACCTTCAGATTTCAGGTATTCAATTACCTCTGCCGGATATGAAGGGCGGTATTTAATGTAATTTTCTACACGGTCAGTAAAACGGGTTTTGGAGTTGGAGTTCAAATATGTTTTTCCTGTTATTTAAAATTTAAAACAGCAATATTTGTAAAAATAATTAACCAAAAATAGATATTTTCAGACAATTATAATATCCAAACGGAAAAACATGA
The DNA here is from genome assembly GCA_017303675.1 of Ignavibacteria bacterium. Taxonomy (NCBI): domain Bacteria; kingdom Pseudomonadati; phylum Ignavibacteriota; class Ignavibacteria; species Ignavibacteria bacterium. The sequence continues at coordinate 1,775,873 of JAFLBX010000001.1, forward strand.
ATAAAGAAGTACGGGTACGTTTTGCGCCATCACCAACCGGTTATCTGCATTTGGGAAGCCTGCGAACGGCGCTTTTCAACTATCTCTTTGCAAGGCACCATAACGGTAAGTTTTTATTGCGGATTGAAGATACTGATCAATCGCGCAAAGTTGAAGGCGCAGTTGAAAATTTGATAAATATACTCAATGAAATGGGCCTGAATTACGATGAGGGTCCGGGTGTTGGGGGTGAGTTTGGTCCGTACTTTCAATCACAGCGCTTAGATATTTACAAAAAATACTGCGATGAGCTGCTTGCAAGCGGTCACGCTTATTATGCATTTGAAACCGCCGAAGAGCTTGATGAAATGCGTAAAGTGCAGCAGATGCAGGGCAAACAGACAATGTATGACCGCAGGGCAAGGGTACTTACTGAAAATGAAGTTAATGAAAAATTAGCTTCGGGGATTCCTTATGTTATAAGATTAAAAGTACCGTTGGATTCAGAGATCAGATTTACTGATATCATTCGCGGGAATGTTAAAATTGATACTAATCTTGTGGATGACCAGGTATTGCTTAAGAGCGATGGCTTTCCGACATATCACCTGGCGAATGTGATCGATGACCATCTGATGCAGATAACACATATCATCAGGGGAGAGGAATGGTTAACATCTGTGCCTAAGCATATAATTTTATACAATGCATTTGGATGGGAAGTGCCGCAAATGGCACACGTGCCGCTGATACTGAATCCCGATAAAACCAAGCTTTCCAAGCGCCAGGGCGATGTTGCAACCGAAGATTATCTGAAGAAAGGCTATCTAAAGGAAGCACTTCTGAATTTTATGGCACTGCTGGGGTGGAATCCGGGTGATGGCGAAGAAAAAGAGATATTCACTAAAGAGGAGCTAATCGAAAAATTCAGCATAGAGCGTGTTAATTCCGCTGGAGCAGTATTTAACGTTGAAAAGCTTAATTGGATGAACGGTGAGTATATAAAGAATTATAATATTGATGAATTGACCGGGCTTTTGATTCCTTATCTCAATGCAGGCGGAATAGATACAAGCGATATTATAAAAACTAAAAGAGTTATATTTGCCATCAGGAATTACATAAACAAGCTTGATGAAGCCGCTGAACAGGCAAAAGTTTATTACAGTGATGTAAAGCTGAACGATGAGCAAACAGCAATTATAAGCGCTGATACATCAAAACAGGTTTTTAAAGCATTGGCAGCAAAAATAGATTCTATGCTTGAGATCACAACTGATAACTTTAAGCCTGTACTTTCTGAAGTGCAGAAGGAAACCGGTGTAAAGGGCAAAAATCTTTTTATGCCTGTAAGGCTTGCCCTGACGGGCGAAGAACACGGTCCGGAGCTTGGAATGATAGCATATGTACTGGGTAAAGAAGAAGTGCTGAAACGATTGAATTTAAATTAAACTAAAAATATATAATATGAGATCAATAAAAATTCTCTTCATTCTCACAGCTGTAATAATTTTTTCATCCTGCGGTAAAAAGGATGAAAAGGTGAACTCAGAAAACCAAAGCTCGACGCAGAATGTGGCTCCGAACACCCAGCAAAACACCACAAACAGCTCTGCTGTTAATAAAAAGTGGGCAGGGCAGTATTCATTTGAAGAATCAGCCAAAAATGTTACCGGTGATGGTGCACAGACCTGGAATTATGTGATCGACATTAAAGAGAAAGATGCAAACACTCTTGTAGCTGATATCCAGGTGGATGGATTCCAGACTATGACAAGAATTGAAGCAAGCGTTAAAGCTTCAGAAAAAAATGCGGAGGTGATATTTGAAAAATACGGCAAGGATAACATGTTTGAGCTGTATAAAAAAGGTGACAGGCTCTTTACAATTGAAGCTAATGAAAAAGGCGAGCTTATAACTAACTGGGATAAAATGAAGCCCAATGTCATAGAAAACCAAAAGAGCGGAAAAGTGATGTTCAAAAAAATTGCTTCTTAATAGAGACAGTCAGGATCAGGTTATTCTATAATTTTTTATAATAAAAAGCAGTGAATGTATCATTCACTGCTTTTTTAATGAGCAAAAAAATGGTAAGAAATTTAAGTATTCTACTTTCTTACCGAATGCAATTTTTTCGAAATGACCATTTTAAGCCATTTGCTGTGGGTATAAAGATGCAGCCCGAAAGCAATTATAAAAACCGAAAATAATATCAGGTGAATATTCTTCCATTGAGCTTCATTCATCTGCAGCAGGCTCCAGCCGCTTCCGCTGCCTTCAAGAAACAAAAGTTGCCCAGTTGCTATCAGCCCTATGAATGTAATTAACGAACATATCTTGCATGTTCTTGATGCAGGTAAAATATTTTTTGCTGTAATTGAAAGATTGGATTCACCAGTTAATTCAGCTTTTTTTCTGAACTCGGATATTACATGTATTATAATTGCAGTAAGCAGAATTAAAAATACCAGCAGAAAGTACATGGTAAATCTCCTTTTTGTTTACATCATTTATCTTAGCCTTTAATATCGGGATCTTTGTTTTCCGGAGTGTATTTATCGTATCAATACAAAAATAATCAAAGGTTTAAGGGTTAGCAGTGAATAAAATTTCGTATAAAAACAGCATGCTATATATATCACCGGGTATTATGATAAAAAAAAGCATAAGTTGAAAAACTTATGCTTTTTTAATGTGTAAATTATGATTTTGGTTTAATTTGGTCTTGTCCTGAAGAAAAATCTGTCCTGAGACCAGTAAGTTGTTCCGCCAACTGTAGTACCTGCACGCCAGTAATAAAATGTGGATGGATTCAAAATACCCGATGGCAGCTGAAATTGATTGCCTGTAACTGCAGTTGTGTAAAACGGATTTTCAAAACCCGCACTAACATCTATTTGAAGCTGGTCTGCGTTATTGTTCCATTTAAATAATGGAGCTGCAGCAACCATTGTATCGTTGTTGGCTGGTTCTACTAATCCCGGCGGTGTAACACTGATCGATTTACTGTCAGTTGCTGAATCACAGCCGGAATACAAAATAACGCAAACAAATGCGATGATAAAAAATATTAAAGCTTTCATAACTTTCCCCTAAAAATTTGTATGATGCAATATAAACTTCAAGAATTGTTTTTCAAGTGTATATGTTAAAGCACAAATTAACTTGTTATTGTTAGTGGATTTAGCTATCTAAAAGTTTTAAAAATCACAATATTTTACCTTATTATTCCATTGTTTTTTCGTAACTTGCACCATTCTATTATACAAAAATAAACATGGAAAAAATGAAAAAATTGAATTTAGCTGTATTTTTTGCAGTATTTTTAGGGTTAACTATTATTTTCAACGGTTGCGGCGAGAAAAAAGACACAAAAACTGATACTAAAACAGATACAAAGACTGATACAAAATCCCAAACTACAGAGAAAAAGGACGAAAAGAAGAAGAAAGATTTCAAGAAATCAGACGCGCCCAAAAAAGAGCTTAAGGCTGATGTGCCGGCGGAATGGACAGAGCTTGTTTCCAAAGATGGAAAATTCCATTTCAATGCTCCTTCAAACTGGACAATCGCTTCTGATACCGAAACAAAATTTACAGCTATGAGTGAAGATAAATCAGTAGGTTTGACATTTGTAATCTTCTCAAATGATCAGATCACTTCAGATGAACTTCTTGGCCTGGCGCTGGCAGATTTTGATTTTGAACCGGATGGTGAAGCATTCGGATACACAGAAGGCAATATGGAAGGGTATATTACTGCAGCCCGCGGAAAAATTGACGGCACAGATATGATGATGTATGTTATGAGTGCGGTTGAAAACGGCGGAAAAGGGAATTATGTTCTTTACATCTTTACCCCAACCGCAAACTTTGAAAAAAATAATGCAACAATGGAAACAATTCTTTACAGCGCAAAGCTGAAATAAAAATCAATTTTTATTTATTCTCAAAAAGCGGTCAATTGACCGCTTTTTTTATTTCTTATTTTTGTAATTGAGCTGTAATATAAATATCATTGCTGCGTATGTCCCAAATCATATTAAACAGCAATTTTTTGATATATCTTTAGATAAGGAATATTGGATTTTCTTCCGAACTATTTTTTGCTGCTAAATTAAAACAGAGAATATTATGAAAAACGTAATTTTTCTTTTTATAACATTTTTTAGCTGTACTCTCTTTATCAACGAACTTTACTCGCAAACAACCTGCAGTTTTTGCGGAGGGACGGGAACAGTTAATTGTATCAGCTGCGGAGGTTATGGTAATTACAACTGCAATCAATGCGGCGGAAATGGCGGTAAATGGGAAAGATGTACACAGTATAACTGCAATGGCGGTGTAGCAACATTGGATGATGGTACTACCGTAACATGCCAGGGCTGCCAGGGTAGGGGTGAAGTTTGGCATTCATGTTATAACCCGAACTGTAATGGGGGAACAGTTAGCTGTAATTTTTGCGGCAACAAAGGCAGAAAAACATGTGGTACCTGCGGAGGTGACGGCATACAGTAAAGTATAATATATGATATACTTTTTTATAAGGGAAACATTTCTGTTTCCCTTTTTTTATTATTTAAAAATTATATCTTTGTAGCGAAAATCTAAAAAATAAACAAATTAGAATGAAAAACGATCCCGGTTTTGATGTTGATAAAGCAAACCGCTGGTTTGGAGCGGAGTTTAATAACGGTATTTTCCCTTTGCTTTTAAAAGAGAACAGAACAGATGAAGAAACTGAAAAAATGATACAAATGGCTTTTGCCTCAACTTTACATTGGAGTGAATTCAGCGGCTGCAGGTATGCAAACAAAGTAAGGGGCATAAATATGATAGCTGCTGCTTTTGCATTTGCAGGCAGAAAAGAAAGCGCTTTATTTTACGCATCAAAAAATCACGATATGGTAGTTAATAATCCCGGTGAAGTTGAAGATTTTGATGTTTCTTTTATGCTCATGCAATATTCACGTGCTTTAGCGCTTAACGGAATGACGGGCGATGCCAGGAAAAAATATGATGAGTGTGTTGAATCCATAAATAAAATATCAGATCCTGAAGATAAAAAAATTGTTATAGGTGATCTTAATTCCGGTCCCTGGTACGGCTTAGACCGAACATAAATTTCATTAAAAAGTATATATTATAATTTAATTAATAATTTTATATTGTAAAATAAAGAAAATTAATATTTTGCAATATGGAGCATTTTACTGAAAAAATTGTACACCCCTTGCCTAAAAAGTTCAAAGGACTTAAGAACCTCATCGGTAATACACCTCTTTTAGAGATAAGCTTTTTATACAAAGGAAAGCCGAGAAGAATATTTGCCAAGTCTGAAAATCTGAATATGACTGGCAGTATTAAAGACAGAATGGCTCTTCATATTCTAAAGAAGGCTTATGAACAGGGCACAATTAAACCCGGTGATATGATAGTTGAAGCCACAAGCGGGAACACAGGAATATCTTTTTCTGCTATCGGGAGAGCTTTAGGGCACCCGGTCTCAATTTTTATGCCTGACTGGATGTCCAGGGAACGAGTTGACCTTATTTCCAGTATGGGCGCAAAAATTCACCCGGTAACAAGGGAACAGGGCGGCTTCCTTGGAAGCATTAAAATGACTGAAGAGCTTGCCCGGCAAAATGAAAATGTCTTTTTACCATGTCAGTTCTCAAATTATTCTAATTGCGAGGCTCATTATGAAAATACAGGACCCGAATTGTGGTGGCAGCTTAGGTTCCGTTCTTTAAAACCGGACGCTTTCTGCGCAGGTGTTGGAACCGGAGGTACAATTATGGGAGTTGGTAAAAGGCTGAAAGAGCTGCACCCCTCAGTGAAAATCCACCCGATTGAACCGGCTGAATCACCAACACTAACCACCGGTCATAAGGTCGGGTCGCACAGGATACAGGGTATTTCTGATGAGTTTATTCCGGAAATTATGGAGCTGGATAAAACAGATAGTGTGATACCGGTGCATGATGGTGATGCAATTATAATGGCTCAGAAACTCTCTGCGGAGCTTGGACTTGCAGTGGGAATTTCTTCAGGAGCAAACTTCATCGGGGCATTAATAGCACAGAATGAGCTTGGTGATGAATCTGTTATTGTAACAGTATTCCCTGATTCCAATAAAAAATATCTTAGTACAGATCTCCTGAGGGATGAGCCTGTAAAGGATGGTTATTTATCAGTTGATGTTGAGCTTGAGCATTTTCATGCAATGAAAAGGGTATGTAATACCTGCTGTGACTATGATGAGTGCGAACAGAAAATATATGCAAAATAATATAAGTATCTGCTGATTAAATATTGATTATCCTGTGATAATTTTTTTTAATTTTGAAGAAATTTTTTCAGGAAGGGTTTCATCATATTCTTTTTTATAGAATTTTACAAGCTGGTTATAACGAATCATTGCGATTTGCGGTTTATCCAGCTTTATCATGGAGTTTATTATATATTCATAACAAACAATGTTAAGCGGGTCATATTTAAGCAGGTACTCAGAATAATGCATCGCCTTATTGTATTCACCTTTTTCATACAGTTTTTTTATCAGTTCTTCGCTTATTGAAATAAACTCAGTCCTGTATTTAGTTCTCAATTCTTCGCACCATGTTTCATAATTTCCGTCCATAAAGTCACCTTTGTAAAGTTCAATAGCTTTTTCCATCATCTGCAATTTCTCAGAAGGGTCCTTGATTACCGGGAGTTTTTTGGCGATCTTTTCAAATTCTACCGAATCAATATAAATTATAAAATCATTGCTGAATTGAAGCTGTTTATCCTCATAGCTTATCAGCGAAGGGATAAGTTTTATATCATCAATGTTCTTTTGCTTTCCTTTTTTTTCACTTTTATCCTTTTCAGTTTCCCTCGAAGTTCCTTCTGCAAAAGCTGTTTTGAACAGGTTCCTGAACTTTGATATCATCTGGTGAAAGATATTTTCTGCGCTCTCAGCCGGAGTTTCAGGGTAGAAAATATCAATGATCTTATCCTTAGAAAGTGTCATCCTTGCAGAAACAAGCAGGTAAATAAAAATTAATTTCCATTTTTTCTTTCCCCATGCAGAATCATCCTGCTGCCTTCCGCGGATCCTTACCTCATTTTTACCGAAGAGTATTAAATGAATATCATTGAATGATTCCAGCTTTTCCTCAAATCTCTGCCTGCATTCGTCTGAAATCCAGTCAGCTTTGTTCTTTTCAGCTGCGGAATTAATGATCTCTTTCACAAACCTGTTGTTTATCCTGTTAGCCAGGGCAAAGTCAAATAATTCCCTCTCATGCAGTATCTCCCGCTGCAAAAAAGCGCTGTATTCCTTTTCAGAAGATACAGTGAGTACTTCTTTCAAGAACTGAAATGATTTTAATAAATTGCCTGATTTTTTGTAAAAATCCGCCAAATGGAAAGCAGTTTGTACCCTGCTGTAGATCATTTTCTGTTCTTCATAATAATTATAAGCTTTCAGCAGCACTTCTTCTATTTCTGAAACAGCAGAGGTTCTTTTGATAAGTAGCGCTTTTGATACTGCGAACTGAATTTTTTCATATTCACTGTTCTCATTAATATACCTGAATGCCATATCATAGTATTCATCTGCCTTGTTCAGCTTATCAAGCCAATAGTAGCTGTCTCCAATCAGCGAATAGCTTAAAAAAATATAATATTTATGGTTTATCTCTGAAGCTATCCTGTTCATTTCAACAAGCATTTTAATGCTGTCTTCATAATCTCCGAACTCAAACTTAAAAGCCTGCTTTGCAAGCAAAAAGGTTATTCTGAAAATAGGAATTGATATTTGCCTGCTTATTTCACCGGCTTCATCCAGAAATATTAAAGCTTTATCGAATTTTGCAGAATGAGAATATAATAGCACCAGGTTGCATAATGATTCATACCGGGAACTTAGTTTTTTTGAGCTGCCGGCTACCTTCTCATAATATGATATGGATTTTGAATAATCACCTTTTATCAGGAATATGTGTCCGTAAAGATTGAATATTTCTAGTTTCAGATCAGCGTTATATGCTGAGTTTACCATTTCTTTTTCTGCAAGCATTAAGGCTTCATTCAGTAGTTTTAATGCTTTATCATAAAGTGAATTCTGGTAGAAAGTATATGCTTTCAGATATAAAAGCTTAGCTTTGTTTAATCCTTCTGTTTTTATCTTCTCAGCCTGGCTAAGCACGTTCACTGCCTCAGTAATTTTTCCCAGGCTAATCAGGTTCCTTGCCTTCGAAATTATACTGATTACATAATAAGCGTCATCTTTGTTTTGGCGGCTTAAAGTTATTGCCTTATCAAGAATTGGCAGTGATTCTTCTATGCTTCCCATAAAAAACTTTAGCAGAAGCGCTTTGTAGTAATATATCCTGTGATCATCATTTATTCCGCTGTTTTCAGCCTTTTCTATCCAGCTCCATAAAATATCAAAATTACCTGAATCAAAATAGTCCTGGAATTTTTTGTTAATAAGTCCCGTAGCTGCTTTTATTTCACCCGCTTCAAAAAGATAGTTGATAGCTGGCGCGAATTCATTGAGCGAAGTGTAATATTCAGCTGCATTTTTTAGGAATGCCTGTATTTCTGCGCTGCTTTTAGTTTCTTTGATCTTAACATTCAGGAATTTTTTGAATAAGCCCTGGTAACAGTACCTTGATTCCGATATATGAGGCTGATTTTGGAGAACCTGTATAAAAATATTTTTTTGAAGTAGCCTGTTTATTATCGCCTGGCTATCATTGGATTTAAAAAGAACGTTGCACTGTTTAACGGTAAAATTTTCTAGCAGGGAAGTATATAAAATGAATTCTTTAATTTCTTCTTCAAGCTCATTAAAAATATCTTCAGTGAAGTAATTGAATATATCATCAACTATTACCAGCTTATCCAGCTGCAGCTTTGTGAAATGTTCTCCGTGGCTTTGCAGAATAAGGTGCAGCCCGGTTATCCAGCCTTCAAATGCTTTTGTAAGAAGATTAATATCCTTTTCGCTGCTGTCAATTCTGTAAAGCTCTCTTACTAATTTAGCTGTTTCTTTGGTGCTGAATGCAAGTTCAGCTGTTTCTATCTTTAATATATTCTGTTTTGCAAGCAGTAAGCTCTGGCTGAAAGCAGGAATATTTCTGGAAGTAATAACAAAATGTATGTTCCGGGGAATATTTTCAAATAATTTTTTAAATGCTGGCTTAACCCAGCCGGGATCTTCCAGGTTACCGGGCTCATCAAGCACTATCACAAGGTCATCATCAAAGCCCTGATGCAGCTCATTGATAAAAGTCGAAGTAATATCTTCAATAATTTTTTCCTGTTTAGAGCTGAACTCAAATTTATCCCTGTAATCATCAATTAACAGCATAGTAGGGTTTCCAAAATCTGATCTCACCTTTTTAATTGAATGTATAAGGTAATTCATAAATATATAAAAATTACTCATATCCCGGTGAATATTCAGCCAGGAGTAGCTCATACCTGAAAAAGCTAAATATTGCTGAATTAGTATGGTTTTACCGTATCCTGCCGGGGCATTTATCAATATCAGCCCTTTATTAATATTATCATGTATCTTATCAATTAATTTTTCCCGTTTAATGGTTTTTATGGGAAATTTGTACGGTAATATCCGGGATTGAAAAATATTTTCCAATTAATTTTTATTGTTTTGGTGATAAATAAATTTAAGAAGATAAAAATCTTAATGAAATACCTTATATCCTTAAATCACGGTATATAAACAGGTAAGGTTTGAGGTAAGAGATAAAAATATATTTGTATTAATTATTAATCAATCATTTATAACATGTACAATTTATTGCATTCCGAAAGAAATTTTGAAAAAAATGCCGTTTACCCTGAAAATTATAAATTATACCAGAATTTTCCGCAATCATTTTATAAAACAACCAGAATAGCTTTTGATATACCTTCAGTAAGTAATGTAAGAATAGTTATTTACGATGTATTTGGCCAGGATAAAGAAGAACTATGCAATACTGAACTGAAAGCAGGCAGCTATGAAATAAAATGGAATGCTTCCGCTCTGAAAGCCGGCGTTTACTATTATAAATTGTTCGCAGGTGATTTTGTTGATGTAAAAAAGATACTTTTAATTAAAAACTAACTGAATAACTTATTTTATTTTAAATATTTTAATAACATATTAAACAATAAGGGAGTTTTGTATGTTTCATAATCATATAGAATTGTATGTTTTAATATTCATTAGAAACACGGGAAAACGTTGAATAATTTAAGATTTTTAATATTACTAACTTTTTTAATCTTAATTACTGGAAATACATCCGCACAACCGGTGGTTGAATGGACAGCGAGATTAAACGGTCTGCTTGATAGCACCGATGTTGCCTTGGATTTAACTGTGGATGCAGCAGGCAATACTTACGTCACAGGGTACAGCAACAGCCTTTTAGGCTTGCTTACCGGGGCAGTGACAGTAAGCTATGACCCGGACGGTAATACCAGGTGGCGCTCTGAATACGATCAGCTCTTAAACGATGCCGGTTCGGTTATTGCAATGGATAATACCGGGCAATATGTTTATGTAGCGGGTTATACCAATGCTCTGCTGAATCTTACGGCGGCGGATTACCTCATTATTAAATACCGTGCAAGTGACGGGCAGCAGATGTGGGCCCGGACCTATGGTTTCGGGCTGCTTGGTGATGATAAAGCTGCAGCATTGATAATTGACTCTCAGAATAACCCTGTGATAACAGGTTATAGCCAGGGATTCCTGCTTTTATTAACCCCGTATGATTATGCAACCGTTAAATATGACCAAAACGGAAACCAGCTTTGGGCACAAAGATATAACGGAACAGGCAATAACAATGATAAGGCATTTGGTATTGCTGAAGATTCTGACGATAACATTATTGTTACAGGCGAAAGTGTTGGAACCTCATCCGGCTATGATTATGCTACAGTAAAGTATGGACCCGATGGCTCGCAGCAGTGGGTGAGCAGGTATAACGGTACAGCTAATGACCAGGACAGATCATATGCTATAGTAGTTGATAATACAGATAATATTATTGTAACAGGTGAAAGCAGCGGCAGCTCATCAGGCGCGGATTATGTGACAGTGAAATATAATCCTTCAGGTTCGCAGCAATGGGCAAGCAGGTATAACGGCTCGGGGAACAATGAAGACAGGTCTTACGCAATAGTTGTAGATAATACCGATAATGTTATTGTTACAGGCTCCAGCCGTTCCGCAGGTACACCGGGAAGTGAAGATTATGCAACAGTAAAATATAACCCTTCGGGTTCACAAATGTGGGTTTCCAGGTACAACGGCCCGGGAAACAATGAAGACAGGTCATATGCAATAATAGTTGATAACACCGATAATATTTTTGTCACAGGCTCAAGCCGTTCAGGCAGCTCTTCAGGTACAGAAGATTATGCTACCGTTATGTATTCTCCGGCAGGTTCAGAATTATGGGATGTAAGATATGACGGTACAGGAAGCAATGAAGACAGGGCTTATGCCATTGTTGTGGATAATTCTGATAACATATACATTACCGGCTCCAGCAGAAACGGTTCTGTATTAGGTTCAGAGGATTACTTGACGCTGAAATACAGCAGAGAAGATCTCGTGCATATACCCCCGTATACCGGGATCGTTCCTTCTGAATTTAACCTGTATCAGAATTATCCCAACCCGTTTAATCCTTCAACTGTAATTGAGTTCGATCTTCCGGAAGATGGATTTGTTACATTGAAAATCTTTAACAGCAGGGGGATTGCAGAAGAAACTATTATTCAGTCAGTTAAAAAAGCAGGAAAGTATTCAGTATTATGGAACGCTGAAAAATATCCTAGTGGTATTTACTTCTGCAGGCTTGAAGTATCGGGTATATCATCCGGTATGACTGCATTCAGCCAGACTAAAAAATTAATTTTTATCAAATAACAGCAGCTTCAAATTTATCCCCAATTAGCGGCCTTGATGGCCGCTTTTTTATTTTACCAGAATAAGCTTCATGGTTTTACTGAATGTATTATTACCTTTTGAAACCAGCCTGTAAAAATAAACACCGCTTGCCAGTGCAGAGCCGTTAAAGGAATTTGTGTAAAAAAGGGGATATCAGAAAAATAAAAAAGCAGCCATTTGGCTGCTTTTGCAGCGCATACGGGGATCGAACCCGTACTTTCCGCCTTGAGAGGGCGGCGTGTTAACCAATTACACCAATGCGCCAAAAATCTTTTTCGCCGCTGTGCGGCGTGCGACCCTGCTTTAGCGTGGGAATTCCGCAAAATGAACACCTGAAATTAATATATTACAAAAATATTAAAATTCTGAATGATTAACAATGATAGTAAAATGAATTTAATGAAAAAAAATTACAAATAATATTAAACAAACGAAGCTGTATAGAGAAATACAGCTTCGTTTTAGTTAATACAAAATTAGTAACTCAGCAAAAAGAACTTACTTTACAAGTATCATTTTATTTACAGCTGAAAGATCTCTATAAGTTAGCTTGTAAAAATATATCCCTGATGAATAATTGCTGCCGTCAAATATTGCTTCGTATTCACCCTGCTCAAGCGTCATATCCAATATTGTTTTTATTAATTTTCCGTTTACATCAAAAACAGATAAATTACTCTTACCTGTTGATTGAACTCCCGACGGTACTGCAAAACGTATTTTGGTAATGGGATTAAACGGATTAGGATAGTTCTGCATAAGACGGAATGCATTTGGAATATTATTACTTATTACAGAAATTCCAATTGCAAGTAAATTATATTTAATTACCGAACCATTTGCGTATGAAAGCCATATCCGGTTTGTATCGAATGCATCACCATAACCGGGTGTACCACCTGCAAAATTTGAGGCAAACCATGTGCTGCAGAAATCCCGGCTTAGGTTTATTGCATTTCCGCGCAAAGCGATAATCCAATTTGATCCAGGAACAGCGATCAACTCATGCAATGTACCTGTTCCTACAGCGGAATTTTTGTTCAGCCATGTTGCACCCCCATCAGAGGTAATTACGATTTGTCCGCCGTAAGCTGCCGCTATTCCGTTCAAATTATCTTTAAATACTGCAAACCTGAAAGAACCGGTTTGACCATAATCATGCACTTGCCATAACGATTCAAATCCGCCAGTCAATTTGTAAAATTTGTAGTTCGTTTCACCGTGGTGCCCGCAAAACCAAATAAAGTTTGTATCTAACTGATTTCCGCAATTTTCAACTAATAATGTACCTGAATTGCTAACAGGTGCTTTAGATGATCTTATCCAGGTATTGCCGCCGTTCCTTGTATAAAAAAATCCGACTGTATCATTGACTGCATCTGCAAGTATGTAACCTGTATTTTCATTGAAAAAATGAATCCTGTTGATAAAATTCTTAGGTGAATATTGCTGCTGCACCCAGTTGATCCCTCCGTTTGAAGTTTTATATATATTACCTAAGCCGGAACTTACCCATGCGGTTGTACTATTAACAGCACTGATAAAATAACAATATTCAGGAATTGAGCCGGAATGTATCCAATTTAAACCTGAATTTGTTGTCCTGTAGATATTGGAAGCTGCTTCAAAAGAAACAACCCAAATTACTGATTGACCAACAGCGTCTAAATTTTGTATCTTTTCAGTTGAGTTAAATATATTGACCTGCTGCCATTGTGAAATTAATGTAACTGAAATGATAAACTGAAGGACTATGAATAAAATTTTATTTTTCATTTTTTACCTCTATTCATTTGGAATGCATAGCTGGTAACCTATCATATCACAGGATATATTGTATGCATATAAATTATGGGGATTTCCGTAATACTGATAAATTTCACAACAGCATTCAGCTGAGATCAAAATATCGTATTCTTCTCCGTTACATGAAACCCATAAGGAAACAGTTTCATCCGGACTGCAACCGGGTATGATACCGGCATTACAACATTTGTAACTTGAGTAATTTGAATCCCTTTCGGAATAATAAGTTTTGTTATTATCTGTTGGCGGATCTACAACAGAATTACAGGTCGAAATGATTAAAGCCAGGATGAAGGAAGCAATGAAAAACATTAAAGTTCTCATTTTCCCTCCTATTTGTTACTACAAATATAATATGGGAAATAAAAAATTATTCACTTAAATACTGTAAGTATCCAGTTAACAATTATTTAAAATACTATTACAAATTAATCTTTCATATTTATAAAGCTTTTTTCTCTTATTTTAAAGAATATACACTGGTTCACTTCTTTGTAAAATTATACAATCAATCTTAATTTTTATTCCATTAATTTGATGGCTTTCTTCTTTATGTAAATATTATAAAAATCTTCAATTAAAAATCTTCTTTTTTTTAATTCAATATGTTTACTTTTGAGTTAAATTTTTATTACAGTTAAATCATTGATTTTGATTTTTTAAATAATACAAACACAATACTTATGAACTTTTTCTTGACGTTATTGTCAAGATTGGAACTTGGATTTAAAAAATGTGTGTTACACTAATTAAATTCATATTCATGGCGCCTGAATTGAATAAATAAATAAACTTAAGGAGGATATAATCTGTGAGATTAATCAAAATGCTGTCGTTATTTATTTTTTTATTCATTGTTAGTTTTTCTATGATTGGATGCAGTGACGATAATACTACAACCCCTACAACTACGCAAAAAGCTAATTTAATGGTTGTTCATGCTTCACCGGATGCACCTCAGGTTGATATTTATGTTGACGGAACAAAGGTTAGAGATACTCTCAGCTTCCCCGGAAACACTTCATATTTACAGATAAACAGCGGTACCAGGAATATTAAGGTTAATGTCGCCGGAACAAACACTACTGTTATCGGACCGGTTGATCTCTCTTTTAATGCTAACACAAACACGTCAATTTTTGCAATTGATAGCGTTGCTAAAATTAGTCCGTTAGTAGTTTCTGATGATCTGACAGCTCCTGCTTCAGGAAAGGCGCATATCAGGTTTATTCATCTATCGCCAAATGCGCCGGGAGTTGATGTTTCAGTTACAGGACAGCCTCAGGGTACAGGTTTGTTTACTAACAGAACATTTAATAAAACAATTACCGGGTCAGAATCATCATTTACACCCGTAGATGCAGGTACTTATAATCTGGAAGTAAGGCTGGCTAATACTTTGACTGTCGTATTACCATTACCCGGAATAACATTAACTGCCGGTAAGATATATACAGTTTTTGCAAGCGGATTTGTTGGAGGCAGCGGTATCCAGCAGCTTAATGCTCAGATCATTGCAAATAATTAAAATGTAAAAATTAAACTAATGCCCCGAAAGAATGTATTTCTTTCGGGGCAGATTATTACTGTAGATATTAAATTAAATTTATAATCTTATCCTTGCATCCAGTATACAGCTGCTTTCTTTTGTATCAAAGAAAACGAACGGGTTCAGGTCAATTTCTTCAAATTCCGGGAAATCTCTGCTTAATTGAGAAAGCCGTAAAAGACTTTCAGAAATATAATCTATATCCACAGGTTTTCTGCCTCTTACACCTTTAAGCATTTCAAAGCTTTTTATGGATTGAACCATTGCCATAGTTTCTGCGTCATTTACCGGTACAAGTTTAAAATTCACATCTTTGAATACCTCAACAAAAATTCCGCCTAATCCAAACATTACCATGTGACCTGCTTTTTCATCTTTAGTAATACCAAGTATAGTTTCAACACCGCCTGAAATATATGGCTGAATTAAAAACTTCTCAAGGTGTTCATATGCTTTGTTCTGTTTTAGCTTTACTGTGATCTTTTCGGCTGCTCTAAGCAGTTCATCCACATTGTGAATATCAACTTCTACTCCACCCAAATCTGACTTATGTATAAGCTTCTTGCCAACGGCTTTTAAAACTACCGGATATTTTATTTTATCGGATATCTGGATCAGCTCAAAAGTATTTTTGGCAAATACTGATCCAATTATAGGCAGCCCGTAAGCATTCAGTATTTTCGAAACTTCATCAGAGCTAAGGTACACATTTTTTTTACCTTTATAAGAGCCGATGATTTTTCGAACGGTTTTTTTATCAGAATCAAATTCCCTGTAAATTCCTTCGGGTCTTTGTTTCCATTTGCTGTAATTTACCATTTTAGAAATTGCCCTTGCTGCGTTTTCAGGGAAACGGTAAATGGGCGGGTGAACAGGTGATACTTCTTTTAGCTTGGGAATAACATCATCCTGTGACATCATAACCAGCGCAGCGGTTTTATCTGACTTTTTGAATTCATCACAAACAGCCTTTGCGATCTCAAGAGTATCAAGCATCAAAGGCGGACCTACGACCACTATCAATGAATCAATGTTTTCATCCTTAAGCATCAATGATGCTGCCTTTGCGTATGTTTCAGCATCTGCAGGCGGTAATATATCAACAGGATTAAAAACAGAAGCTTCCTGCGGTGCTGTTTGTTTCAGCGCTTTCTGTGTTTTTTTTGAAAGCTCCGGAACTGTTAAACCGCAGTTCGCGCATTCATCTACTGCAAGAATTGCCGGTCCCCCTGCATTTGTTAAAATACCAACCCTTTTCCCTTTAGGCAAATTGGTCATATCAAATGCACGGGCTATATCAAACATTTCATCTGTTGTATTAACACGTATTACTCCGCTTTGCTCTAAAAATGCATCAACTACAGCATCGCTTGAAGCAAGTGCGCCGGTATGTGATGATGCCGCCTTCATTCCCGCTGTTGTTCTTGCTGATTTAATTGCGATGACCGGTTTGGTCTTTGTAATTTCGCGGGTAAGCTCCATAAAATGGCGCGGGTCTCCGAATGATTCCAGGTACAGCGTAATAACTTTTATATCATCATTATGCCACCAGTAATCAAGAATTGTATTTCCGGAAATATCAGCCTTATTACCAATACTTGCGAACTGTGCAAGACCAATATCATTTTGCTGAACAGTTCTTAATATTGCTGCGCCTAAAGCTCCGCTTTGAGAAATAAAACCTATTCCCCCGGGTACTGGATTGCCCTGAACAAATGTACAATTAAGCTTAACATCAGGGTGAGTGTTTATTATACCCATACAGTTTGGGCCAACAAGCCGCATCTTGTATTTACGGATCTTTTTTACAAGTTCAGCTTCTCTTTCAGCGCCTTCTTTGCCGGTTTCTTTGAAGCCGGCAGTTATTACAACAACTGTCCCGATCTTTTTCCTGTAACATGAATCTATTGCTGCAGATACAAATTCTTTTGGGACCATAATTATTGCAAGGTCGATATTATCGCTGATTGAAGTTACATCCGGGTATGCTTTTATACTGTGTACAGAAGGTGCTTTGGGATTTACAGGGTAAATACTGCCTTTATAACCGAATTTTATCAGGTTACTTACAAGTTCAAAGCTTAATGTTCCTTTTTTTGATGATGCACCTATTACTGCAATTGATTGAGGATAAAAAAGCTTATCAAGTGAGCTTTGCATAATATTTTATTTCCGTTCAGGTTAAATGATCTCAGCTTCGTATCCGGCATTTATTACTGCGTTTAATATCGAAACCTCATCAGTAACTGCGTCATCATAAATTACGGAAATTATTTTTGTTTCAAGATCTATATCCAGTGTTTTTATTCCATTTAAATGGCTGATTGATTTTGTAATGCTGCGTTTGCATGCTTCACAGCTCATTTCTGAGCACTTTATTTTTACAACCTTTTGAGATACAGCTGTTTCCGTTAGTGTCATAGTATTGATTTTAATATTGTTGTACGAATAATTAATGTTTAAAAAAATTACAAAAAATAAAATTATGTATTTTATATATTTCATTATTGAGCTATATAGTAAGTAAAGTTGATATTATATGTTGCAGAGCTTTGAGCATTTATCCCGAAATTATTACCCGCTGGACCCAGCTTAACTGATGATGTTATCCTGAATGGTATCGAAGGATAATATGTATATGCCAGGCTGAAGTTCGTGCTTCTTTCATTTGAGTTTTCTACCCGCTCGCCGTTGATCTTAAAGTTATTCTGTAAAAAACCTGATGCAGAAATTGAAACTGCATGCCTGCTGTTAATAATATAGTTTGCTGTTACAGAATAATTGAATTTTTCGCCGGGCTGCTTTTCGTAGTTATATCCTATCGGTTCTCCGAAATATTTAGAATACTTTTTTTCAAAGCTGTGCTGCCAGTTTAGATCTGCAAGTAACTGAAGTTTAGAGCGGATTATACTTTTTGTTAGTGAAATTCCGAGTGTTGTTGAATAAAATCCTTTTCCGGTAATATCAACATCGTTCAAAGCATTTTCTTCTGATTTTCCTGTAGGAATAGTTAATCCAAAAGTAACTGCAAGATAGGGGAGGGTCTTATCCAAAGCAAGCTTTTTATTCTTTTTATACGGCTGAAACTCATGGAATATCTCGAATCTTCCTCCCAGTGTAATATCTCCAAACCCTGAACCATTCTGTTTAAGTCCCGGGATACTGCTGTTATTGAAAACATATGGTATCGAAAGAGCGAACTGTACAAATTTATTCAGCCTGTAAGCGCTGTTAAAAGTTACACGGTATTGGCTTTGTGAGTGTTTATTTTCAAGCCAGTTCCCGTTCTTATCCCACACGCCGGTATATCGGTCATTAGTAAATCCCAGATTGAAAAGGGCAAGGCCGTCGAGAGAAAGCACTGAAAGATCCCCGGTTCCTCCGCCGCAGCTGTTACATGCTTTGGAAGGTATATTAATAAAACATAAAAATGTTAAAATGATAATTATTCTTTTTATCATCAGTTTACCTGTAATATAAATTTTGGTGCAGGACTATCGGTAACAAAGCTTCCGTTAACTTTTATTGAATCGTATAAAAACCATTCGCCCGGCATATTAAAGTTTACAATTCCTTTATAAGTGCCCGGTGCTGTATAAACAGGGTCAACATTGTTGCCTGAACCGTGACCCATTGATTCCATCCATGGCCTGATGAACATTTCAGCATTATTTATTTCTTCATAATTAGTCATATCAGATGTTTGATGGAACATGAATTCAAGATCATTCAACCCTACTACCGGTGCAGCCGGAGTAACCATTGTAAGGAAATATGTTTTTTCGGTCAGTGAATTATCCCAGGCTAATATTTTTGTTCTTGTTGAATAAGTCAAAGGAAAAACTGATGAATCCACTGTATTCAGGTCATTATAATTAAAATCCGCTGCCCAAAATGCCGCTGTATCATACATTATAAAAACAGAATATCCGGTAAAAAGCTGTTTGTCGCTGTCATAAAAATATTTCTCAGGTACAGGTACTGAATGGCTGGGTCCGCCAAGCCCATGATACATTGTCGGCTTAAATCTGACAAATCCCTGGTTTTGTTCACTCCCGTTTATAAATACTTTAAAACCTATATTATTATACCCATATATAAAACTCGAAGCGCTTTTACTGTAAACTTCAAATTTATTTGCTCCTGATTCAGCAGTAAATATCTTCACATAATCAGATGGTGTATTAATAACATTATTAACAGATGTATCATTTCCGCAATGATACAATGCTAAAACAGGAAGGATCAAACAGAGATATATGAATTTTTTCATAATTATTGTTTTGTTATTACAATTATCGCAATAAAAATATTGCTCTCATATGATATAAGTCAACAAAATCATATTTTTTTATGATTTGTAATCTGTTGATAAATAATAACATATATAAAAAAACCCGGTAAAAACCGGGTTTTGTGCTTAATTATATGACTTTTAAAAGGCTTCCCCTAAATTTATCATTTCTTTTTCAACCAGCTCTGCACCGCGGTTCAATGCGTCTTTGTTAATGGGCAGGAGGTTGTGGTATCTTTCAGGCAGTACTTTTTTAAGTGCTTCAATAATTGAATCAATTTTTACAACAGGCTTTCTTTCAAGATATGCTCCGAGCATTATCATATTCAGTATCTTGCTGTTTTTCATTTTTACCGCTTCTGTAGCTGCTGGGATCCCGATTATTTCTATATCAGTCCTGGTGCTTGGTTTGAATATATTTGATGATTCGTAAATTAAAAGTCCTCCCGGTTTTATCTTTGATTCGAATTTTTCCATCGAAGGCTGGTTAAGCACTATGGCTGAATCAAATTCAGAGATGATCGGAGAGCTGATCTTTGTATCAGAAATTATAGCTATACAATTAGCTGTTCCACCGCGCATTTCAGGACCGTATGAGGGCATCCATGAAATTTCCTTGTTCTCAACCATTCCGGCATAAGCAAGGGTCATACCCATTGATAAAACTCCCTGTCCGCCAAATCCTGCTACTATGAGTTCTTCTAACATGATTATTTTACCTCCTCAAGCTTTTTAAGATCTTCACCCTTAGGCAGCTTTATATCGCCAAGCGGGAAAGTTTTTACCATTTCATCATCAATGAACTTGCTTGCTTCAATAGGCGTCATCTTCCAGTTTGAAGGGCAGTTCCCGATAATTTCAACAAACGATGTTCCTTTTTTCAGCTTCTGATATTTAAAGGCATTCATCAGAGCTTTCTTAGCTTTCCTAACTGCAGTGGCTGAATTAACTGCCTGCCTGGTTACATAAAATGCACCGGGTAAATGGCTTATCAATTCAGATACGCGTATCGGCTCGCCGTATTCTGTTACATCCCTGCCAAATGGACTTGTTGTTGTTTTCATTCCAATAAGACTGGTGGGTGCCATCTGCCCGCTTGTCATGCCGTAAACGGCATTGTTCATGAAAACTATCGTGATATTTTCACCCCTGTTGATAGTATGAAGGGTTTCTGCAATACCTATTGCAGCAAGGTCACCATCGCCCTGGTAAGTGAAAACATACTTATCAGGCATAAGCCTTTTTATCCCTGTAGCTGTTGCGCAAGCTCTGCCGTGAGCAGCTTCTGACATATCAATATTCATATAATCATAAGCAAACACCGCGCATCCAACAGGCGCAACACCAATTGTCTGCTCCTGGATACCCAGCTCATCAACTACTTCCATGACCAGCTTGTGAACAAGGCTGTGTGCACAGCCCGGGCAGTAATGCATGCTTACATCTACAAGCGTACTGGGACGGTGATAAACCACTTCATATTCTTCATCCATGCATCTTGGCTTTTCAGGTGAAATTGTTTCTGTATTTTCTGTTTTAGCTTTAAGTGAATCTGCAGCTTCATCCTTTATGGTTACAAGCTGTTCTTCAACCAGCAAATTTTCTTCAGACCGCATGATTTTTCTTTATTAAGTTTTCCAGTTTTATTACAATTTCATCAGGGTTAGGCAGCATACCGCCAAGACGACCGTAAAAATCAACGGGAACCTTGCCGTTCACAGCAAGCCTTACATCTTCGACCATCTGGCCTGAATTCAGCTCAACTGTCAGTATTGCTTTCATTTTATCTGCAAGAACATTTAATCTCTCAGAAGGGTAGGGGAATAAAGTAATGGGTCTTAACAAACCTACTTTTATTCCTTTTTCTCTTGCCATATTAACAGCTTTATGGCATATCCTTGCGCATAAGCCGTAAGCTACCATCAAATATTCAGCATCTTCAGTTTCAATTTCTTCAAACCTTACTTCATTTTTCTTTACTTCTTCATATTTTGCCACAAGCTTCTCGTTATGCTTTTCAAGCATTTCTGGTTTAATATGAAGTGAAGTTATATAGTTGCGTTCCCTGGTTGGGGGCTTGCCTGTGGTTGCCCACGGTTTTTCTATTTTATTCGGTTTAAATTTTCCGAATGTGACTTTTTCCATCATCTGGCCTATAGCGCCGTCGCTTAAGATAAGTACAGGATTTCTGTATTTATCTGCAAGATCAAATCCAAGGAAAACAAAATCTGCCATTTCCTGAACAGAAGATGGTGCAAGCACTATCAGCCTGTAGTCACCATGTCCGCCGCCTTTTGTTGACTGGAAATAATCTCCCTGTCCGGGCTGAATTGTGCCGAGTCCCGGACCCGCACGGTTAACATTTACAAGCAGGCACGGAAGCTCTGCGCCTGCAATATACGATATCCCTTCCTGCATCAGGCTGATTCCCGGAGAGGAAGAGCTTGTCATTGAGCGGAACCCCGCGCCGGCTGCGCCGTATATCATATTGATTGATGCAACTTCGCTTTCAGCCTGTAATACAACTCCGCCGCGTTTGGGCATTTCCTTTGCAAGGTATTCCAGTACTTCTGACTGTGGAGTAATTGGGTAACCAAAATAAGCATCGCAGCCTGCCTGTATAGCAGCTTCTGCCAATGCTTCGTTACCTTTCATTAGTTTAGTTTCCATAATTACAAAATTTAAAATTTATATATAGTCCATATTGCTTAGATCGCTGTAAACAGGTGAAGTAATGATCGCTTTGATCTCTTCTTTTATATTTGAAGGAGTGATATCTTCTTTCTTTGCACCCTTTTTAGGATTCGTTCTGTAAACAGTAATGATAGCATCCGGGCAAACCAGTGCGCAGTTTACACAGCCTGTACAGAGATCGTTGTTCGCAATTATATATCTGTATCCTTTGATATTTATTGTATCAGAAAGTGTTAATGCATTTTCTTTGCATGCTGTTCTGCAAAGCTCGCAGCCTTTGCATTTGGAAATTTCAATTTCCACCATGCCTTTTACTTTTCTTTCTTTTGCAGGTGTTGCTTTAGCTGTAGTATCCATTTGTATGTATGTTAAATGGTTTGAAATTTATACAAAAATGGCATAGAAAGTCAGCAAATCCTATTACCTGTATCATATGAAAATATGATATTTATCACATTGAATTGTGGAAAAATATGAGGAAAAGGGTATTTTCTTTTGTAAAAAAGTAATGGGACCCGTATATGAGTCCCATTCTTTGAAAGGTTAAATCATTAGATGAATAAAGACCGGGTTTCCGTATAATAGATCAGTTCAAATTTGAACCAGGCTGTTTTCAGGATGAAGTCATCTCAACCCATTGAATGACTTCGCAGATTTTCTTCGAGTTATATTTTAATTTATTTATTAAATATATCCGTTCAGCCTTTTTCGCTCGTTTAAGAGAGCATTTCTTTCAGAACACCCGAACCTTATGTTCGGTACAAAAATGATAAATTATTTTTCTTAAAAAAATAATCTGTATCATTTTGAAATATGATTTTTATCCGGTTTTTGCTGCAGTGCTGATGAAAATTTTATTTATCTTTTTCTGCCTCTGCCCATGCCAAGCGGCTGTTCTTCTTCTTCCTTATATTCTATCAGGAATGATATGATAAGCCACAGAACGCCTGCTCCTGTGATATAAATGCCGTAATCTGCATTAAGCAGTATCAATATTATGCCCAAAATTATAAATAATGAAGGCAGTAATACTGTTAAAAATAATGTCCGCATAATAACCTCCTCTAATTGTTATTACCCATGCATTATAAAAACCAAAGAACAGTGATTAAAGTTCTTACGTATATAAATTAACAAATATTGTTAAATAAATAAAATTACAATATTACCAAATTGCAATAAGCCCGCCCATTAATGTTATGGATATGAGCTGGTAAATTATGAACAGGAAATACAGCATTTTCGGGCGGCTTTCATACATATATCCGGGTATTACTGTAGTAACAACAAAACCCAGCCAGACCCAGAAACCTATCATTACTCCGCCTTCAAATGTATTTGTAAATGTAAATTTTATAATATGGGCAAGCACATAGGCAAATAACAGCGAAGCAATTGTGTTAACAACATAGGTCATACCCATTGCAGCGGATGAAAATCCCTGTTTGATCTCTTCTTCGGTTTTGCCCATTGAGCGCATCCAAAGCTTGCCAATAATCAGCGGTGAGTACCAAAAGGCTCCGATGACCATATTAATTACACCTGCAATAACTACAGGTATCAGGTTTAATGACGGGTCAGGCATAATTAAAATTTAATTTATTGGATTATTTAAATTTAAGGTAATATTTTAAAAAGTGATACAGAAAAATTAAAATTAATTAATATCAAACTTATTTTACTTTTTTATATATATCGGCGTCATTTTAACATAAAAATAAACAGCTATTGCTGTCTTTTATTATTTTGCCCTACTTGAAATGTCGTGAAACCTGGACTTTTCCTGACTAGGATAAATTACTTTAAATTATTTCTAAACTTTCTTAAATTTTAATAAACTTAAAATATGACTCCATAGGAGTCATATGTTTGTAGAAAAATTTTCAGTTAAAATTGCGACCCCATAGGGGTCGCACATAATCATAAGTTATATGGATGTTTGACCCCTATGGGGTCAGTTTTTTATGTGCTACCTCTATAAATGTGTGATGCGTACAGCATCAGTGTATATTTTAATGAAGCTGTCTCAATTAGCAAATTTATACAAAATTTCTATTAAAATTTTTCAAGATTCCTGCTTTCTCAGGAATGACAAACTACTTTTTGAGTTACCCGACCAGGGACAGCCTGTCCTGACATGAAATGTCGGGAAACCTGGACTTTTTCTTAACACAATTAAATGGCGTGTTGAACTCCGCTGGAAGCGGAGTGAAATCCTGCTTTAGCAGGATTGTCAATTACACAATTAAAAAAGACAGCTTTCACTGTCTTTATGTAGTTGCCCGACTAGGGACAGCCTGTCCCGACATGAAATGTCGGGAAACCTAGACTTTTCCCGACACAAAGTGTCGGGACGTGTTTGCTTATTATACCATCATAAACAAGAAAGACAGCTTTCGCTGTCTTTATAGAGTTGCCCGACTAGGGGTCGAGGCATAGACTTTTCCCGACACAGAGTGTCGGGACGTGTTTGTTTATTATACCATCATAAACAAGAAAGACAGCTTTCGCTGTCTTTATAGAGTTGCCCGACTAGGGGTCGAGGCATAGACTTTTCCCGACACAGAGTGTCGGGACGTGTTTGTTTATTATACCATCATAAACAAGAAAGACAGCTTTCGCTGTCTTTATAGAGTTGCCCGACTAGGGGTCGAGGCATAGACTTTTCCCGACACAGAGTGTCGGGACGTGTTTGTTTATTATACCATCATAAACAAGAAAGACAGCTTTCGCTGTCTTTATGTAGTTGCCCGACTAGGGGTCGAGGCATAGACTTTTCCCGACACAGAGTGTCGGGACGTGTTTGTTTATTATACCATCATAAACAAGAAAGACAGCTTTCGCTGTCTTTATGTAGTTGCCCGACTAGGGGTCGAACCTAGACTTTCCTGATCCAGAGTCAGGCGTGTTGCCAATTACACCATCGGGCAATAATTAACACAAATATAATGATTTTAAAAATCTTTTCAAAAACCATAAAAAAGGGGTTAAACTAAAAGTTCAACCCCCTTTTTATCAAATATTTGCTTGTTGGTTACTTAACCAGCAAAAGCTTTTTAGTTTGTGAAAAGTTACCGGCTTTAATAATATAAAAATAAACACCGCTTGACATCCCGGAAGCATCCCATTTGGCAACATAATTGCCTGCAGCATACTCTCCGTTAACAAGCTTTGTTACTTCCTTGCCCTGGGAATTATATACTGTTATACTAACATAATTATTTTCGGGAATTGCGAACTGAATATTTGTTGCCGGGTTGAATGGATTCGGATAATTCTGCGATAATTTATAATCTTCAGGTATTCCTGTGTTCAGGTTTGTAATACCGGTTGTTGTACTTACTACATAACGTATTTCACCGGTTAATGCGCGTGATGAAAACCAGGTGCCGGTAGTTGTAAATACAGCAGAACGGGCATCACCGGTTATCAGCCTGATGTTTGTATCAACATAATTTTCCAGCGGGGGAGTCCCGGTACCAAAATAACGCGGTCCGCCAAGCACAAGCTTAAGAGCTACACCAACTGTATCATTAGCCGCAACTGGAATTGGACCGATATATATAAGCTCCGAAATTCCGTTTGCTGTTGATCCCTGGAACCCGTCTGCTGTATCTATTAATGTCCAGCCTGCCAGTGAGCTTCCCGGGCCTGAGCCAACCGGTCCGCCAAGTGCATTTCCGTCACGTATATATACTTCTATTCTTACCGGTGCGCCTGCAGTCAGTGATAGTCCGGTTTTAAAAGCTGTAACAAAAAGATCGCGCGGCCCGCCGATCAGGTTGAACAGCATACCTGCTCCCGCTGCGCTTAAACCGTTATTTGGCGGTCCCGGGTTTGCAGTAAGTATAATTGTATCTGCAAGGCTATATTCAGTATTGAACATAAAATGCCTGTTCATGATCTCGTTTGTATTAAGGTAGGGAGCTGAACTTTCTGTTACTATACTAATATTTGAAAGACTAATATTTTCTGTTGTTATCGCATCTTTATCCCTGTTATCATTAAATTCAAAAAAGCCGTAGAATGAAAAAATTGAAACCGCAAAAAATACTATTAAAAAAGGAATTTTGTTTCCATTAATTGAAATTTTCATTTTTCCTCCATATTTTAAATTTATTTCATTAAAACTTAATCATTTCTTAAATACAATACAACTTATTTTGTAATATTTCATAATATACAAAAATCATAATGTATGGTGATTAGAATTGATTTATCTGAGAAAAAAACCTGTATTTTAATTATTTACTCTTAATTAGCTTTTTAATAGAAAGATGTTTTAGTAAATTTGCATAGCTGAAATAATTTTTCAGCACATAACATTATGATATTTAGACTATCTGCGGCAATATTACTGTTAAATTTTTATCTATTTTCACAGCAAACAGTATTATTTAAAGCTCCCCCGGGAAATATTACACTTCCCTCTGTTATTGTTGATGAAAACAGCAATCCAAAATCAACTGGTCTTGGAATAATTGAATCCAAATGGGTGCCTTCATCACAACCGGCTGCTGAAACACTCCTTGAATCATATTCCTCTTCAGGAGATATCGGCATCAGAAAAATAATTAATGATATTCTGCTTAAAGCAAATATCTCAGCTGAAAATATTGCCAAGCTGAATATCAGCTTCAAAAGCTCGGGAATTGAAGAACGCAGCATAGATAAAAATGATGCCGTGTTCAATGATGATTTTGCATCAAAATATACCGGTGATAATTTGTTCCTTGTCACCAGGCTTTACCGCTCAAACAACGCAGTTATAGAAATTACGGAAACCGGTGTAGCTGAATTTACGCCTGAGATAAAAAATGCTTTATCTGAAGGGTTAAGGTTCGGAAATAAAACCGAAACTACCCAGGAAAATAAAATGCTTGTTGAGATTCAATATCTTGTTTTTGCTTATGAATATGTACCTATGAAAATCGAAAGAATTACAGATAAGTCTCTTGTTGTTCCAATGTATTATACGGTAGATATCGGCCTGAATGCAATTTCTAATATGACAGTTACAGAATATTCCCAGTATAATCTTCATGTAAAGATCGGCTCTGATATCATTTCAAAACCGGTGGAATTCAAGATCTCAAATACCGAACCTAAAAATAATTTCAGGGTGGGGAACAGGGAAGCTTATTCAATAACTTATATCGAAGCCAGCGGAAACAAAGTTACTTTTTCCATTTCAGGATTCAGCGTTTCATTTCCTTGATTAACCTGCTGATCCATTTATCAAAAACGAAATTTTAGGGATACCCCTGCAGCAAAATATCAATCTATTTAAAGGAATTTAATGCAATTCAGATTAAAAAAATCTACTATCGAAGATGCCGGTATAGGCGTTTTCACAACTTCATTTATCAAAAAAGGCGATAAGCTTCACACATTATTTCATGAAAACGATGTTATATGGGTATCAAATGAGGATTATGAAAAACTTGATATTCCGCATGAGCTTAAAGAAAATTTTTCGATCAAGTTTGAAGAAGGGTACTCAATGCCTGGTGATTTTAACCGTATAAGCGTTGGCTGGTATCTGAACCACTCCGATAATCCCAATCTCCATTCCGATGAGGAGTATGAATATTATGCTTCACGTGATATTCAGCCCGGTGAAGAATTATTTATAGATTACGAAGGTTTATAAAAAACAAAAAGCCTCTCATATTATATACGAGAGGCTTCAAATAGGATTGGGCAGGTTATGCCCGTGCCCTCCTAAAACTTATACTTATCATACACACTCCTTTCTCTAAGCGGGCCTGCTTTTATACCCCGCAATACCAATATAACCAAATATTATTTAAATTTGTCTCCAAATTATATTTATAACAAAAACATTTTTTGTAAAGTATTATAAATCAATTCAGCAAAAATTTTTGAAAATTACTTTTTCCGTTTCGCATTCTGCGCCATTTCAGTCCCGCGTTTCCATGACTTTAGTTGCTTAGCGGGATCACGTTTCACGTTCTCACTTGAAGCTGTTAAGCGCTTTCATGTAATTTGCTCTTTCAAACGCACCCGGATTTGCGACTGCTTTATGGCTCATAGAGCCTTTCATCATTTTAATCGACTCATACTCGTGCTCTGTCATCCATTTTTCCATATCAGCAAGTATAGTTTTAATATGATCTATTCCGTATTTATGCAGCGCAGCAAATATCTGAGTAACAGATGCCCCGGTCATGATGAGCTTCAGCACATCTTCGGCTGTGTTAACGCCGCTTGTAGCGGCAAGTGATGCGTTTATTCTGCCGTATAATATTGCTATCCACCTCAGCGGCAGGCGCATTGACTGACTGTTGCTCAGCAGAACATTAGGCACAACCTCAAGGTTATCCAGGTCTATATCCGGCTGGTAAAACCTGTTGAATAATACCAGACCGTCAACTCCTTCATTATCCAGCCGTTTTGCAAAGTGACCCAAAGCGCTTATATACGGACTAATCTTCATCGCAACCGGTATCCCCACATTTGCTTTTACCGAACGCAGTGTTTCTACATAAATATTTTCAATATCCTCTGAAGTTGTGTTAAAATCCGTTGCAAGCATATACATATTCAGCTCCAGTGCGTCTGCCCCGGCTTCTTCGATCAGCTTTGCGTATTTTGTCCAGCCGCCATCAGTGCAGCCGTTAAGGCTGCCAATTACGGGAATATTCACACTCTTCTTGATATTATGAAGATGCTCCAGGTATTCTTCAGGTCCAAGGTTATAGCTCTGTTCCGGGAAGTATGACTGAGCTTCAGCGTGAGTATCATCATGGTAAGAAGTATGATGATAAAGCTCGAGTGCTTCATGGGTAATCTGCTCTTCGAAGAGTGAATACATAACAACTGCCGCTGCTCCGGCATCTTCCATTTTTTTTATGTTGCCAATATCCCTTGAAAGCGGGGAGGCTGATGGTACTATCGGGTTTTTCAGGTTCATACCCAGGTAATGTGTTGAGAGGTCTGTCATGATCGTCTATTCCCTTTAACCGGGGAATCCATTTTTAAATTATTATTACTTTTAAAAGCTTATTATTTTATCTGAGCTCATATACCATGCAGTTAGTTCTGCCATGGTGCTCATTTGTGTACCTTCTATTATATTATCTTTTTTAATTCCCCTTGCATCAGCACATGAACCGCATATCTTAACTTCACCTTTGTTTAGCAGTACAGATTTGATCATACGCTCAACGTTATAATATCCGTTCGGAGTAGTTTGTCCGGCTTTTGCGCAGGCTGCTGCATCCGCCATGAGGAAAATTCTAACCTCCTCGCCGGGGAAATCCTTCTGAATCTGCATCGCAAGCCTTAAACCGTTGTATGGTTTCTCGCTGCCGTATGGCTGCTCATTTATCAATATTAAATGTTTCATTCTTTTTATTTTATATCTTTACAAATGCCTTCTGGTAATCTGCAGATAGATCTTCGTACATTTTCCACCGTTTATTTACATCTTCCTGCGCTTCATTCATCAGCTCTTTTGCTGTTTCAGGGTGACTCTTTGTAAGCATCTTATACCTGGTTTCCATATACGCGTAATCAGCAAGCTTTATCTTAGGCGGTTTGCTGTCAAGCTTAAAGGGTGATTCACCCGCTGATATCAGCTCAGGGTTAAACCTGAATAGCGGCCAGTAACCTGAATCAACCGCAGCTTTCTGGTTCTGGTTTGCTGTGCGCATGTTGATTCCGTGCGCTATGCAGTGGCTGTAAGCAATTATAAGTGAAGGCCCGTCATATTTTTCAGCTTCCGTGAAGGCTTTAAGTGTCTGTGAATCACTTGCGCCCAATGCTACCCTTGCAACATATACATTTCCGTAACTTACCGCAAGCAGCCCCAGATCTTTTTTTGCTGTTGTTTTGCCGGCTGCAGAAAACTTCGCAACGGCTGCGCGGGGAGTTGATTTTGATGTCTGGCCGCCTGTGTTTGAATACACCTCCGTATCCAGAACAAGCAGGTTAACATTTTTGCCTGAAAGCAATACATGATCAACTCCGCCGAAGCCAATATCATATGCCCATCCGTCGCCGCCCATTATCCAGACTGATTTTTTCACAAGGTAGTCGCTCAGCCAATCAAGTGATCTTGCGCCGTCTCCTTTAATATCCTTTAATTTCTTCTTCAGGTCATGAACTCTTGCTCTTTGATTGAAAATTCCGAGCTCATCATCCTGATTAGCGCTTAAAATTTCGTTTACAAGCTTTTCGCCAATTTCACCGGCAAATTTCTTTAACAGGAACTCTGCCTGCTCTTTATGCTTATCAATAGCAAGGCGGTATCCTAAGCCAAACTCTGCATTATCTTCAAATAATGAATTGCTCCAGGCGGGTCCGCGTCCCTGTTTATTTACAGTCCATGGTGTAGTAGGCAGGTTGCCGCCGTAGATGCTTGAGCATCCCGTTGCATTTGCTATAATAGCCCTGTCACCGAATAACTGGCTAACAAGCTTAACATACGGCGTTTCGCCGCAGCCCAGGCATGCCCCTGAAAATTCAAAAAGCGGCTGGAGGAACTGCGAATCTTTTACCGCCGATGTATTTACCTTTGTCCTGTCAACTTCAGGCAGGTTAAGGAAGTAATCAAAATTAACCGCTTCTTTTTCCCTTAAACCTTCTGTTTCATTGGAAACCATATTGATAGCTTTGAACCTGGTTTCCTGTTTATTTTTTGCAGGGCAAACCTCTACACAAATTCCGCATCCTGTGCAGTCTTCAACTGCTACCTGCAGGCTGTACTGCGCGCCTTCGCCATATTCCTTGCCTCTGTAATTCGTGTATTTAAAAGTTTCAGGTACATTTATCAGCTCTTTCTCATCATAAACTTTTGGCCTTATTGCAGCATGTGGACAAACTATAGCGCACTTATTGCACTGTATGCATACATTGGTATCCCATACCGGTACTTCAAGTGCAATGTTTCGTTTTTCCCACATTGCAGTTCCTGTAGGGTATGTACCGTCAACGGGCAGCATGCTGACAGGTATCATATCGCCTTTACCTTCAATCATCATAGAAGTTACATTCCTTACAAACTCAGGCGCCTTTTGTGAAACAGCCTCACGCATCATAATTTCACCGCCGGCTGCCTGAGGGATCTTTACTTCAAATAAGTTGGCAAGTGTTTTATCAACGGAATCAAAATTCATTTTCACAACAGCTTCGCCTTTTTTACCGTATGTCTTTTCAATGGTCTTTTTGATCTTGGCTATTGCCTCTTCACGGGGAAGTATGTTTGAAATTGCAAAGAAACAGGTCTGCATAATTGAGTTTATCCTTAAACCCATTCCTGTTTCTTTTGCTACTTTATATGCATCAATTACATAAAGCTTGATATTTTTATCAATTATTGTCTGCTGCACTTTCTTCGGCAGCTCGCCAAAAACCAAATCAGCCGGTACCTGTGAATTAAGCAGGAATGTCGCTCCTACTTCTGCGTTTGCCAGCATGTCTATCCTCTCTAAAAACGAAGGCTGGTGGCATGCTATAAAATTCGCTTTTGTGATAAGATAAGTTGAGCGTATCGGCTTGGGTCCGAACCTTAAATGCGAGGTTGTCATTGAACCTGATTTTTTGGAATCATACACAAAATACCCCTGTGCAAAATTATCTGTTTCTTCACCGATAATTTTTATTGAATTCTTATTGGCACCTACGGTGCCGTCTGCGCCGAGACCGTAGAACATTCCGCGGAATGTTTCGGGTGATTCAACACTAAATGCCGTGTCAAACTCAAGGCTTGTGTTGGTTACATCATCAATTATACCAACAGTAAAATGATTTTTCGGCTGCTCTTTTTTCATCTCATCATAAACAGCCTTTATCATTGCAGGGGTAAACTCCTTGGATGAAAGTCCGTACCTGCCGCCTGTTATTTTTGGAAGCTTTTTCAGCTTTCCGCTGCTGTATGATTCACTAACTGCGTTAACTATATCAAGATAAAGCGGTTCGCCTGCTGAACCCGGCTCCTTGGTTCTGTCGAGCACTGAAATTTTTTCAGCAGTAACCGGCAGAACATTCAATAAGTGTTCAACTGAAAACGGCCTGTAAAGCCTTACCGTAACCAAACCGACCTTTTCGCCCTTAGCGATTAGCCAGTCTGTAATTTCTTTTGCAGGCTCATTGCCTGAGCCCATTAACACTATTACTCTTTCAGCTTCCGGGTGGCCGTAATAATCAAACAGCCTGTATTTCCTTCCTGTCAGCTCACCAAACTTATCCATATACTTCTGCACTATTGCAGGGCAGTTGTTGTAATATGTGTTAACAGTCTCTCTTGCCTGGAAGTAAACATCAGGGTTCTGCGCAGTGCCGCGTATGAAGGGGTTATCAGGTGTAAGCGCCCGTTTCCTGTGTTCAAGTATCAGCTCTTCGCTTACCATTGCCTTCATATCTTCATAGGTAAGCTGTTCTATTTTCATTACTTCATGTGATGTGCGGAAGCCGTCAAAGAAATGCAGAAACGGAATCCTGCTCTCAAGCGTAGCAGCCTGCGCTATCAGCGCCATATCCATCGCTTCCTGTACCGATGCAGATGCAAGCATTGCAAATCCGGTTTGCCTTACAGCCATTACATCGCTGTGATCACCGAATATTGAAAGTGCCTGCGCCGCAATTGAACGCGCCGTAACGTGGAAGACTGTTGAAGTAAGCTCACCCGCTATTTTATACATGTTGGGTATCATTAATAACAGACCCTGTGACGCTGTGAACGTAGTTGTCAGCGCGCCGTTCTGCAATGAGCCGTGTACCGCGCCTGCAGCGCCGCCTTCTGACTGCATTTCCTGTACTGTCGGAACTATTCCCCACATATTGGGCTTATTTTCAGATGCCCACTGGTCGCAAAGCTCACCCATATTTGATGATGGTGTTATGGGGTAGATTGCGCAGACTTCGTTTAAGTTATAGGCAACATATGCTGTTGCTTCATTTCCGTCAATTGTTACTTTTTTGCGTTCCATTCGTTTTTTACGTTTAAATCATATTTTTACTATTCAAAATTAACACTATTAGTCATTATTAAATATGATTTCAGTCATATTTATGAATGCTTTTTGTTAGGAATTAATTTGTTATAATTATTTATAATAATTATAGCTTTTTACCAATTATTGGAGTTGTCTCCAATCAACTTATCATCCGCCCAAACATTTCCCTTAAATCTCTCCATTTTTCCGCGTATTTTTGTTATTCTATGCAAACCACAATCACAAACGACTCTAAAATCGCGGCGGATTTCATCAAATCAGGCGAAGTTGCCGCATTCCCCACTGAGACCGTTTACGGGCTGGGCGCAGATGCGTATAATGAAAAAGCTGTGCGGAAAATATTCAAAGCCAAAGGCAGGCCCGCTGATAATCCATTGATTGTGCACGTTGACAAAAAGAAAGATATTTCAGTTCTCGCAAAGGAAATTACGCCTTCGGCAAAAAAGATAATCAGCAAATTTTTCCCGGGTCCCGTTACAGTAATTCTCAAAAAAAATGAGATAGTGCCTGATGTTGTAACTGCTGGACTTGATACCATTGCAATCAGAATGCCCGCATCAAAAATAGCGCGTGAGCTTATCAGGTTAAGCGGAGTGCCAATAGCCGCGCCAAGCGCGAACCTTTCAGGTTCACCCTCGCCTACAAATTTTTTGCATGTGTTAAGGGATATGAAGGGGAAAATTCCCTGCCTGCTTATAGGTCCCGCTGCTAAATACGGACTCGAATCCACTGTAATTGACTGTACCGGGAAATTCCCTGTAATACTGAGACCCGGCAGTGTTACATTAGAGCAAATCAAAAAGCTTGATAAAAATGCGGTCTATCAAAAAAATGCGCGTAAGATAAAAAGTCCGGGGCAGAAGTATCGTCACTACTCTCCAAAAGCAAAAGTAAAGTTCGTCAAACGTGAAACGTCAAATGTGAAACGTTCAAAAGAAGCTTATATTGGATTGAATAAAAAATTTGCAAAGGGATTTGAAACCGTAAAAGTGTGCAGATCTGTTGAGGATTACGCGAAGAATTTATTTTCATTCTTCAGGCAGTGTGATGAGCTGGGAATTAAAACCATCTATTGCGAAAAGATACCTGAAAAGGGGATAGGGACTGCTGTAATGAACAGGCTGAATAAAGCAATTATCAATTAGCAATGTGCAATTAACAATTAATATTATATTACTTTTTAAATTGACTATTGCTTATTGTTCATTGTTAATTGTTAATTGTTAATTATCGTTGTACCATCTTCTTATCACAAATCTTGAGCCCTGCGAAGAATTATAATCATTCACCGGAGTCCTTGAGCTCATTAAATCACTTAATGTTTCAACCAGGTCAAGCTTTAAAACCCCGCCTTTTGAAAGGCTGCTTTGTATAGAGGTCTTTTCATCATATACATAAATTACGTGACCGTTCCATACTATCATATCCAAAGGTTTGCATTTAGCGGCAATTTCTTCTGCAGTTAGTCCTTCAATTTCTACAGGTGTGCCGTAATCAACAAGCTTACTTGTATTCCTTGGTGTAAATCCGTTGGTCGCTTCATACATCAGCCCTGAGCAGTCACACCCCGTAAGCATCCATTCATTTTTTACCCCGTCAGAAATTTCACCTTTAGGCTGGTACAGCTCAATTAGCTTTTGTATTCCGTCATTATAATTACCGCCCCAGCAGTAGCGGTTTCCAACAGCCTTATCAAGTAATTTGTAAATATCTTCTTTTTTCGGCAGCGCAACAAATCTTTCACCCGGCCTGGATTTTTTAAGCTCAACAAAACGGCTGTCTATATATAGATCAGTTCCGTATTCGTATTCCTTACACTCCACTTTAAATATTTTATATGAACCGTGGTCAAACTCACCCAGCAGCTCAAACACTGTTCCTGGCAGAGCTATGAATTCCATTTCACGGATCAAGCCTGAATTATCCGTCTTAACGGTTCTACCGTCACTACCACCGAAAACGGCTTCGAAATCAGGTGAATTAAGCACGGGCGTTGGTCCTGTAGCAACAGCATAATAAAAATCCTGAGAAATTACGCTCAAAGTAGTCATTAGTACTATTATAGTAATTAAAATTGTTTTGGATGAAGTTGGTATTATTTTCATTGCCGCAAAATATTGAAATTTTATCACTTTTTAAACATAGTTAATATAAATTTTAATCATTTCATGGCTTAAAAGTTTCATATTTTATGAAAAACTGACCCCTTTAAAATTAGTAATTTTATTACTATTTTTGTGATTATTCTAAAAAATTTCATTCTCAAACAGGAGGAACATAAATGTCAGTTGACGTAGAAGCTCAGATAAAAGACGCAATAGTTGAAAAATTAGGTGTAGAAGAATCAAAAGTAACACCAAACGCATCATTTATCAATGATCTTGGCGCTGATTCACTTGATACAGTTGAGCTCATCATGGAGCTTGAAAACCGTTTCAGCATACAGATTCCTGATGAAGACCAGGAAAAGATCCAGACTGTTGGCGATGCTATCAGCTATGTAAAATCAAAAGTTGCTTAACCATAAGCTGCTTAACATTATGTTGCTTAACATTGAAGCAATTTTTTAAAGTTTACCACATCCTATAATGGAAAAAAAGCGTGTTGTAATAACCGGACTTGGTGTTGTATCGCCTGTTGGAAATACAGTTGCTGATTTCTGGGATAATATTATTGCCGGAAAAAGCGGGGCGGGTCCTATAACTTATTTTGATACTGAACATTTTGATACTAAGTTTGCCTGCCAGGTCAAAAATTTTGACCCGCTGAACTATATGGATAGAAAGCTCTCTTCAAGGGTTGATCCTTTCACTCAGTTCGCGCTTGCAGCATCTCAAATGGCATTTACAGATTCAGGGCTTGATATGACTAAGATCGATCCTTACAGGGTCGGTGTAGTTTACGGCTCCGGTATCGGCGGTATGTGGACCTATGACAAGGAACAAAGAAAGCTTTATGATAAAAACGGTAACCCCGATAGGATCAGCCCGTTCTTTATCCCCATGCTTATTGCGGATATTGCAGCCGGCAGGATATCTATGATGTACGGTTTAAAGGGTCCAAATTATGCGACAATTTCAGCCTGCACAACCTCTGCTCATTCAATTGCTGATTCCGTTATGCTTATCCAGCGCGGAAACGCTGATGTTATGGTAACAGGCGGCTCAGAAGCTGTTATCTGTCCAATGGGTGTTGGCGGCTTTAATGCAATGAAAGCGCTTTCAACACGAAACGACGCTCCTGAAAAAGCTTCGCGCCCGTTTGAAAAGAACCGTGATGGCTTTGTAATGGGTGAAGGCGGCGCTACACTGATACTCGAAGAGCTTGAGTTCGCAAAAGCAAGAGGCGCAAAGATTTACGCTGAAATTGCCGGTATTGGTATGACCGCTGACGCGCACCATATTACCGAGCCTGCGCCTGAAGGCGAAGGCGTTGCCGAAGCAATGCGTGTTGCAATTAAAGATGCTGGAATGAAGCCTGAAGATATTGATTGTGTTAACGCTCACGGTACTTCAACTTATTACAACGATAAGAATGAAACTGCTGCAATTAAAAATGTATTCGGCAAGCATGCATATGATATACCGGTTCATTCAATTAAAAGTATGATTGGTCACCTCCTTGGCGCAGCCGGGGCAGTTGAATCTATTGCTTCTGTTTTAACAATTAATAAAGGCATTGTACCCCCGACCATAAATTACGAAACACCCGATGAAGAGCTTGATCTGAACTACGTGCCTAATACAGCTATAAAAAAAGATATCAAAACAGTTATGTGTGATAATTCAGGATTTGGCGGCCATAATACTGCATTGGTATTTAAAAAGTACGAAGAATAATCGTTGCTTTTTTAAGAAAAGAGAATATTTTACGAATAGGATAATATGTTTGGCGTATTAAAGACCCTCAGAAAATTCGTCCCTGTTTTAAAGAGGCGCAAAGAGGAAGATGACATTTATTCCGCTATAGCTTCCTTTGACTTTAAGACTTTCCAGGCGAGCATTGATTACCAGATAATCCATAAGAACTTTTTTATAAACGCCCTCACGCACAGGTCATTTTTAAAATCAAAAGGCACCAACGGAGTTAAATTAACCAGCAATGAAAGGCTCGAATATCTTGGCGATGCCGTGCTTGATTCTGTAGTTGCGGAATATTTATATAAGAATTTCCCTGATTCTGAAGAAGGCGATCTTACCAAGTACCGCTCTGTGTTAGTTAACCAGCGCTTCCTTGCGGAGCGCGCCAAAGTTATCAACCTGCAAAGCTACCTGCTTGCAGCGCCTACGGCGCTTAAATCCATTGAAGATGGTTACGATACAATTCTTTCTGATGCATATGAAGCATTGGTCGGCGCTATATTTCTTGACAGGGGATATGAAGCCGCAAAGGATTTCCTCAATAACCAGATCTTCAAAAAGCTTGATGTTAAATGGCTTAACCAGTTTGATGAGAACTATAAAAGCAAGCTGCTTGAATATACACAGGCTAACACAGATTATATACCTGAATATAAAGTTATTAACCAGGAAGGACCCGAACACAATAAGCTGTTTACTGTTGAAGTACAGATAAACCAGCGCGCACTTGGTATCGGCAAAGGCAGGACCAAAAAGACTGCTGAACAGGAAGCCGCAAGCAATGCTCTCAAAAACCTGGATGTAATTGAAAAAATGGGACTCAAAAAAAAGAAAAAAGGGGTCTAAAAAAAGTTCAAACTAAAATTTTTCTAATCAATAAAACTTCTAAAAACTCACCTCTTCTATATAATACATAATGCATACTTTTGTTAACAGACATATCGGACCACGGGAGCATGATGAAAAAGAAATGCTCAAAGTTATTGGCGCATCTTCACTGGATGATCTCATTTACCAGGTTGTGCCTGATTTAATCAGACTTAAAAATGAATTAAACACCGGCGATGCTTTAAGCGAGCAGGAACTGCTAAACTACCTGCACGGTGTTGCCGCTAAAAATAAAATTTTCCGTTCTTACATTGGATACGGATATTACGGTACATTTACACCAACAGTAATATTGCGCAATATCATGGAAAATCCGGGCTGGTACACGCAATACACACCATACCAGGCAGAAATTGCGCAGGGCAGGCTTGAAGCACTGCTTAATTACCAGACCATGGTAATTGATCTGACCGGTTTACCGGTTGCAAACGCCTCACTTCTTGATGAAGGTACGGCTGCTGCAGAAGCCATGCACCTGCTTTTCGCTGCGCGAAAGCCTGAAAAGAAAAACGCTCCTAAGTTCCTGGTATCAGATAAATGCTTTGCACAGACTATAGATGTTCTTAAAACCAGAACAGAGCCTGTTGGTGTTGAATTGGTTGTATGCGATATTATGAATACTGAATTGACTGATGATGTTTTCGGGCTTCTTGTCCAGTATCCCGATGCAAACGGTGAAATTACAGATTATAAAGGTCTTTTTGAAAAAGCCCACGCTAAAGGGATCTACTGCGTTTGCGCTGCTGATATTTTAAGCCTGGCTTTATTAACACCACCGGGTGAATTTGGCGCTGATATAGCTGTAGGCTCAACACAAAGATTCGGTGTGCCGATGGGTTATGGCGGACCTCATGCCGCTTACTTTGCATGCAAAGATGAATTCCGCCGCTTAATGCCAGGCAGAATTATT
Organism: Ignavibacteria bacterium; assembly: GCA_017303675.1. Classification (NCBI taxonomy): domain Bacteria; kingdom Pseudomonadati; phylum Ignavibacteriota; class Ignavibacteria; species Ignavibacteria bacterium. Next base: position 1,814,805 of record JAFLBX010000001.1, read on the forward strand.
GGGGTATCGGTTGACAGGCTTGGCAACCGCGCTTACCGTATGGCGCTGCAGACCCGCGAACAGCATATCCGCAGGGAAAAAGCTACCAGTAACATCTGCACTGCACAGGTACTGCTTGCCATTATGGCGGGCATGTACGGTGTTTACCACGGACCAGTTGGTATAAAATCCATTGCAGAGCGTGTTCATAATTTAACCGCAATGCTAAGTAACGGCCTTAAACAGGGCGGTATTAAACAGGAAAATAAATATTTCTTCGATACTTTAAAGGTCAATGTTCCTTCAAAAGCAGAAGAATATAAAAAGAAATTTGAAGATGCAGGGATCAATGTAAGATTTATTGATAAAGATAATCTCGGAATTTCACTTGATGAAACCACTGGTGAAAAGGATGTGAATGATATTCTTGCCGTATTTAACTGTAAGGCTGCAGCCGGTTCTTCGAACGGTTCAACACTGCCTGAAGGACTCAGCAGGACATCAAAATTCATGCAGCACCCAGTATTTTCTAGCTATCACAGCGAAACTGAAATGCTGCGTTACATGAAAAAGCTCGAGAATAAAGATCTCTCACTAAATATGTCTATGATACCGCTGGGCTCATGCACAATGAAGCTCAACGCTACCACTGAGATGATACCTGTAACATGGCCGGAATTTGGAACGCTGCATCCATTTGCTCCCGTTGAACAGGCTAAAGGATATTCCGAAATATTTAAAGGACTTGAAGATGCGCTTGCAAAAATTACAGATCTTCCCGCAGTTTCACTGCAGCCTAATTCCGGCGCGCAGGGTGAATACACCGGGCTTATGGTTATTCGCGAGTATCATAAAGCGGGCGGTAATGCTCACAGGAACGTTGTTATAATTCCCGCATCCGCTCACGGTACAAATCCCGCAAGCGCAGTTATGGCGGGAATGAAGGTAGTTGTTGTTAAAACTATGGAGCACGGCGATATTGATGTTGATGATCTTAAAGCCAAAGCAGAGCAGCATAAAGATAATCTTTCTGCACTAATGGTTACATATCCTTCAACACACGGTGTATTTGAAACAAAGATCAAAGAGATCTGTGATATTATACACCAAAACGGCGGTCAGGTTTATATGGATGGCGCAAATTTAAATGCACAGGTTGGCTTAACAAGTCCCGGTTTTATCGGCGCCGATGTTTGCCATATTAACCTGCATAAAACTTTCTGCATACCGCACGGCGGGGGCGGACCAGGCATGGGACCCATTGCTGTAGCTTCACACCTTGCGCCTTTTTTACCGGGTCATGTACTTATTAAAACCGGCGGCGAAAAAGCTATTCATGCAGTATCTGCAGCCCCATGGGGTAGCTCGAGCATTCTGCTGATAAGTTATGCTTATATTAAATTAATGGGCGGTAAGGGTTTAACTGATGCAACTAAATCAGCTATTCTTAACGCTAATTATATAGCTTCTAAATTAAAAAATGAATTCAAAGTACTTTATACCGGTGTAAATGACCGCGTTGCACATGAGATGATATTTGATATGCGCGAATTTAAACGCTGCGGTATTGAAGTCGGCGATATTGCCAAGCGCCTTATGGATTACGGCTTCCACGCGCCTACGGTATCATTCCCCGTACCGGGAACGCTGATGGTTGAGCCAACTGAATCAGAATCAAAATATGAGCTTGACCGCTTCTGTGATGCAATGCTTGCAATTAAAAAAGAGATAAATGAACTAGAATCCGGTGAAGCTGATAAGACAGATAATGTCCTTAAAAACGCTCCGCATACCGCATTTGAAATTGCTTCTGATAAATGGGAGCATAAATACTCCCGCAGCAAAGCTGCATACCCTGTTGCTGGATTAAAAGATAACAAATTCTGGCCTGCTGTCGCAAGGGTGGATGACGCTTACGGTGACAGGAATTTTATCTGTTCATGTGAGCCTATTGAAAGCTATATTGAAGAAACTGTTTAGATGGTAGTTGATAATTGATAGTTAAAAGTTAAGGGCTGAATTTTCAGCCCTTTTTGCATTTTTGTCATGCTGAACTTGCCGGACTATGAGAAGTTTTCAGCATCTGCTGCCATTTGTTGTGTCAGGTGTGTACCTGACACGCGTCGGGTAAATACCCAACGCCACTCCTGTAAAGACGTGCCGCTGGCACCTCTCAATTAATATATATTAACCTATATCATAGCTTCAGGTATTTACCTGATGCTTTCTTTAATAACTGTATTCCCTTATTTTTGAAACAGTGAACTCAACGATAAATAAAACCAAAGAATACCTCGGACTTAAACGCAACATCATCTTAATGCTGGGTTTAACCGTGCTGATGTACACAGGTGAAAAGCTGTGGGAACGTTTCATTCCCAAATATCTCGATGGTCTTGGCGCATCGATACTTATCATAGGCGCTTTCGGTTTCCTTCAGAATTTCCTCGGCGCTATATGGGCTTTGCCCGGCGGCTATATTGCCGATCACCTTGGTAACCGCAAAGCATTCCTGGTTTTCAGCATAATGGCTATCTTTGGGTATATTATTGCTATCGTATTCAATAGCTGGATAGCTGTTTTTATCGGGATGCTTTTCTTTTTTGGCTGGTCAAATGTTGCTCTGCCCGGTTCTATGAGCCTGATAACCAAAACCCTCGGCAAAGGTAAAACCGTAATGGGAATATCCATGCATTCCCTTATACGCCGCCTGCCTATGGCGCTTGGACCCGTAATTGGCGGCTATTTAATAGTATCATACGGCTTGCTGAACGGCATAAAAATTGCATTCGGTATTTCTATACTTCTTTCCCTTACCGGTATGATCTTTATCAACAAGCTTACTACTGATACGCCGGAAGAAAAACCTGAGAAAATTCGCCCGCTCGAGCTGTGGAAAACCTTCGATAAAAAATTAAAAAACCTGCTGATCTCTGATATTCTCGTCAGGTTTTGCGAACAGATGCCGTACGTTTTTGTGGTGATATGGTGTTTGAATGTTGTAAAAATATCCGCTAGCGAGTTTGGCTACTTAACAGCCATTGAAATGATAACTTCAGCACTCATTTTTATACCAGTTGCTGGATATTCTGACAGGCTTGAGAAAAAACCCTTTGTTGTAATAACTTTTATATTCTTTACATTATTTCCGCTGGTACTTTATTTCAGTAATTCATTCGGGCTGCTTGCATTTGCATTTTTTATCAGGGGATTAAAGGAATTCGGCGAGCCAACGCGCAAAGCGCTTATACTCGAGCTCTCAAAAAAAGGAACAGAAGCACGCAGCTTCGGAATGTATTATTTTATCCGCGATGGTATCGTTGCCTTTGCGGGATTCTTAGGCGGAGTGTTGTGGAAAATATCGCCTGAACTAAATCTGTTTCTTGCAGCTGGATTCGGAATTCTTGGCACTCTTTACTTTGCCTTCTTCGGCAGGGGAACGGATTCAAATAGTGAAATAGCTAAATAGTGAAATGGTGATTTGGGTGACTAGGTGAGTAGGTGGTAGGTGAGTAGGTAAGCCAGTATCATCCGAATTATATTAATGCTAAAAATTTTTCCATAGGTTTATAGTCATTTATTACTTTTTCAATTCCTAAAGATTTTAACTTTCCGTTATTTTTGAAATCTATACCCACAAAATCAATATCAAGATCCTTGGCTGCATTATAATCATATACTCTATCTCCAACGTATACAATTTTATTTATGCCGCTGTTAATTGCACTCTGTATCTTAATAAACTCCCTTAACATTTCCTGTTTTGTATCAAAATCATTCGAGCTGTAAATTAATTCACTTGGTAAATGTATTTCTATTCTGTTAAGCTTATACATGGCAGTTTTTAAAAATCCCCCTGTTGCAATTCCCGCTACGTAGTTTGTTTGATTCGTTGAGAAATAATCAAACAGCTCTTTAATTCCTGGTATTGCCGTAAATAAAGTTTCTTCAGCATTTATTTGCTGCTTCAATTCTTCTGCATAGTTATCTATAATAGCTTCAACTATTTCATTACCTGGTAGGCTTCCGGTTTCATTCTTGATTATCTCTTTTGTAACATACAAGTCTGTTACATGTTTGTACGAATTCCAGTCAGTATTGCTGATATCTATTCCCAGAGTTTTTTTGAATGCCTTAATATAGCATTTATCATCAACATTGCGGGAATGGCATAATGTACCGTCTATATCAAAAATTATCAGTTTCATACACAAAAATAGCCAAATTTCAACGATTTTGATATATTTTTCCCCGGAATTTTTGCAACCTTCACCAAGCAAACCAAGTCATAATAAACAGATATCTTTAATGAGGAAAAACGTAAAAAATAACATAAAATCGCCAAAAAAATGCCAAAAAATGGCACGGCAATTTAAAGGAGACTTAAAATGAATAGTGTAGCAGAAGCTTTTATCCCGATAATCGCAATAATATTTACATTCGGTATCCCGGGCGCATTAATATTCTGGGCAATTTATGTAAAACATAAAGAAAGAACCAAGCTTATGGATATGGGCTTAACTCCCCAGGAAGCAAGAGATTACTTCCGTGAAACCGAAAAAAGACCTAAAAATCCGCTTGGTTCATTGAAATGGGGTATCCTTCTTTCAATGATAGGTATCGGTTTATTCTTCGGTATCCTTCTTGATGAAGCAGGCTTTAAAGATGAGCTTACCGGTGTAATGGTGCTTGTATTCGGCGGACTCGGTTTTATAATCTACTACTTCGTTGCCAATTCAAAGATCAAAAAAGAAGCGCAGATCCAGCAGAGCTCAAACCAGAATTCATAGTTGTTTGAGTGTATTATAAAAAAATAAATATCTAAAGAAATGAATATTAAAAACATAATAATAGCTGCAGTCATTGGAACTATGCTTATAGGACTAAACGGCTGCAGCCTGCTGAAGAAAAGAGTTGAAAAGAAGGAGAACGTTAAATATACCCTTAACGGTAACGGCAAAACTTCTATTCACATAGAAAATATCAACGGCAAAATTAATGTTTCAAACAGCGGTGATACAACAGGCACTATCAGCATTGATGCAGAGATAGTTGCAGATGTAAAGCACGATGAGCAGGATAAAGCCATCGAAAATGTTAAGATCAATATCGATACCGCATCAGGTGAAATTAAGATCGAAACTGAAATAAACAATTCCTCTTCAGGCATGTTCAGGAAAAACAATAATGCTGAAGTGAACTATACCATAAAAGTGCCGGCAAACATGAAGGTGCATACTGAAACCGTGAACGGAACTACAACCATAACCAGGATTAACAATGATGTACGTGCGGAAACTGTGAACGGTAAAGTTAACATATTCAACTGCCAGGGCAAAATTGATGTTGACGGTGTGAACGGTTCTATCCTGTGTAACGTAGACTCAATGACATCCGGTATCAACATTAGCATAATAAACGGTGATGTTAAGATCGGCGGACTCAAAAACGTAAATGCTGATGTAAGCGCATCAACTGTACACGGCAGGGTAAAATTCAAGGATCTTACATTCACAGATGTTAATTCCGAAAAAAGGACACTCAGCGGTATCCTTGGCAGCGGCGGCAGCACAATAAGGGTTGAAAGCACCAATGGCAGCATTTCACTCGATGCCTCAAAAATTCTGCCTAAAAAAGATGATTCCTTTGAGTTCAAAATTGATTTTGATGATGATGGCCCTTCAATAGATGTTGAGAACAGTGATGATGATTCAGGTAAAGATTCACGTAAAGAGACTCCGAAAGCTCCAAAAAACGCTGATTCGCTTAAAAGTAAAGGTATCTAAACTTTAATTATTAATAACTTAAAACATTTTTGTTTATATTTAGTGAAAATAAAAAACCGGTGTCAAAACAGCAGGTAGAATCATGCATGAATGATCTGGAACTGAATATAATCAAAAAGATCCAGGCAGGTAAGATCGATGAGTTTGAAGAGATCGTCAACAGGTATAAAGATAAAGCCATGACACTTGCCATGAGAATACTGAAGAACTCCGAAGATGCCGAAGATGCCCTGCAGGAAGCTTTCATCAAGACCTTCAGGGCTATCGCTGATAAGCAGTTCGAAGAACGCTCAAAGTTCTCAACTTATTTCTACAGGATAGTTTACAATACTGCGATTGATTTTTACAAAAAGCATAAAGCTAAAACTTATAACCTGATAAATATTGATGATAACAGGAAAAACGATGAAGGTGAAGTTACAGATATTGCGGCATTTGAAATGAAAATTGATACAGATAATTATTACATGAGCGGAGTATTTGAAACTGACAGGAGCACTTTAGATAACCAGATGCAGGAAGTTGTGAACAGGTATCTTGAAGAAATTCCCGAAAAATATTCAACTATATTAACACTGTTCTATATAAACGATCTTTCTCACGATGAAATTGCAGAAACGCTAAAGCTTCCGCTTGGGACTGTAAAGAACAGGATATTCCGCGCGAAAGATAAGCTGAAGGAAGTATTAATGAAAAAGTATTCAGAAACAGAAATACTGGAGCTGATCTAAAAAAAGTTTAAAAAAGGTTTAACAATGAGAGATAAAAACAAATATATTGATGAAATTATCGATGCGAAGCTGCGCAGAAGCGCGGTTAAAGCTCCATCAGGTGATTTTACATCACACCTGATGAAACGCATCACAGCCGAAAACAAGGCTTTGCTTGAAGAAAGAAAAAGCGACCGGGTGGTGAAGTATATCATCGGTTCGTTCAGCTTCTTAATGCTGGCTGTTACTTTCACACTCGGCTTCATTTCAAAATCAGCGTCCGTTTCAACGGATGAATCAACCGGTATTGCATTTGATACTGTACAGCGCTCAAACACATGGCTGGAATCTATGGTCTATTATATACAGGGCTTTTTCGCGGAAGTGCTCTCATTCTTCGGTGTTTCATTAAGCTCAGGTACAATAAACATAATGCTCGTTGTAATTCTTGTGGCTGTAGTTTATATACTGGGTGAGCGTCTCTTCTTAAGGGGCAAGTTTAAACAAAGTATGCAGGTTAAGTAGAAATTCAAATTACTGATATTAAAAAAGGCATCCAATTGGATGCCTTTTCTTTTTGCTAATTTTTAAATCGGTGATCTATTTGATCTCCCATGTACTTCCTTCAAACAACAGCTTCTCAAGGCTTCCTTTGCCAAGCTTTTTAACTGAATCCTCAAGCTGGAGCTCCATTTGTTCTTCATATACAGGTTTGTTAACCTTATATAAAACGCCAAACGGCATGGGGAAACCTTCAAAGTCTGAAAGCTGGGCAACTATCATTGCCAGCTCTTTTGAAGTTTCATCATACACAATTACATCGTTTATCGAATTTCCGTCTTCATTGAAATTTATGATCTCAGGCCTGAAGCCGTTGAGCTTAATTCCCTTATCTTTATGTTCACCGAAAATAAGCGGCTTGCCGTTTTCAACAAACAGGGTATTATCAGGCTTTGTTTCTTTTTCAGTATATAAAAAGTGAGCACCGTCATTATAAATATTGCAGTTCTGGAATATTTCAATAAAGGCTGTGCCTTTATGGTTATGTCCCTTAGAGATCGTATCCTGCATATGCTTAGCATCTCTATCCATTGCTCTTGCCACAAATGAGCCGCCTGAGCTGAGCGCCAGCGTAAGCGGATTGAACGGCTCTTCAAGCGTGCCGAACGGCGATGATTTTGTTACCTTGCCGTGCTCTGAGGTCGGTGAATACTGGCCTTTTGTGAGCCCGTATATCTTATTATTGAACATCATTATAACAATGTCCAGGTTCCTTCTTAAAGTATGGATAAAATGATTGCCGCCGATACTCAGCAGGTCGCCATCACCTGATGTAACCCATACATCCAGGTCAGGTCTTGCCATTTTTAAGCCGGAGGCTATCGATGAAGCTCTTCCGTGAATTCCGTGGAATCCGTATGTGTTCATGTAGTAGGGGAAACGGCTTGAGCAGCCGATGCCTGCTACAAATACGGTTTTTTCACGGGTCAGGTTGAACGAAGGCATGATACGCTGTACCTGTGCAAGTATAGAGTAATCACCGCATCCCGGACACCATCTTACATCCTGGTCACTTGCATAGTCTTTAGCAGTTAATTTTACCTGCGTTCCGTTGGTTGATTCTGTTTCCATGATTTATATAATAATTTTAATTTGAGTAATAATTATCTTTAACCGGTTTTAATTTCCGCTTAAGACTTCTATTACTTTCTTTTCTATTTCACTGGCTTTAAACGGCAATCCCTGTACCTTGTTCATTCCAATAGCGTCAACAAGGAACTCAGCCCTTATTATCTTCCTCAGTTGTCCCAGGTTCAGCTCAGGTATAAGCACTTTATTGAACTTGCTTAAAACCTCGCCAAGATTTTTGGGGAACGGGTTCAGATATTTAAGATGCAGCCTTGATACATTGTAGCCTTTGGCAAGCAGCCTTTCGCGGGCTGTTGTTATAGAGCCGTATGTGCTGCCCCAGCCTACAATTAACAGTTCGCCTTCTTTATCGCCTTCAACTTCTGCAAGCGGTATATGATTTTCAATGTTCTTTACTTTTTCCGCTCTAAGCTTAACCATGTATTCGTGATTCTGCGGGTCATAGCTTACATTGCCTGTTATATGCTGCTTTTCAAGACCGCCGATCCTGTGTTCAAGTCCGGGTGTGCCGGGCTTTACCCAGGGCCTTGCAAGGAATTCATCCCTCTGGTATGGATGGAAGCCTTCTTTCTTGGTCCAGTATTCGCCTTCAATTATCGGAAGCTCGCTCTCATGCGGAATTCTCCACGGCTCTGCGCCGTTTGCGATATATCCGTCTGAAAGGAATATTACCGGTGTCATGAACTTGCATGCTAACCTTGCAGCTTCAAATATCATCATAAAGCAATCAGCAGGAGATGATGCCGCAACTACCGGAACGGGGCATTCGCCATTTCTTCCAAGTATTGCCTGGAAAAGATCAGCCTGCTCTGTTTTTGTAGGTAATCCCGTGCTGGGTCCGCCTCTTTGTATATCAGCAATTACCAGCGGCAGCTCTGTCATTACTGCAAGTCCTATAGCTTCTGATTTCAGAGCCATACCAGGACCGCTTGTGCTTGTAAAAGCAAGCGAACCGCCGAATGATGCGCCTATTGCTGCGCAGATCGCGGCAATTTCATCTTCAGCCTGGAATGTTTTTACTCCGAAATTCTTGTAGCTTGAAAGATCATGCAGAATGTCACTTGCAGGGGTAATAGGGTATGTGCCTAAGAACAGTGGAAGCCCGCTCTTAAGCGATGCCGCCAGTATTCCCAGCGCTGTTGCGTGGTTGCCTGTAATATTCTTGTAAATTCCCTTCGGTAAGTTTGCAGGCTTTACTTTGTAGCGTGTTGTGAAAATTTCTGCGGTTTCACCGAAATAATATCCTGCCTTTAATGCTCTTATGTTCGCATCAGCAATAACCGGTTTCTTTTTGAACTTATCTTCAAGCCAGTGCATAGTAACATCAAGCGGCCTGTCATAAAGCCAGTATGTTAAGCCAAGCGCATAGAAATTCTTGCACCTGTTGGCATCCTTGGCTGTTAAGCCAAGCTCTTTAACGGCGTTATTGGTGGCTTTAGTTATCGGAACTTTGATAAGCTTGTAGGCGGTAAGTGTGCCGTCTTCCAGCGGATTTGATTCATACCCGGCAAGATGTAAATTCTTTTCAATAAATGCGTCTTCATTGGCAATAATTGTGCCGCTTGGCTTAAGATCCTTTAAATTTACCTTAAGCGCAGCAGGATTCATTGCAATAAGCACATCGGGTTCATCACCGGGAGTGAAAACATCCTGGCTTGCGAACTGTATCTGAAAACCGCTTACACCGAATAAAGTACCTGCAGGGGCTCTTATTTCCGCGGGAAAGTCCGGGAATGTGCTAAGGTCATTGCCGAAAAAGGCTGATGTATCTGTGAATCTTGATCCGGCGATCTGCATTCCGTCGCCTGAATCACCTGCGAATCTGATTGTCGCGCTTTTTAAAACCTCAACGGTTTTTTCCATTATTTATTTTTTGCTCCTAAAGAAACGATTGAGCTGTGAATCGCAGCCCGGATCTAAAACAGCCGGGCTTGTAATACAATCTAAGCTTCTCTCGCAGAAGGAAGCGTTATGCTTCCTCTTTTACAACTGAAACGTTTATTTGCGCCATAACGTTTCCTGCAAGCTTTATATCAACGGTTCTTGAACCTATTTCTTTGATAGGCTCCTCCAGCAATATGTTTCTTTTATCTATAGTGTAACCTTTATGAATAAGTGCTTCAGCAATGGTACCATTGGTTACTGAACCGAAAAGCTTAATTTCATCGGCTGCTTTTGCCTTTATTTCAAGCTGAACGCCTGAGAGCTCGCCTGCTAACTTCTGTGATTCGGCGATTACTTTTTCAAGTTTCTTTGCCTGCTGTTTTTTTATCTCGTCCAGGACTTTCATGTTGCTGGCATTTGCTTTCATAGCAACACCGTTCGGGATAAGGTAATTCATCGCAAAGCCGTCTTTTACATTAACTACTTCACCGGTTTTACCTAATTTATCGTGGTCTTGTTTTAATATTATTTTCATTTGGTATTTATCAGAAAAAAACGCAGGCATCCAAACAGGATGCCCGCTTAGTTTATAAATTCTTTAGCTGGTTGGCGCAGATGAGTCGCCCAGAAGCGCTGTATCCTCAGGGGATAAGTGCTTTTCAAATGAATCATCTTCAAATGTCGATGGTTCATCATGATGCTCTCCGGAGCCGGGTCCTTTTTTATTCAGGAATTGTATCCTGCGCGCCTTTATTTCTACTATGGTTTTACTGTCGCCTTTTTCAGTCTTGAATGTTCTTGACTGAAGCTCGCCTTCTACTAAGCAGGCGTTGCCTTTTTTAAGCTTGTCTCTGCAGCTTTCCGCAAGTTTATTCCATGCAACAATGCCAACATAACAAACATCCTCCTGCCATTCATCTTTGCTGTCGCGGTACCTTCTGTTAGATGCAACTGAAAAGTTCACAACCGGTGTGCCGTTTGTTGTCTGTCTGAATATTGGGTCCTTTGTAAGGTTCCCTGCAATAATTACCGAATTTAGTTCGGGCATCTTTAAATCAGCCATTTGTTCCTCCGATGGTTTCGGTTAAATGTTAATTGTTGACTAAACTTGTTTTATTCAGTGGTCTTAGCTTCTGCAACTGTGTCTGCTTCGGCTGACTGCTGCTGCTGCTGTAACTGCTGCGCTGCAGCTTCCCTTTCCTTCATGATCTGCTCTTTTTTAACCAGGTAAGCATTACGCTCATCAAGTGTCTTTTTATCGAAAGAAACCGTTAAAAACCTCAGGATATCATCATCCAGGTGGTATGCTCTTTCAAGCTTCGCAATTACGGATGGATCTGCAGTGAATTCTATGGATACATAGGAGCCTGTGGGTTTCTTTTTTATCGGATACGCAAGCTTCCTTCTGCCCCATTTCTCTGTTTTTATTACTTCTCCTTCATTTTTTTTGAAGAATGCAGCATATTTGTTGACTATCGCATCAACTCTTTCGTCTTCTAAGATCGAGTCAACTATAAAAGTCGTTTCGTAATACTTGTGTGCTTTTGTGCTCATTAAATTATGTTAAATTTTAGCTACTAATATAGGTTTTTGTCATTTAATTTTCAAGGCAGGAAAATACGGGGAATTTTTCAGTTTTTTATGGATTTACCGCGAAATTTTCACGTTGCGATGCTTGGCAGAACCCATAACTGAACCACTGTCAAAGTAAGTTCTGCGACTTCCAGGCTTCGTTAATGATTAAATAGTTGTCGCCCTGAGCGGAGTCGAAGGGCAGTAATGCTTGAGTAAACCTTCCCGGCTGTAAAAGCAAAACCTGCCGGGTCTCCAAGACCCTGCAGGTTTATGAATGATTCTAAACTTCATTTTCAAGAAAATGCTTCAGGCATTTTCGTCCCGAAGGGACTCCTTCGGAGCAGACCCGCCTTGGCGGGATCACTTTATCAAAACCATCTTCTTGGTTTCAGTATAGACGTCCCGCTGGGACGTTTCAGCTTTGATAGAATAAAAATACAACCCGCTCGCTAAATTACTGCCGTCAAACATCATTTCATAACTCCCCGCTTGTTTAAATTCGCTAACACTGAATACCTCTTTGCCAAGAAGATCATATATCCTTATTGATACATTTGCATCCTTTGGTATTCCAAACTGAATATTTGTAGTTGGATTAAAGGGATTAGGGTAATTTTGGAATAGAAGAAATTCTTTAAAAATAATATTACCTATTTGTTCTATTAAAGTAATTCCTCCATTAGTAGTTTTCAGAATTGTCCCATCCTGACCAGCAGTAAATGCCGTTAAAGAATCAATAAAATATATTGATTCAAGATTACGGATTGTACCTGAAAATTGAGATCCCCAATTCTCCCCTCCATTTGTTGTTTTAAGTATCACACCATTCCAACCCGAAATATACCCCGTGTTAATATTTATGAAATGAACACCATCTAAGTGTGTATTAGTACCCGAATTTTGAATAATCCAATTGACGCCACCATTTATAGTTTTTATTATTGAGCCATTTACTCCTGTAATATATCCAGTGTTTGTATCAGGAAAAGAAATCGATAACCACCTTTCATTAACATTAGTTGTAAGTGGATTCCAGTTAACTCCCCCATTAGTAGTTTTAAGGAGAATTGAACTATTTGTAAATCCTCCGGCTATAAAACCCGTATTGGAATTTAAAAAATAAACGCATTCAAGACTATTGGTAGTTGTACCTGAACTTTGTTGAAACCAGTTAATTCCGGAATTAGTAGTTTTTAAAATTAGACCAAATTGACCGGAAACATAACCTGTATTCACATTAGGAAAATAAACTGAATAAAGTCTTTTATCTGTTCCCGGATTATGGTTTGCCCAGGTTATTCCTGCGTTTGTGGTTTTTATAATTAAACTTACAGTAGATGTAGAATTTACTCCAACAGAATAACCGGTATTAGGATCAACAAAATAAATTGAATTATAACTTCCTTGTATTGTCTGGTAAGTCCAATTTAAACCGGAATTTGTAGTCTTGATAATACTGTTATTAGATCCTGCAGCATATCCGGTTAGGCTGGTAGTAAAGTAGATTGATGTAAGATAATCATTTGTCCCGGATGTTAATGGAAACCACCCTTGTTGTGAAAATGAATCCTTATGAATATTCAAAACAAAAATTGCTAAAAATAATAATTCTATTTTTTTCATTAAATATTTTTAGATAACAATGTATTGTAAGTACAATTTAAAGATAGAGTTTTATTAAAGCAACAGAATTACCTGGAAACTGCTACATGAATTCATAATTTTTAGAAGAATTTATAGTATCAGAATATAGTAAAAAGACTAAAAATTACCATTACCCTTGCATTTGCCATACGCATATATTATATTATACTATATGCATTATGCATATAATGAACCAATCCCTTTTATCATGAATTACTTAAATAATTGCGCATCCTTTGGCAGAAAAAATCTGCCGGTAAACCGAATTATTAGAAACCACAAAAATTACACAGAACCGAAGCATTCTAACTTTCCAGCCAATGGATATAAATACCCCATCGGCTGGAATAACGCCAAATCCGTTACAGATTTGGCAATCTAATCGGTCAATCATTCATTTTTTTCCCAATTACTGGAATTCTAATCGTTCAATTTAGTATATTAATTATTTATCAAATTTAGAGGTAAAATGAAACCAACAACGGATTTAAAAAATTTTGTCATCCTGAGCGAAGCGAAGGATCCAGGAGTAGAAACCTCAATTTTTCCAATTATCACCAAGCTCCGTAGGAGCGATATGTTTGTAGAATGGAATAAACCGCATTAATGAGCTCCGTAGGAGCGATATTCGCCGCCGTTGGTGTTCTCACCAACGGCTCACTCAATATAAGATTTTAAGAATAGCAGAATCATCTTTTAACGATAACAATTATTTTCTCCTTTAACAGTATGATTTTGTCGTTGGTGAGAACACCAACGACGGCTTTTCAAATTATCACCAAGCTCCGTAGGAGCGATATGTTTGTAGAATGGAATAAACCGCATTAATGAGCTCCGTAGGAGCGATATGTTTATAAAATTAAATAACAAGCTATGGCACACAAACAAATTCAACAACAATTCTCAAAACAAATTATTCCAAAATCAATTATTCATAATGAGAAAATCTAAAGTCCTAAAATTTCAACACAGTTGCAAAATGAATATTCATAATGAAACTTGTTTCAAGATGAATAAATTCATTTTGAGAAAGTTTCACTTTCAAATAATAAGCTGTTTTCGCCAAAACTGCTCCCCAAAACCCGTAAAAAAAATGTTCAATTTTTCATAATGAGAAAAACTTAAAATAGAATCCAAAATTGAATAAAAAATCATAAAAAATTTAAAAACTATATTAATAAAAATTAGATGCATCAGGGGGTAAGCCCGTTTTTCTTCATTTTTTATTCTTTAAATTATCACGATTTTTGGAGTTAAATCAATTCTGAATGCCCAGGAAAGCCATAATAAAACCAGATAAACCGGTTAAGAAAACTGCTTCAAAAACCGGTAAAAAAAGTACTGCCAAACCGGCAGGCACACGCCTGCAAAAGCACGATACTAAACAGGATTACATAGAAGTTAAAGGCGCGCGTGTTAATAATCTCAAAAACATCAGCGTTGATATTCCCCACAACAAGTTTGTGGTAGTTACCGGCTTAAGCGGCTCAGGTAAAACATCACTTGTCTTCGATACAATTTACGCCGAAGGCCAGCGCAGGTATATTGAAAGCATGTCATCTTACGCCAGGCAGTTCCTTGAGCGTATTAACAAGCCCGATGTTGATTCCATAACGGGACTCGCGCCTTCAATGGCTATCGAAGTAAAAACCTCCTCCCGCAATCCAAGGAGCACTGTCGGCACATCAACAGAAATTTATGATTATCTCAGGCTGCTCTTTGCCAGGGCGGGTAAAACATACAGCCCTATAAGCGGAAAAGAAGTGCAGCGTGATACAATTGAAGGGATATTAAAGTTCATCAGTACCCTTAATGATAAGATCAGGCTTTATATACTTTTCCCCATTCATACCCATGAAAAGAAATCTGTTAAGCAGGAGATCGAGAACCTGATACAAAAAGGGTTCATAAGGATATTTGACGGTAAGAGTATTATTGACCTTAACCAGGGATATGATGAAAAAAAGCTGAAGTTAAAGGATATAAAAGTTGTTGTTGACAGGCTTGTACTGAATAAAACCGATGAAGAACAGATTCAGCGGATAGCCGGCTCACTTGAACAGGCTTACGTTGAAGGTGATGGCTATTTGTTTGTTATGACGGAAAACTCTAATGAAGTAGAAAAAGAAACACACCCCGGCGCTAAAGCGCCACCCTCCCGCCAAGGCGGGATAAACTTCTCAAGAGGGGAATATAAAATCACTCCCTTCAATATGCATATGGAATCCGATGGAATCAGGTTCGAAGAACCTGAGCCGCTGATGTTCTCCTTCAATAATCCGATTGGCGCTTGCCCAAAGTGTCAGGGCTTCGGTGAGACCATTGATATAGATGAGAACCTTGTTGTGCCGGACAGGAACAAATCAATCTTTCAGAATGCTATACACCCTTTTTCAACTCCAAAACACAGCAAACATTTAAGCGATCTTATCTTTGAAGGAAAGAAAAATGATGTGCGTGTTCATGTTCCTTTTAAAGATCTAACCAAAGAAGAAGTTGATAAGGTTTATAAAGGCATGGGTGAGTATA
Organism: Ignavibacteria bacterium; assembly: GCA_017303675.1. NCBI lineage: Bacteria > Pseudomonadati > Ignavibacteriota > Ignavibacteria > Ignavibacteria bacterium. The sequence continues at coordinate 1,830,562 of JAFLBX010000001.1, forward strand.
TCGGTATAAATAAGTTCTTCAGGATGGTTGAGCGTGAAGCTGCATATAAGATACATTACCGCGTACTGCTGAGCCGCTACCGCGCGTACACAAAGTGCACGGAGTGTGAAGGCTCACGCCTGCGCAAAGAAGCGCTTTATGTTAAAGTTGCAGGCAAAACCATCAAAGACCTGGTTCAAAGCAGCATCGAAGAGCTGTATTACTTCTTTAATGATGTAAAGCTTGATAAAATGCAGGCTGAAATTGCCGGAAGGATACTTGAGGAAATACGGAACAGGCTTAAATACCTGTTCGAAGTAGGGCTTGGTTACCTGACAATTGACAGGCTCACCAGCACACTCTCAGGCGGCGAAAGCCAGCGAATAAATCTCGCAACTTCGCTCGGTTCATCGCTTGTCGGTTCCATTTACGTTTTGGATGAGCCAAGTGTAGGCCTGCACCCTCGCGATAATGAGCGCCTGATAAGGATACTGAAATCACTCCGTGATATCGGTAACTCTGTAATAGTTGTTGAACATGACCCCGATATGATAAACTCAAGTGATTATATAATTGATATTGGACCTAAGGCGGGTGAGCTTGGCGGTGAAGTTGTATTTGCAGGTGATATCAGTGAAATCGCAGCTTCAAAGGAATCACTAACTGCAAAATACCTTACCGGTAAAATGAAAATTGAACTGCCTGCAAGAAGAAGGGCAGTGAACGGGCATGTTATTTCCATAAGGGGTGCATCTGAAAATAATTTAAAAGACCTGAATGTAGATATTCCGTTAGGCGTATTTGTTTGTATTACGGGCGTCAGCGGTTCGGGTAAATCAACCCTGATAAGCGATATACTTTACGGCGCTATAAAAAAACGGCTTGAAGGAATATATAATGAGAAGATTGGACAGTACCGTGAAATCACGGGGCATCAGCATATCAATGCTATTGAGCTTGTTGACCAGACACCGTTAGGCCGCTCACCCCGTTCAAACCCAGTGACCTACATGAAGATCTTCGATCTGATAAGGGATGTTTACGGCAGCTTGCCTGCAAGCAAGCTGCGGGGATTTTCAGCGGGTAACTTCTCATTCAATGTGCCCGGCGGCAGGTGTGAAACCTGCGAAGGCTCAGGTGTAATTAAAATTGCTATGCAGTTCATGGCTGATATTTATCTTGAGTGCGATGTATGCAAAGGCAAACGTTACAAAAGCGAGATACTGGAAGCTGAATATAAAGGCAAGAATATAAGCGACGTGCTGCAGTTAAGCATAACAGAAGCAATCGCATTCTTTAAGGAATTTCCGCGCATCACCGCCAAGCTTAAGATACTTGATGATGTGGGACTTGGCTACCTGCGGCTGGGGCAATCAGCCACAACGCTCTCAGGCGGTGAAGCGCAAAGAATTAAGCTTGCTTTCCACCTCTCATTCCAAACAGCGGGCGAAAAGACCCTCTTCATTTTTGATGAACCAACCACAGGTTTACACCTGTATGATATATCAAAGCTTCTAAAGTGTTTTAATGAGCTTATTGCCAAGGGTAATTCAGTAGTTGTTGTAGAACACAACCTTGAGGTCATTAAGTGTGCTGATTATATTATTGATATCGGACCTGATAGCGGTAACCGCGGCGGCGAGGTTGTTGCAAAAGGTACTCCCGAAGAAGTAGCCAAGTGTAAAAATTCATTTACTGCCGGATTTTTGAAGAAGATGCTGAAGTGAGGTATACATTTTGTTCGTGTCAGTTTTGTTCGTGTCAGTTCCTCAGAACTGACACATTTTTCGTCAGGATTGAGGACCTGACAAAAACATAAATAGCCACTCTCCCCCTAATAGTGGGAGCTGGAGGGGGGTAAAATATTAAATAAAATATTTGCCACGACCTTTAGGTCGTGGATAACTTTTTTGTAAAATTAGGGCTTTAGCCCCTAATTAATTTTTTAAAGTTTCCCAAACTGGAGTTTGGGAAACAGAAAACAAATTCTTCAGATCTTTTTACTAATGCTCCTCATTGAAAAGTTGTAATACGGATTTTGAAAACGCCCTTGAAACAAGCTACATCTTATTCAGCTCCTCATGCAGCAGATTCACCTCGTTCCTTAAAAAATTTACGTCTTCATCAAGGAAGTGCCGGGCCAATTGACGGGCGCGTTTAACGGAGTTCATGTTAATTTCTGATGTGATCAGATCCTCATCAAAGAATTTCGCTACCTTATCAACATTACCAAATGGATCTACTATTTCGCTTCCGCCCCAGAAATTCACGCCGTCCTCATATCCAACCCTGTTGCAGAATACAAGGTATAATGAAAGGAGTCTTGCATATGCCTTATGCTGCTCTGAATTTATTTCGTAATTCTTAAGTATCTTGCTTTTTGAGTTCAGTGCAAGCCTTGTTGGTGATACGGCGATACCGATTATCAGCTTAGCCCCTTTTAATGCCTGAAGCAGCGGCAGTGAAATATGCCAGAGGTCTTCGCATACCAGCAAGCCAAGCTTACCGAACTTTGTATCATGCACATCAGCCTGCCTGCCGCGGGAGAAGTATCTTATTTCTTCGAACATGCCGTAATCAGGCGGGTAAACTTTCTTATGTGTGAACTGAAGCCTGCCGGCTTCGAAGTAAAACGCGGAATTGAATATCCCGTAATTATCGTCCTCTTCAATTCCCCCGCATACGATTGTGATCTTCTTTGATCTCTGCCTTAACGGCTCAAGCAGCTTGCTTGTGTATGGATTCAGCGCCATCTCCAAGTTCAGATCTTTAACTGAATATCCCGTTAATGAAAGCTCAGGGAATACAACTATATCTGATCTTTTGGCAATAGCCTTATCAATATACTTTAAATGAAGCTTTATGTTCTTTTCAATATCACCCAGTACCGGTGATATTTGAGCGCACGATACTTTGAATTTCATATGTTCTTATTATATGTACAAATATACTTTATACCCACAAATATACTTATATGTACTATGATTTGAAATCAATGTTCTTTAACATAATACAGCAGTGGAGCAGTTTTTTAATTTTTGCCTGCAAACAATATTCTGATCGCACCGGATATCTTCAGGTTTATTTTAAGCCATAAAAGCAAAAGGCTTCTGCCGAAGTGTTTTTCAAAATACTTCGCGCAGTCATCGTTCCAAATCCTTATCATGTTAGCCCGGTCTTTTTTAATGCTGGCGCCATGCTCGTGGGTAACAACAGAAGAGGGGAGAAGCCGAATTTTAGACCCTGAATCATAAACCTTTTTACACAGGTCAACATCATTAAAGAACATTCTGAAGCGCTCATCCATATTACCTGTTTTGGCCAGAAGCTCAGCGCGTATCATGAATGCAGCAGCCATAGGCTGCTCAATATCCTGTTCAAGTGAATAGTCCAGGTATTTCGCTTTCCATGAGCCAAATAGTTTTGTATTGGGGAAAATGTATGCAAGCAGACTGAACTCACAGAACATTCGCCAGTAAGTTGGAAAGTTTCTGACGGAATACTGAATGCTGCCATCAGGATTTTTCATCAATGGCGCGCATGCCCCGTAGGTTGGATTGGATTCCAGAAAATCATACATCACTTTGATGCTGTTTTTTTCCAAAACTGTATCCGGGTTCAATAGTAACACATATTTACCCTCCGATAATTTTATTCCCTGGTTTACAGCCTTTGTGTAACCAAGATTTTCGGGATTCTTAACCGTATTAAGTTTTGGGAAGTTGATCTTATTCACAAGCTCAAAGGAATTATCAGAGGAATTATTATCAATTATGATCAATTCCGTGTTAAGGTTTCCGGATGCATCAATTACTGAATTTATGCACTTCACAATTTCATCAGCGCTGTTCCAGGTTACTATTATTACCGAAATATCTTTCATGTGAGGTACTAACTTAATTTAAAAAGTGAAATAATGAAACAGCGAAAAAGATAAATAGCGGGATGGTAAGATAGTGAATTAATAAAATCCTGAATCAGGGCACAAATTATCCAATACTTAAAAAACGGGAAAGACCAAAGTTTCACAAATTCACCATATCGCTATTTCACGGTTATTTGAATTGTAACTCTATGCAATAATGAATAATTTGCCAAAATTAACTGATAATTATGCCAAATACATCTAAAAAGAAAAATATTTATTCAGGGAAATCACCCAAAAGCTTTAAATTCAAACATATAATTTACAAAAAAGAGGGCTATAAAGCTCTCATTACCATAAACAGGGTTAAGGTTCTTAACTGTCTGGATTTAACAACCATCCATGAGCTAACCGCTGCATTCAAGGATGCTTCGTGGGATGATAATATTGCCGTCATAATACTCACCGGTGCCGGCAAACAGGCCTTTTCAACCGGGGCTGACCTGAACGAGCAGCAGGAGTATTTTCTGGGCAACCCGAATGATTATTATAAATGGATGTATGAATTTATCCAGCTTCACGAAGTGATGCGCAATGTTGGCAAGCCAACAATTGCCAGGCTCAACGGTATAGTTGTTGGCGGCGGTAACGAGCTTAACATGAGCTGTGACCTTGCTATAGCTGCAGATCATATCTACATCAGGCAGGTTGGCGCAGCAAGAGGCAGCGTAGCTGCCGCAGGTGCAACTCAGTTTTTACCTATTATGGTTGGCGATAGACGCGCCCGTGAAATATTATTCCTTTGTGAAGAGATACCTGCTGCAAAAGCGCTGGAGTGGGGACTTGTTAACCAGGTTGTTCCTTACGAAAAATTAGATGAAGCAGTTGAGATCATGGCAAAGAAGCTTTATAACAAGCTGCCTGAGTGCCTAAGATATACAAAGCAGCAATTGAACTTCTGGCGTGATCTTTCATGGCATACAACTATTGGACATGCCCGTGACTGGCTCTCACTTCATAACCTGAGCGGAGAAGTAAAAGAAGGCATCAGCGCATTTAACCGGAAACGCGGAGTGAACTATAAAAAAGTCCGAAAAACCAAGTAAGCTTATTTTATTTTAAAATGGACCTGACAGTTTTATTAACTATTATCGGAATAATAGTAACAGTCGCTGCTCCTGCTGCCGGCTATTTGATCAAACAGAGAAAAGAATATACTAATTATTACTCTGTTATCTGGAAAAGTACGGCTAAGCTTAAACCTAAAGACCTGCTTGGAGAACGCCCCTGCGAAGATTATTACCTTAGAAGAAATGTTGATGATGTCATTCAGAATTCGCTGCAGTCAAATAAAAATGTTCTTATTATCGGTCAGCCTTTAAGCGGAAAAACCAGGGCTGTATATAATGCGTTAACAACTTCTAAAAAAAAGTTTTATTTACTGGTGCCAAGATGTGTTCCGATGCCTGTTTTCCAGGTACCGCCCGATTATTTTTTCAAAAAAAATAAAATAATTTTTATTGACGATCTGCAGCATTACATAGAAAAACAGGATAACTATCACTTACTTTTCAAATATGCGCAAATAAATAATCTGCCTGTAATTGCTGCCTGTCATTCAGGCAAAGAATTTACAAAAGTAAAAAACAAACTCACTGAACAGAATCTTAATATTGATATTATTTTTGGCTCAGGTGCAGCTGAAGTTGAAAAAATACCGGCAGAAACAGGTAAAAAGGTGGCAGAAAGTCTTGGAATGAAATGGGACAGCATTAAGTTCAACGGCACAGTGGGCTCTATTTTTATGAAGCTGAGCGAAATGGAAAGAAGATTTGATACATGTGATATTGTGGAAAAAACTATTTTGAGGATATTAAGAAATCTTTACCTTGCCGGAATTTACGAAGAAAATAATATAATCAGGACTCACTGGATAAAAACTGCCGCTGCGCGGCTTGAGTTATCGGCTAAGGAATTTGAATGGGCCGGCTGGTTTAAATCACTGGAAGAAAAAGAATTCCTGAAAGTGCTGCCGGGATCAAAGTTATTGGTCGAGGACGCTTATTTAGTGCATGTTATAAAACCTGAATCAGATACCCCTTTACTTACTATTCTTCATACTGAAGTTGAAACTTTCAGTGATGACCCCGAAGTGCTGCAGCTTACCGGTGAAACTATTTACAATTTCGCTCTTGATGACCCTCAATTTCTTGAGTTTATGACCCTTGCAATTGCAGCGTTTAAAAAAGAGCTGCTGCTTCTCAGTGGAACAGATAAAATAAATCAGCTGAAGAAGGTTAAATATTCACTTGGACAGGCATATTTTAATCTTTCGCAATCTGTTGAAACAAAAGAAAATTCCATTACTGCTATTTCTTATTTTAACGAATTGTTAGTGCATGTAACAAGGGATGCTGAACCTTACGAATACGCCAGAATTAAAATGAAGCTGGGCGATGTTTACAGGTTCCTCTCATTTGTAGATGATATAGGTACAAATTGCAGGAATGCAATTTCGGCATATAATGAGGCTCTTGAGATCTTTACAATTGAAACCAATCCACTGGATCTTGCAATTACATACAACAATCTTGGCAGCGCATATGGTTTACTTTCAGAATCAGGCGATCCAGTAGAAAATTGCAAACGCTCTCTGGAAGCATTCAGCGAAGCCCGCAAGGTTAAAGATAAAACCGGCTATCCTCCTAATGACGCTTTTACTAAGTTTAATACAGCAAATACATATATGTATCTCTCAGGATTTGAAGAAAAGGAAAAGAACCTGCTCGAAGCCATTAGACTGTTTAATGAATACCTTGATTCTGAGGCAATCAGGAAATCAGCCAGGAATAGAGGAGGCACTCTCAATAACATGGGTTATGCTTATATGCTTCTTGCAGGCGTGGTTAATAAAAAAGAAAATCTGCTGAAAGCTCTTGAATTATTTGAAGAAGCACTAAAGATCAGAAACAAAGAACAAATGCCCCTTGATTATACAGAAACTATGTGCAATGTGGGAGAAACATATAAGTATCTCAGCGAAGCGGAAGATGAAGAAGCTAACCTGCTAAAGGCCAAAGATGCGCTTGAAGATGCGTTGTCACTCAAAGAAATAGAGAAACATCCGTTAACATACTCTACTATAAAATATACACTTGGGGTTGTAGTACTTAACCTGGCTGCTAAATACGGCAGCAGACAGAATGGGTTGGATTTTGATATAGGAATGAAACAGCTGCAGGAAGCTTCTGTTGCGGCTAAAGGATACTCTGAATCTCATTATAACATGATAATTAATGAAATTGAGAAGAGAAAAACTATATAGAACATGCACAAAACAGAATATAAAATACAGGTGAAATGGACCTGACTGTTATATTAACCATTCTGGGTATTATTGCAACTATAGCGGCTCCCGCCGCAGGCTATGTACTTAAGCTCAGGAAGGAATATAAGAACTATTTTTCTGTTATCTGGAAGAGCTCCAAAAAACTTAAAGCAAAAGACCTGCTTGGCGAAAGGCCTGTTGGAGATTATTACTACACCAGGAATATCGATAACCAGATATTCCGGACTATTGAACGCAGAAGAAACCTGCTGATAATAGCTCCGCCATTGAGCGGAAAAACACGGGCGGTTTTCAATGCGCTAAAACAGCTCAAAGATCCCGTACATGTACTTGTCCCGAGAAGCGTACCAATGGCAGCATTTCTGTTTCCCAAAGATTTTATATTCTGGAAACCAAAAATGATATTTATAGATGACCTGCAATACTATATCGAACGACAGGACAGCTTTCATCTGCTTTTCCGCGAAGCAAAAGAACGCGGAATACCCATTGCCGCAACATGCCACTCAGGCAGGGAGTTCAAAAAAGTAAAGAACAAAATGGTTGAGCAAAACCTGGATATAGATATAATATTCGGTGATGATATTATTGAGCTAGAAAAAATCACAGCTGAAGAAGGCAAAATGATATCCGGTAAAATGGGTATGAAATGGGATACTGTAAAATTTAACGGAACCATAGGCTCAATATTCATGAGGCTTAGTGAAATGGAAAGGCGATTTGATAACTGTGATACCATTGAGAAAACCATTTTACGAACACTGAGATATCTTTATAAGAGCGGTATCTACGAAGAGAACAGTATTTTCAGGGTTGAGTGGATAAAAAAAGCGGCATCGCTTTTTGAGCTTGAAGGAAGGGATTTTGAATGGACGGGCTGGCTGAAAAATCTTGAGGACAAAGAATTCACCAAAATTGCCCGCCGCAATAAGGTATGGGCAGAAGATGCTTACCTGGAATTTGTAGTAAAGCCTGAAGTTGAGACCCCGCAAACCGAAATATTTGAAAGTATGGAAGCAATTTTTGCGGATAATACCGAAGTTCTGCAGATGCTTGGCGAGCGTGCCTATGATATAGGAATTATAGACCCGCAAATTGCGGATTATATGCAGATAGTTATTTCCGCATTCGAAAAAGTTCTTGAACAATCTGCAGCCAGCGGAAACCGTAACGACCATATTAAAGCTCAAAATTACCTGGGTCAGGCTTACTGGTCGCTTTCAAAAGTAAAAGATACTTTAATAAACTGTGCGAGATCAATTGAGTACTTCAATGAAATATTAAAGACGATCAGCATTGAATCAAGCCCTGTTGAATATGCGAGAATTAAGAACAGGATAGGCAATACATACACAGCATTTGCCGAAGTTGAATCTACTGAGGAAAATTGCGTAACAGCGATAAATGCATATAACGAAGCATTAAGGGTATTTAATGAAAATAAATTCCCGCAGGAATTTGCCAGGACAAATAACAACTTGGGGGGAGCTTTCCTAATGCTGGCTTCTGTAAAATCAAGCTCCGAAAATTATAAAAAGGCAATTGAATCGTTCAATAAAGCGCTTAAGGTTATTATCCCTTCAGAAAATCCGAAGCTGTTTGCATTGACAAAGAACAATATTGCAAACACATATGCCAGGCTTTCTGAAAAAGAAGAGTCTGAATTAAATCTTGAGCGTTCAATACAGGCTTATAATGATGTGCTTGAAATTCAATCCAAAGAGAAAGCTCCGCTTCAGTACGGGCTTACAAAAAATAATATCGGCAACGCATATTCAATGCTTGCATTGATAAAAGATAGGAAGCAAAACCTTGATAAAGCGATCAGCGCATTTGAAGAAGCTCTCACAGTTAGAGACCCTCAGCAGGTTCCGGTTTTATATGCTAATACAATGTTCAATTTAGGGGATGTTTACCTTGAAAAAAGTGAATATGAAAATCAGCCCGATGCGCTTTATAAGGCAATTGATGCTTTTGAGGAATCGATGAAGATCAGGGCAGAGGATAAATATCCTATTCAGCACGCCGAAGTTAAAGCAGGGCTCGGTAAGGCATTTATCAGGCTTGCCGGATTTGAGGATAAAACCGAAAATTATCACAGGGCAATTGCTGCTTTTGATGATGCTTTGAAGATCTTCACTGAAGAAAAATACCCTGCAAATCATGAACTTATCCAGGAAGAAATATCTAAAGCGAAAAAGATTTTCTTTTAATAAAAAATTATTCATTTTAGTTATTGTTCTTTGTTCCCTTTGCAAATTTTTTAGCCAAATTGTTGATTCAGATATTTATCATAGATCCATTTGATAAGAATCATTGGTGCAGCTTGAGTAATGTATTATATTTGCTTAGCAGGTGTACTTTGCCCTCTTGGCAGATTACACCTGCCCAACCATCTGAAAAGGAGGTATTAAGTTATGGAATACAACAAATTTGTTGACCTCAGTAAATCATACCTTTTCTGCCAGCTAAAACGCAATGAGCATACCAGATCAGAAAGCTACCATCCGGGAATACTTCCGTTTATAACAATTTCAAGGGAAGCAGGTACCGGTGAATCGGCAATTACCAATTCACTTCTCGAAGATCTCAGTGTTAAACAAACAGCCGGAGAGCTCCCGTGGACATTATATGATAAAGACCTTATCAAACGGGTAGTTGATGATTATCATCTCACCAATATCAACGGGCTTTTGCCTGAAGATAAATTCTCTGATATTCAGACAATGTTCGAGGAGCTGTTTGGTATTCACCCCACCAAGCGTGAAATGGCTCATAACATCGCTAAATCAATTCTGAAACTTGCTGATCTAGGCAATGTAATAATTGTAGGCAGGGGAGCTTTTTATATCACCAGGCACCATAAAAACGGCCTGCATGTCAGGCTGATAGGTTCACTTCAGAAACGGGTAAAGCATATGGTTGATGAGTATTCATTAACGCTTAAGCAGGCAGAGGAATATATCCGCAAAGAAGACAGCCAGAGACATGACTATGTGAAAAAATTATTCGGAGTAGACCTGAACGATCCTCATTATTATGACCTGGTTATAAATACAGACAGGGTGGCACCCCAGGAAATAATAGCATTAATTGCTGAACGCACTGAGCTATTGAAAGAAAAGCTTGCCTGCAGGTATCATTCAGAAGAATTGACAGCGGTATAGTTTATGTTGCATCTTAAAAAGTACCCGGTTAATATCTTTTGTATGGATATTAATCGGGTAATTGAATGATTTATATCATTTTTACAGTTGACCCATATCATTTTAAAATCCCGTAAAAACCAATAATTTTGTATAATAGGTAAAATATATATTTTACTTTCCTACAACTTAAATGAAACGGAGAATTAACGATGTCAGATAAAAAAGCGGATCTTGCTGGTCCGGGTATCAGCACTTATCCGGAAGTATCAAGAATACTTCCTGAGAACTATTCTTCAATACTCAATAAAAAAGATACACAAAAAGCAATTTATGCTGTAAAAAGCTATATAGAAGAGAACTTAAATAAAGAGCTGAACCTTATGATGGTTCAGGTTCCGCTGATAGTAGATAAAGAAAGCGGTGTTAATGATAATCTTGACCGTGACGGCTCAAGAACACCGGTTGAATTCCCCTGCGGACTAGGTTTACCAAAACGTATGGAAGCACAGGTTGTACAGGCTGCTACAAAATGGAAAAGAATTGCTTTGAAGCAGTTCGGACTTGAACCGGGTGAAGGTATAAATACTGATATGCGCGCTGTAAGAAAAGATTATTTCCTGGATCATGACCACTCAAGCTATGTTGACCAATGGGACTGGGAAAGAGTAATTACTGATAAAGACAGGAATCTCGATTTCCTGAAAATGATAGTTAAGAAGATCTGGAAAGTATTTGTAGGCGCTGAAAAACATGTACAGGAAATGTTCCCGCAGCTTAAAGATCCAAGATTCCCTAATCTGCCCGAAGAGCTTGTATTCCTACATGCAGAAGAAATACTTGAAATGTTCCCCGACCTTCCAAGGAAGCAGAGAGAAACACAGATATTACAGAAATACCCCGCAGTATTCATTATTGGTATTGGCTGGGTATTAAAAGACGGCTACCCGCATGAAATGCGCGCTGCTGATTATGATGACTGGGTAACACCTACAATTACAAAGAACGGCGAGCAGTACCACGGAATAAACGGCGATATTCTGGTTTGGAACCATTTAACAAAACGCAGACATGAGCTTTCATCAATGGGTATCAGGGTTAATGCTGAATCACTTCGTGAACAGCTCAAGCTCTCCGGACAGTTAGATCTGGTTTCAACTCCTTACCACAGTGCAGTTCTGCACGATGAAGTACCGTTAAGTATCGGCGGCGGTATAGGTCAATCAAGGCTGCAGATGTTATTATTAAGAAAAGCTCATTTAGGCGAAGTTAGCGTTACAATATGGCCAAAACAGCTGAAGGATATTTGCGCTGAGAAGAATATTCATGTATTGGAATAAAATGAAATAATTCGGTTTATTTTTTAAACGACCCGTTAAGGGTCGTTTTTTTTGAGTAAGACTTAAAGAATTGTAGCATAGCCCTTTCAGGCTCGATTGGAATACTGTACAAGTTAATAATAATGACCCCCTCCACCTCCCCCTGTTAGGGGGAGTGTGACTATTCTAATCCTAACATCTTTAACACTCGATTTAACACTGTTGCGATTCCAGATTATGAACATAATTTGTAATGTTAATTGTAAACGATTACAAGGAAATAAAAAACCCCGCAAATATGCGGGGTTAATTTTATGTAAAATTTAATATTTCTGTTACTTTACGAGGATCATTTTTTTGGTGCTTACAAAATTACCTGCGGTTAATTTATAGAAATAAATTCCGCTGGAAAGATCTGAAGCGTTGAAATCAAATTTATATGAACCAGCTTTCAGCTCGCTGTTAACAAGAACGCCTGCGCTTTTACCTGCCATATCAAATACTTCAAGCTTAACATTTGAACCTGCAGCAAGTCCAAAGCTGATTGTTGTGTTCGGGTTGAACGGGTTCGGGTAATTCTGTTTAAGCTCGAATTCAGCAGGTATTTCGTTTGTGTTTCCGCTGATACCAACTGGATCCAGTGTTACAGTTGCAACCCATGCCTGCATTGTTCCGGTTTTATCATCAAACCAGAAGGGGAACACTTTATTATTACCTGAAGAAATTCCGATATAATCTCCCATATAGTTTCCTAATCCTGCTTCGCCTTTAACTTTCCATGCGTGATCACTTACTTTAATATCTGTCCATGTTGTACCGCCATCAGTGGAGCGTGACATATATGTTTCGCATGAATCGCCGATTGAAGGATAGTTCCTGTTATCATAATAACAAACATTAACGCCGCCGTTTTCATCTACCCTAATTGCAGGGAAGAACTGAACTTTGCCGTTATTCATAGCATCCTGGTTAACTCTAACGCCTGCTGACCAGGTTGCGCCCTGATCTGTTGACCTGTGGATAACAACATCAGCATCTGTACCTGCAGGAGCAAGATTTACATCTGAAGCAACTACATATATCCATCCGTCACGGGGACCGCCTGATCTATCTACAGCGATCCTCGGAAAGCTGTTAACTCTAACTCCCCAGCCATTATAAGATGTACTTCTGATACCATTCATATTATAAGCGTTTTCTGTAACAGTCCATGAAGTGCCTCCTGTTGTTGAACGCGCAAAACCAAGGTAATCTTCAGTGAACGGACTTGCGGATGTTGGAGCAGCCCAGCAAAGATATACCTGGCCCGTTGGTCCGATAGCAATATCAACACCTTGTGAATAGTGACCTGAAGGAGGTGAATTTACCTGCATAACTCCAGTCCAGGAAACACCGCTGTTAGTTGTATAACCAATAACTATTGGCGGCTGACCTAGGGCAAAATTGCTCCATACTGCATAACTTCTTCCATAGTATGCACTTGAAGGAACATCATCAGATGCAGCAAAATTTTTATCGACGCTGCCGGATTGAATCGTTATCCTGCTTGACCATGAAGCACCCATATTTGTTGAATATGCAGCAACCATTCCGGGATTATCGAGTGTTGAAAATATTATTACCCCGTTTTTATCAATTGTCGGTCCGGGATCACTGGAAGACTGTGTAAACGGTGAAAGCAGGTTATTACCTGACCACGTTGTTCCGCCGTTTGTTGTCCAGTAACCTCCCTGTCCGTAAACTCCGCCTACTGTAGTATTGGCACCGCCGAACATAATATTCTGGTTAGTAGGATGCCTTACCAGTATGATCTCATCCTGCTGTGCATTAGATGTTGGTAATACCCTTACACTTGGTCCAACGGTGATCACCATGTTATCGGTTGTGTAAAATTGTGTTGTCTTATTTGTGTTGTTCCAGGAATTATTTTCAGAAGGGAGTTTTGAATATTCGCCCATCACAGGCTTTCTGGTAGTTGACCATTTTTCCTGGGCATTTAAATTAACCGCAGCAAATATGACCATGAACAATACTGCAAAAAATTTCATTTGTGTTTGGTTTAGTTATTGAAAAAATAATACGAAACATAATGATAATTTAGGCGTTTAGCAATATCTCAATACAATTACATTCTAACGGGAAAGAGGTAATGAAAAGTAGAAATTTTGGCAAATTTAAAGCAATATTCCGAAACATCTACTCTCAGGTATGTGTTTTAATTATAAAGAATCCTGATGAACTAACCTTAAAAGAAATAAATATTAAATGGAGAGTAAAATGAAACACAAAAGTTCAAGCACAGCCCCGAAAAACCAGACAAAACTGACCGGTTATCCGCCATATCCTGAAGATGAAGATATTTATAGAAAAGATATTGAAACTGAACTGGATCCTGAAAAGATCGCTGAGATTCCGGTAAAAACTGAAACAGGTATTGAAGAAGAAACTCTTAAAGAGAAAAAAAATGATCAGCAGGACGAACTGGATATACCAGGCGCAGAGAATGATGATATGAGCGAAGCTTCAGGTAGTGAAGATGAAGAAAACAACTATTACAGCCTTGGCGGTGATAACCATAATGATCTCGATGAAGATAGATCTTAAAAAAAATTATATTCAGATTTAAAAATAAAAGCCCGGTTTTCACCGGGCTTATTTTGTATTGTAAAGAAATATGGCTAAATTGATCACTTGGTCAATACCATTTTTTTCGTTTCATTATATTCGTTTGCTGTAATCCTGTAGAAGTAAATTCCGCTGCTGAGCCTTTCAGTACTATAATTCACGGAATATGTACCAGCTGACATTTTTTCTCATAATAGTTCTCCTTATTTTAAGTTATTATCAATTCAAGTATAGAACAATTATTATGCCAAATTAAAACACTGGTTTTACAAAATATTTTTTTGAATATACCGTGAAAGGGTTGATAGAAGTATGACATTTCTGACAAAAAAAAATCCTGCCTCTAAGGCAGGATCAAAAAATCATTATAAAAGATGTATTTCTATTAATTTATTTTTTCATCTTTGGGATTAATTGTTGGCTGGAAGCCAAATCCGCCCTGCGGGGGAGCACCAACAATTGTAATTTCACCAAACTGATTTTCGAATTTATCAATATTATCTTTAAGTGCACCAAGCAGCATTTTTGCGTGCTGAGGTGTCATAATAATTCTGGCGCTTATTTTTGATTTAGGGATCCCCGGTAAAACCCTGGTAAAATCAATAATAAATTCAGCAGGGGAGTGAGAAATGATCGCAAGGTTGGAGTAAATACCTTCAGCTTCTTTTTCACCTATTTCAATATTGATCTGCTGTTGTAAGTTATTGTTTTCTTCGTTTGCCATATTAAAATGTTAGTTATATTAAAAAAGCCCTTAAACGGGCTTTTTTTTGCTCCGAAGGCAGGACTTGAACCTGCGACCCTCTGATTAACAGTCAGATGCTCTAACCAACTGAGCTACTTCGGAATGAAAATTTTACAGAATACAAATATATTTAAATCATAAAATAAAATCAATGAAAATCGGGGGAATTTCCACTATTTTAATGAATATTTTTAGTTAATTTTACACACTTCATTAAAATTATAGAATATGGTAAAAACTTTAGGAAAACTGCATCATGTTGAAATTTACGTTTCAAACCTGAACCGTTCTGCAGAGTTTTGGGGGTGGTTTTTAGGAAAGCTTGGTTATGAGATCTATTCTGAGTGGAATTCAGGTATCAGTTTTATTCTTGAAGATACTTACATTTGTTTCGTGCAAACAGAAACGAAATATTTTGATGAACCATATCACAGATGCAGAACCGGGCTTAACCACCTTGCATTTCATGCAGATTCCAAAGATCAAGTTGATGAATTAACAACTGAACTGAGAAGCAAAGGAATTAAAATACTATATGAAGAAAAACATCCTTATGCAGGGGGTAATGATTATTACGCAGTATTTTTTGAAGATCCTGACAGGATAAAGGTCGAATTTGTTGCGCCTTAGAAATTTTTAATAATTTTTGTAATACAAATTAATCATTCCAAAACCGGCAAATGCAATATTTGCTAGCCATGCTGTGAGAAGCGGGTCGAGATCGCCGTTATATCCGAAAGACTGGGAAATTTTTATGAATCCAAGATAAATAAAGCTGACCAGTATACTTATACCGAACTGCAATGCAAGCCCGCGCCTGCGCTTTGAACCTGTGGAAATAGATATACCGAATATCACTATGATGAGGCTTGCAAAAGAAAACGAGATCTTCGAATAAAAATCCACCATCTGCCTGTCTGTATCCTGTCCGCCTTTTTTAAGGCTTACAATAAACTCTTCAAGCTCACCGTAATTCATCTCATCAGGCTTTAACTGTTTACGTGTTATTTGGCTGGGAACCAGGTTTAGTTTGTTGATACCTGTGATATTTGAAATAGTGATTTCCGGGTAAATTGTCAGAACTTCATTTTCGCCGCTGAAGTCTCTTTCTGCGGCATTTATCATGAGCCATTTGCTGCCGTCCCATTTCATTTGCTCAGCATCAATTCGCTTTACAAGCTGAGTTAATGTATCTGGATCGTAAAGCTGCACGGAAACCCTTAAGGCAGTCATATCAGTTTCGCGGAACTGGTCTATAAGTATCAGCTGGTTTTTGGAATCCTGGAAATACAGCTTATTAAGTCCGACTGTATTTTTATTTTTTCCAAGATAGTTTCGTTCAATAAAAAATTTTTTCTTGTTCGCTTCCGGTACAACCCAGTTGTTGAAATATAAAGAAACTGATGTTACCAGCATTCCCATTGCCAAAAAAGGCATCATAAACCTTACAAGGCTGATGCCCGCATTTTTTACTGCAACAGTTTCATTAAAGTTAACCATTCTGCCCGCTGTAAAAAGCGTAGCAAGCAGTACAGCAATTGGTGTTATGAGCCTGATTATTTCAGGAATGAAATACAGGTAGTAGTTAAGTATCATCCCGAAATTCAGCTTATTGTCGATGAATTTATCCAGATTTTCGAAAAGGTCGACAAGAATAAAAATGAGAATAAAACACAAAAGGGCAAACAGGAAATTCTTTACAAACTGAAAAATTATATACCTGTCAATTTGTTTGATCAACCTGTTTGCCCGGATATGATATGTTTAAAATTATTTTTTCTTTGTTGTTTTGCTTGATGAAGGCTTATCCAGATAGATATTGGCTGCAACATATATCGTGCCCCAGTTAATATCTTTTTTCTGGCTTCTAACTTCACGCCTGGTTGAGCTCAGAACCGGTCCGTAGATAGTGGAATAAAAAGTTCCTTCTTCATCATTTAAAGATCCGTTTGACTTACCCCATTCAATACCATCAGCTATTCCGCTATTGGTATTTTTAAGCAGCAGGTTGCCAAGGTCATATTTTACTCCAAGCGCAACACCAAACTGTTTGTTGATCTTGAATTCAATACCGGCATCAAAATTTACACCGATCCTGAATTCTGAAAAGCTGGTTGTAACACTATCAACCCTGTTCTCAGTTCTGGAAAGTTTACCGTTCATCAGGTTAAATGACATGTTTGCGCCGAAATAGGGGCTTACCATTTTGGTGAATGATGTTGGAGCCAGCTCTATACCGAGACCAAATGAAAAAGAATTGAAAGTGTAAGAATAGTTAACGCTGGTTAATACAGTATCTACCTGGTTGTTAATGTTTATTACTTCAACGCCAATGTTACCTGATTTTGACGGTTCAAATGTATTGAAAGTATTGAAAGCGGCAAATAAAACGCCGCGTGTAATTGCGTATTTATCAAAATTAAATTTACCTTTACCAAAAATTGTAATACCGGTTTTTAAGCCGTAATTATTTCTCATGAAATTAGTATCAATACCAAGTACTGTAGAGCTTCCAAGTGAATAATTTTGGTAATATGTTCCTTTTGCAGTCGAGCCCATTGGTTCGATAATACCGATACCAACCTGTAAAATAGTTTTATCGAATTGTGAATATGAAACAGAAGTGAAAATTAAAACAAGTAATAAGTATTTCAGTATTTTCATAAATTTAATATTAATTAATTGTATTATTATTTACCTTCCAAAATAAAACGCCATACCGCCGTAGAGGTGCAGGTATTGTATATTCTTTGAGGGGTAAGAAGAACCGTTATAATCATGAGCGGCATCACCCAGATTATACTTTGTGCCAAAATCTTCCTGGAATGATTTACCGACCAGGTTTGCAAACGCATATTTTGCTCCAAGCACAAACCCGATATTATGATGAACTACAAAATCAACTCCTGCGCCAAACTGCAATCCTAAACGGATCGTTGAATTCATTGTGAAATCTTTAGTTTCAGTTGGGAAAATAATAGTAAGCTTGCCGCCAATTACGTTTACCATAGCTTCAGCCCCTATGAAAGGGTTAATTTTTGATTTTGCAGTGGCAAAGTTATATTCGCTGCCAAGCACAATTGCCAGGTGGCTCTGGGTCAGAGATATATCTGCAGCACCGGAGTTATCATTATAAACTTGCGAATTGCTGAACACATTAAAACCAATGCCTCCCGTCACTTGCAGGGGGCTTTTTCTTTTTACCGGGAATTTAACATAAATTCCGTAACTTATGCCGGATTTCATGAAATATGTATTTGTATCAGGGTTACCGTTGCCGGTCCATGTATCAAATGTATTGCCAAATTCACCTTTTAAATCACCTAAAGGAGCGGAATAACCGCCATAAAATATAACTGTTCCTGTGGGCTGAGAAATGGATCTTTGACCGAAAAAACAAACCATAATTATTATTGCTGACAAAATATATTTCATTTATCTGTTGGTATTTTTACTTAAGCTATTCGGAAGTGTTCCCTTATTAACAAATATTTACAAATTTAGGTTTTATATTTATAAAAAAATATCTAAAAAATTGTGTAAATAATAAAAAAGAGCTTATTTCATCATACTAATATATTGAAATAAGCTCTAAAAAACTGAAAATAATTGTAAATTTATTATTTTAAAACCTGCCCGAAGTAAAAGGATAGTCCAGCATAAAATTGAATGTAAACCAAAGTTTTAGCCCTGTTATTAGAGCTTTCTTCATCATTTATACCAATTTCACGAAGTGAACCTGTACCTGTTTCTTCATCGTCTGTTAATGTATTTGTAGAAGTAGTTGTAATATCGGTTTTTTTCCCGATCAGATTGGTTAAAGCGTACTTAACGCCGATGACAGCACCGATACTTTTGTTAAGCTTTATATCAACGCCTGCATTTGCAATTATACCAAAACGGGATTCACTTTTTCTTTGTAAATTATATGTAGTATCACCTGAAGCTTCAATTTTTCCGCTGTAAAAGTTCATAGCAAGGTCAAGCCCTGCAAAAGGGTTTATTTTTTTCTTTGGAAAAAAGCTGTATTCTGCCCCGAGGGAAATAGTAAATATATTAACTTTATTTTTATAAGTTAATGTTGCACCGCTTCGGGGATAATCTTTTGACCCTGAAAACGAATTGTAATTAAAGCCTGCGGTTAATCTGGCTTTACCTAAAGTATCAACAGCATACTTCCCTATAGCGCCGATATTAAATCCGCTTTTTGTAAGCAGTGTGCTCGACTTATCAAAATTAAGCATTTCAGTACCTAAAGTATCAGGGAAATCACCTTTCAGATCTGCAGCAGGCAGAGTGTATCCTCCATACACTGTCAGATTCATTTTAGTTTGAGCGAAATCAGAAACTGTTGAAATTAAAAAGAGGGCTGAGAGAAGTATTAATCTGAATATCATAATTAGCTGAAATTAAATTACAAATTTTATTTCTGTAAGTTAAATTTAACAATTTAAAAGCCTTTTTACAATTGTATAATTACAAATAATTAATACAAAAAAAGCCGGGGATAGAGCCCGGCTAAAACTGTAAAGCTGTTTTTTAATTATTTGCTTTTTTTCTGCTGGTTAAAATAAAATGTTATGCCAAGATATATCTGGAAATACATAATATTTTTTGCTTTGATCGAGCCGTTTTCCTTATCATTCAGGTTATACTCACCTGCAGAAGATGAAGCCAAGTATTCTTTGCCTATTAAATTTGCAAAGTGATATTTAGCTCCGAAAACCGCGCCGATGCTTTTATTAAATGCTACATCAACACCTCCGCCAACAGCTAAGCCAAACCTTGAAGCTGATTTCAGTGTGTAAGATACGGTACCAATATCATTATGATCTGCAGTTGATGCTGCAGTAACGGTTTCTTCGGTTTTGCCGCTGAAGAAATTTCCTGTTAGGTCTAAACCTATGAAAGGAGCAGTTTTTTCGCGGGGTGTAAATGAATATTCTGCACCCAGATTAGCGGATATAATGCTCATGCTGGTATGGAAATCAACTGTGTTGGTATGAGAGTAGGTTTCATTTCCAGTGAATTTATTATAGCTGCCGCCAAAAGTTAGTCTTATCTTTCCCTTTTTATCAACGGCATATTTACCGGCGAGCCCGAGATTAAAACCGGTTTTTACAAAATATGATTCGCCGGATCCACTGTTAACGGAATCAATAGTGCCTTTGAGCTGCGGAAGCGGTAGGTTATAGCCTCCGGTTACTGCAATAACAAACCTGGGCTGTGAATACAGACTGCCTGCTATAGTTAATATAAGTACTGCCGTTAATACAAATGCTTTTTTCATTTATTATAATATAAGTTAGAAATACCAGTTTTTTCCTTTGTGATTTTTATAAAATACCGAAAATCAGCTTTCGCTCAGCTTATAGCCTGCATTAACTATTGCCAGTTTTACCTGCTCAAGTGTGACTTTTTTATCATCATACTTAACTGTTACTGTTTTGTTAACATGATCAGCTTTTACAGACTTTATACCTTCGAGCTTCATTATCTCATTGGTAACTGTTTCTTCGCAGCCTGAGCAGTGCATACCGAAAGTTGGAATTACCTTCGTCCTGATCTTTTCTGCAGCATTGTTTCCTGCAAAAGCAGTAATTGATAAAAACAGGGCTAATAAAATTGTTGCTATTTTCATAGTATTGCAAAAATCATTAAAATTATACAAATAAAAAAGGGAGTCTGTTTAGACTCCCTTATAAACAATTTTGTTAATTACTTATTTTTTTCTTGCTTTTGGATGATTAAATGAGAATGTTACACCAGCATAAATCTGTAAATATGATAGATTTTTTGATTTTGTTACTGATGTTTCTTTATCGATGAGTGTATATTCATTATTTACTGTTGAGGTAACTGAATCTTTACCAATCAGGTTAGCCATGTTGTATTTTACACCAACAACTGCACCAATGCTTTTGTTGAATGTAAAATCAAGACCGCCGCCAACACCGATACCGAATCTTGAAGCTGATTTCATTGTTGCTTCAGTTTCTGTTCCGCCAGTAGGCATTGTTTTGTAATTACCACTGAAGAAATTACCTGTAAATTCAGCGCCTAAGAATGGATTGGTTTTGCCTTTAGGCATAAATGAATATTCAACACCTAAGCCTATAGCAATAATGTTAACTTTTGTAATAAATGAACCGCCAGTTACAGAAATATCACCTGATGAAAATGAGTTATATGCACCGCTTAATGTGATACCAACATTTCTTTTTTTACCAAGATAGTATTTTACATCAGCGCCAGCATTAAAACCGCTTTTCTGCAACATTGAATTTGTATCTGCCGGATATTCACCTTTTAAATCAGGTAATGGTAAATTATAACCACCGGTTACATGAACTTTTACCTGCGGCTGTGAAAAAGTTGTACTGTTATTTAAACTTAAAAAAGCTGCTAAAATTACAAATAATGCAACTAATTTTTTCAATTTATTATTCTCCTTTAAATATTTTTAAATGTGAATCGTTTTCTTAGTTTGTTATGTTATGTTATTACAGGCAATCCTTGTTTTTTTTAATCCGGTGGCTAGGCAGGCCCATAAGTTTGCCCTATTTCGTCTCCTTTTTAAAATTAAACCTGTAATCAATAACGTAAATATAAACAAGTTTTATTTCAGATTGTTCCCTAAAATTTGTATATACTTGTAAATATAGCTATAAATTACTTGATTTTCAAGTACTTAAGGCGCATTGAATTCAGCAAAACTGTTACTACATCACTCATTGCCATTATCATTGATGCCATTACGGGAGATACTGTTATTCCAATTCCAGCAAAAACACCTGCTGCTACCGGAATTGCAGCAGCATTATAAAAAAATGCCCAAAATATGTTCTGTTTGATAACAGAGATGGTTTTCCGGGAAATTTTAAATAAAGCCAGTATGTTTTCCAGGTCACCTTTTACCAGAATAACATCTGCAGATTGTATTGCGATATCCTGCCCGGTGCCGATAGCAATTCCAAGATCACTTTTCGATAGGGCGGGGGCGTCGTTAATGCCGTCACCGATCATAGCTACTTTTGCGCCTTTATTCTGAAGCTCACTTACATATTCCTGTTTTTTATCAGGCAATACCTGAGATTTAAATTCGGTTATGCCAAGCTGACCGGCAATTTCACCGGCAGTTACGGAACTGTCACCGGTTATCATTGCTATTTTATAATCATCCGCTTTCAGCTTACTTAAAACTTCGGCTGCATTATCCTTAATTTTGTCACTTAAAGAAATTTCACCAATTAATATATCATTTTCATACAGGAATATATTTTGCGATGAAGACTTTTCTGCGCCGGCAAGCTTTTCTTTTTCAGAAAGATTAGCTCCTCCGATCTTATATTTATTTCCGTTGATCATTCCGGTTACACCTATACCAGATGTAATTGAAAAATCAGTTACAGGGAGAAGATCATTGTGATCTTTTTTATATTCTGCTGTTATCGCTTTGGCTATAGGGTGTTCCGAGAAATTTTCGATAGATGCCGCTATTTTGAGTATTTCTTCCGCCTGCCTGTTTTGATGAGGAATAATCTGTTTAACATCAAATTTACCCAGGGTTAGTGTTCCGGTTTTATCAAACAGAATGGTATCGATCCTGTTCACATTTTCTATAGCTTCGGCGTTATTAAAAAGTATTTTGTTCTCTGCAGCTTTACCAACCCCCAGAACAATTGCAATTGGTGTTGCAAGTCCTAAAGCACAAGGACAGGCAATAATAAGCACAGCCACTGATTTGAGCAGTGAATAACTTAAAGACTGCCCGATATAACTGAACCACACAAAAAATGTAACAACGGCGATAACAATTACTATTGGAACAAAAATCTGAGAAACCCTGTCAGCTATTCGCTGGATTTTAGGCTTTGAACGCTGGGCATCTTTTACCATTAAAATGATCTTAGAGAGCAATGAATCGTTAACAGCCTTTTCAGCGGTAATTTTAAGATAGCTGTTCTGGTTTAAAGTGCCGCCAAGAACTGTATCGCCGGTTTTTTTATCCAGGGGTAAAGATTCTCCGGTCATCATTGATTCATCTATACTTGATGTGCCTTCAATGATCTTTCCGTCAACAGGTATTCTTTCTCCCGGCTTAACTAAAACAATATCTCCAACCTTAACTTTTTTAACAGGTATTTCAAGCTCTTCATTATTCCTGAGAACAACAGCTTTTTTAGCCTGCAGCTCTGTTAAAGCTTTTATGGCGTAATGTGTCTTATTTTTCAGATTGAATTCAAGATAATTACCAAGGAGAATAAATGTAATTATCATCGCAGCAGATTCAAAATAAACTGTATGATGATGTTCTCCGGAAATTTCAGGGAGGAGCAGGATAACAATACTGTAAAAATATGCTGAAAGTGTGCCGATAGCAATAAGTGAATCCATACCGGCTGAACGAGCACGGATATCAGCTAAAAATCCTTTCATGAATTTTGAGCCGCACCAGAAAACCACTATAGTAGAAAGCGGCAGCGCAGCCCAATTGGCAATATCAGCTGAAATGAATGAAAGAAAATCCAGATGATCCTTCATTCCGAGCAGTACTATTATTACAGAAAGAGTGATAGAAGTGAATATTTTTTTTCTGAATAGCGACCGCGCTTTGAGTTTTTCTTCTTCGGCTGCGGTTTCTTCTTCATCTGATTGCTGCTCAATAGCTTTATAGCCCAGCTTATCAATTTCACTTTTGATAAATGCGAGATCAGGACCTCCGTTATTAACGGCAAAGCTGGCAGTTTCACTGCCGAGATCCACTTTAGCAAACCTGATGCCATCGAGCTTATTAAGCCTGCGTTCAATTTTCATTGCGCAGGAAGGGCAATCCATGCCTTCTATATCAAGCTCAATTAACCTGCAGTCTTTATCAATTATGTCTGATTCTTTTTCTATTGTATCTTTCACACTTAATTATGAATTCGAATTGTTCGTTTAAATTAGATCTTTGAAATCAGTTTCTGTGCACTACCTGTCCTGAAGCCTGTTTATTCGGAACGATAATCATTTCAGCTATTACTACATTTTCGGGTCTGCTTGCGGCATAAATAACCGCATCTGCAATATCAGCAGGTGTTAATGGCTCTATACCGGTATAAACACTTTTAGCTTTATTAACATTTCCCCTGAACCGAACAATGCTGAACTCAGTTTCAGCAAGTCCCGGGTCAATGGTTGTTACCCTGATATTTGTATCAACCAGGTCGAGCCGCATACCGCTGGTAAGCGCATTAACTGCATGTTTAGTTGCGCAGTAAACATTGCCTTTTGGATAAACTTCATGGCCTGCTATTGAGCCTATATTGATCACATGACCCCGGTTATTTTTAACCATAAGCGGAATAACAGCCCTTGAAACATACAGCAATCCTTTGACATTTGTGTCTATCATTTCATCCCAATCCTTAAGGCTGCCTTCATGCAGCTTATCAAGGCCACGGCTTAAACCGGCATTGTTCACCAGGATATCGATATTTTTCCATTTTGCAGGAAGCGCTTTTACTGCTTTATTTACTTCTGCTTTTTTTCTAACATCCAGGGTTAATATATACACATTTGTATTGTAATTTTTCTTAATTAAAGAGGCAAGCTCTTTCAATTTTTGAGTTCTGCGTGCTGCAATTATCAGCTTTGAACCTTTTTTAGCAAATTCTATGGCTGTTTGCCATCCAAAGCCGCTTGCTGCGCCGGTAATAAATACTGTTTTATCCTTTAATTTCATCATCCTTAAAAATACTTATTAATTTAATTTGATTTCATTCATTTATTTATTCTATAAAAATATACTAATATGCTCAATTTAGAAGCTTTTCTATGGTTTTTATATTAGATATTCACAAAATTTTCCAAGTAAGTATTAATACTTAATTTTAACTAAAAATTTAATTATATTAGTGAACTGTTATATTCAATCCTATGATTTAAATCATTAATATTTATGAGCAGTATCATTCACTGAAATTTACTTAATAATTATATTTACATTAAGAAAAATCATTTCAGAGAGGATTTTCATTTGGAACAGATGATGATTTCGGAGCTTGTCAGGCAAAAGGATAAACTGCGTGAAAAGATCCGCAAGAATACCGGTTTGCAGTATAACCAGATCGAAAAAATTCTGGGCGATGTAGATATATGCCTTGGTTCCATGATGAAGCATATGAAAGACGGCAAAAGCGCCCATGAAAAGTTCTTTGCAGATATTATTCTGAATTCAATTGACGCTATAATTGGCCTGGATAATAATTACAGGGTATTTCTCTGGAATAACGGTGCTGAAAGCCTGTTCGGTTATAAGAAAGAAGAAGTAATGGGCAGGGAATTTGATTTCCTGATCCCGGAAAATCTGCTTGCAAAAGGTGAAAAGAAATTTTTAATTGATGAAGTAAGCCGGAATGGTTTTTTAGCGAACTATGAAAGTGAACGTATTACTAAAACCGGGGAAATTGTTAATGTCAGTATTTCGAGATTCGCAATTTACGATGAAAATAATTCCAATACCATTGGTTCGGTTGGGATACTGCGTGATATTACGACCGTTAAAATGCTGCAAAAAGAGCTTCGTGAAAAAGAAAACCTGGCTCTTATCGGGGAGGTTGTTTCCAGTATAGCACACAGCTTATCGAATCCGCTGAATATTATTTCAGGTAATGCTGATTATTTGCTGCTCAATAAAAAAAGCGGTGAGCCTGACTATGAAGAGCTAAAGACCATAGTTGATGAAACTACAAGGATCACAAAATCACTGAGAGGATTGCTGAATTTTTCGAGACCGCTTACTGTTGAAAAATCCAAAACCGGCATTAATGAGCTTGTTGAAGAGGTAATTTCCAAAACCAAATACGCATTAGGCAGTAAAGATATTACGGTTAAAAAATCGCTTGATAAAGATATTCCCTTAATTCCCGCTGATAAAGCACAGATAGAAGAAGTAATAACCAATCTTGTGATAAATTCAATTCAGGCTTTCAGTGAAAAAGGGGAAATTACAATAAAAACAAAATTGAACCAAACATTCGTATCAATAGAAGTGAGCGATAACGGACCCGGAATACCGAAGGAGAACCAGGAAAAGGTCTTCAGGCCGTTTTATTCATCCAAAGGATACGGCAAAGGCACAGGTTTGGGGCTTTCAATAGTAAAAAGAATAATAACTGAACATAATGGAACGGTAAAACTGCGCTCTCAAACCGGTAAAGGAACAGTCTTTACAATAACTTTGCCGTTAAAATAAAAATTAAACTCCTGTATTAAAGAAAAAGCCATCAGTTAACCTGATGGCTTTTTTATTTACAATAGTAAAATAAAAAACCTGCGGTATTACCGCAGGTTTGGGTCAATCAAAAACAAAGAACAATTGAAACTATAATTTTATTTTACCAGTATCATTTTTCTTGTTTCGTAATTACCGCCGGCGTTTATTTTCATGAAATAAATTCCGCTGTTTACCTTAGACCCGCTGTTATTTAATGCATGCCAGGTAAATTTATGATCTCCGGGTTTGAGTATATTATTGAACATTGAGCAGATCTCAGCGCCGTTTACATCGTAGATCTTTATATCTACATTTGTTTCTTTGATCAAAGAGATGTTAATGCTGGTAGAAGGATTAAAGGGATTCGGGTAATTTTCACTAATACTGTAATCTGCGGGTGAAATGTTAGGTTCAATTCCAACTGTGCTGCGCACAATTATTCTTTTGCTGAGCGCATTATTCCAGGCGTCGCCGCCGGTATTGCTTTGTGAATTGCCTGCTAAACCAACTGCCCATATTGTATCTGTACCACCGGTGCCCGGAGCAGTATAATTGAATGAAACAGTAACAGAGCCGTTTGTCATTGGTATATTATTATTATGAGTAAGCTCACCATTTGAAATACGCAAACCTGAAGTTACAACACCTAATGCACCAAGCCTGGTTGCGACATCAAGACCCATACCAGTTTTACCGGCATTGGATATGGTTATACTGTATTGCTGGGTTTGTCCTGTGTTTACCGTATCAGGTCCTGTGATAGTTACTGTTACGCCTGTGTTAATTGAACCGTGGCAAGAGCAGCCTGATGTGCTGGTTTTTAATGTTCTTCCTGTTCTTCCGTCTATATCGCCGTATAATAAAACTGATGATGCAATAAAAATAATAATAAAAGCTGCAAAAAATTTTTTACTTAATAAAATGCTTTTCATAGTCTTTACCCCTTTCGAAAAGATAAATAAATTAGAAATATTTATCCTCTGATATCCATTACAAAATTAAATAATTTTTAAAGGCTTTACTATGATTTGGCTTAGGTAAAATACTGAAAATATAAGATATTAGTCGCTGATAATTTGCTAACAGCAACAATATATCTTCTTATAAAATTTCTAGCCATAACAGGGTATAAAATATCTGCTATTGTAAATAAAAACCCCCGCTTCATCAGCGGGGGTTTTTCAAGTCATCCGGGATCTTTATCTCAATTAACTATTTTTCAACAAACCAGATGCTCAAAGTAAGAGACCTGTATTTGCAAGGATTATTTAAGTAATACCATTTTCTTAATTGCAGTATTATTACCTGCAACTATTCTGTAGAAATATACACCGCTTGCAACTTTTGAGTTCATATCATTTGTTGCATCCCAGTCAACTTCATATGTACCTGCGGTGAATTTATCTTTGGTAACAACTTTTACAACACGGCCAAGTATATCAAATATAGCAATAGTTACATCTGATTCTTTTGGCAGCGAGAATTTGAACTTTGTTGTGGGGTTAAACGGGTTCGGATAATTCTGCGTGAGTTCAAATCTCTGCGGAACTTCATTTGAAAGATTTACTATACCTACTATTGCATTTCTTGATGCAACCAAAGCATCGATACAGTATTTAGCATTATGCATACCATATTCACTTCCGTCTCTGATAGAGAGGTAATTGAGGTATGCTTTTTTCATATTAAGATGATTTGGATTAAGTGTATCAGCTGCTATTAACTGCCATGCTACTGAATCAACACCGTACGGTGGTAATGCCATAGCCAGTTTTGTTAAACTGCCGGCTACTTCACCACGCCATGGCTCTATATTTCCGTCACCGTCATAATCTGCGTCAGATATAAAGTCATCAAATTTGGTTTTTCCAAAGTGACAGCTCTGGCAGGCTTTCATATGATCATAGTTAGTAGCTTCGTTATGCAGGAATAATGCATGTCCGCCGACTTTATCTCTGTTAGCTGAAGCTGTATCTGTTGGAGCCATATGGCAGGTAACGCAGGCATTCTGTAAAAATGTGAAATGCTGAGTTGACCTGTATGGTGCGCCGCCAAATGTAGCTAAGTTCTGTCCTAAGTAGATATCAGCCTGTGAATTATGATGCGGTCCCCAGTTACCGCTGGTAATTCTAGTGTTAGCATATGTCATTGTATTTCTTCTGGATTTATGGCAATCCATACAAGTTGCGCCGTTTCCAACATTCGTATAATGATAACCGTTTGCAAGTGTATCACTGCCTGCAGGTCTTGATCTTAAGTATGCATTATTACTGTTACCGTGCGGGTCATGGCAGGTTGCGCATGATACCATTTCATGGCTTGCAACGGTTTTACCGTTGGTATTTGTTCCGATACCTTTGGTAAAGTTTACATAACCCTGTCCATCATGACATCTGATACAGTTATCGAGATTATTCGTTCCGTTATTATTCTGGGCGAATGAATTGCTCCATATAACACTTGAGTGTTTTGCATTTTTCCACTGTGTGAATATCGGTGCTTGTGGCGGTGAATCATGGCACTGTCCGCAAACACCTGCGTTAACAGACTTCATGATCTTATTTGTATCTCCGCCGCCGAATACGTGTTCACTTCCGGGTCCGTGGCAGCTTTCGCATCCAACACCTGCAAAAGGCGCGAGAGTGGGGAAGCGGTTTTTAATTGTATCCCAGTTACCGGGTTTTGGAGGAGCATACGATGACCAGTTCCATCCCAGATCAACTGCTTTATCATCAAAACCATTGTTGCTTGCAACTATGTTATGATCATAACCCATTGTATGGCATTTGAAGCAGCTTGGACCGAAACCTGAATTCAATGTTGATATCCCTGTTTTGAATGATGTTGCATGTCCTGTAACTTTCCACCTGTTAAAAATATCAGTGAAAGTAGGCTGGCCGTTATGGCAGCTCATACAGTTGGGGAATGCAGCGGGAATGTTATCAAATCCGCCGGTACCAACGTAAGTTGCAGCGTATAATGTTACTGTTGTATCTTTTGAACCTGTTGATGTAACAACAGAAACCTGTACCTGGTATGTACCGGTTAAGTCAGCTTTAAATTTCTGCCAGGTCGGTAAGCCTGTTAATCCTGCAAGTGATGCAGCAGAACCTGATGGTTTTACCAGCATTGTCCATGTAGCGCTTTGGATAGCAGCAGTATCGCCGAAATTCCATGCTCTTAAATAAACATATGTACCTTTGGCAACAGATCTTAATCCGCTGGCAACAGTTGAATCTTGAGTGTAAGCAGAATTCGTAGCAAGCATTTGAGGAGTTACATATTCTGTAACTATTTTAACCCTCGGAGCTCCAATTACCAATCCGGCGCATAGAACCATAAAAAGTAAGAAAGTCCCTGTCCGTTTCATTATAATTCCTCCTGATTTATTGGTGTTTAACATTTTTGTTTTATATACAGTTGACTATTATATCATCAAATAGCGTGCCAAAAAAAGTGCCGATAAATTACATATTTTTGATTGGTTTTTTATGATGTGGGGTTTATTTACACACACTTTTGAAAATTTTGCTGAAAATGAGGTTATTTATGATTAACATCAATATGAAATATGATTTTTATCATAATTTGATATGACAAACATATTTATATTTGTATGTATAGTAACACAATAATCAAATATGATGAGTAACGAAGATATAAAAATACTGGTAGTAGATGATGAGGTTAATTCCACAATACTTTTAAAAAAAGTACTGGAAAAAAAAGGGTATGATGCTTTAACCGAAAATGATTCAAAAGCCGCAATGCAGCTGGTGGAAAATGGCGATTTTGATATTATTATATCAGATCTGCAGATGCCGGATGTAAGCGGGTTAGACCTGCTGCGCGCTAAAAAAGATGATACCCTGTTCATAATGATCACCGGATTCGGCTCAATTGACTCCGCAGTCGAAGCAATGAAGCTTGGAGCGTTTGATTATATCGGCAAGCCGTTTAACCTTGATGAATTTATACTGAAATTCGATAAGGCTGTAGAAAATATCAGGCTTAATTCACAGGTTGAAACATTACGCTCTCAGCTGGATGAAAATTCATCATTCAGCAGCATAATCGGCAAAAGCAGAAAGATGCTTCATGTGTTTGATATGATAAAAAATGTTGCAAGAACAGATGCCAATGTGCTGATTGAAGGTCAAAGCGGAACAGGTAAGGAGCTTGTTGCCAAAGCAATACATTATAACAGCAGCCGTGCAGCAGGACCGTTTATAGCAATCAACTGTTCTGCAATTCCGGATAATCTTCTTGAGAGTGAACTTTTCGGTCATACAAAAGGAGCTTATACCGGTGCGGTTGAAGCTCAAAAAGGCGTTTTTGAGCTTGCTCACGGGGGAACCCTGCTGCTTGATGAAATTGCGGAAATGCCTTTTAACCTGCAGTCAAAACTTCTCAGGGTGATTGAAACATGGGAAATTAAACCTCTTGGAAGTGATAAGGTAAAAAAAGTTGATGTAAGGCTCTTAAGCGCT
This sequence comes from Ignavibacteria bacterium, assembly GCA_017303675.1. NCBI lineage: Bacteria > Pseudomonadati > Ignavibacteriota > Ignavibacteria > Ignavibacteria bacterium. The sequence goes on from JAFLBX010000001.1 coordinate 1,861,340, forward strand.
ACAAACCGTGTGATCAAAGAAATGATCGATGAAAAGAAATTCCGCGAGGATCTGTTTTACAGGATCGCTACAGTATCAATTTCTCTTCCATCATTAAATGAAAGAAAAGATGATATCCCTATTTTAGCAGATCATTTTATCAAAAAGATATCAGCTAAAATGAATAAGAATGCCGCTTTAAAAGGCGATGCCATTGAGGTCTTAACAAATCATAACTGGCCGGGAAATGTAAGGGAGCTTGAAAATGTAATTGAGCGCGCTGTAATTTCCAGTGATACAGATATGCTTGGCAGACATAATTTTAAATTCCTGGTTTCAAACGGTAATGAAATCGAAAATATTACTCCCGGGGGAAACCTAGAATTGAAAGACCTGGAAAAAGTTCACATCCGTAAAGTGCTTGAAGAGAACGGCTGGAACAAGCTGCAGGCAGCAAAGATATTAGGCATAGACCGCAAAACCCTTTACAAGAAGATAAAAGAGTATGAACTGGAGTGATGTATAATGTCAAACGTGAAATGTGAATCGTCAAACGTGAAGTGATAAATGGGAAACCATTACCGTTGTTGATTTTGACACCAACAACAAAATTCATTCTTCTGCCGTCATTGGTTGTTGAAAGACGCATTAACCCGGTATGCTTTTCGTGGAGTGCACTGACTATGTCAGTGCATACATCAACTCAGTTGATGCACTCCAACGAGAAGCTTTTTATGCAGCCGAATCCTTTTACTTTCTCAGATCAACACCATACATTACCCATGCTTTCATGCTTAAGAGCATATCTTTCCATCCGGCATTGTTCATTAGTGAACTGTTGATGCCTGCTTCATCATCTTTCCAGCCTTCTTCAGTAACAACTACTCTTGTTTTACCGTCAACTGTTTCAAATTCAAATGTACAGTTCAGGTCATAATCAACTTTATAAGCAGGCCACGTAAAAGATACTTTTTTATTTTCTTCGAATTCAGTAACTGTAATATCTGTTTTATGCTCACCCCATGACCACGTTATTTTATCTCCAACAGCTTTTATTGGTGCACTTGCCGCAGTTACAAAGTAACTGCTTAGGATCTCATTATCCGTAAAAGCTTTAAATACTTCTTCAATAGGTTTTGCTATCCTGACTGCTACTGTGAACTTGATCTTTTCCATTTTTGGTTTCTCCATTTTATTTTTGAAATCTATTAAATAGCTGCTCCATCCCGCTTCGTATTTTTTTACCCAGCGTTCGTAAATTTCTCTTATGGGAAGCGGGTTAATGTAATTCCACCTGTTTTTCCCTTCCCGTTTAATAATTATCAGGTTAGCTTTATGCAGAATATTGAGATGTTTCATTACACCATACCGGGTGAGTTTTTTAAAATGTTTGCACAGCTCACCGGTGGTTCTTTCCTTTTCTCTCAGCAGGTCCAGGATCTTCCTGCGTGTTTTATCAGATAAAGCTTTCCAGACAATTTCCATATATTTATATGTGACTATTTAGTCACATATAAATATAATATACCAACAATGAATTGTCAAGGTTAAAGTGGTAAGAAAATTTATTCAAAAAATGGAGATAATTCGGAAAATTTTATCCCCATCAATTCCCCTAAAAATCTGCATTTTTTGTAGAATTTTTCCACAATAAAATGTAAATAATACTAAAATTGGCTGGAAATCAACAAATTTGTGGCACGTTATTTGTATGATATATAGACAAGGTATATAAATATATGAATAATTTTAATGTACATATACTAAGCTTAAAATCGGAGATATGCTCGCTTATCAGGAAAACGCTTGATTCGGAGCATTATAAGATCACCTGTACCAGCGGTGAAATGATAAATGAAAGTTTTATTGATCGTTTTAACAATGAGGTAAACTGCCTAATTTTGGATAAAGATATTGACCCTAAATTAAGCAAACAAATTAAACTGAAATTCAGCGAGATACCAATAATCTGCCTTCCTTCACTTGGTTCAGATATCAGTGAATCGGTTAATGTAAAATATATGTCAGAACCATTTAAGCTGAGCGAGCTGAAAAAAGCAGTTGAGGAAATAGCGGAAAGGGTACAGTAAATTTTATAAATGAACAGCTATCTGAAAAATATATTTAAAATTTTCCTGCCAGTTATACTTATCAGCGGGTTGTTGATATTTGCGGACAGCTATTCAGGCTTAAAAAAATCCAGTACAGATGTTTGCCTTTCATGCCATGAAGATAAAGAACTAACCATGGAAAAGAACGGGAAGAAAATATCCCTGTTCGTAAACGGTGAAGGCTATAAAAAATCAGTTCATAACGTTGCAGAATGTGAAGATTGCCATGAGAATTATAACCCTGATGAGCTTCCTCATTCAAAAAATCCGGCTGAGGTTAACTGTATCAGCTGCCATAAAGAAGCGAAAAATATTGAAACTAATGTTCACGCCAAAGTTAAGTGTTATGACTGCCATACAAAACATGATATAAAGCCGGCAAAAGAATTTGCCAATGAACAGACTAAATCATGCTTAAGCTGCCACAAACAGAAGAACATACAGCATTACTCTGAAAGTATTCATGCAAAGAACAATGTAACATGTGAAAGCTGTCACGGCGGAGGACATACTGTTAAGAAAATCGCCAAACATGAAGTTACCGCAACATGCGGAAAGTGTCATGGCGACCATGAAAAGAATTTTAAGAACAGCATTCACATGACTGTTTTGAACAAAGGCAACCAGAATGCGCCAACCTGTACTGACTGCCATGGTTCACATAAGATAATACGCGGCAAAATATCGGTGGAATCACAGGCATGCTTAGAGTGCCATCTTGATGAGAAAAAATTCCCGGGCGAAGAAAAAGGCTCAGCGAAATTCGTTCAGCATTACAAAACCAGCATTCATGCAGCAGTTGAAAAAGACGGATTGCTTGAAGCTGCCGGTTGTGTTGACTGCCACGGAAACCATATGATACAGGAGCCTAATAATCCGAAAGCTTCCACAAACCGGGCTAAGCTGATGGAAACCTGCGGAAAGTGCCACAAAGAAACAGTTGAGCATTTCAAAAAATCAAAACACGGGCAGGAACTTTTAAAAGGAAGCGATAAAGCCCCCACATGTACTGATTGCCACGGTGAGCATGATATACAGTCAACACTGCTTTCCAACGATTTTTCGAAGATAAATCTAACAGATAAATGTTTAAGCTGCCATAAGGATGGCAAGATACCGCATAAGAATTATAAAGGCGAAGAAGAGTTAATAACCGGATACCAGAACAGTATTCATTACCTGGCGTTAAAGGATGGAAATTTTGATGCACCGACCTGTTACCAGTGCCATGGTGCACATGAAATGGAAAGCGCAAATGATCCCAACAGCAGGATAAGCAAGAAAAATATAGCTAAAACATGCGGTCAGTCTGGATGTCATACAAACCAGCTTGCGGATTTTAACGGAAGCATTCATGAAATAGGGGTAAGCAAAGATAATAAAGACGCTCCAACCTGTAATAACTGCCATGGAAATCACGGAATTATTACAAAGAATGTTGATAACAAGCTTCAGAAATCCAGGGATATTATTACGCTCTGTTCAAACTGCCACAGCTCTGTTGAGCTTGTTGAAAGAAATGACCTTCCAACACAGGTATCAGAGACATTCAGTGAAAGCTTTCACGGGCTGGCTATCAGGGGCGGAGGTAAGGAAGCTGCGAACTGCGAAAGCTGCCATGGTAATCATAACGTAAGGCCTTCAACTGATTCTTTATCAACAATTCATAAAAAGTATTTGCCGCAAACTTGTGGTAAATGTCATCCCGGAGCAACCGAGGTATTGTTTAGTAAAAAGATACATTTGACAAATCTTGAAGAAGATTCACCTGCTGTGTTCTGGATCACAAGAATTTACATGTTCATGATATTCGGATTGATAGGTTTTATGGTGTTCCATAATATTCTTGACTACAGAAGAAAATGGCAGCACAGGAAACAGCACGGGAAAAAGAAAAAATGAGCGGGAAAGATAAAATAAAGGTACAGGAAAGTTTTGAAGATATAAAATATCTCAGAATGAGCTTTAATGAAAGGGTTCAGCATTTCCTTTTATTTACAAGCTTTATTACTCTGATCCTAACCGGTTTCGGACTTAAATTTCCTGAAGCCTTCTGGGTAAAATGGATAGTATATATAATTGGCGATAATGCATTTGAAGCAAGGGGAATAGTTCACAGAATAGCATCCCTGGTAATGATAGGTGCATCTGTTTATCATTTATACTATATATTATTTGTTCCGCGCGGTAAACAGCTGGTCAGGGACTTTCTGCCATGCAAACAGGACCTTATAGATTTTAAGGATTCCATGCTTTACCTGATAGGGAGATCTGATGTAAAGCCAAGGCTCGGAAGGTTCAGCTACATAGAAAAAATGGAATACTGGGCTGTAGTGTGGGGTACTGTGATAATGAGCGCAACGGGTTTTATACTGTGGTTCGAAAATACATTTTTAAAGATAGTAGGCACCGAAGGAATGGAAGTTTCTACTGCTATTCATTATTACGAAGCTATACTTGCTTCGCTGGCAATTCTTGTTTGGCATTTTTACTTTATATTTATAAACCCGGATGTTGCACCAATGAATAAAGCCTGGTCAAAAGGGTATTTAACCCGTGAACAGATGGAGCATGAACATCCTTTAGAGCTTGAAGAGCTTGAAAGAAAAGCTGCTGACGAAAAAGCCGCAGCAGAAGCAGAAAAAGCTGCAGCGGAAGCTGAAAAAGAAAAAAAAGCAATTAAAGCAAACGAAGAAAAAGAGAACAAAGCGGAAGAAAATAATTCTGATTCAAAAAAATAAAATTACTAATCGCAGTAAAATCTGAAATTATGAGTGAAGAAACTAAAGCAGAAACACCATCAGAAAAGCCGAAAGAGCTAAAGCAAGTCAGGTTCTTTAAAAAGGTGAGAGGATTAAAAAGATTTTTCCTGTTTACCGGTATTTACCTCGGATTATTCCTGATACTTTTGGCAGGTTCTGCTGAATATACTTCCCGGCCGGCTTTTTGCCCGACCTGTCATTACATGGAGTCATTCTATCAAAGCTGGCGAACCTCAGCTCATAACAAAGTAGATTGCGTAGAATGTCATTTTGAACCGGGAATTTCAGGAACTGTTCGCGGTAAGCTGAACGGATTAGTGCAGATAGTGAGCTATGTATCACAATCATACAAAAAGCGCAAACCATGGGCAGAAATTCCGGATAACACATGCGCGCGTTCCGGCTGCCATGAAATGCAGAATATAAAAGATTCAACTTACAATTTTAAGGGTGTTCAGTTCAGCCATAAGAATCACCTGCAGGAACAGCGCAGGGGCAAAACACTTAAATGTACAAGCTGTCACTCACAGGTTGTGCAGGGTTCTCACATTGAAGTTACTGAAGCAACCTGTTTTACCTGTCACTTCAAGAAATCAGATGATCCGGAGCATAAATATGATAAGCTTGCTGACTGCAATACATGCCACAGCTGGGAAAATAAATCAAAAGAAGAAATGGCAAGCTTCAGGTATGACCATACATCAGTCCGGGATAACAAGTTTGCATGTTTGGATTGCCATTCAAACACAGTTTCAGGCAAAGGTGATGTTGGCAAGGAAAGGTGCTTCCAGTGTCATTTTGAAACCGAACGGCTTGAAAAGATGACAGATATTAAGCTGATGCATGAAACACACATCAAAAAGCACAGCATGAAATGTTTTACATGTCATAACCAGATAGACCATAAAGTTCAGAAGATGGATCCGACTGCACCGCCGGACTGCCAGAGCTGCCACACCAATGCTCACACACAAATGGTGAGTTTATACACAGGTGAGAACGGATTTAATGTGGAAAAATCACCCAGCGCAATGTTCATGAACGGTATCAACTGCCGCGGCTGTCATGTATTCCATGAAATGGACAGGATGGATATAAACACATCCAAATCAGGAGGTAAAGCCTGTGAAAAATGCCACGGCAAAGGTTATGATAAGCTTATAGAACAATGGAAAGCCGGAACAGTAAAAAGAGTGGCATCAATTAATTCGATCTATAAAAATGTGATGCCGATAATTTCAAAAAGCACAAGCGATAAAAAGCCGCAGGCTGAAGAAATGATGAGACAGGCTGAACATAATATTAAGATAGTAGAAATAGGAAAAAGCGTTCATAATATCCAGTTTGCTGATAAGCTGTTGATAGGCGCTTATGGTTTGATGAAAAATGCTCTTTCAACAATAGGGGCAGCAAATTCATTGCCGGTATTTACATCAGCTTCAGAATTTATACCGAATGAATGCTACAGCTGCCACTCAGGAATACAGGAAATAAATGTGAAGAAGTTCGATATGAATTTTTCACATAACAAGCATATAATAGATAATAAAATATCATGTAATAAGTGTCACTCAAATGAACAGAAGCACGGGACTACTATTATCACCGAACAGGGCTGTAATAACTGTCATCACTCAGCCAGCAAAACCAATGAAAGCTGTGTAAAATGTCATAAATTCCAGGAACAGGTATATAACGGAAATGTATTCGGAAAGAACCAGCCTGATTTTATGAAAACTGCGGGTGCAGGCTGCGGTGACTGTCACTTAAATGCTGATAAAGTTGTAAAACCCGATAAAATGATATGCTTAAAATGCCACGAAGCCGGTTATGACGACCAAATGGGAGAGTGGAAAGCGGATGTTAAGAAAATTTCTGCTGAGCTTGGAGAGCTAATTCAGAAAGCAAAAACTATGGAGCTGGGCAATGAAGAAAAAGCTGAAGTCGAAGATGCTAAAAAGATCCTGAACCAGATAACATCACATCCGAGCATTTACGTGCATAATTATGACCTGATAACCACAGTACTTAATGAAAAGAAAAAGAAGCTTAAGAACTTCGTTAAATAAAGAAATTTAAAAAATAAATAATTAAATTAACATAAATAAATCATTAACAATTAATTGTTGAAGAGGTAAATAAAATGAGAACAAAAATTTCAATAGCGGTATTGGCAGTTATTGTATTTGCTGCATACAGCTTTACATTTTTTGAGTATGCGCATAAAGCAGCAGCCGGAAAATATGTAGGCGTACAGACCTGTGTTGGCGCATGCCATAAAACAGATGCCCAGGGAAAACAGCTTGATATCTGGCAGAACAGCAAACACTCTAATGCTTTTAAAGTGCTGCAGACCCCTGAAGCTGACAAAATTGCAAAAGATAAAGGATTCACAACACCGGCAGCAGAAACCCCGGCTTGCTTAAAGTGCCATGTATTGGGCAAAGATATTGATCCAACAGAGCTTGAATCAACATTCAGCAAAGAAGACGGCGTTCAGTGTGAAACATGCCACGGTGCAGGTTCAGAATATAAAAAGCTTTCTATAATGAAAGATAAGGAAAAATCAAAAGAGAACGGTTTGATAGTTCACGATGATAAAGCAGCATTCTGCACAGGCTGTCATAATTCAGAAAGCCCGACATTCAAGAGCTTTAATTATGATGAAATGTGGCCGAAAATTCAGCACAGCAAACCTCAGTAAGCTGCTTAAAACGTATAATTAAAAGATAAATTACAGGAAAGATACAGAACGTTTCTATAAATAAAATATAAAATGAAACCTAAACTATTGCCGCTGATAGTCATTTTGATACTTGGAGGCAGTATCTATGCGCAATCAGTAAATTTCAGGTTCAATAATTATTTTTATGCATGGCAAAGGATAGACAGCCTTTCCAATGAGTCAAGCGCAAAAACAACCCACTTTCGCGGTTACCAGAATTATCTTCTGGAAGTAAAGGGCACGCAGTGGAGCTTTAACACTTTAGCCCAGACCGAAGAGGATATAATTGCCAAATCAGGAAGAGGATTTGCATACAGGTTTTATAACGCGTATGTAAAAGGATCGAACCTTTTTGGCGTGCTTGATGTAAAGCTTGGAAGGCAAAGCATCTTTGCCGGCACAGGCCGGGGAACACTTGACGGATTAAACCTGAAAGTTAAAGCCGGAAAGTTCAAAGAGTACCAGTTCACATTGTATGGAGGCGCCCTCGCTCCGTACACTTATGAATTCAATAATTACCCCGAGATAAAGAATAATTACCATTTCGGGGGAATGTTCAGCTATTACGGTGTTAAAGACCTGATGGCTTCAGTAAGCTATTCGCACAAAAAACGCACTCCTGAATCTTACACAACTTTCAGGGCTGACAGCGTTTACAATCTTGTAGAAAGGACCATTACATTTGAAGGTCCCGCCGAACAGCTAATTGGCCTAGATCTTAATTACACATACCTGGCTAAGCATAACTTCTTTGCAAAAGCTTATTTTGATCTGACCCAGAAAAAGCTTTACCGGGCAGAAGCTAATGTAAGGATACAGATAAACAATGAGCTTAGAGGCTTTATAGAATATATGTACAGGGAACCGCACTATAATTATAACAGTATTTTCTGGGTATTTAACTATAACCAGAACCAGGAAATAGCAGGCGGACTTGATTATACTTTAAAGAACGGGATAAACATTTACGGAAGAGCCGGTGTGGTATTATATAAAAAGAGTGAAATTAACCAAAGCAGTCCCGGTGAAACCAAGAATAATTCAATTAAAATTCAGGCAGGTTTCTCGCATCCGAACTACGGATTGAATTTTACAAGGTATATGGGTTATTCGGGTGAATCAGACGGAGTCTCTGCATATATCCAGAAAGATATATATAAAGATAAAGTATCCGGTTCAGCATCGGTTAATTATTCAAATTATAAGCTGGGTGACTACGAAGTGGATAAAGTAAACGCTTTCAGCGGTCAGCTTGGTATTACATACAGACCCATGCCGCAATTTTCTGTGGATGTGCAGGGGCAGTTCTTAATTAACAGGATCTATAAATCTGACGCAAGATGCCTGGTAGGTTTCAGCTACTGGCTGTTTAAGAAATTATAAGGAAAAAGTGAAATGAAAATAACTAAACTATATATATTTCTTATTGCAGGGCTTTTAATATTTTTAAGCTCAACAGCATATCTTGTTAAAGATTCCAAAAGCCTGAATAAGAATTCAGTATCAAAAGTATTTGCAGATTCAAAAAACGAAGCTGTAAGATATGATAACAGCAAAATCATCAAGTTCGATCATAAGCTGCATGTAAAAGATGCAGGCGTAAAATGTGAAGATTGCCATGCAGGCGCAGTTAACAGTATTTCTTCCAAAGATAACCTGAACCCGAAGAAAGAAAACTGCTCAGGCTGCCACGATGTGAAAGATGAGAAGACATGTAACCTCTGTCATTACGAGGGAGTTTACAAAAAGCTTAAAACAAATAAAACCGAGCTGATTTTTTCTCATAAGCAGCATATAGATACAGAAAAGAAACAGTGTATTGATTGCCACCAGGGACTTGATAACGTAAAATATTCAAAAGAAGTCACAGCTTCGGGAATGCCTTCAATGGAAAGCTGCTACAGCTGCCACAATACTCAAAAGGCTTCAAATAATTGTGAAAGCTGCCACAGCAATCTGACAAACTTAACGCCGGCAAATCACCGCAGTCCTAATTTTTTGAATGAACATAAGCTCAGCGATATTTCCAGCGGAAAGAACAACTGTATGATGTGCCACAGCGATAATCTTTGCCAGGCTTGTCATTCACCGGTTGGTTTCAATGGAAATAATACCAAACAGGGATTCTATGCGCCGTATTATACAAAAGAAACCGGTGTAAGAACTGACAGAACAGCGCTGCAAAAGCTTACAACAGCTCACTCATTGAATTATAAATTCATGCACGGACTTGACGCCAACCAGAAAAGCTTTGAATGCAAAACATGCCATGAACAAAGTACATTCTGTGCTGAGTGTCACCAGAACGGCGGGGAGCTGGTATCCGGTTTTGCACCCACATCGCACCAGGTTGCAGGATTTACCACATTCGGCGTAAATACCGGAGGCGGGCTGCATTCAGACCTGGCTAAAAAAGATATCGAGTCATGCGCATCATGCCATGATGTAGAAGGCAGAGACCCGGTATGCGTTAAATGCCATTTTGATAATGATGGTGTGAAGGGTACAAATCCGAAAACACATGAATCAGGATTTATGAGAGATGAAAAGGGCATTTGGCACGATACTGAAGGGGCTAACTGCTACAGCTGTCATACAGATGCGAATGCAAAACCTAACGGTATTGCAGGCAGGGGATTCTGCGGCTACTGTCATGAAAGCACGGGTTCTGATAAGTTCAAGTTAAGATAAAAGTTACAAAAAATATAAATTTCACCTGAAATGAAAAAGATAATATTGTTTTACGGATTATTCATTACTTTTCTTGCATCCGTATTATTATACCAGGGATGCAGTGAGCTTGATAATAGCGTAACACTTGCCCCGGAAATAAGAACGCACGGGGAAGGATGGAGTAATCCGGGTTCCGGTAATTTTCACGGAAGCTATATAGCTTCCACTAAATGGAACCTTGGGCAATGCAAAACCTGCCATGGGGGCGACTATTCCGGCGGAACTTCAGGCTCTACCTGTTTAGGCTGCCATACAGGCAGCGGCGGACCTGAAAACTGCAGGCTATGCCATGGCAACAGCGATCATGCAAATCCGCCCAGCGCGCTTAACGGTGATACTTCTGTGAGCTCTATTGGTGTAGGTGTTCATATGAGCCACAGGTATTCTGTTTACGGCGCTGCACTAAGCTGTGAAGACTGCCACAGGGATATTAACGGTTTTGATGACCCGAATCATATCGGACCGGATGCAGATGGTATTGCTGAAATAGTATTTGGCACAAGGGCCTACGATACTTTAGGCGGACCGATCAGACCGGACCCGACATGGAACAGAAGCACTGCAACATGTTCCAATGTTTACTGCCACGGTACATTTAAAGAAGGCAATGTAAATGCAGTTGGTGTGTGGACAAATCCGGGAAGTGTTGTATGCGGAACTTGTCACGGGGATCCTAACACAGGGAATCCGACGCCGCAGGTAAACGGTGTAATTACACCGCCGCACTATTCATTTATGAATAGTACAACCTGTTATATTTGTCATAGTTCCGTGATGAATCCTTCGGGACAGATAATTGATAAGGAACTTCATATTAACGGAGAAGTAAATTATTAAGTAAGTTGAATTATGTCACCCTTTGTTTATTTCAAAGGGTGACAATAATTTTTCTTACAACTGAACTTGCATTCATCACAGGTGCAAATTCACAGGCTGTACCAGTTGAATGCATAACTTGCTATAATCTCAAAATAAAAACGGGGTGATTCCTGATTAGGAGTCACCCTGTTTAATTATAGTTCAGTTTATTGAATGTATATTTTAGTTTTGATAAGGTTTATCATTAGATTAATAAATATAATTTACCTCCTCCATGAATTGTTAGGGCAATTGTTGTTTCTGTAGTTATTATTAGGGCAATCTCCATTATAGTATCTGCCGTTACCTTTTCCGTTTCCTCTTCCTTTACCTTTGCCGTCACACTTTCCGCAGCAGTTGTTATTATTTGAATTCTTGGCAAGTATGATTTTGTCAAAATCTTCTTTTGCCAAAACCAGCGGCGAATATTCAACACCGTTAGCACTTAAATTCCTTACAAAAGCCCTGAGATGGTTTTCAGAGCCAAATCTTAAATAATCATAGGTCTCTTTTATATCTTTATTTTCTGTAATTTTAAGCTGTTTATCAAGATCTGCAATATCGGTTTCTTCAATCAATGCACCGGCTTTTAATGCATCAACCAGTGATAAATTACCCTGTTCAATAAGTTTTGTGTAAAGTGATTTCAGCTCTGAATTAGTAAAACTACCGGTTTCATCTGAAATTACCGGGTCATCAATGCTGTATTTTGCCAGCAGGTCTTTCATAAGGTCCATATGAGTTTGTTCAGCCTGCTTTATATTCCTGAAAGGTTTTATGCTGTATTTAGAATACATCATTGTATAAACATCACGGGCCAGCTTTTCTTCCTCACGCATATACTTTATACTTTCGCGCTCATCATCTGTAACTGAAGAGCCGTTAAATACTGCAGGAATAACTTTATTTATTGTATTTGGTTCTGCGGAAAAAAAGCTTAAGGCTGCGGATATGGATGAGATGAGTGCAAGAGCCATGATAATAATTATCTTATTTTTCATGACTTTGTATTTTGTTGTTGAATGTTTTAAATCACTCTTATACAAAAATAATACAGAAATTCCGGAATCATACCGGTTTAATTGTAAATGATTGTAACATAAGAGATCTTATTATTTAAAAATAATGTCGAAATTAATAGTTGAAATAAAAAAGGAGATATCATTTCTGATATCTCCTGAATAATTCCTTATTTGTTTATTTAACTAAACTTCCTCTTCTTCTTCTTTGTGCTGATGTTTTTTACTGTGATGAGCTTTGCCGTTCCCGTTAGTGTGGCTGCCGTTTGAATTCAAATGCTCCGCTTTGCGTGTTTCAGATTTTATTCTTCTGTGCCTGGCTAATAGTGAGAGGTAAAATCCTAATACCATCACAATAGTACCGCCCCATACAAGGTTAATAAACGGCTTAACGCTTGCTGTTAATATCAGGGTTTCAGGGGCGCCCTGTTCTTCCTGCATCTTGTGGCTATCAATAACCGCAATATCTACAGTGGATTCAGTTTCGACGCTCATTTTTGTGAAGTAGAAAGTATAATGATCATTGCCGGGAAGCTGTACCGGTATAGGATTGCTGCCGTTCTGTGACATTTCCTGTTCTGCAATTATCTTTTCAGTTTTACCGTTCACAGTTACTTCCAGCTCAGCTCCCATTATATTCATCTTGCCGGCTTCCATTTCTTCACGGTTGAATTTAGAGCGGTCAAAATCAACGAACCTGATCTTCATCCCGTTGATTTCTTTTTCTTCACCTTTTTTGAATGAGTGAATATCATTCGGTGTGAACTGGCCGGGCTCTTCGAGAGCCATTGGCGAGAGATACAGATCTTTGGTAACTAAATTGGCAATATCCGGATTTTTCATAATGCCTTCTGAGTATTCACTGTAATACATTACCGGCTGAAGCAGAAATGCATTATCATCTTTCTGCACTATAACATTAAAATGATATTTTTCTTTGTCACCCGGAATTTCTGTAGCTCCTTTATAGGTCAATACATATCCATCAAGCACCTGTTTTGGCTCTCCCAGCGGAAGAGAGACGTTCTCTTCAACTGAATACCTTGCTGAACCAATAACACCTAGGAATAAAAGCATCAAGCCCATATGCGCAATATATGCGCCGGCTTTGGTTTTGTTCTTTTTAAATATTGTATATGCAATTTCTCCGTTAATAAACACTGCGAAAAATGAAGCTGCGGCAAGCAGCGCCATGAGGAAATCTCTAACCCCAAGAATTACAAGAGTAATTGTTACAGCCGCTGTAAAACCAAGCGGTAAATATAAACTTTTAAAGAAGGATTTTTCATCAGAATGTTTCCATCTGAGTAAGATACTGATACCGTTTATTGCCGCTATCAGAATTGCGAGTGGGAGGTTCATTCTGTTGTAAAAATCAGGTTCAACAGTACCTTTACTGATTATCGGCCAGCTTGTACCTACTGCAATAACAAGCGCTGTAGCGCATATTGTGATCGCGCCTACAAATAAAGCTGACTCTCTTGAAAGCAGGTTGACCTGTCCTTCGGATTTTTCTGTTTTTAAGCTTTTAAACCTGAAGCCAATAAGTGCTAGTCCGCCGCCTGCGAATAAGCCCAGAAATACGATAAGGAATAAATATACTTCCTGACCCGGGTCAACAAATGAATGTACTGAGGCATCTCCTAAAACTCCGCTTCTGGTTAAGAATGTGGAATAGAGTACCATTCCAAATGCCAGAACACATAGAATAAGGCTTGTTCTTTTATATTTGCCGACTTTTTCTTCGGCTACCATAGTATGAATTGCGCCTATAATTAACAGCCAGGGAACAAAAGATGAATTCTCAACAGGATCCCATGCCCAGTAACCGCCCCAGCCTAAAACACCGTATGCCCAGTAACCGCCAAGCATAATGCCCAGCCCAAGTATCATACCGCCGAAAAGCGTCCATGGAAGAGCAAGCTTCATCCATTTATCATAGCGGTTCTTTATGAGTGCAGCTATTGCGAAGCTGAATGGTATTGCCAGTGAAGTGAATCCCAAAAACAGTATCGGCGGATGAATTGACATCCAGAAATTCTGCAGCAGGGGATTTAAGCCTCTGCCATCTTCCGGTATAAAACCGACCTGAACATCGGCAGGGAAAGATTGCCATACAAATAAATAAGGTGATTTTATTATCATAATAAACAGCAGAAAAGCTGAAACCAGAGTGAATGTACCCATTGTAAGAGGCTCGTATTTATCATTGGGCATATTGTCCTGCAGCTTCTCTGAATCTCTGTTTGCCAGGTATGGAAGCAGGAACACTCCCAAAATCGCCATTAGGAACGCCCACAAATGGAAGCTGCCTTCCTGTCCGGCATAGAATGTTGCTATCAGCAGGTTCCATGGCAGGTCACGGGAAGAATAATTCCAGACGTATGTGTACTGGAACTGGTGCGTCATAATAAGATAGAGCAGGAACGCAGTTGATGAAATTGTTAAAACGGCAGAAACATGAAACAGCATCCTTGCCTGTTTAATGTATTTTGCAGTGCCTCCTGCGGAAAGGAAGTAAAGAATTGATGATAATAAGGCACCTGCAAATGCACCGTAGATTAAATATGGTCCCATTGTGTTATAATTTTGTTTGAATCATTAAATTGTGAAAATTAATTTTCTTTTTGTAATTTGTTTACTTTACTGCCTAAATTTTTGAGGTAAAGAAAAATTCCAGCCCAAATGATGAGGATTATCGCAAGTAACCCGTAAAACTGGTAAGTATTTAAAAAATTATATAATCCGTCCATAAAAAATAAAATTTAACATTAAAAATTTTTAATTTGGTATCGGCATTCCCATAGACTGGTAAATATCTTCGATCTGCTTTTTGTTTTCCATAGCTTCAGCATTTTTGGGGTCTATTTCAAGCACCTTGTTATAACGCTGCAGAGCCGGTTTATATTTTTTCTTGGGCGAAAGATTTGCTTCGAACATCAGGTAATTAGCCGCACCCATTTGTTTTGTTATATATTCTTTCTTATCCGCATCCGATTTTGACTTCAAATATTTCGCTTCAGCATCATCGGCAGCTTTCATCATTTCTACAGCTTTAGTATCACCCTGGGTATCGTTTTGCGAATCAGTGTTATTTTTACCAAGATTTCTGTGTATTGAATCATCAGGCATTTGATTTTTATCAACCTGCTGCTGCTGATTCTGCTGTGGTTTCTGGTTGTTCAGTAGCTCCTTAGGTACCTCTTTGGTGCAGGAAGCTAAAAGAACTGTCATTAAAGCAAAAGCTGATAATTTTATTATTGTATGGAACATTTTAAAATAAGTTAATTTGAAATTTTTATAATATAATGTAATTAAAAACTTTTAAAAATGCTTAAATAATGCAAAAATTCTCAAAATTATCCAAAACTGTGGATAAAAATCATATACAAACATAATATATAGTGGAGTTAACTAAAATGATTTAAATCATATAATGAATTTATAACAGGAATGATTTTTCAGAGAAAATTTACTGATAAACAGTTATGTATTTGTAAACAATTTTTCAGCATATTAGTTCAGAAAATATTTAGCATTGTAAACACTCAAAAATCAGTTTATTTTGCTGTGAAATAGTTATTTAAAAAGATTACCCTTGAGCAATTTCATCCATCCGCAGGAGCATATACATAATCTTTTTCTTAAGATATAAAATGTATTATGCACACCCATGAAAAAAAGACCATTTTACTGGTCGAAGATGAAGCCATAATTTCCCTTTCAACTTCTAAAATATTGAAAAATAACGGTTATGAAGTTTTTGTATCACACAAAGGTGAAAAAGCTGTCAGTAAAATTAAGGAAGAGCCATCTATAGACCTTGTGTTAATGGATATAAACCTGGGCAACGGTATTGACGGAGTTGAAGCAGCCAGCAAAATTCTGAAAATAAAAAATCTGCCTATTATTTTCCTTACATCACATTCAGAAAAACAAATAGTAGATAAAGTAAAATCGATAACAAGCTATGGGTATGTAATAAAAAGCTCTGGTGAGTTTGTATTGCTTGAATCAATTTCCATGGCTTTAAAATTATTTGAAGTTAACAACAGCCTGCTGGATGATATTAAGAAAAGAGAACAAACTGAACTTAAGCTGAAGCACAGCGAAAAAAGGCTTTCTACTGTATTTCATTCCAGCCCGGCAGGAATTTGTATCAACAATATTACTGATGGATTGTTTGTTGATGTAAATGAGGCATTCTGTATTATGACAGGGTACTCAAAGGATGAATTGCTTGGCAACGACCCTATAGTACTAAACCTGTGGTATAATAACGAAGATTCGCGTTTTACTGAAGAATTGATCATAAAAAAAGGAAAAATTTCCAATGTTGAAGTAAGGTTCAGAAAAAAGAACGGTTCAACAGGACATGCAATGATATCCTGTGAAGTAATTGAGCTTGATTCTTTAACCTGTATTTTAACACTGGTAAATGATATTTCTGAAATTAAAAATTATTCTCTTGCGCTGACTGCGAGCCAAACAAAATTTAAAAGTTTTTTTGATAATGTAGAAAGTATCGTTTGGATCAAAGACCTGGAAGGCAGATTTATAGATATTAATTTATATACTGAAAAAGTACTTAAATTAAAAAGAGCAGAAGTAATAGGCAAAACAGTTATTGAGCTGTTCCCCCAATACAATGCTGATCTTTATACAGAAAACGATAAGCTGGTAATTGATACCGGCAAACTGCAGGTATTTGAAGAGAATGCTAAAATCAATAACCGGGATCATATATTCATTTCAGCCAAATTTCCGTTATATGACTCCGAAGGTAATTTCAGCTCTATCGGGGCAATCTGTACAGATATAACAAATATCAAAAATATAGAAAATGAAAAAGATGCTTTTTTTAAAGCAATTCCTGATCTTATGTTCAAATTGAATAAAGAGGGGGTTCTGCTTGATTACAAGTGTGCCGATAGTTCGGAGCTTTATATTTCACCGGAAGGTTTTCTCGGGAGAAATCTCCGAGATGTAATGCCGGAGAATATATCAAACAAGGCAATTTCATTAATAAAAAAAGCGGCTAGCGATAACACAATTGAAACTTTTGAATTTTCACTGGAAATTAACGGAAAAATAAAAACATATGAAGACAGGTTAGTGCCGGTAAATAATGATACTATACTTTCTATCGTAAGGGATATCACAGAAAAGAAACAGACAGAGTATGACTTAAGGCACAGGGAAGCAATACTTTCAGTCATTACAGATTTTGCAGAAAGAATCCTGATAGGCGGAACAAATGAAAGCAATATGAATCTTGTACTTGCAGAGCTTGGAAAAATTTTCAGCTTAAGCAGAACATATATTTTCAGAAAAGAAAAAGAAACCGAAAGCAGTATTTGTTTTAAACAGATCTATGAATGGTGTGATTCTGGTATTTTCAGCTCTTCATCAGTTCTTGATACTGATAATTTTGAAATTGATAAAACTTCTGATTTTTACAAAAAGCTTCACCGGTTCAATAAAGAAGGATATTTAACGGGCTACCTTGAGGAGATGGAAAGTGATTTTGAAAAATATATAATGAATGTTCAGGACCTGCGTTCTTATCTTTTCATAGCGATATTTGTTAAAGGTAAATTATGGGGCATGATAGGTTTTGATGAATGCAGGTATGACAGGAAGTGGCAGGAGTTTGAAGTCCAGACCCTGCAAACCGCCGGTAAGATAATTGGAGGGGCTTTGAATAAGGAGCTTACAGAAATTGAGCTTGCAAACAGCAGGGAATTGTATTACAAATTAATAGATTCAGCGCCGGATTCGGTTTCTGTAACTGATCTCAATGGCACTCTGATTTTTTCTTCAAAAAAAGCTATGGAGCTATTCGGTTATTCTGCCCAGGAAAGTACTGACGGAATGAGTGTCTTTGGCTTTGTTTCCGAAAATTACAGAAACATGGCTATGCAAAAATTCGGAAATATTATTAACACAGGAAAACCTGATTCAGAGACATTTAAATTAAGAAAAAAAGACGGAAGTGAATTTACAGCAGAATTGACTGCAAGCAGATATGATGATGCCGGCGGAAATCCCAAAGGCCTGATAATAATTACACGCGATATTACCGAAAAGCTAAAAACGCAGCAGCAAATGGCGGAAGACCTGGTGAGGAGAAAGCTGCTTATAGATGAATCAGGCGACGGAATTGTTGTGCTTGATGAAAATGGAAAAGTTTTTGAATCAAATAAGAAATTCGCAGAAATGCTTGGTTTCAGTCATAATGAAATTATGTCGAAATTTGTTTGGGACTGGGATAAGAATTTTACGACAGATGAAATAAAAAATATGATTCAAAATGTCAATGAATCAGGTGAGCATTTCGAAACCATTCATACCAGAAAAGACGGCAGCTTAATAAACGTAGAGCTTAGCAATAACGGTGCGGTTGTTAACGGAAAAAAATTGGTATTTTGTGTATGCAGGGATATAACCAGGAGAAAAGCTATTCAGCAAAAAATTATAGAAAATGAAATAAAGTTTTCGAAAATTTTTAATAATTCGCCTATAGGCATCAGTATTATCAGGGTAAAGGATATGAAATACGCTGATGTGAATGAAGCCTTAATAATGCTTTCAGGTTTCAGCAGGGAAGAATTTATAGGTAAAACTCCTTTTGAACTGAACTTATATAATGAAACGATAAATGAGGCTATTCTTGCTGCAATGAAAAATGATAAGCTGAGAGGTGCGGAATTCGAACTGAGACGAAAGAATGGTTCTCCGCTGAATGTTATAATGCTGCGGGAAATAATTGAGCTGGATAGTGAAGAATATTACATTACAATTATTAACGATATCACAGAGATTAAGAAAATCGAAAAGAAAGTGAGAGAAAGTGAGGAAAAATTCAGCAAAATTTTCCATTCCAGCCCTGTAGGTATAGCAATTACCAAAGCATCTACAGGGGAGTTTATTGATGTAAATAAAGCGCTGCTTGATATCACGCAATTAAAATATGAAGATATTATTGGCAAGTCAACTCTTGATTTTAAATTATTTACAGCAGGACAAAGGGAAGAATTGGTAAGTACTATATTAAGAAATGATAAAAAAACTTATACTGAAATAGATTATACAGGACAGGACGGTACAAAATATAACGCAGCGTTTTTTATGGATAAATTTGAGCTCGATGGCGAGCTTTATATACTAACTTCGGTATTTGATATAACTGAAAAAATAACCCAGGAAATTGCAATTAAAAAATCCCTGAAAGATAAAGAGATTCTTTTAAAAGAGCTTCAGCACAGGGTAAAAAATAATTTAACGGTTATTTCCAGCCTGTTAAATCTGGAATTAGGAAATCTTAAGGATTCTCATACCCGCAATATATTCCAGAACTCAATATCACGGATCAATTCTCTTTCAGCAATTTATGAGCAGCTTTACGCTACAGACGATATAAGCAGGATCGATCTTAATATTTACCTTTCCAGGCTGATCGAATCACTTGATAAAACGTATAAAATAAACGAGAATGTTATTCTGGTAACCAGCTTCGAAACGGGTACTTCAATTGATCTGAAAAGAGCGGTGCTTATTGGGTTAATTTTTAATGAACTTCTTACGAATTCCCTTAAATATGCTTTCCCGTTTAATAAAAAGGGAACAATAAACTCCGGGTACTGTATTAATAACGGGTTAGTGAATTTATATGTTAAAGATAACGGGGCGGGTTTACCGGAAAATTTTGATGTGAATAAAACTGAAAGCTTAGGTCTTAAGCTAGTAAAAATGCTGACTGAACAAATTGACGGTACCTTTAAAATTGAAAGAAATAACGGAACTTACGTAGAAATTGAGTTTAAGATATAAGTTATTTAATATAGAGCATTTTCAGTGATTTTGTAAATTGCCCGGAGCGGAACCTGCAGAAATATATACCTGAACTATATGCTGCAAAATTAATTCTTATTGAATAACTTCCAGCTTCCAGAACACTTTTTACAGGAATGATTATAATCTGGCCCACTGAATTGAATATTTCTATTACAGTATATCCTTTAACCGGAATACTGAATGTAAGCTGTGTTTACAGGCTAATAAAACATACAGAGAGCAATGATGCTTATATGACCAAATTGTTTTGTAAGAGTTGATTTCAATTGAAATAACAGAAGATCGAAACTGGATTTGAAAGAAAATTACGTAAATAATGAGGGAAATAAAATAATACCAAGTGGAATTAATAAATTATTAATATTGTTTTAAATGTAAAAATAACCACGATTTATTAAATTTAACTTTGTAAAAATGAAAAATATACTTGTACCGTTTGATTTTTCAAAAACCGCAGAATATGCATTAAATTTGGCAGTATCATTAGCCGAAAAACAAAATACAAATATTAACCTTTTATACATTGTAATAGATCCGTTTACAATTAAATCTTCAGGTTTAAAGTCACAAGATTACCGCAGCTTAAATATTCGGAAATTTCTGGATGCGATAAAAAAGGAATCATTTTCAAATTTGAAAAAAGTAATTGAAAAATTAAATAATAAAAGGGTTAAAATTACACCTTATATTTTTGTAGATTCCAATGTTTATAAAGGAATTTTAAACTTTATTGATACTAAAAAGACTGGGCTGATAGTGATGGGTACTCATGGAGTTTCTGATTTGAAGAAAAGATACCTTGGAACAAACTCTGAGCGTATATTTAGATTGACCCAAAAGCCAGTTTTGATTGTTAGGGAAGAGGTTAAACAGTATAATTTCAGAAAAATTGTATTCGCGACCGATCTTGAGCATAAAGCTCGGAAGGTTATTAATCAAGCCTGGGAACAGTTAAAACATTTTAACGCTAAAATTGACATCCTCAGAATTAATACCCCGCAAGATTCTATCAGAAGTACTTATGCAATAGGACAGATGCGTAATTTATCAAAAAAGTACAATGCAGAATTTGATTTTATTATTAAAGATTCAATAACTCCGGAAGCTGGAATTAGTGAATATTGCAGAAAATCAAAAGCTGATCTTCTCGTGATTGGAGTTCACAGGAAAAAAGGGTTTAAAAGGCTGTTTACTGACAGGATCTCAGAATCAATTACAAGAACTTCGAATATACCCGTTTTAACAGTGGATATTTGATCTGTAATCGAATCTGAATACCTGGAAAAAATAAAAACCCCGCTAAAAAGCGGGGTTTTTACTACCTTAAAACAGCTTATTCTTATTTAATAAGAACCATTTTTTTGCTGTCGGTAAATTCACCTGTTGTTATTTTGTAAATATATACACCGCTTGAAAGTGATGAAGCATCAAACGGAACAACGTGTGTACCTGCGTTTGTAAATGAATTTACAAGTGATGCAACTTCTTTACCCAGCACATCATATACCTTTAATGTTACTACGCCTGATTTCGGCAGAGCGAAAGTTATATTTGTTGTCGGGTTGAACGGGTTCGGATAGTTCTGTTCAAGCATATATACAGAAGGAATCTGTGTTGAAGGTTCATTGACTGCAACCGGAACGCCTGTCATTTTTGCGATTGTTCCTGATGCACCGCATGACCAGCCTGTCATACAGCCGCTTCCATCTGTAACTAATGAAATATCATTCTGAGTACCGGTATGAGTATGAACCTGGGTCCATGTTGTACCGTTATCTGTGCTTCTGAATATGCCTGTTCCGCGGGTATACCAGAAATCATTTCCTGAACCCTGTATGCCTGATATATTTCCGGTTCCGGATGCGGGCAGTAATGCATATGAAGTGCCGCCATCGGTTGATTTAACCATTGTAGCGCCGCCTCCAAGTCCTGTTGTTGTATTGTTAAACCTTATACCAAGAACCTGTCCTGCCAGGCCTGTGGTAGCAACACTTGTCCAGTTTAAACCTGAATTTGTCGATTTCCATATTGTTCCCTGGCCTGAACCAAACCACATGTTAGGCAGTGATACCTGTACACAGTTGTTTCTGCCGTCACCGGTGCCTGCGATAGTTGCAAGTGAAGTCCAGTTATTGCCGCCATCGGTAGTTTGAAGCAGCAGCCAGTTTCCTGCTAATGGGTCTCCGAACGCATACCCGTTTGTTGCTGAAACCATTTTGATAGCGTTTATGAATCCACCGGCTACAGTATAAACCTGTGTCCAGTTGGTTCCCCCATTGGTAGTTTTATAAATAAATGTAGCGCCGGGTGAAGTGGTTACCCATGCTGTGTTAGCATCAAGTGCTTCTACATTGTAAATATCGCCGGTTATAACTCCGGGGTTCGGGTTACCATTTGTCCATGTAGTTCCCCCATCAGTTGTTCTGCGAACAGTACCAGCTGCGCCAACAGCCCAGCCTATCAAATTGCTTACAGTTTTTACAGAATATAATAATGATGTAGTTCCTGATGTTTGGTTTGCCCAGGTGTAGCTGCATGTTACTGAAGCAGGGGCAACATTAATACCCATATGCGGTGTAGTTCCGCTCTGCTGTCCCCATACAAACGGGCAGGCTGATGTAGTTAATGAGGTATTTCTTCTGAATCCTGTTAATGTTGTTGTACCTGTACTGAAACCGGTAGCGCCGGCTGCTGAGCACTGCTGAATATCAACTATTAAACTTTGTGAATTATCATAAGGAAATGGTGTATCCAGTGTTATAGTCATCCATTCGTTTGCATTGCCTCCAAGCTGAACAGATGCTCTTGTGTACACAGTTGTCATAGCTCCTGCATACCACTGGCTGGCTGCAAAGGTAGTTAAGCCTGCAGCCTGTCCCATTTTAATAACTACATTTGTATATGTATAAGGTCCAAGTGTAGCAGCAAGTCTGAATGATACGCTTGTAATATTTCCGTTTGGTGCCGGAGTAGGCTGATTAAAATCGCCCGGTAAGAATAATACCTGAATTTGTTTTCCGCCGGCTATATTCCATGGAAATGAGTTTGTTGAGCCTGTTGTGTTGTAATTATAATATTGAGGCTGGGTAAATAAATTGGCGGTAAGAGCCAAAAGCAAAACAAAGAATGCAGCAGCATTCCTGAAGAAATGAGGACATCTTGTTTTCATAGCTTATTTTATTTTTAGTTTAGGGATATAACCCCTGAAATTAGAAATTATGAATCTGAATTTCCTAAAAAAAATGGATATTGATGGATGAAAGCAACTACTCTTAAAGGGTAAAACCCAAATATCATTGCTATGAATAAATGTGTTTTATACTATTAACTTGGTAAAAAAGGATTAAATAATCAAGGATTTAATCAGTAAAATGATTTTTATCGCTGAGAGTTAAAAAATGGAAAACCCCGCTTATAGCGGGGTTTTGTATAATTTTTGTATAAGAATCAGTTCATATTTTCAAGAACTTTGGCAGGGAACCAGCCATTTTGAAGTGATGTAACAAATATTTTTGATGAAACTATTTTTACCGGAACCATTGGCACAAATGTCTGGTACCACGGCATCTTTTCAACGAGCATTGCTCTTACGTTTGCTTCCTCTTCCTCCGGCAGAATTTCAACTACAGCTTTACCCTGAAGGAAATCTTTTGTAGCATCATTTTGTGAAATTGAATATGCAACATTCTTATTCTGCGCAATATTGGCAAAGCTTTTACCGCCTTTTTCTACCAGCAGGTAGATATCCAGCCCTTTGCTTACATAGTAAGCGCCAAGTATCCATGGTGAGTAATCTGTGCCGGTTGTAGCCAGCATTATTGCATTGTTGCCTTCAAGGATCTCTTGGATCTTTGCTTCTACTTCATTGTTAAGTGTTTCAACCATTGGTTTTGCTCCTATATATATTAATTTTTCAGATGGATAGAATGCAAATATATGGATTTTAAAAACTAACCTCAATTATTTAAATAGTAAATAACTGCAAAATTAATATATAAAGAAGAATTATTCCGATTATTTAACTAATATCATTTTACGGGTATCAGTATATTTTCCTGATATCAATTGATAAAAATAAATACCACTTGAAATCTCTTTTCCGTCAATCACTAAAGTATGAGACCCTTTACTCAAAAACCCAGAAAAACAATGTTTAATTAATGACCCTTTAATATCGTATATAATTATAGAAGTTACTGCAGGTTCAATAAGAGAGAATTTAACTGTAGTTTGCGGATTAAATGGATTAGGATAGTTCTGTTCTAATTTAAAACTCACTGGTTCATTTTCAGTTGAATTAATCCCAGTAGGATCAGGCGGGTAAATATATTTATATCCGCGATAGGTATTTACTCCCGGAGGATACGAAGCATCAAACACTACAGTTCCCCCGGGTGTAACTTCTGTTAGAGTATTATAGCTGCCTCCCCATGCAATTAAAGTATTTCCATTAGGCAGCCGCTGAACATTTCCACCCCAAGGAGCAATTGCCTGGGGATATCTTTGAAACTGCCAGACCAAATCAGCTGTCAGGTTCACTTCATTTATGTTATATTCAACTGCCCGGGCAAAATCAGGTGATCTGAATGTACCATTATCAAAAAAAGTAATATTGCCATTGCTTATTCTCCTGATATCATGCTGATGCCTGAACTGCATTGAGTCATTATAAATAGTGAACATATTGTTTTTACCGCCGAATCTCCACATGATATTTCCGGTGGAGCGGTTTATTTTAGTAATTTCATCAAGATGCCTGGAAGATATCAATATGTTATTATCGTTATCAATTTCAATTGCATTCCCGTGTACGTAATCAATTACAGAATCCAGCAGGTTTTCTCTTACAGCATCAGTTATCTGCATATGATCCCAGCTTCTCCACTGGAAAAGTACATTGTTCTGAAGGTCTACTTCCTGAATGATCAAGCCAATTACAGTCGCATTAGGATTACCTCCGCGAACAATTTGACTCATATCAACATGCTGCGGATCGTAAGCCATCAGGTAAGCATTGCCATTCGGCTGAATTTGGATATCGTGCATATCTGTTGTATACCCATTTCCACTGGTATACGTATGAACAAAATTATAATTACGGTCCATTTCAATAAATCGCGGAGGGTTACTTGCAAAATATGTTAAATTACCATTAGGATGCATTTTAAAATCATATGTAAAAACTGAATACTGCTGATACCAAAATGAACTTCCGTTATTATTAATAATTGAATTGTATGAGTAACCGGCTAAAGGTGCCAGAAAAAATTTGCCCGGGTAAGGATTATTGTTAACAGAAATTATCAATTCCGGCGGTGCTGCCTGCATAACCTGGGTATTTAAAATCATTCCTGTTTCCCTTTCCATAGTTTTTACAGGATCGCAAATAATTTTTTTATCAGCTATTTTAAAAGAATAACTGTAAGTTTCAGTCCCGGTCTTATTTCTTTTACTCAAATATGCAGTTAATTCAATGTTTACTTTTTCTCCGGGTAAAAATGGATTATTTGGCTTAAAAATTATTTTTTTGTTTGTTTCTGTAATTAAAATTGAGCCATTATAAATTCCGCCTATAGAGCCTTCTACTTTGATACATTTAAGTATTTCGTCAATATTTGTAACTAGTAAAGGATCTTTATAGCCAATTGAAATATTATTTTCAGGCTGAACCATAATACTTCCTTTTACAGGGTCAGTATAAATTATCTCGTTTGGAAACAACTTTACTGCAATAAGCAAATATAGTAGAATGAATTTCATATAGTATTTTTAAATTTTATTTTCACTTCAAATTAGTGAATTTATAATTTTTTTTACAAGGATTTTTAATTTATAAAAAGTAATTGATTTCATTAATCTAAGCTATTACAATAACATCGTTTTATCAGTTAGAGTGATGTAGGAATTTATGTACATTTATGTAAGAAAAATTTAATTTTTAAAACTAACTATTCAACATTTATCATGTTAATTCTTGATGAAAATCATATTATTACCTATAACCCTTATATTATATTTACCAAATTTTAAATTCCGAATATTTTTGATTTTTAAGGAGGGTATTATGAACAGGTTAAATCACCTGGATTATTACCGCCTGCCGTGGAATCTTTCTGATAATATCATTTCATGGCTGGAGCCGACCGCAAAATGCAATCTTGCCTGTCTTGGCTGTTACCGCAAAAATGAAGTGAACAGCCATAAAACTTTACATGAAATTAAGGAAGAGCTGAATGTTTTTAAACATTACAGGAAATCCGACAGTATTTCAATTGCAGGCGGTGAACCGCTGCTGCATCCGCAGATAGTTGATATAGTGAAGATGATTGCAGAGCTTGGCTATAAGCCAATAGTAAACACAAACGGGATAGCGTTAACCCCCGAGCTGCTGCATGAGCTGAAGCTTGCCGGAGTATATGGATTTACTTTTCATATAGATAGTAAACAAAACCGTCCCGGCTGGAAAAATGCTGATGAAGTTGAGCTCAACGAACTGCGTTATAAGTACGCAAAAATGCTTGCAGCCGAAGGCGGAATTTCATGTTCATTCAATTCAACAATTTACGAAGATACGCTTATTGATATTCCGGATATGCTTAAATGGGCGCATAAAAATATTGATATAGTTAATGTAATGGTATTTATCATTTACCGAGCAGTTGATAACAGGGATGTTGACTGGTATCTCGGGCCAAAGAAGATAGACATGAGCTCTCTGGTTTATAATGAAGATGTACCTGACAGAGTTGATATTATGGCTGATGAAGTTGTTGAGGTTATTCGTAAATCGTATCCTGATTTTGATCCATGCGCATATCTTAACGGTTCAGAAAAGGCTGATTCTTTTAAATGGCTGTTAAGCGGAAGGCTTGGAAATAAGAAAAGAATTTTCGGGTATATGGGCAGCAAGGCAATGGAAATTGTGCAGACAGCATATCACCTGATGTACGGGAAATATCTATCTTATACCCGTCCCCAAATGAACAAAAAGGGGAGATCGATGCTGCTAATGGGATTGTTCGATAAAAAACTGAGAAAAACATTTTTTAAATACATCAAAAATCCATTCAGAATATTCAGTAAGCTTTATTACCAGTCAATAATGATAATCCAGCCGGTGGATTTCCTGGAGGACGGCAGGCAAAGCATGTGTGACGGTTGTCCTGATATGACTGTTTGGAACGGTCAGCTGGTCTATTCATGCAGAATGGAAGAACAATTGAAGTACGGATATAATATCAGGACATATCCGAAAGATCTGGCCCGGAAACTTGAAGCCAGCACTGTAAAATAACTTTTTATATTATTTTTTCAAGAGCTGTGTAACCCCGTAATACAGCTTGTCGCCTTCTTCCTTTAAAGAGCGGGAAGTATTGGTTTCTTTTTCTGATCTATCCTGAATAAGCTTTTGTATGAATTCTATCCGCTTATTCATCCAGGCAGTTGCTCTTTTTCTAAGCTCAAGAACCGAAGGATCTTTTTCCTTGGCATTATAGCTTAAGGCATTAAGTCTTTCTGAAATTGACCTCATATCATCCAGATATTTCTTTTTGGAATCGTTTGAAGCTGAATATGCATTGGCATAAGCAGACTGGAAATTTTTTATCAGCGATCTTTGCTGCTGAGAGAATTTTTTTGTGATATCAATATCAGTTTCTGTTTCAACCTTAACTTTATCCTGTGTTTTTTCTTCTCCTTTGGACCCGGTCTCTTCTTCTCTGACTATCAACGTATCAGTTTTCGGGATTAGTGTGCTTAATTTCCGCTTGTTTATCTTATCGAGCATAAGCTGAGATTCATGGTAAAACTCATCATCGCCAGCGACCCTTACAAGCTGAACTTCAGCAGCGCTGAAGAGGCTGTCATTAAATGACTGCAATCCCTGTAAATATGCTATTTTTGACTGTGCAAGCCTGAAATCCCTTTCGCCGGCATCAATTTTCTGAAACTCAGAAATAGCTTCAACATATTTTTTTTCAGAAAGCAGCTCCATTCCTTTTTCATAATGCCCGGTTTTACTGCAGCCTGTAAAAAAAGAAATTGCTAATACTGAAAAAATAATTATTGATAGATCTTTATTTAGATTCATATCCTAATTTTAATTATTTAAAAATATTACCACTTACTAATTAACATTATAAAGGATTCAAAGGTTTTGACTAATAATTTAAAGATCACAAAAATAATTATCATTAACAATTATGATATTAATCGCAGGCATTTTTTGAACATTTTATTATGGATTGAATGAGCAAATGCTGAAAATTAATTTGCAATCGTTCACAAAATGATTTTTATATACTGATCCATATGATCATGTGAAAGTATGATTAAATGAGCTGCTTTATTTTCCCTTCAGAATATTTATTCATCCGTCAAATTACCACTATCCGCGAAATTTTATTTCCCGAAAGAATTCCGCGCTGTAATCTTATTATATATTTCACACCGGAACATTTTAATAATAAAAAATATAACAGACGTCACTTTTTTATTTTTTCTTTTCTAATAAACTCTATCTGAAAAATTAAACAACCAAAAAAATGGCAAAAAAACTGCAAACAATTACTGTTTTATTCAGTTTAATACTGCTTGTTGGTTTCGGGTTATATCAATCAAAAGAGCCTGAGCCGCAGAATACAAATGCAGTAAGCATACCTGCTTCAATGGAAGTACTTAAATACCAGGCACCTTCCAATCATGACAGGGTACCATCAGGATTAACACCGCCGTTATGGTCAGAAAGCTTTGACGGGACTACATTCCCGCCGACAGGCTGGCTGAACCTGCAGGAAAGCGGAACAGGATTGTGGACAAGAGCCACTACAAGCGCTCACCCGACCGGTTTTACCCCGCACAGCGGAGCCGGAATGGCAGAATTTGTAAGCTGGACTTATTCCACAGGCACCATTGCTACACTTGTTTCATCAGTATTCAGCTTAACCTCAGGTCAGGCAAAGCTTGGTTTCTGGATGCTTAGAGATGATGGCTACAATACGACTGCTGATAAAGTTGATTTTATGATCAATACTGCACCTAATTCCACAGGCGCAACTCTTCTGCTTTCAATTAACAGGGCAAGAGGACTTGCCCCGGTTGAAACGGGTCCGAACGGATGGTATTACTATGAATTTACCATTCCCGCATCATTTAATACAGCAACGAACTATATTATAATGAAAGCTACAAGCCAGTATGGCAATGATATGTATGTTGATGATGTAGCAGTTACACCGCTTCTGGCACATGATGTTGGTACAATTTCAGTTGATGTGAACACACCGCAGCTTCCGGGAACAATTGCACCCAAAGCAACAGTGAAGAACTTCGGTTCAAGTGCTGAGACATTTCCTGTAACAATGTCAATCACACCGGGTTCTTATACATCAACAATTAATGTTACATCACTGGCAGCCGGTACAACAAGCCAGGTAACATTTGCAAACTGGACACCTGCTGTAGGAACTTATTCTGTAAAAGTTATTACACAATCATCAGGTGATCTTGACAGGTCAAATGATACATTAATAAAATCTGTTACTATTACTGCCGCAACCTGGACTTCAGGAAATGTTATTACAGCAGGTTCATATTTAGGCAGCGGTGTTGGGTACAACAAACCAGGCAATGATACTGCATGGCTGTTTGCATTAGGCGGAAACGCTCCAAACACAACTGCTTTGTATAAGTATAATGTAAAAACAAATACGTGGAGCTCAGGTGCCCCGCTGCCGCTTGCAAGAGTGGTGTTAGGTACAGCAATTGTTAAAGATACATTATATGCAATTGCCGGCAGCAACGGAACAACCTACAGTAACACACTTTATAAGTACAATATTAACGCCAACACCTGGTCAACAGGCACAGTACTTCCGGTTGCAACACTAGGATGGTGCAAAGCTGCCGGTTACCAGGATAGCTTGATATACGTTGCAGCAGGTAACGATGGAACTAACCCGGTTGCTACAATACACGTTTATAATGCAATTTCAGGAACGTGGAGAACCGGAACACCTATGCCTGGTGCATGCTTTGGCGGAGGATTTGCTATAACAGGCAATACAATGGTTTATTCAGGCGGAATTCAGGGCGCAGTTCCGGGCTCGGTTACTTACGAAGGCGCTATCAGCCAGTCAGACAGAAGCACTATTACATGGACAACGGGTGCGGTGAATCCGATTGGTACAGTTTGGAAAACCGATATGGCACCGTGGTTCGCAAGTGAAGTCATAATGACAACCGGAACCACTTCAGCATCATCAACAACCTGGTGGATTCCTGATACACCGAATAAATGTTATTCATATAATCCTGCAACAAATACATGGAGCGTTAAACCCAATTTAACTACACCGGTACTTGGCGCATATTTAGGAAGTGTAAGTTCAGGTCAATATGGATATAAGTTAATAGTAGCATCAGGATACAATGGTACTGCCGCTGTTACAAATACACAGGTATATACTGAAGATTTCACACCTGTAAATAATGGTAATCCAAATGTTCCTGATAATTATTTACTCGGACAGAATTATCCGAACCCGTTCAACCCTGTTACAACAATTAATTATGACATAAAAACAAACGGGTTTGTTTCAATAAAGATATACACTATACTTGGCGAAGAAGTTGCAACAGTTGTTGACGCTTTTAAAACAGCAGGCAGCTATTCAGTCGATTTCAACGCATCAGCACTTTCAAGCGGTGTTTATATTTACAGGATAAATACCGGCAGCTTTACAGATGCAAAAAAGATGGTTCTCGTTAAATAGTTAATTACATCTTTTTTAATTCAATAGGGCAGCCAATTGAAAAATTGGCTGCCTTTTTTATTATTTTTCAAATTAACCCTGTTTTTATATATATACCTTAAATTATGATTTGTAAAATTTCTGAATTTTGCTTAAATTTGTAGATAATCAGATTTTGGAGCCGTAGTTCAGTTTGGTTAGAACGCCTGACTGTCACTCAGGAGGTCGCGAGTTCGAGTCTCGTCGGTTCCGCAAAACAATAAAAACCGTCAATTTTGGCGGTTTTTTTGCGTATATTATTTGTTGATTGATGCATTTAAATATTTAAAATTCAAATTTTTGATTTATGCAGTTTCTTATAATTAAACGACCCAGAGAAAATTTCATTGAAACAATGACAGAGGCGGAATCTGAAATAATGAGCAGACATTTTGAGTATCTTAAACAAAAATTAAAAGAAGGAAAGCTGGTTATGGCGGGTCCTGTTACAACGGGTGAATTTGGGTTATCTGTGGTTGAAACCGAAAGCGAAGAAGAAGCCCGTGATATCATGAATAACGATCCCGCAGTTATTGCCGGAATTATGAAACCTGAAATTTTCCCTTACAGGGTGAGCCTGCTAAGGGGAAGAGATGATTGATATTCACCACTGCTACTTTGCCATAGCCGAAATCCCTATCAGCTTTTCAAGAACTTTAATATCAATATCAGCAAGCTTGTTTATGTATAGACAGCCCGCACCGGTTTTATGCTTGCCAAGCTTCTTAAGCTCACCTGAATATTTTTTCATATCAATTATAAGATGAAGAGACAGATTAGCTTTTCTGGGTGAGAATCCCATTTTAAACCACTCAACTTCGCGGCCTGTTGCGGGACTCTTGTATATTTTCTTACCGAAACCTATCATTGATCTTCCCCATATCTTTGGCTTTTCCTTAGTAGCTTTTTTCATCAGCTTTAAAAGAACTAAACTGTCTTTTCGCTGCTCCTCACTTTTTAAAGAATTAATAAAATCCTCGACGCTTAACTCAGTTTGTTTGGTCTTTATTTCGGCGAGCTTTCCCATAATATTATTTTTTATTTATTTTTTAGTTTATATTTTTCGGGCATTCAAATGTTATTATCAATATTACTGATCTCTATCTTTACATTCTCATCGGTATAAAATAAATATAAATTTTCCCCTGAAAATTCATTTTTCAGAAACTTTATTGTGGAAAGCTCTTTATAAGGCAGGCTTATCTTTTGGAGAGATAAAGTATCTATCAAAAATCCGCCGCCTTCGGCGGGTATAAATACAAATTTGCCGTCCGGCGAATCCATTACATAATTATCCAGATTTTCGTTCAGCCTGTTCCAGCTTCCAAAGTATTTTTCTGTTACATCAACATTATTAACAAATAAATCTGCTACCCAAAGCATTCTGCCGTTATTAGGCTCATCTGTACCGGTAATAATAAGTTTTATATCGTGAAATTCAGAAGAATAAATCTTAAGCATTCTCAGCTGAATATAGAAGAATTCTTTTCGTTGCCGCGTTTAAAATTGCCTGTTACTTTTGCAAGGATCAATTGTGTTTGTTTGCCTTCTGAATTTTCAAGTCTTTTTAATAGTTTAAGCGCTTCAGCTCCTTTTAGGAGCATAACAGGCTTATTATTCCAGTATATCTGAACTTTGTTATCCTTTAGCTCTTTGTAATCAAAGGGCTCTTCATCAAGCATATTACGTTGATCTATTGGAGGCATATCAATATCTATAAATAATTTACATTTTATTGTTTTAAAAATTTTTTTTATTTCTTCTTTTTCTTTGGGTTATAATTCTTCTCATACATCTCTATCCAGTCTTTAACACTCATCTTTTTCATCAGTTCACCGATCAGCTTGTAGGGGATATCATCCAGCTTCTTGAATCGTACGCAGCTTTTGCCCATATCAAGTTTCTGTTTGCTGTGCTTGGGATACTCACTGACAAACCATTTTAACAATCTCGGGTCAGCGTAAACACCCATGTGGTAAAAATTAATAGAATCCTTTTGCGAAGCTATGCCCGCAAACGGAAGCGGCTCACTGGGTTTGCAGTGGTAACCTGCGGGGTAGATCTTATGCGGAACCACGTAACCAAGCCCGCCATAGCTGATTGCCGCTTCAAATCCTTTTGGCAGATTCTTAACAATTACATTATGCAGCTTATTAAAAGCTTCATGCCTTTCTTCAGGCACGTTAGCCAATATTTCCTTAACTGTTTTTCCCGGTGCTTTCATATTTAGATTTTTAGTTATATATATTCTTTGTTTCTTTTTCACCTTTGTTGGTCTTGTAAACATCTCCCCCTTACTAAGGGGGAGTGTCCGCCTCAGGCGGACGAGGGGGTCATATCAGCCGGCTCATAATATAGTATCACCCCGCCAAAATCAAACTGCTTTGTTTTTGTGAGCTTTAGGGTGATCTTATCCGTTATATTCTTAAACAGCGGCAAGCCGCTGCCTGCAATTACGGGGTGAATGCATAGCTGGTACTCATCAATTAAGCCTAGCTGTGTAAACTGCCATATTAAGCTTGGACTAGATACATAAATATCTTTACCCGGCTGCTGCTTAAGCTCATTTACTTCTTCGGCAAGTCCGCGGGCGGCAAGCCTTGCGCTTGCCCAGTCAACACTATTCAGCGTACGCGAAAAAACCAGCTTAGGGACCCTATCAATTGCCGCGGCAAAATCATCCATATGCTTTTCACCTGTGGGATTCTTTAATATATCCCTCCAGTACTCCATAAGCTGGTATGTAGTTCTGCCATAGAGTATAACTCCCGCTTCATCCAGCAAACGGGCATAGTGGTAATGTATCTCATCAGCCGGTATGCCAGAAGTATGGTCGCAATATCCGTCAAGTGTCATATTGAATGCGGCGATTACTTTTCTCATGATTGCTGTTTAATTTTTAGTCCTGTGTTTAATTGTATTAGTATCCGGCAATGAGGGCAAATATACTAATTAGGGTAATATTTTTGTAGTCATTAGGTTGAAAGTTTGGTCAACAAAAAAGCACCTGAATTTTCATCCAGGTGCTTTTTTTCACTTACTCAATTATTATATCTTACTTCACATCAAATCTGTCATTATTCATTACCTTTGCCCATGCTGCGGCAAAGTCATTAACGAATTTTTCCTTTGCGTCATCGCTTGCGTAGACTTCAGCGAGAGCGCGAAGCTCGCTGTTTGAGCCGAAGATAAGATCAGCCCTTGTGGCTGTCCATTTCAGCTCGCCGGTTTTACGGTCCTTGCCTTCAAATATTTCGTTTGTTTCATCGGTAGCTTTCCATACCGTTGTCATATCAAGCAGGTTAGTAAAGAAATCATTGGTAAGCTGCTCAGCGCGTTTGGTAAACACACCGTGTTTGCTGCCATCCCAGTTTGTGCCCATAGCGCGCATACCGCCAACAAGCGCGGTCATTTCAGGGGCAGTTAAGTTCAGCAATTGAGCCTTATCTACCAGCAATTCTTCTGTTGAAACTGTGAACTTCGTCCTTAAGTAATTACGGAAGCCATCAGCAGCAGGCTCAAGGAATTTAAATGAATCAACATCAGTCTCTTCCTGTGAAGCGTCCATTCTGCCGGGGGTGAAATCAACCTTAACACTGTAGCCCGCATCTTTAGCTGCCTTTTCAACAGCAGCAGTTCCTGCAAGCACAATCATATCGGCAAGTGAAACCTTTTTGCCGCCTTTTTGCGAAGCGTTAAATTCTTTCTGCAATCCTTCAAGCACATCAAGCACTTTTTTAAGCTGAGCGGGATTGTTTACAGCCCAATCCTTCTGCGGTGCCAATCTGATACGCGCACCGTTGGCGCCGCCGCGCTTATCTGAGCCGCGGAAGGTTGATGCCGATGCCCATGCTGTAAGCACAAGCTGCGATACTGAAAGTCCTGAAGCTAATATTTTTGCCTTAAGCGCTGCAATATCATTTTCATCTATTAATACATGGTCACAAGCGGGGATAGGATCCTGCCAGATGAGAACTTCTTCCGGTACTTCGGGTCCTAAATAACGCGCGCGCGGACCCATATCGCGGTGAGTAAGCTTGAACCAAGCGCGTGCAAATGCATCTGCGAACTGATCCGGATTTTCCATAAAGCGGCGTGAGATCTTTTCATATTCAGGATCAAACCTTAATGCAAGATCGGTGGTAAGCATTCTGGGTTCCTGGCGTTTATCGGGGTCAAATGCATCGGGAACTGTGTTCGCACCCATTCCGCCTTTTGGCTTCCATTGGTTCGCACCGGCGGGACTCTTAGTTAGCTCCCACTCATACCCGAAGAGATTCCAGAAGAAATTATTGCTCCATTTTGTGGGAGTTGTTGTCCAAGTTACTTCAAGTCCGCTGGTAATAGTATCACATCCTATGCCTGTGTTAAAATCACATTTCCAGCCCAGTCCCTGCTCGGTGATATCGCCTGCTTCAGGCTCAACGCCAACATGAGTTGCCTCGCCTGCGCCGTGGGTTTTGCCAAATGTATGTCCGCCTGCAATAAGCGCAACGGTTTCTTCATCGTTCATGGCCATGCGCGCGAAAGTTTCGCGGATATCTTTTGCTGCAGCAACGGGGTCGGGGTTACCGTTGGGACCCTCAGGGTTAACATAGATCAAACCCATCTGTACAGCGGCTAAAGGATTTTCAAGATCGCGCTCGCCTGAATAGCGTTTATCGCCTTCAAGCCATTTGGCTTCACTGCCCCAGTAAACATCCTGGTCGGGTTCCCATACATCTTCTCTGCCGCCGGCAAAACCGAAGGTTTTGAATCCCATTGATTCCAGCGCAACGTTGCCTGTTAATATCATCAGGTCAGCCCATGAAATTTTCTGTCCGTATTTCTGTTTAACAGGCCAAAGCAGCCTGCGCGCTTTATCAAGATTGGCGTTATCAGGCCAGCTGTTAAGCGGTGCAAAACGCTGCTGTCCCTGCCCGGCTCCGCCGCGGCCATCACCCACGCGGTATGTGCCTGCTGAGTGCCATGCCATTCTGATAAACAGGGGACCGTAATGACCGAAATCTGCCGGCCACCAGTCCTGTGAATCTGTCATAAGCTTTTTCAGGTCCTCTTTTATTGCCTGGTAATCAAGGCTCTTAAAAGCTTCGGGGTAGTTGAAATCCTTACCCATTGGGTCAGAGAGCTCTGAGTGCTGGCGCAGAATATTCAGCTTTAGCTGGTTTGGCCACCAGTCGCTGTTTTTGGTTCCGCCGCCGGCGAAACCATGCCCTGCAACAGGGCATTTGCCGTTTCCATTATTGTTACTCATAATATAGAATAGATTATAGTTTAGAGATATTAGTTCTGAGAAAAATTGTACAAAACGGCAAACGTATGCCGTAAATTATACAGGCTAAAATGTTAGTGAAATATGATTAAAATTAATTGATTAAATAAAAATATTAAAGGTAAAAATTATAACGGGTTACCGGTGATTATTGTTTCAGATGAGGATATATAGGAAAATAAAAACCACTAATTACACAAATTACCCGAATTGGTACTAATTTTTGGCGGAGTCTTTTACTGGAGACTTTGCGATATCAGGGAATACTCTGTGAGGCGTTTTTTGCCGAAGCAGTCTTATAAAAACGTGTTTAATAACGATTCCCAAACCGGAGTTTGGGAATCAGAAGTAAATTAATTTACTTCAACCGAACAAGCTTACCTTTTCGTTTAACTATATTTTTGTAATCCCATTGAATATCGCGCGCTTTTTTCAGCCATCGTTTAAGATGAGTAACCTTAATTTCATCAGGGGATGTGTACCTGATCTCAGCAGCTTTAAATGAGCCTTCATTTTTTAATATGGGCTCTTCAAATGACTGGCCGCTCCAGAATAAAAGCCTGACGCTGTCTTTCAGCTTGTGGTAACCAACCACGGGATTTCCTCCTATGAACCAAACCGGATGTGCATGCCAGATTTTACTTTCCGTGTCTTTTAGATTTTTATCGATTTGAGCAGCGAGTAAATTACAGATCTTTTTATCTGTGGATTTTTGTAAGTTATTGTAAGCCTTAATATCTTTATTTATCATGGTATTTGCATTGATTTATCCGGCATTATCATATGCTTTTTTAAGCCATTCAAAAACTTCTTTATCAATATCCTTGATATCAGATATATTGATCTTATGGCTGCACATTGAGCTTGTGCTTTTAATTTCTTCAAGCTTTCCTTTTGCAGGCTGACCTTTAAGGTTTATTCCGACTTCAAATCTGGTTTTAGTGGCCGGTTGAAGAATTGCAAACTGTTTTTTACGCCGCAGGCTGACGTAGGCATTCTTAGGAGCAATTTCAATATCTTTCCCGAATTTATTTATCTGTTCCATCAGTTTTTCGTAAACCGGAATAAAATGCTCTTTGCCTTTGTATTGGGCATCGATAAGTGAATCCTTATTTTCGGCAGAGCCTGCATCTGATCCTTTTGATTTGTGAGCAATAAGATTAGCATAACCATGTGTCAACTTATGCTTCTCTTTTAGGAATTTGATCATTTCACCGTGTTTTTCAATTTTTTCTTTCTGGACTATTTTCACCCATTCATCCAGGGATCTGCCGGTATTCTTTTGCAGATTTTCTATCATTGTTAATGTTGCTTTATCTACATCCATAGACTATTACTTAAATTGGTTAGTAATTCTGACAATTTACCAACTAATATTTATTAAATAAATATATTGATAATTCTTTATGAAAAATTTTAATAAATCTTTAAAAATATTTTAAATTTTGGGAACTATTACCATAGATATGTGTTACAACACATAACAATAAACTAATTTTTGTTCAACTAATCATTATAACCATGAAAAAAATCTCTCAAATTATTGTTTTATTGGCATTTGTTTTCACAGTTAACCTCTCAGCGCAGACGGTTTGGAAGCAGGATCCAAATCATTCTAAGCTCGGATTCACAGTTACGCATCTTTCCATTGCGGATGTTACAGGATATTTCACAAAGTTTGATGTCAATGTAACATCAAGCCAGGCTGATTTCAGTGATGCGGTTATTGAACTAACCGCGGATATCAATTCAGTTAATACCGGTATAGAAGCGCGCGATAATCATTTAAGAACCGCTGATTTTTTTGATGCATCTACATATCCGACAATGACTTTCAAAAGCACATCGATAGAAAAAACAGGGGATAAACAGTACAAGCTGAAAGGAAACCTGACAATGCACGGAGTTACAAAGGAAATTACCGTTGATCTTATTCACCGCGGAACAATTCAGAACCCGATGGCGAACAATGCTGATGTTGCCGGGCTGCAGATATTAGGCACACTTAAAAGATCTGATTTTAACATCGGCCCCAACTTCCCTGAATTTGCAATAAGCGATGAAGTAAGGATAAAAGCTGATGGCGAGTTTTCAAAAAAATAAGCCGTTGCCGAACAAATAAGTATAAAACTATAAGATATTCAAATAACCCGCTTTACAGCGGGTTTTTTTATTGACTTAAATCAAATGTATTTACCTGAATGTTAGTTATTTTTGTATATAAATAAATACAAATTATATGAGTGAACTTAACAAAAATTCTGAAAAGATAAATTTATTTTCAACTGCACAATACCAGCAAGGGGCAGTAGTAAGCAAAGTATTGCTTAAGAAAAGATCAGGCAACATAACGCTGTTTGCATTTGATAAAGGCGAAGGTCTAAGCGAACATACAGCGCCTTTTGACGCTTATGTTCATGTATTAGATGGCGAAGTGGAAGTGATAATTTCAGGTAACCAAAATATTCTTCAGGCTGGTGATGCGATAATTATGCCGGCAGGGGAACCGCATTCGCTAAAAGCTATCACGGCATTTAAAATGGTGCTTGTTATGATTAAATCAGAATGATAAAAAAATTTAACTACGAATTTCACAAATTTCCCGAATTTGATTAGTTAGTTTTGGAGTCAATTAAAATAGTAGTTGGAAAAACGGGATTCCACAATTAAACTAATAATGAGGTAAATAAAAAAACCTGTATTTTATACAGGTTTTTTTGTTGTAAAGTATATGATGAATGCTATGCTGTTTAGTTCTGTGATGCGTTATTTTCATTGCTTTCAGTTTTTTTCTTAGGCGGCAATGCAAGTAATATTCCCGATGCAAACCCGTAGCCTGTTGTAATATACCAGTTAGAGCTCAGCGGGCAGCCGTTTGAACATCCTACATAATAGTAATATGCATATCCAATCAATGCGCCAGATAGCGCGTATAAACCGAGCTTTAAATATTTATTTTTTATCATAATTTCCTGCAATTTAATATTTCACCGGTAAAGATCCAAAGTGTTAATTCACTTTCAGGACTTCGCTAATAGCCTGAACAAAGCTTTCCTTCGGCAGTGCGCCCATAGTCATTTGGGGCTTACCATCCATAGGTATGAATAATATTGAAGGAATGCTGCGAATGCCGAATACCTGTGCGAGCTCCTGCTCTTCTTCGGTATCTACTTTATATATCTGTACCTTACCGTCATATTCCTTTGATAACTCTTCTAAAACAGGTGCAACCATTTTGCAAGGACCGCACCAGTCAGCATAAAAATCTATTATTACGGGCTTATCACCTGTGAATTTCCATTCTTTTTCTGTTTCGTAGTTAAATACCTTTTGTTTGAATTCTGCTGCTGTTAAATGTACCATTTTAGTGCTTCCTTTTTTATTATTTTCTGTATTGTTATTTCTGCTTCCGGTTGTGTTACTATTATTAACATTATTATTTGGTGATTGTTCCGTTTTTACCGGTTTTTGCTGCAAATTGCTGTTATTATAAACTGAACTGTTATCTTTTTTTCCGCATGAAACCAGCAGGGCAGCGAAGATTCCGCTTAAAACTAAAAGACTGATAATATTTTTTCTTATTTTCATAATAGAATCGGTTAAATTCCTGATCTTTTATAGTTGCTAATAGCAACTTAATACAAAAAGTTCCCAAAGTCAAGCCAGCAGAATAAGGATAGTAAGTTGCCATAGGCAACAAAATGACAAAAATCATATTTTATGGTGAAGTAAATCATATTTTATCGCCGTTAACTGTTGTTATTTTTGTATAGTTGCTAATGGCAATTAAATGAAAAATAATAAAAGATCGAAAATTATGAAGAAAATTACAGGTTTATTACTTTTATCCGTCATACTTATATCAGGAATTTACTCGCAAAACGGCACAAGGCTCATTGGTTTTGATGCCAAAACAACAGGCAGGGGAGGCGTATCAACCGGTTTTTTTGATAACACAAGCCTTCTTATGACAAATCCCGCAGGTATTTCTTTTCTAAAAGAAAACATGCTGGAAGCGGATTTTTCTATGATGATGCCGAAGCTGAAGTTTACAAATACAATTAATACCGCTGAAGGAAATTCCAACACTTACCCGCTTCCTT
This sequence comes from Ignavibacteria bacterium, assembly GCA_017303675.1. Classification (NCBI taxonomy): domain Bacteria; kingdom Pseudomonadati; phylum Ignavibacteriota; class Ignavibacteria; species Ignavibacteria bacterium. The sequence continues at coordinate 1,901,549 of JAFLBX010000001.1, forward strand.
CATTGGGCGTTACTTTTACTCCAAAAAAATCGAAATTAACTCTAGGGCTTGGTTTCTTCACGAACGGAGGTATGGGTTCAGATTTTAAATTAAATCACCAGTTATTCAAAGACCAGGCAGGGAATTATGTGCAGCAGGAATATTATTCCAAATACGCAGTAATGCAGGGCGGACCCTCTGTATCATATAAATTGAGCAAAAATTTCTCAGCAGGTATATCAGCTCATATGTATTACAGCATGATGGATTTCCGTATGCCTTACAGCCTTTCACCTAACGAGCTTAAAGGTGTTGTTAATCCACAAACCGGTATGACATTCGGTCAGATGTTCTCTGCTCCGCAGAGCCAGGGCGGACTTGGTTACAGCGAAGTAACCGCTTACGCAAAAATGAGCGATCTGACAGCGATAGGGTTCGGCGGTAAAATTGGACTCGCATATAAAGTAAACGATATGTTCTCGCTCGGTTTAAGCTATACACTTCCGGTCGATCTTACTTACAAGAACGGCAAAGCTGATATGGATATGACTTACCAGATGAATGATGCATTCGGAAGGGTTGTAACAGGATATATGACCAATTACCCCGGTATAACACAGCAGCAGGCAATGGATTCAGCAATGAACGCTTTTTCACAGATGGGAATTGATCTTTCACTGGGTGCAAAAGCAACATATGATCTTGAGAACAAGCTTTCAATGCCTCAGCAGATATCGTTCGGATTTTCCTATGCAGCCCCGAACAAAAAATTCCGCTTTGGTATGGACTTTGAATGGCTTAACTGGAAAAAAGCATTTGAGAAAATGGAGCTAAGCATGACAGGCGGCCAGAATGCTAATATCAACAGAATGATGGGCAATACGGGTTCATTTTCACTTAACTTCCCGCTGGAATGGAAGGATTCATACATTATCCACGCAGGCGGAGAATATGATATATCCAAAATGTTCACAATGCGTTTAGGCTATACATACGGCACCAACCCGGTTCCTGAATCAACAGTGTTCCCGGTTTTCCCGGCAATTGTAGAAAACCATATAATGGCAGGCGGAACACTTAACTTTTCACCTAAGTTCGCTGTGAACTTTGCATATGAAATGGCTCTGAAAAAAGAGCTTACAGCTTCAAATCCGAGTACAGTGGCATCTGAATACAGCAGCAGCACTTCATCGCTTGAAACAATGCTGTTCCATTTATCACTGACCTGGAAGTATTAAAAAAAAGAAGCATTAGCGAACGGAAAATTATCAGAGTATTAATTGATCAGTTAAATTTCACTTTGAATATATTATGACAAAATTTAAAACTACAGGCTATTTATTAATATATTTCGGACTGGCTTTGATATTGCTGGTAACGGCAAGCTCATGCAATAAAGATTCCCGTTCAGATTATAACCCGGTTCCAAAAAAGGTAAATCCCCTTGAGGGCCGGGTAATTCCTCATTTGGATCACAGCGCATATTTTAAGGATTCAATTGATTCCCCCCAAAAAGTGACACGCAGATGCCTTGAGTGCCATCCCAACAGCGGAAGCGAAGTTATGAAAACCGCTCACTGGACCTGGATCAGCGGTGATGTTGAAAGGAACGGAAAAAATATTCCGCTTGGAAAAAAGAACCAGGTTAATAATTTCTGCATCAGCGTTGTAGGTAACTGGGGTTCATGCGTTACCTGCCATGCGGGATATGGGTGGAGTGATGCAAATTATGATTTCACCAAAGAAGAAAATGTTGACTGTTTGGTATGCCATGACGGCTCAGGTACATATTCAAAAACAAAGCTTGGCATGCCGAATAAAAATGTTGATCTGCGATTGGTTGCAGGAAGCGTTCACCGTCCAACACGCGAAAACTGCGGTATATGCCATTTCAGCGGCGGCGGCGGTATGGGTGTAAAACACGGCGACCTTGATGAATCACTTTTAAACGCAAATAAAGAGCTTGATTTCCATATGGGCAAGCTAAACTTCCAGTGTGTTGATTGCCATACTACCCAAAACCATGTGATATCAGGCAAAGTAAATACAACATATACAGAAAAAACCAATGCATCACGTTTCAACTGTGAAAAATGCCATACAGAGCAGCCGCATAAAGACCCAAGGCTGAATAAACATACTGCAAGGGTTGCATGCCAGACTTGCCATATACCGGAGTTTGCAAAAAAGCTGCCAACAAAGATGATATGGGACTGGTCAAAAGCGGGTGACTCAACCAGGGTAGATAGTCCGCATGAATATCTTAAAATTAAAGGTGAATTTGTGTATGAAGAGGGCGTAATACCTACTTATACATGGTTCAACGGAAAAATGGACAGGTACGTAATTGGTGATAAGCTGGATGGAGAAGAAGAGCATAATATGAATCACCCATTGGGATCACGTGAAGATAAAAATGCCAAGATATGGCCGTTCAAAGTTCACCACGCAACACAGCCTTATGATGAAGTTAATAATATTATAATCCCCCCGATTACCAGCGGAGAAGGCGGCTACTGGACAAAATTTGACTGGGCATATGCAATTTCAACGGGAGCCAAATTAAACAATCTGCCATACAGCGGAAAGTACGGTTTTACAAAAACAAAAATGTACTGGCCTATCACACATATGGTAACGACTGGTAAGAACGCATTAACCTGTACAGATTGCCATTCCAAAGGCGGCCGTTTGAACTGGGCAGAGCTTGGATATAAAAATGACCCGCTTCAGGGACCCGGTAAATAAACTTTTCAATTTATTACAGCTATGAAAAATAAACCAAAGCCATATAAAAATCCATATTTTGCAGGCGCAATTTTGGGTGTGGTATTATTCAGCGCTTATGCTTTAACGCACAGCGGCCTGGGCGCATCAGGTGCGATAAGCCGCATACATGTTGCCATTACAAAATTATTTTCACAGGCACATGTTGATATGGTAAGCACGTTCGCTTTAATGGGAGCGGGTGATACAAATGCGCTTGACCATCCAAGTGTATTTCTTTTAATAGGCACATTTGCCGGTGGAATGATATCCGCGCTGATAAACGGCAGGTTTAAGCCTGAAATTTTCAAAGGCCCGCAGATCTCCAACTTGCAGCGCCTTATCTTCGCTCTGATAGGCGGCATTATAATGGGCTACGGCGCAAGATTTGCACGCGGCTGCACTTCAGGGCAGGCACTCTCAGGCGGCGCAGTACTATCGCTGGGCAGCTGGGCTTTTATGTTCAGTGTTTTTATAGGCGGCTATGCCGTAGCTTACTTTGTCCGCAGGCTGTGGACTGAACCAAATAAATCAATATAACAAAGATAATCATGTTACCAATAGATGTAATTGCTTTACTGGGAAAATTCTGGGGATACGCCGTTTTTGTTCTGATAGGCATAGGGTTTGGTGTATCACTTGAGCTTGCCGGATTCGGAGATTCAAGGCGGCTTGCGGCACAGTTCTATTTAAAGGATATGACAGTACTGAAAACTATGTTTACCGGAATTGTTGTTGCTGCAGTTTTAATTTTTATGTCTTCAGCAATCGGTATTCTTGATTTTTCCCAAATATCAGTAACCCAGACATTTTTATGGCCGGGTATTGTTGGGGGATTAATCATGGGTGTTGGATTTATAGTTGGTGGTTACTGCCCGGGCACATCAGTAGTTTCAGCAGCCAGCCTTAAGATAGATGGAATGTTTTTCCTGACGGGAACTATACTTGGTGCAGGAATTTTCGGTGAGTCACTTCCTGCATTCAGTGATTTCTGGAACTCTTCTTTTACCGAAAGATACCTGCTTTCTGACTGGCTTGGATGGTCAATAGGCGCAACTTTGTTTGCTGTTGTTCTGATGGCAATAATGATGTTTTACGGCGCAGAAAAAACAGAAGAATTTTTCAGGAATAAAAACTCCGGAAAGAAATGGTCATGGAAAATTTCAAAACGCTCCTATACTGCCGGCGCTGCTGCCATGGTTGCTGCAGCAGCAATTATATGGCTGATAGGCCAGCCTGACCCTGTGAGAAAATGGAGCCTGATGGAAGGCAAATACGGTAGCCAGCTTGCATCACGAGATGTCTTTATTCACCCGCTGGAATATGTAAAAACGTATAATGAAGCTGCTATAAAGCTGGTTACGCTAGATCTTCGTACACCGGAGGAATTCGGTAAATTCCACCTTTCTGGAGCTGAGAGTGTTAAGCCTGAAGATATGCTGAAACCAGATTTTATAGCTCCATTGGCGCAACTTCCGGCGCAGGGTGTAGTTGTGCTGATTGCAGATGAAGATTCCGTTTCAGTGCAGGCATGGAAGTATTTGAAGGTTCAGGGTGTGAACAATGTTTACATCCTCGAAAACGGGTTAAGGGACTGGAATAAATTATTTGACGGAAAATCCATTTCAGGAAAATCAATAAACATTTCATCACCTCCGGCAGAAGTCCTAAAGCTTTTTCCGAAGGATGCATATACACCAAAAATCAAGATCAGCACTAAAAAACGTTCAGGCGGACTTTGCAGCTAAACAAAAAAATTATTGATACTATGAAAATTTTATTTACGTTACTAAATTAACTCTTTTACCGGTAATTTTCAGCTTAGCTGCAAATTACACTTTTGGGCAGAATAATAATGGCAGCACATTTACCAATAATGAATGTATGCAATGCCACCAGAAGAATATATCCGCTGATCTTTATAATAAGTCCGTTCACAGTTCCTTAATGTGTACAGCATGCCATCAAAAGGATGAAACAAAACCCGTTGATAAGCTTACAGCCGGTAAAAATACATGTATTGTATCGTTTAAGCCTTCAAACTGTACAAGCTGCCACAGCTCTGTTGCAAAGGAGCACGAAACAAGCGTGCATAATTCCGCAAGGCTGCCTGTAACATGTTCCAAATGCCATTCCGATATTCATAAGATAACTTCGATAAAGAATAATAAGATCGCATCTTCAAAACTTTGCAGCAGCTGCCATGAAAATGAATCGGTTTTTTTCAAATCGGTACACTTCATAGCGTTAGAAAGCGGAAGCAAAGATGCTCCCGGCTGCACTGACTGCCACAATAAACATGCAATCAGCCGAATTGATAATGTTTCGCAGGGCAGGACTTTCCACACGCAGACTTGCATGAAATGCCATGCAGATGCAGAAATGATGAAACGCAGCAATGTTACAACCATTGCCCCGAAATCTTATTTTGAAAGCTACCACGGAAAAAATATCAGGCTCGGCTACCCTGAAAAAGTTGCCGGATGCGCTGATTGCCACAGCTCTCACAGCATACTTCCGGCAAATGATTCAAACTCGACAGTTAATGCAGTTAATTTAACCAATACCTGCAAACAGTGTCATGTTAATGCCGGTGACGGTTTTTCAAAATTCATTGCTCATGCTGATACAGGTAACAGTGAAAAATATCCTTTGCTGTACTGGGTAACAATATTTATGAACTCACTGCTCGCCGGCACATTTCTTTTCTTCTGGGTTCATTCATTACTTTGGGTTATAAGGGGCTATATAGAAAAGAAACGAAACAGGAACGCGGAAGATTTTTCAGGCGGGAATGATATTGCAGATCGCAGAATAAAACATAAAGTTTACAGGCGTTTCAGGCCGGTTCACATTACTTTGCACCTGTTTGTAGTAACAAGCTTTCTTGCTCTTGCCTTAACAGGTTTGCCTTTAAAGTTCAATTATACCGGCTGGGGTAAAACACTTATGGATTACCTGGGAGGTATAAGCAGTGCAGGGATAATTCACAGGATTGCAGCTATTGTTACTTTCGTGTATTTCTTTGTAACACTGTTTATGAGCATACGCTTTTTGTTCTCAAAAAAGCATTCCAAAGCTTCGTTTTTAAAGAGACTTTTCGGACCAGATTCACTTTTTATTAACCGAAAAGATATCAATGATATAAAAGCAATGTTCCGCTGGTTCTTCTTCCGCGGTCCCAAGCCATCATTTGAACGATGGACATACTGGGAAAAATTTGACTTCCTGGCAGTGTTCTGGGGCGTTGCAATTATCGGCTCAAGCGGTTTAGTTCTCTGGTTCCCTGAATTTTTCAGCTCGTTTTTGCCCGGCTGGATATTTAACCTTGCAACAATAATACACTCAGATGAAGCTCTGCTTGCTGTTGGATTCATTTTTACGGTACACTTTTTTAATACACATTTGAGAGTGGAAAAATTTCCAATGGATTTTGTGATATTCAACGGCCAGGTTACAGAAAGGGAAATGGTACATGAAAGAGGAGAGCAGTGGAAACGGTATAATGAAGAGAAAACCGCAGAAAAATATGAAGTTAAAAAACCAACACCGCTGTATCTTGATATTGCATTAAGGGTATTCGGGCTATTGGCTGTGTTAACCGGTACTGTTCTGGCAGTACTGATATTTTATTCTATATTAGGGCAGGGTTTCCACTGATAAATAAGGCAGTGTTAAGATTATTAAGGGATGAGATTATTGAAAATGTAAATAATTTTAGTTAAGTTGCCTGTAACAACATATAAATATATGAATAAAGGTATTGTAGAGCTGATATTTGAGCTTAAATTCACCTGCCAGGCAAAGGAAGAAAGTATCCGTGAAGAGCTTAAGCTTTCTCCTTCTGAGTATCGCGGGCTGCTCTCGATAAATCCGGGAGAAGTTAAATCATGCATGCAGATGTCAAACATGATGGGTCTTTCAAAATCACGCGGAAGCAGAGTAATTGATAAGCTGATTGAGCACGGTTATTTAACTGAAGCTAAAGGTGAAGATGATAAAAGGATATATAATGTAAAGCTTACTTCTAAAGGCCAAAACGCAATAAAACGTATCAACGCTGTTATGAGCGAATGCGAAAGAGCCATCTTAAAGAACGTCCCTGCTGATGAGCTTCATAATTTTACAAAAACACTTCATAAGATCTCTGAAATAATTACGCCAAACTGATTAGCCTGTTATAAAACAGCAGTAATATATGTCGGAGTGATTTTATAATATAGTTGCTAATGACAACTAAATTTATTATATTTGTATTATAAGTATCAGGAATTAATCTGAATAAATTTAATAAAGGTAATAAATATGAAAATGGAAATTTTTTTTGAAGACGGGAAAAAAGTAAATGCCCGTTATAACGGAATAACTATTAAAACCGATCAGCCCGTTGAAGCCGGCGGAAAAGGTTCTGCCCCGGCGCCATTTGACCTGTTCCTTGCTTCAATTGGTACCTGCGCAGGAATTTATGTAAAATCATTCTGCAGCCAGCGCGGAATCCCCACTGAGGATATCCGGATTATTCAGTCTATGGAATATGATTTTGAGAAAGGGCTCATTGGTAAAATTAAGCTGGATATCGAGCTTCCTGAATCTTTCCCCGTTAAATATAAAGATGCAGTTATAAATGTTGCTAATTTATGCGCAGTTAAAAAACATTTATTGAATCCCCCCGAAATTGAAGTTAAAGCAAATATTAGCGAATTAGTTTAATAAGATAATAAAACCAAAATAACCGCCGGTAAAGGGCGGTTTTTTTATAACTCTTTTAAGTTAGTAATTGAATTATAAATTAAGTTTTAAATTTAAAAATAATGTGTTATAATTACTAAATTTAACAATACATTAATAAATCAAAAGCCATGAAGAAACTATTTACAGCTTTAACTATCCTATTATTGTTTACTTCATTTATTTATTCGTCAGGTACTGTATATATGCTTGCTGATTTTGAGAACACATCATTTCCGCCGGCAGGATGGACAGTAGCGAACACATCGAATTATAATTTTATCAGGACAACATACGCAAGCGGCTATGGCAGCGGGCTTTCTTGCGCAATGGCAGATTTTTATGATTACCAGTCCGGAAATTTTGACCTGATATCAAGAACTTTTCCTGCAACTACTTCAGGAGATTCACTGTTATTTGATCATGCATACACATGCGGCGCAGCTGAAAATGACAGGCTGGATATATATTATTCAACCAATAATGGTTCAACATGGACACTGCTTATAAGTTACCTTGGCGGAAATGCTGGACCTTTAAAAACGGCTAACCCTACATATGATCTGTTTGTGCCAACAGCAGGGCAATGGGCAACAAAAAGAAACGCTTTGCCGGTGGGTACCAACAAAGTTAAGTTTACAGGTGTTACAGCTTACGGAAATAACCTGTACCTGGATAATATAAGGGTTGGCGTTCCGTATTCAAATGATGCCGGATTAAGCAGCATAATAAGTCCAAAATGGGGAATCACCCCGCAGAATGCGGCACCGCAGGTTTCAGTAAGGAATTACGGAAGCACAACCCAGTCATTTAGCGTTACTATAACAATTAATCCCGGCGGTTATACAAATACACAAAGTGTTACAAATCTTGCAGCCGGACAGGTTCAGACAGTAAATTTTACGGGGTTTAATTTTGCTTCAGTCGGTAATTACACAATGACGTGTTATACAACACTGGGATCAGACCAGAATACTTCAAATGATACGATTTCAAATACACTTGTAGTTACTACGGCGCCAAGAAATGTAGTACTGGAGTTCTGCACAGGCACATGGTGCCAGTGGTGTCCCTGCGGCGATGATGAAGCTCACCATCTTTCAGTTACATATCCAAACAGCGTAATATTGGCATATCACGGTTCGGGATCTGATCCTTGGAAGAACTTTAACGGCAACGGAATAATCGGTCTATTGGGATTTGCAGGTTATCCTTCAGGACTGGTAGACAGGCGTTTAGGAGCAAATAACGGCTGGGGCTCAATGTTCACAGATTCAGAAAACCGTTTGGCGCAAAATCCCGGAGCAACAGTAAATATTACCGTAACAAGCTCTAATTATAATGTTGGTACAAGGCAGCTTACAGTAAATGCAACAGCAACCGCTTTAACAACTTTAAGCGGACAGTATAAGGTTAATTATGTTATCAAAGAAAATAACCTGGTGTGGCCGCAGACGGGCAACAGTTACTGCGCGGGAAATTCTACAGCAGTGCATTATGATGTTGTAAGGAATATGATAAACAATGCAAACGGTGAGAATGTAAATACCGGTACATGGAACCAGAACCAGGTTTATCCTTTAACATTTACAACCACACTCGATGCAGCATGGATCCCTGGTAACTGTGAATTTGATATATTTATCTATAAAGATAACGGCTCATTAAATGTATCAGAGGTTCAGCAGGGAATTTCTTCAACATTTACTGTAACCGGTATAAATCAGCAGGGGACAAATATTCCCGATAAATATGAGCTTTCGCAGAATTACCCCAACCCGTTCAATCCTGTTACCAATGTGCATTTTTCAATTCCCAAAAGTACTCATGCTACTTTCAAGGTTTATAATGCCGTTGGACAGTTAATGGGAACCTATCTTGATGCATTTGTAAATGCCGGAATGTATAATGCTGATATAGACGCTTCTAACTTTGCAAGCGGCGTATATTATTATACGTTAAGCACACCTGATTTTACACAAACAAAGAAGATGATTCTGGTGAAATAATATAAGAATTGTGCTAAACTTAAAGCCTCTGAATTAGTTTTTAGAGGCTTTTTTATTTATACTATTTACATTTAATTTGATATATATGTATGTTATTATTGCCATTCAATTAAATTAAACAGTTTGAAGAGAATATTTTTTATATTACTGTTACTTTTAACAGTATCCGGTTTATGCCAGGATAATGCTAGAATAATGACCTATAATCTGCTGAACTACCCGGATATAGATTCAGCGATCAGGAATCCCTATTTCAGAACAGTAATTAAAACTTCGAATCCCGATATACTGGTTGTACAGGAAATGACAAGCGCCTCTGGAATGAGCGGTTTTTTGAATAATGTTATGAATGCGTACGGCAGTGTATATTCGATGGGAACCTTCATTGACGGCACTGATACTGATAACGGTATTTTTTACCGGACTTCAAAGTTCCGTTTCATCAGCAATACCCGCATCAGAACTGCATTACGCGATATAAATGAGTTCAGGATAGTTCATATCAGTTACCCTGCGGATACACTTCGAATATTCTCTGTTCACCTGAAATCCAGCAGCGGAGTTACAAATGAAAATCTCAGAGCTGCTGAAGTTGACAGCCTTCGGAAATTTACTGCTTCAATTCTAGCAAATTCATTTTACATGGTTGCAGGTGATTTTAATATTTATGGGGATTATGAACCTGCATATATAAAACTGAAACAGGTGACCAGCGGAAACGGACATTTTATGGATGCTGTTAATATGACCGGTTCATGGAACCAATTCGTTTACAGGCAGAATCATACACAGTCACCACGCACCAGGGGATTTGGCGGCGGCTCTACAGGAGGAATGGATGACCGCTTCGATATGATATTGATGTCACCAGGTATTTTTAATGCGGGCAGGATAGCTTATGTGCCCGGCACTATGACCGCTTACGGCAACGACGGTAATCATTACAACGATTCCATAAACCGAAGGCCCAATACTGCTGTGGCTGATTCAGTAGCCGATGCTATTCATTATTCCAGTGATCATATTCCTGTTTACGCAACATTCACTTTTGGCAACGTAATAGGTATATCAGGCAACCAGGGCACAATCCCTGAAAATTTTTCTCTCGGTCAGAATTATCCGAATCCATTTAACCCAGCCACAAAAATAAACTATCAAATTCCCCTTTTAAAAGGGGTGTCCGCCGGAAGCGGACAGGGTGTGTTGGTTAAACTGACTATCTATGATCTTCTCGGCAGGGAAGCAGCAACTCTTGTTAACGCGCAGCTCCAGCCCGGCAGTTACGAAGCTGTTTGGAATGCAGCGAACCAGCCAAGCGGTGTTTACTTATATACATTAACTGCAGGGGAATTCAGAGAAACCAAAAAGATGATATTATTGAAATAAAACAGTCAAAAATAAAAAAGCAAAAAGCAAAAATGTGTTTTTTATCGTTTCAAATTTAACATCATTTTTGCTTTTTTACTTTTGCTTTTTCAGTTATTTATAATATTCATAAACATACTTTACCAGCTTATCTTTTTTATCATTTATATCATACCTGATAATTTCGGTTAATATACCCTTATCGTTATAAGTAAATGTACTGTGATTTTCTTTTTCACTCTCGCCCCTGTACTTGATCTCTTGCTTAAGCTGTGAGCCTTCATATACATAAACATACTTTCCGTTAATTTCGCCAAACCTGTTATACCATATCTTTTCCTTCACATTGCCGTTTTCATCATAGCTCATGCTAAGCCTGCCGGTTATACTTCCGCCCGGCTCTACACCTGCTGATTCTATCAGCCTGCCGGAGCCGTCATAGCTGTATGTTTCCATACTTACAGGCTTATCATTTTCATTATACTTTGTATATGAAATTTTCCTGCCTGCTGCATCATATTTGTATGATTCCTTTTCTATCATATTTCCTGAAGTATTGTAAACTTCGCGTTTGGTAAGATTGCCGGATTTATCATAACTGAACTTAACTTCATTTATGAACTTACTTACGTACTCATGCTCTTTTCTGTTGGGTCCCTGGTATGCAAGCAGCTCTTTTTGTGTAGCCATGCTTAACTGGCTCCACCAGTAACGGGGACTCGAAGGGTCGTTTTGATCTCCAATTACAATATACTGGTTCTGTTCTTCAGGATCTGTAATATTAACTATAATAGTATAACTCTCAAGCCTGGGCTCGATTGCAAGCTCATCCTGTACTCTGCCGAAGAGCTCGTTTTCCATCACACTTGCTAAAATTGTAAAATATACTCCAACCCTTACTGAATTATAATAAGCTTCATGAAGCTCGCTTTTTAGCTGCCCGTTCTTTTTATTATACTTATAGCTTATCATTTCAATAATATCATTTTTGGAATTGTAACGGTTTGTCTGAACTATCCTGTCATTTTTGCCGTATTGATAAAATTCCTTAACTGTAAGATCAGTGAACACATGGTATTTGGAATATTCAGTCATATTGCCTCTGTCATCATAAGCAAAATAAAAGGATTTATACCCGCTATCGGCAAGAACTCCATCAAGCTCTTTTGAATAACGGTATTCAATGACACTTTTTGATTTTATCCTGTTTTGTGAAATTACTGATCTTTCAGAATTTTTAAGCAGTATATCATTTTGGGGCTGTGCATTCAATGAAATGCCCAGGGTTAAGATCAAAACCGCAAAGCTGAACTTAAATAGTGAGTTTATCATAATATTAGTATAACCAATTTTGTTCGGATATGTTCCAGACAGCATAAGTTTAAACGAATAATCCAAATAAATCAAGTATTGTTTTAATATTTATTATAGGGTTTAAAGGTAGTTTAAAGATTGTATAAAAAAAACAGGTTCCGGGAATGATTAAAAAATCCCGAAACCTGCATAAAATAATTATTTACTTTACAAGCAGCATTCTTTTGGTTTGAATAAAATTACCTGAGCTTAAAGTATAAAAATATACACCTGCAGCTTTGCTGCTGAGATCAATATTTACAGAATAATTTCCCGCTTTCAGCTGCTGCATTACGGGTGCTGAAATTTCATTTCCCAAAATATCGTAAACTTTTAATTCAGTATAAGCGCCGGCAGGGAGTGAAAAATCTATTATTGTTCCGGGATTGAACGGGTTGGGATAGTTCTGGCTGAGACTGTAATTTACAGGCGTTTCATTGTTCAGAATATTAATACCGGTAACTGAAGATATCAGCTTGCTGATAACTCCGCCGTATCCAACAGCCCAGCCTGTCTGGCACCCGGTTTGCCCGTCGGGGAAATCCATGTGGACCAATGTTTGTGCGGCAGTATGCTCCAGCTGCCATGAGCTACCTGAATTGGTTGAGCTGTAAATTCCAGTTCCGCGAATGAACCAGAAGTTTTCACCTTCTCCCTGTATTGCTTCGATATTACCAGCACCGGGAGCGGGGAGAGCGGTGTAATTCATACCTCCATTGGTTGATTTGGACATTGTTGTACTTGCAGAGATACCAATACCGTTTTGATTGTAATGCAGTGCAAGAATATAGATACCTGTTACATTAGCTTCATGGGAAGTAAAATTTAAGCCGCTGTTGGTTGAGCGGTAAACTGTTGTTATGCTGGTGCCCCACCAAATATTTGGCAGTGATACCTGGAAGCTGTTTGGAAGGCATGTTTCAATGTTACTTAATCTTTGCGGCGCATTCGGTGAAAGTGACCAGTTTACTCCTCCGTTGGTTGTGGTAAGCATTTGCCAGATGTTTGAAACCGGGTCACCGAAAGCAAACCCGTTCTGGGCATCGGTCATTTTTAACCCGAAAAATACTGTTTGTGCTGCATGCACATTAACCCAGTTCATACCGCCGTTTGTAGTTCTGTATATAAAGCTGTTGCCGCCTGTTGTTGTGGAAATTATAGCGGTATTTCCATCAATCGCATCTATGCAGTTTACCATACCGTTTACCACACCTGTATTGGGATTTGCATTTACCCATGTATTGCCGCCATCAGTTGTTCGGCGCACAATTGCGCTTGCGCCGCCTACCCATGCTATCATATTATTAACAGCTTTTACGCATATTAGCTGGTTAGAAACTCCCGAGCTTTGTACCTGCCAGGAGTAATTGCAGTTCTGGCTATATGTTTCGGCTGTTACAAGCAGCAGAATTGCTGCTAAAAGAAATGAAATAAACGGATGAAGTTTTTTCATGGCTTGATGGTTTATGGTTGCCTTAATTTGATAATTACAGCGGAAAAATTCAAGGGGAAAGGAACCAAAATGTAGTTACTATTATAAACTACAACATAGTTTTTATGTAATATTGCAGTGGAAATTATCAGGATTTATTTTTATATCAAATTCACTCCCACTCCAGCAAATCATAAAACTTCATTGCATACCCGGCTATTAAATTAGCTTTATCAAGGCCGTTTATCATTTTCCGCGCTGAGCGCCAATTGGCTTTATTGCTTCCCAAAGGGAAAAACTGCTCAAGCCTGTAACCGGTGAACCATCCTTCAAGTATTCCACGGAAAGTTACAGCCAGATCGCATGCTGCATCTCTGATAATCATATCAGGCTCCCGGAATAACCTCTCATCCTTATAAATCTTCAGTGATGCCAGCCTGTAGTTAAAATCATGCGTCAGCTGAACCACCCTGCCTCTGCCATAATATGCAGTGCCTGATCTGCCGTTAGGGAAAATTGTCTTCAAAGCAGCGGGATTATTCTTTCTGTAATAATTATAAAGTGCCGTTATCCTTTTGCTTTCCGGTTTTATCCAGTAGCCTTCGGATACAGGCGCAAATGTATCATTGGATTCATGCATGGCAGTTGCTAAAATATATGCCAGCCATCTCAGACTTTTCATGTTTTCATCCAAAGCAAATGCATCTGTTATGATAAATATATTATTCTTCCTTGCTTCAGTCAGTTTTTTCCCGAAATGCCTGTGGTAATTATTTATAAAGTGTTCTTTGTTGATCCGGCTCATATGCTAAAACCCCCGTCTGAGAATTTATAAAATGATGTTTCCAGTACAATTGTTGTAAAATAAATATCCGCCTTTGGGCTTAAATGAAGTTATAGATATGTTCATGTAAGTTAATTTGGTGTGTGCCTGTTTTAAATAAAAACAGGGGTCCAAAATATAATTACTGCTGTAATTTAATATTTGTAAGGACTGTGAGATCTTTCTGCTAAAGAAAGATTTTTCGGCAGCCCAAAGGCAGAATATATACATTGTCACTCTGAGCGGAATCGAAGAGTGACACAGCTTTTACGCAGCTTTATCACGCGCAGCTGCAGCAAATTTTATCCCTGATGCAACTACTAGCAAACCTGAAATTCCTCTTATCCATACTTCGGCACTATCGGGCAGAAAATTTATTATTGTGGGAGCTTGGTTAATTGCCAGAGCTAATGTCATAATGCCACCCCAGAGGGTTGTTCTCCAGTTAGCTCCGAATATTTCTTCCATTATTTTTATCATAAGTGTTTTTTATAAAATTAGAATATTATTAATTAGTTTAATTTATTTTTCATTATTTTAAATTTGTTATCAGGTTAATAATGCTTCTGATAGTTTCAACCACACCTGAGATCCAGCTTAAAAATCCAATTGGATCTTTTATCTTTTCAAATTCCTTTACATGTTTTTCGATCCTTTCTTTGTATTTTTCAGCCTGTTTCAGCCAGTAAATAAAACGGTCCTCAGCATATACAGGCGTAAGCCCGGCAGGCAGGGGAAGCTCGCCTTTAGTTACCCGCTGCCAGTAGCTTTTTTTCTTCTCAGCCCTGGCTAAGCCAAGTACATCTGTTTCCCTGTGAATGTTTATTGATACCGCTGATGTTGTTAATTCCATTTTAACCTCCTTTAAATTTATATTTCGCTCTTTACTTATTAATAAAGCTGTCAGTTTTAAGCAGTTCTCTTAGTTTTGCGTCACGGTGAATTTCATACCCGTTCTTAAAGCTCTTTTCGAGGGCGTAATCCGCGGCATGGAGCTTATACTCAACAAGCGTAAGCCGCTTTAAAATCCTGCGAAGCTGCTGCAGGATCATTCCCGCCGAAAGCAGCAGCAGCCATTTCAGAATTTCAGCTACGTAAGTGTTATTAAAAATTTCCATTTTATTTCCTTATTTGAATTTAAATTAATTATCATCAGTAACGATTAACAATTGCTGTTTCACATTCTGCGCTTTCTGCAGTCCCGCGTTTCTGCTTTGCGGGATCACCTTTGATATTTAACGTTTCACGTTTCACATTTCACGTTTGACGTATATCATCTCACCAGCATATAAGTTATCTGCGGCTTCGTTACAGCAATGTTTATTAAACCTGAATTCAGCACGCCTTTAACCTGTAAATAATATTTTGTGCCGGGCAAAGGATTGAAAAGAGTAAATGTCCTGCTTTTAACATGTGATTCAGGGTAATACCTTGTGCCGTCGTAAAATTCCCTGAATTCTTCAAGATATGATGCGGGAATATCCACACTCAGCTCATTAACCATTCGCATTGTGATCGAATCCCTGGCAAAAATACCTGCCACTTCAGTGTAGGGGAATATCACATTGCAGTTATATGTAATATGATACAATCCCCGGATCGGCAGAGTTATTGTATCACAATCATTCCACAATGCATCTGCAAAGATCTCAAACGGCGTTTCATCATAGGTCATATCAGCATGATTCATAACAGTAAAGCTATCCTTTGCGGAAATTACTCCTGTTTCACTTACAGATGTATAATACCACTTCCAGTCAGGGTAGGGCAGTGGATTATTCCAGAAAGGCTTTCTGAGGCTTAATGTTCTGTATTTGCTGAGCGGTTCACCAAGTGAAAACCAGGTAGAATCCTTAAGCCCCGTAAAAATTTTAGCGGCAATGCTGTCCTGGTTCAATACTGCTGAATTCAGGTTCAGCCCGGTTACGGGTGACCAGGTAAATTGGGCGGGATTCATTTCAAACAGCTGGCCGTTCCCGCGTTTTGCAATTCTGAATGTCCCCAAAGTTCCAGGAGTGTTGAAGTAAAGCCTGTTCTCGCTTTCGCTGTAATAAACAAATTCACGCTTAAGGTATAATGAATCACCGGCGCTTCTGAAAAGCATTCCTGTTCCGGGTATCTGTGAGAGATCGCTGTACCAGGGAGAGGAATTTATGATATATGGCCTATAAAATGTGTTGGTAGTTCCGCTTCCGCTGTAAAGCCAGTTGCCTGTTGATGATGCGCTCCAGTTCCCTGTGGTGTTTTTGCTTCCTGTAATAGTTTGTGTAGTGCCAAGAGTTACATAATTGCTGTTTAGGTAACTAAAAATATTGCCTGTTAGTACGCTATCGAACCAGGTTTGTTCAATTCCCCCAAGCCACAGCTTAACATAACGGAATTCACTGAATCCTTTGGCAACGTAGTTGCCTGCTGTGCCAATTTCATTTACGGTAATACCGCTTATCTTATCCGCAGGGTAGTTATGCGGGTATTTTGTAAATTCTATATTACCAGCTTCGCCGGTTAACGGCGTGCCTGATGATGTGACAAGCCTTATCGGCAGGGATGTAAATTGAGCAGATAGCGGTATCTGCACAAGCATAATAATTGTAAGAATTAAAAGTAATTTTTTCATAAAGAGTGATTTAGTTGATAGTTTAAGTTTATAGTTGATAGTTGATAGTTTACAGTTGATAGTTTATAATTGATAGTTTAAAGTTTAAAGATGATAGTTCACGGTTTATAGGTGTAATTATTAATTATTATTCTCCACCTTCAATTGGTAAGATCGTACCGCCGCCCGGATTTTCATATTGCGGGGGGAACCATTTAAGATCGGGCTCAAGCCTTGCTGAGCGGAATATCAGCACCGGCAGCCTGTGCGACCGGGCAAAGGCTCCGCCTTTGTTCAGTCCAAGCTCAAGGGTTTCATTTGCAAGAATCACTTCAAACTCCCGCCACGGCGCATCATCACGCGGCTGAAGGATTATCTTCCATCCAGCTTTTGCCGCATCAAATATTTTTTTGAAGCTTTCATACAAAGTTCTGCCTGTTATCCAGCGGTTATAATTAAGCGTAAAAGTTATCATGTAGCCTATTATTCGTTGGGCGTTGATTATCTGCGGTTGAGCGGGATCAAGGCTTATCAGCTCATGGGATATCTTTTTTACTTCATAAGTTTCAGTTAATCCCTGTGAATTTGTAAGCGGCAAAGTTAATGTGATCTCAGTTTCAAGCTCCGGGTCCGCTGATACCAGCTTAACAACAGGCCGGCCGCAGCCGTTTATTATACTCATATTATTTTATATATAGGGTTTGTTAAAAGATTTATTTTAATTGAAAATTTTTAAGGTTATAGTTATTTTTGCGTTAACTAATTTATTACTTTATGAAATTTTTAATCATTTGTTTTACAGTTTCTTTCATTTATCTCTTCGGCTGCGGCAGCGATTCCACTACAAATAACGGTAATACAGGTAATGGCGAAACTGTGATCTTTTCAATGGATAGCTTGAGTATATATTTGAATAGTAGTATTGTTATTAATGATACATTATTTGATATATTAAATTCACCTTCAATAAAAATTGATTTTAATTGCCAAACCAATGCTGATTCCGTTAACAGTTTTGCATTATTTAGGATAATCGCTGGTGATAGCAATATAGTTTATAAAGATACTTCAAATAACAATATCTCTTCTTTGAATAATAATCATACAATTTATATATCAGCTTCAAATACATTTACACTTTCAATTTTAATTCAATTAAACCGAACTAATAATTTGCAATATTTCATGAAACTAAAGAATATTAAAGTAATTAAAATTTAGAGATTTCAATTTCCATTATATTATTTTCTAAATCCAGATTATAAATAGACGTAATCATATAGACTTGATTATTTTTTAAACTTATTGTCTTCCATAATTTTATAATATCATGATTATTTAATTTAATCCTTAATATATATATTGACCGTGAATGATAATTATACATCGAATAGTTTAAAATTGAATTTTCTTGTACAGCAACAAAATCGTAAAGGTCAGGAGCACCATTATGATATCTTGCACAATTTATTATCCTTGAATAAGCTAACCCTCCATTTAAGGCTTCAACTAAAGGAAATAATTTTCCAATCGGTATACTCGGTGTAAACTCATACCCATACAACTTCAATCCAAAATCTTTAAAATCAATATCCTTCATAACGGTTTTTTCTGTAACCTGGTTTGAATTAATGTAACTGAGCCGTTTACCGCTGAAGGTTAATGCGCAGGTGGGGAAAAGCGTTTCGCCATCACCGTGATTAGTATCACTCTGGTATACAGTATCTTTGTTAAAGAATATTCCGTCACTGTATTCGCCTTCGGGCAGTACAAAGCTTCTGTATTTCAGAAACAGCCATTCAAGCCTGGGAGCGCCTATTGATTCACTTATCTCAATGATCTCAGGCTCTACCGCTTCCTGCCCGGCAAGATCAGTAATAAAAAAAATGTTAAAAATGAATTCCGGTTCATTCAGTTCTTCAGTTCCGGGATTTATGAACATCTCAAAATTGAATCCCAACCCTTTGGCAAGTTCTTTAAAGGTTTCCCAGCGGCTGATATTATCCTGCCCTGTGATAAAATTCCTGTAATCACCGAGTGCGTAACACCACTGTATATTGCTGTATAATTCCCTAAGCCGCTCAAGATAAGTTTTTTGCGGCAGGCTTATAGTTACCGTTCCCGATGTAAGTCCCTCAAAATGCCTTAGGATATATTCTTCAAATGTAAGCTGCTCGCCGTTCGCAAAGTTTATAGTTGAATTAGCCGCTGCTTCGCAGCGTTTTGCCCACTCCATTAATATATCTTTGCACGTCAGCTTAACAAACCAGCGGTTTTGAGAGTACGTATAATCAGCCTGCACGTGTGACTGCTGTGATATACCGCAAAAGCTTTGCTGCCCGAACTGCAGTATAACAAGAAAGTAAAAATCACGCTCTTCCCCAAGAAAAAATTCCCTGATATTTTTACCTGCATTTGATCTTTCCTGCTGAAGCAGGGAAATATTCAGGTCAAAATCACCAGCCCTGAATGTCCCGGCTTCCGCCGGGTCTTCAGTTTCAAACCTGAATACCGGCAAACCATCTGTTGGAATATGTTCGAGCTTTAAGGAATCAATAAATTCCCTTTGAGCAAAGTAATTGCTGCCGCGGAATTTTTTTATATATACAGGCATTACAGGTCAATTCCTCCTCTAAGGCTCCGCGTTCTTACTTCAACATCGAATGCTTTTGTAAAGGTAACCGGATTTTTGATAATTACCTGGTTTATCATTTGGGGTGATTGCGGATGTAACTGCATCGATTGTGAGTTAACCCTACCTGAAGTACTGCCCAAAAGTGTCCCTATACCTGTTCCGGCAGCAGCGCCTAACGGACCCCCAAATATTCCTCCGATAACTCCAAGCAATCCGCCGAAGATTCCGCTTCCAGTACCTGAACCGGTTATTGAACCTAATAATTGAACAATAAGCTGAACGGTTTTTGCAAAACCGGAATCCATTACACCCATATTGGACATCATATTTTTTGTAAATCCCAGCATTTGTTCAAAATAACCCGTTATCTCATATACAGCATTAATCGGCTTATCGTTCACGGATAAAAACTTTCCAACGGAAATATTTTCATGATTAACAGGGTTTAAGCTTCCTGAAAATTTCCGGTTAAGGTCATTTATAAACCTGTTCAATCCTGAAGTAAGTTCATTTATTTCAGCTGATGTAAATTGCATTTTAATTTTTGTTAGTTTTCCTGTTTTAGTTTTAAGAAGAAAAGATTCTTAGCCTGCTCAAGCTCTTCAAATTTTAACGTATGCCAGAAATCAATTTCCCGCAGCTTTGCTGCTTTGCCCGGCGAAAGCCCGTAATATTTTGCAAGTGACCATATCATAAAATTATATAATTGTTCATCAGGTATTTCAAATTTTTCAGGCAAAGGAATTAATAATTCGTTTTGAAGCTTAAAGCTGTTTAAAAAATTATCTATTTCCCGTTTAGAGCCGGCAAGATCAAAAAAAAACTGCTGATCACCTTCCTTATAAATTCAAGGGCATCCCCGGCTTTAAGTTCTTCAGCCGTAAAATTTACCCTATCATCCGCCTCTGCAGGCAATAGCATCCTGTTAAACAGCTCAGCTATAAACACTGAATCAGTAATTATTTCATACAGGGCAAGTGCTTCCATATCTGATACATACTGCCTCAGTGTTTTAAATTGGGGAGTTTGAAGCTTCGCTTCAGCTTGATTATATCTTTCCTGAAGCTTGTTTTTTGCAGTTATATCAGTAGTTTTATTTTCATCCATTTCATCAATCGCTTCATTGATGATATTTAATTCATTTTCTGCTTCGTCAAGTGCTGTTGTATCAATATTGCATGTATATTTATGATGAAGCTCCCTGTATTTTATTAAAAGGGGAGAGGTTCTGTGAAGCAGGTCAAGATCAAAGTTCCTAAGCCTGTATTTCTTCCCGTTAAATTCAAAAATATTTTTCATATATGTAAATTTTTCAATTACTAAGTTTATTCATTGTTTTTTTTTAATCCGAAATCAACAATTCAAATTCTGATATTCCAAATCCTGCAGTCTGTAACCTGTCACTTTTAACCTACACCTCTGTTTCCACTATTACATGCTCCTGCTCAGGTGGAATAGTAACCGGTCCTGTTGTCCTGATGTTAACTCCCAGAGCTGCTTCTATTGCTGTTATATCAGCCGGTGAAATTATCACCGGTAAAGGCTGAATAACAGAAACTGATTCATATTTCATTGCTTTTGTACCGCCGGGAGTTTTAAAGCTCATTTGCGGTGTAACATCTGCAATCTTAAATATTTCCTGGTGCTTGCCGCCTTTGATGCCTTCGTATTTAATTTCAAGGTGAAGTTTACCTCTTGTGCCAAACGCCAGGTAATCTGCCAGCAGCTTTGATGTTTCCATCAGCACTCCGGTTGTTTTGCCTTCATACTCTTCATCCTGACCGTATGTTCTGCCGTCTTCAGCTTTGAATTTTTCTGTTTTGGTTTCAATATCAACTGCCGATTCGAATATTAATCCGCAGTTCAACGCGTTTACTCCGTTTGTAATTGTTCCGGGCAGGCCCAGCTCTTCATCATATTCAATTATTACAAGCTGGTTACCGCCTTTATCCCTTAATGCTCTTGACATGATTTTTTATAGTTAAAGTTTATAGTATTAATAATTATTTATTCATTTTCTTCAATCATCACTCATTGTTCATTGCTAATTGCTCATTGATCATTGCACATTGCCAAACACCTGCAAATCAAATACTGCCACTGGTAATAAATACTCGCCGCCTTTGTATGCTTTTTCTAGTCCGCTGAGTGATAAATTATGAATATTAGCAATTGTTATTCCGTCTGAAGTATGCTCAAGTCCGGATGCTGTATCATCAATTAAAATTCCGCAGAGCCTATAGAGCTTATCATCAATTATTTTCTGGTAAAATTCACCCGGTTTTTTATAAAGCCTGAAATGAAATTCGATATTAACTTTCACATTTATTTCTTCGGATTCATTATCTGTGAAAGTTACTTCCCGGAGTTTGATGAAATATGAGTTATCTTTAAGGTTCAGCGGCAGCATATCAGTATCAAAGTTTAAGCTTGATTCCGCCAGCTTTTCTGCTTCAGAAAGTGTTTCGTTTAATAAAGATATCTTACCGGTTACCCAGCTTTTTATTACATTATAAAGCATGTTTTTATTTTAAAATTCTGATATTTGTTACAGTATTGAATTCATTACTGCTTAAGCTTCCGCTGCCGTCTCTATCTGCCCAGATACGTATCCTGTTCAGCAGAGTTTCATATTCACCCCTGAAATATTTCATCTTCAGGTGGTAAGAGTCATTTTCTTCAGTGAAACGGTCAAGCAGGATAAGCTCAAGCCATTTGTACATAACCAGCCTTTCGATACCTGTATCACATAAAAATGCATCATAATCAATTGAACCGCCGGTTACTGATACATTAAGCCTGTAAAATAAATAAGAGGATCTCAGTAAAAAAGTAATTGTGCCGATGCTTTCAGCTTTCCTGGTATCAAGCTCTTTCCACAGAGTTTTATCATTGCTTCCAAGCAGAGTAAATGTTTTCAATCCGCCGGGTGTAAAAGATCTTACATCAAGTACATATCTCAGCCTGGCTGCTTCATCTTCGCTTTCGGTTTCTGAAGAATGGTCAGCTGTTTCTGTAATTCCTGAATGCCTTATATATTGCCTTGGCATAATTTCCGCCGGCTTAAAACCCCGGTTGATCAGCTCAGTTCTTACTTCGCTTATTGCCTGCTGTTTTTGCGGTGAGTAGTCAGCTTCTTCAGCCCAAAGGTACCGGGAAAGCTCAGGTATTATACTTTTAAGGTCAGCTTCAGTTATATATTCTTCCAGGGGCATATTGTTTAAGAGTTTTAATTATTGTTTAAGAGTTTATTTATTTTTTATTTGTTCTTTCAAATTGTGGTGCTGCTGAAGAAAAGAATTTTTTCCTGAAATCAGCTATCTGCCTGGTGTTAAGAACTACCACCCCCGCAATAACAAGCTGGTAAAGCTGCACATCACTCAGACCTTCGAATTTACCGGAAACAGTTCTTTGACCATTCACAAGAACAAAGCCTTCTTCTTTGATGATATTGATCCTTTCATTCCTGCGGTTAAAACCTTCACCGAATAAATGAGATACCACCATAAAATTATCACCATCTATCAGCGCGCTGTAACCGTTTGGCGAATTCAGTATCACCGGGTTAATTTCATAAATTTCTGTTTTGTTTGGGTTATCGCTCATAAGAATTTTAAAGTTTTATGTATTTTATTCCCTGCCCCTGTTTGAGAGGGCAGGGAACATAAGTTAATTGAAGTAAGAGTAAAACAGCATCATATTTGCAAGAGTAATATTACTGTGTCTTCAGTTCCGCTATCCTGATAAGCTTATCGGGTGCGACCTTCTGCCAGTTACTGCCGGTTGCAAGCTGGGCAAGTGTTGGATTTTCAGGCGCAGCGTCTTCCCATGCAACGCCGGGGGTGTGAACCATACAGGATATCCTTGTGATGATCTCATCAGTACCGCCAGCCTGTTTTGCATCACGCGTTAGTTCAAGATGTATTCCGCCGGTTTTAATGACGTTCCTGTTCGACATTGCGCTTCCCGGCCTGTTGCGGAGCTTATACACCATTGAACCTCTTCCGCCCAGGAATGTTGAATATACACCTGCAGTTGCAGTAAGGTCATCATCTGCAAAAGGCATTAAACCGAGTATTTGTCCGGGGTTGCCGGTAATAAATGTATTGCTGCCAACCGGTCCGGCAGGAAATGTGATAAGATTATTTGTTACTGCATCACCGTGAACTTTAGAATGCATAAGTATAAGGTTAAGCATCCTGTGCCAGTCTCCCAGCTTGTATTTAGCTGCAAGCACACCGGCATTTGTAATTGCAGCGCCTGAATAAGTATTGCCTGTTGAGTGGCTTGAAGCAAGGGCAGTGGCAAAGTTTCCTTTTAATACATTTATTGCGCGTTTTTGCAAAGCGTAAGCCCAGTACTCGCCAATATGAACTGCAATTTCTTCTATCATATCGCTGCCTCTTCCTGCAACGGTATTAACTAGCTCCTGCGCGCCCCAGCCTTTTTCCAGCTCCATCCAGGCAAATCGGTCTTTGTAAGCTGAAAGCTTGTTGATAGTTGTTGTAGATGAAGTTGTTATCTGGTCAGGGTCGCTTGTATCGGTGTTCCATTGCGGCAGGTTGCCGAATGTACCCGTCTGGTTCGGGTCAACAACTTCATCAGGCGCTTCCGTTAAAAATCCTGAGCCGAAAAAGCTTAACGCTTTGGTAAATGTTCCGCGCAGTGTGGCTTTAAATGTCTCACTCTGGAATTTACCCGCCAGGTCATCCAATGTTAATGATGCCATAGTTTTTCTTTCTGTTTAATTAAGTTTGTAAAAGTGTTGGTTTGTTAGGTGAATCGTTTTTAGCTATGTGGTTAATGAATTAATCGGTTATTAGGTTAATAAGTTAAAAGGTTAAACGGTTAAATGGCTCATCATTGCTCATTGTTCATTGTTAATTGTTAATTGTATGTTGTTAATCATTAAAACCAAATTTTTCCCTGTAGAGCTTTTTCCAAAGTTCCGGTCTTCGTTTTCTCAATTCTTCCTTTTCGTTATAGGTAAGCTCATCCCATTTTCCTGTAAAATTATCTCCTGTGCCTGCGCCGGGCCTTGCTGAATCGCTTCCGGCGGGCGGCTTTGCCGCGTTTAATTTCACATATTCTCTTAAGCCTTCAATTGTTGGTATCAGCTCAGCAATTTTTTTATGTTCATCAGGAAGCTGCCCGTAATATTCCTTTTTAACTTCACTTTCAAGCAAAGTAAATTTATTTTCTGTCTCAGCTTTTTGTTCCGTAAGGTTTTGTATGCTGCCTTCAAGCTCTTTTATTTTATTTTCAAATTCTGCTGAAGTTTCTTTTAGTTTCGAGAATTCACCTGATTCTTTCACAAGTTTTTCATGCTCAGCTTTTGTGATCGTAACATTTTCTTCTTCTGCGCCGCTGATGCCGGATGAACCTTCACCGGGGTAATAAAGTATTTTCATTTGTATTGATGTTTAATATTATTATTTAATTACTGTATGATCTGTTTTTGCGAATATTTAAGATCGCTTTTGCTTCCTCTTCGCTTATTTCAAGCTCTTCGGAGGTAATATCAATTTTATCTTTGTATCCGTATTCCAAAGCCATATCATAACGTTTCTTTTTGTCATCAGGTGTTTCAAACAGGTTGGATTCTGTAAAGCTTATTTCAAAATCTTTATCTTCCGGCAGTGCCTGTGATGGATTGTATGTGTTCCACACCATTCTGATAACTTCAAGCAGCTCTTTCATAAAGTGATACAGTATGGTTTTATATTCTTCACGGCGTTCTATAAGCTCAAGCTCATCAATTTTCTTCGCAGCGCCTGATTCAGCGGTAATTTCAGTTGATACAGAATTACCGCTTATGCCTTCGCTGTTCAAAACAAGCTTGTTATGCCAGTCAATATTATCCCTTACTGATGTATAATCTGCCTTTGCAATGATGCTTTCTATTTTCGGTTCCCTGTCATCTTCTTTCACATTATTTATCTGTTTGAAATCACCTGCTTTAAAGCTTTCGCCATCAGAAAAATTTGTGTTTATTCCCAGGTAGATCTGGTGCAGGGTTTTAAGCTCGGTTTCGTTAAGGTCTGTTAGCCTTATATCAAGGTTCTTCTGGTGAAGAAAAACATTCCAGTTTGGTTCGCCAAAGTAATCATCTCCT
This sequence comes from Ignavibacteria bacterium, assembly GCA_017303675.1. NCBI lineage: Bacteria > Pseudomonadati > Ignavibacteriota > Ignavibacteria > Ignavibacteria bacterium. The sequence continues at coordinate 1,927,350 of JAFLBX010000001.1, forward strand.
TCCTCAATTCTCAAAGCTGCAAAAGGCAGTGCAGATCTTCCCGAACCAGATTTTTTGTAAGGATTAACCATATCATTATTGCCGTTTGCCGGGATGATATTATCACCTTTTACAAGGTAATGGCTGCTTTCACTCCAAACAGACCAGTAAATTTCGCCGTGTTCATCAGCTTTTCTTACCGCAATTTTGGTTTTTTCAAGGTAGTCGTTGCCCGTTTCAACAGTATAGTTGTTCGGGGTTATAATATCTATTCTTAATTTATTTAATGCTGAATCCCAGATAACATTGGCTTCTACAACATTAAAATATACAGCTTTCCTGAATGCTTCCCTGACTTTTTGAGCAAACCTGCACTTTTCCAGCAGGCTGCTGAATAATTTTTGTTTTTCGCTGCTTAAGCCTGAAAGTGATAATATGGGGTCTTTTGTAAAGATACCGCTTGTTGTTCTGTTGATAATTTTTCTTATGATATTAAGATGCCTGAACTTCAGGTCTTTAAGGGTTTCTTCTGAAAAAGGATTGTTTAATGTTGCTTCTCTTAAATATGAACATATAGCTTCATAGTCATTATTATAAAATGCGGCAAATTCTTCATAAAGTGAAAGCCTGTGAATTTCACTTTTCCTGATGCTGCCTGCAAAAGCCTTGTTAAGTTCGTTAAAAATATTTCCTGTTAAGAGCATAATTGTTTTTAGTTAAAGTTTCAGATCGTTCTAAATGTACCTGTTACAGGTTTGCCGCGTATTGGATATTCATAATCATTGTAATAATCTACTGCCCTGCATAAATGTGTTCTCACGGGATCTCTGTCATCAAGCTCTCTTCCGTTATCTTTCCAGGAGCAGTATTCCCAGTCTTTAACCAGCCCGGGGCAGTTAAGCGGATCGATATACTGTCTTATCTCTCCCATTGAATTGCATAGCTGCGCATTTGTTGCACCAATTGAATCACGTATTGAAAGGCAGGGCTTTATTCGTTTTTCAATTCCTGTTTTGCTGCTGAAATAAGTTTCAATGATCTCCCAGTCATTATAGCTTGAATTGGAAGTATGTTTCCTGCCTGCATAATCACCGTAAAAAATTATTTGTTTAGGATATCCGCCTTTTAAGCTCTGGAAGAAATCTTTATCCAGTATCCTGCACATTGTAATTGTATTAGTAAATTGAAAGCTTAGCTCTTTATGCCAGCAGGTTATTTCTGCACTGCCCTGTTTGATCTTTTGACCTATAACCCAGCTCATTGGCTTATCACCAGCGTTGAAATCACATGCAACTATAATAGGTAAGTGAGGAAATATCTCCGTTTGTTTATTGTTTTTTTCTGTGTAACTGTAATACGGGCGCTGAACCGCTGTTTCAAATGATGCTTTGTATTCACGATCGTAATCAGGCTTCGCCAGGTTTGATCTTGCTTCTTCTATCTGTTCAGTACTTAGAATATCTTCACTAGTCCAGTGGTATGAATTCCACCCTCTTTTTTTATGTTTTCCTTTTAAGAAATCGTCAAAGAAATGATTTTTCCCGAACGGCCTGCCTTCTTTAATACACCATCCCCTTGTATCATTTATCATCGGTTCTATCGATTCATTATAAACCCCAGGGCTGCAATCCTGGTATTCTGATATCACAATTCCGTGCATTAACTGCCCCTGTACCCGTTTAAATTCCTTTAATCCAATTACCCTTAGGATACATCCGTTATTAAAATAAATTTTCAAAGCTGTTTCGCTTATCTTCATTACCAGATTGCTCTGGGCAAGCTTTTTAAGGTCATCCCAGAAGATCTCCTTAGCCTGTTGCCTGGTTGGAGCTCCGGCAAAATACATTTTGCGTTTGTTATATGGTTCCATGCATTCATTTATAATGTATCTCTTTGCAAATCTTTCTGTTTTGAATGACCTTCTACCGGCTGCTATTATATAATTCCTGTACCTGTTTGTCTTAAGGTCTTCAAGCAGTTTTTGCTGAACAGGGTGATTCATAGCCCTGTTATTAATTTCAAACCACCTATCGGAAAGCTCAAAGTCATTACCGGAATTAAATGATTGCATTTTCATTTTATATATTCGCTTTAGCCTTAGCTGAAAATTCTTTATGTTTTACAAGGAATTCTTCATAAGATAGGTTGTTTTCCTGTGTTTCCGGGTTTTTGCTCCATCTCTCAGGTCTTCTGTTGTTAAGTATATATACTGCCGCGGTATTATCCGGTGGAATATATTTTTTAACATGTCTTACTTCCTTCAGCTTTAGTTCTGGTATGCTATTTTCAGGTATATCTTCAGAATATACAGGCACGTAGACCTCTGTAATTTCTGTAGTATCATACCCTCTTGCCTTCCTTACAAGCGCTTTTTCTATCTCAATGCAGCATGTAAGCTCTGCATTTAAAAATCTTTTAGAAAAATCTGCAGATCTAATAGCAAGTTTTTTTAATGCTCCCTTTGCCAGCATTAAATACTCTTCAGCTTTTTCCATAGTGAGCCCCACGGAAGCAAGTTCGATTGCCGAATTTTTGATATCACTGCCTGAATCTTTTGAGCTTGGTTTTTTCTTCATAAGGAAACAAGTTTTAAAATCTCTAAACTATTTTAAGGAAAATATTGTTATATTTGCATAGCATTCAAACAACGTTACAAATATATATGCAATTAGCACATATGTCAAGAGCAATATATGGTAACAGCATATTTATTTTCATAAATAATTGATAAACATAGAATAAAAATGAAGAAAAAAAGTAAAAAAGACCGTTCGCTTACCCGCAGAATTAATGATAAGCTTTTCCCTATGCTTTCGGCAAAGGGTATCAATTCCATTTATGCGCTTGCGCTAAGCATTAATGAAAATGCAGGCTCTTTGAGCAAGATCAAAAGAGGACTGAGCGACTGGACCATAGACCAGCTTGAAAAAATCAGGGTAATTCACGGAATAACAGTGGATTCCATGTTCGGCGCTGAATCCAAAAGCAGGGCAGATGGTGAAAGCAAAAATGTTAAGTTCCGCCGTGTGCCTGTTCTTGGTTATGCGGAGTGCGGCTCGCCTTCGGCAACCTGGCTTGATAATGCTGTAAAAATCACTGATCTCTCTGATACAGGCTCTATGGTAAATCCATTCATACTTATCGCCAAAGGCGATTCCATGAAGCCTTATATTAACCCGGGCGATAAGCTGCTCTGCAGTGAGCATACTGAAAAGATAAAAGATAACACTGCTGTTGTTGCTGTATTCAAGTCGACCCCCGATACTTTTGAAGCCAATGCCAAGCTTATTAGCTGGGATAGAAAGAAAAAGCTGATAACGCTCTACAGCATTAATACAAAATATCCGCCTACGAACCATTTGGAAAGTGAATTTGTTAAGATATACAAGCTTAACAGGATAATAAGGGAAGTAAAGTAGGTAATATCATTCAAAAATTAATAATAGTATCGGCACTCATTGTGCTGCTGAGCGGTGTTTTATCATATTCGCAAACAGTTTGCGGATTGGATCTTTCTGACCCGAATGATACAACAGGTTTTAATTTCAATAACTCACTTGATGCTATCGGAACAGAATTTTATCTTAAAAATGACCCCGGGTTGTTTGACCGTGTATTATTAAACAAAGGCCTTGGTTATATCTGCACTGTTAACTATCCAAACGCAAACCGCTTTAATGAAATATACGATTGTGTTTTTAAAGAATTCGGTTACGAAGATCTGGTAAAAGATAATATCCCTCAATCAGCAGTGCAGGATGATTTGATCGAGATATCTTTACTCATCGCCGATGGTAAAGCTGAGATATTGAGATATTGGTACGGCAAAAAATTCAATATCAAACTGCAATACTCTCAAAAAAACCTGGAACTATACATATCATATTTTTAAATATATGTTAAATATAGATTAAACCCATATTTTTGGTTAACTAAAAATATGATTTTTGACGTAATTATGGCTTTATTTTAATGTTTATACCTTATATTATTGATGTAAATAATTACTGGATTTGAACTGAAAAGACAGTATTTAAAAGTAATTAAAATTTATGAAACCCCAGTTTGAACATCCTGTTTGTGATGAATGCCGCTCGAGGCTTGGAAACGTTTTTTGCGCTCTTACAACTGCTCAGGTATCCGAAATGGATTCCGAAAAGAACTGCAGTATATATAAAAAAGGACAGATAATTTTTAATGAAGGCAATAAGCCAGCAGGCGTTTATTGCGTGAACAAAGGTAAAATTAAAATTTACCAGACAGGTGAAGAAGGCAAAGAACAGATCTTAAGGCTGGCTAAAGAAGGCGATGTGCTAGGATACCGTTCACTTATCAGCGGCGAAGCTTATTCAGGTACAGCGGCTGTGATGGAAGATGCTACTGTTTGTTTTATTCCCAAAAGAACTTTCTTTGATTTTCTCCATACCAACTCAGATCTTTCAACTCAAATGATGCAGCTGCTTTCCCATGATCTGAAGGAAGCTGAAAGCAGGCTTACCGGACTTGCACAAAAACCAGTTCGCGAAAGAATGGCAGAAGCGCTTTTAATGCTGCTTGAATTTTACAGCACAGATAAAGACGGTGCTATTAATGCCGTTATTTCAAGGGAAGATATTGCTAATATCGTTGGTACTGCAACAGAAACCACTATCAGAATACTTTCTGATTTTAAGGGTGAAAAGCTTATTGACCTGATAGGAAAACGAATTAAAATTATTAATCACCAGGGACTTGTTAAAACTGCTCATATTTACGATTAAAAGATTCTTTTAAACTAAATTACTGTAATAACATAGTTTACTCCTAACCTTAACTATTCAAATCATATTTTCCGGCTACATTTATCATATTTTTATATGACTCAAATCATTGTAAAATGCATTGAAAACAAGCTAATTTTGTTATGAAATTGATAATTATAACAAAATGGCTACAAACACCGGTTTAGAAGAAATAATAAAAAATTACGGAGAACTTACACAGTTCATTTTTCATAAGAATGATGTGCTGTTTAAAGAAAATGATCAGCCTGCAGGATTATATTGCATTGAATCCGGCAGCGTCAAGATCTTTAAAGATGAACCCGCAGACCAGGAAAGAATTCTGCACCTTGCTACCGCAGGAGAAATTTTAGGGCTGCATTCAGTTGTAAATAATCATATTTACACAAACTCTGCTACGGCAATCAGTGAAACACGGGCAAGTTTTATTACGGCGCAGGATTTCATGAATTTGATAAATTCAAACAACACTTACAAGCTTCTTGTTATGAAAAGCCTGTGTTCAAGGATCGATTCAATGGAAGATCACATAGTAAGAATCAGCGAAAAAATGTCAGATGAACGCTTTGCAGATACTCTGCTGGTTCTGATAGATAAATACGGAATTAATAAAACCAAAGATCTGAATATTCATCTTTCAATTGATGAACTTGCCAGCTACACATGTACTTCAAAAAGCTACATGAAAAAGATAATTACAGAATTTACTCACCGCGGATTAATTACGTTCTCATCAGGAAATATTAAAATTCTTAATCTTCCGCTTTTACGAAGCACAGCATTATTAAATACTAAAGCTGTGATTCACTGAGTTTCATTTTATCAATTTTTTCTTTCTTTAAAAAACCGTGTATTAAAATACACGGTTTTTTTTGTGAACCACAATGATACAGTTATGGTTATATTTAATGGATAGTGTTTTTGAATGTTAATTGGTGTATGTATTTATTAATTTATATTTTAAAATTTCCAATCTATGAAAACACGAAAATTTACAGAAGAGGAAGCAAGATGGGCGGGTGACCAGCTTGGAATGAACTGGGATATCTTTGACCTTGAGCAGTTCAGAATGGGGCTTGAAGTTGAGCTTGAACACGGTTCTATTGACCCGGTTACCAATGTTACAAGTGACGACCTGACTGTTACTGCGAAGATTGCCCTGGCGCATTTGAAGGAAATTCCAGATTATTATACCCGCTTAGCCAAAATGGAAGCTGAGGCCGAACAGGAACTAAAAAATTTGAATAAATGATATTTTATAAAATATTTATAAAATTATGAAAAAAATTCTCGTACCTACCGATTTTTCTGAACCATCATATTACGGACTGGATACTGCCGCTGAAATTGCCAAAAAAACCCGCGCTGAGATCCATATATTCAATGCATGCGAAGTATCCAATTATTACTATGCAGCTGACCCGCTTGTGATCTCTCCTCCTGCTTCTATTATGATCGAAGGTATCAATGATAACCTGAAAAAAGCCGCAAATAAAAAGTTATCTGCCATTCGGGCAAGAAAATCCCTGGCAGGATTGAAAGTTACAACAAGCTGCGAAGTTACTTCAAATGTTCATAATTCAATAATTGAATACGGCAATAAAATAAAGACCGATATTGTGGTAATGGGCTCTCACGGTGCAGGCAACATTACTGAAGTTATTCTGGGCAGTACTGCGGAACGTGTCGTAAGATTTTCATTAAAGCCGGTACTGGTTATACCTGTTAAGCCTTCTAAAGGACTTTTTAAGCGTATTGTGTTTGCATCTGATTTCTCTGAAGAAGCATACGGAATGTTTCCGTTTGTAAAAGATATAGCGAAAATATCTTCTGCTGAGATCCACCTTCTTAAAATTAATACAATGGACCAGTTTTCAAAAACCAGGGATGATATGGAGCTAATAAATAAATTTAGCAAAAAGTTTGGCGGCAAATATATAACCGCATTGTACAATGATTATATGAAGGAAGAAGGTATCCTTAACTACACACGTGAAGTAAAAGCAGATCTTATTGCCATTGGCACTCATGGTAAAAAAGGTCTTAGAAGGTTTTTTTCAGAAGATGTATCTGAAGGAATAGTCAGGCTTTCACATATTCCTATACTGATAGTAAACTTAAAAAAATTCAAAAAATAATTTAACATTGTTCAACTGAAGATTTATGTTTCTTCATCAATTTGTCAAAACCCGTAAATTAAGATAATTTACGGGTTTTTTTTATATGATATATATCATATTGAAAATTGAGCAACATCATAGGAAACACATGCATTTAAATGCTATTTTTGAATAGAAAGAACAAGGATGCCTCAGGATAAGTGCATTCATTGAGTTGCATCATAGTTATTTACAGAAAAATTGCTGCATCCCTGTTCGGTTTAAATCATATTTATTCAGCAAAACAGCATAATAATGTCAGTAATAATAACAGATGATTGTATAAACTGCAGCGCTTGTGAAACCGAGTGCCCTGAACATGCAATTATGCCAAGGCTGAATAACCATTCTGAATTGTTCGGTAAAAGACCCAAATACCTGAATAATTTATATATGGCTAAATATTACCAGTCTTTTGATCATTATTATATTATTCCCGGAAAGTGCAGCGAGTGCAGTAATATTTACAGAGAGCCCAGGTGCAATTCTGTTTGTCCGGTTTCCTGCTGTATCACCCGGTCAGAACGGGAATTGCAGGAACACAGCGGAATAAAAATTAAAATTAATTCCTTAACCATATCAAAAATCAGTCTGAACTGACATGAAAAATAACCAAACATACAGTCTTAACGGAAAAAAATCTGAAAGTCCAACGATATTCTTTGAAAATGAATATAACAGGATGAATGAAATGTCAGCATCGCTTGATGAATTATACTGGGATATTGAAAAAGAAGGCATAAATACTCATGTAATTCGCTCGATCAATGAAACGGTGAATTTATTTTACGATGAGCTTAGCAATCTTTTTAGGCTTGAAGAGGACTATTTGTATAAAGAGCTGATAAAAATACTGCCTGAACGCTCGTTAGCGGAATCATTAATGAATGAGAATTCTAATATACTGCTTCTTTTTGAAGCATTAAAAAATATTTTTTCTGAAAATGATGAGATCAGAAAAGAAAAAGATCTGCTGCAGGCAGAAATGATCGCACTGGCTGACCTTTTGCAGCGGGATTCAGAAAAAAAGAAAAAGCTTTTGCTGCATGAAATTAATTCAGTTTTGCCAAAACAGAAACTGGATGAAATGAGGGAAAAAATCAAAGAAGGGAATTATATTCACGCTTAAAATTCAGCGGAACAATTATAATTTTTGCCGGGTATAATTAATGAATAATTAGAAAGTTTTTTAAAGAGAAAATATCATGATACAGGTTGTTAAATTTAGCAGCCTAAAGTTTTTAAAGCATCCAATGCTGAGGTAAAGGATGCTTTTTTATTTTTTTTATTCCATTTAATTATATACCATAAAGGAGGGCGTTATTATGGGCGCTATATTTGCTTTAAACAGTCTTCCTTCAAGCTTTACTGATGAGCTTAAGCTGCCTTACCGTAAATACCTGAAGAAAGGACTGATATATTCTATAATTCTTCATATCTGTGTAGTTGCTGCATACGGAGGTGTGCACTATTATACCAAGTATAAGCAGGATCAGGAATTGAAAAATATTCAGCAAAGGATAATTAATGTTTCTTTAACTGATCTTGAGCCGCCGCCATCGGCTTTAGATGAAGAAGTACCGCCGCCAAAAGTCGAGGAAATTACTACACCTGCAAAGGACCTTGAGGCTTTAACCCCAGAACCGGTGGCAAAAGAAAGAGCTGATGTGCAGACGATCAAGACTCAGCAGCAGCTTGAAGAAATTAAAACTCCCGTTTCTAATGTTGGCGATACAGGTAAATTTTCTTTTTCAGGAACCGTAAAAATAGAAGAAAGAAAAATTGAAGAGAAAATTACCAAAAAGGATGTTAACATAGAAGAAAAGGAAAAAACCGTTTACCAGTCTTTTGAAGTTGAAAAAGCGCCTGAGTGTGTAAACCTTCAGCAGGTGAGAGGTTCTATGGTTTACCCGCCGCTGGCTATTGAAGCAGGAATTGAAGGCAAAGTGACTGTTAAAGTCCTTGTAAACGGTGATGGCAGTGTCATAAAGGTTGGAAGTGTCAATGGCCCGGAAATTTTCAGGGATGAAGTTACCTCCAAAGCTATGAGCCTGCAGTTCACACCCGGTCTACAAAACGGAAAGCCGGTCAAAGTCTGGGTTACTGTTCCCTTTGTATTTAAGCTGAACTAGAAAAAACCTATTTTTTTTTGCTATTTTATTGCTTTTAGTTTATCCGGTAATTAAGTAAAGACGTCCCCCATGGACGTCTTTTATTTATTTACTTTCCTGCAATATCGACTCTAAATTTCACCTTAGAAGGGGGACGAACTCTTTTGGTTTTTGTATATCCGCTTGTCATACCGGCGAAAGCGGGTATCTAAAATAATATTTTCAATAGTGCTTTTTACAGCGGATACGGAAGCAATATAGTCGATATAATAAAAAAAAAGACGACCTTCACGATCGTTTTTTATAAATACAAATTATAATCCATATAAACACAAAGCGGAGTCCCCTCCGCCTTGTTTGAATGGCTCAATGCCACCTTCATCCATCCTTACCGAGGAGCAGCCCTCAATAAGTACCGTTACAAAGATAATATTTGCAGTTATCCCTAAAAATGACGGTCATCAAGCTAAAATATGATTTTTATCGTTTTACACCTTTTCACCGCTCTTGTGTTGATTTAAACGTATTGGTATATTAGTGTAAATATTATGATAAAATGCAGTATTTTCCGGATCAATTTTTAATATTTAAGCAAAACCGCTTTTTAAAATTAACATTTAATAATATATTTTATATATTATTATTGATAATTTACTCGTTTTTTTCTTATTTGCTCTTAAAAATTACCCTTCAGTACATTCCATACAATACAGATGTTGCTTTTCTGAGGATTAAACAGGATGTTATCGATATTCCTTTCTACAAGCTTGCATTTTTTACTCATGTATATACGGCAATGTTAGTTTTACCTGCCGGATTCACACAATTTTCTGTATATATCAGGCGAAGCTACCCTCAGGTTCATAAATATACCGGTTGGTTATACGCTGCTGTTTTAATACTGCTTGCAGGTCCATCAGGACTCTATATGGGTATTTATGCAAACGGCGGCTTGATCTCACAGGTATCTTTTGTGTTGCTTGCAATATTATGGATAGTATTCACAATTATAGCTGTAGTTAAAGCAATTCAGGGTGATTATAAAGCTCACCGTGAATTTTTGATCCGCTCATTTGCTCTTACACTTTCCGCTATAACACTCAGGGCATGGAAATACCTCCTCGTTTTCCTGTTTGAACCCAGACCAATGGATGTTTACCAGGTTGTAGCCTGGCTTGGCTGGATACCAAATCTGATTATTGCTGAATTGATAATACGAAAAATCATAAAACTAAAACGTAAATAACCAATGAAATTAATAACTTTAATATTGCTTTTATTTATCATGTCTTCCTGCGGTAAAAAACAGGATGTAAATAATGAGCAGAAAAATAACACCACTTCAGGCAATACATCTGAACAGCAAAAAACCACTTCTACAGAAAACAAGACTGAACAAAAGTCCGGTAAATTACCGGTGATCGGTTCTTACACCGGCGGCTTTGCTGCAAAGGAATTTGATGATACAAAAGATTATGTTTATGAGAACCGTATCACAATATTTATAGATTCACTTTCAGGTGATACAATGTACGGAAGAAGCGTAGTGGCAGGCAACAGCCGCCCGTTTAAAGGAAAGTTTACCAAAGAAGGCGAAAATTATAAAGCTGAAGTAATTGAACCCGGTGACGATAAGTATGACGGTAAGTTTAGCTTTACAACTGTTATTGACTCCAAAAACACCAATGAAATATACTTAAAAGGAACATGGTCAGCGAATGATAAAAAATTGCCGGTAAGGGTCAGGGAATATAATCTTGAAAAAAAGGATTTTGCTTATGACCCGCAGCACAACCTGCCTGAAAATATTCAGTGGGCTGAGCTGTATGGCTCTGACCCGAAATTTCCTGATAGAATTGAATCTTTAACTTCAGAAGTGACCAAGTATAACGGCTCTGTTTCAGAGCTGAAAAAAGAAGACCTGCAGAATCTGTATAAAGGTGACCTCGAAATTATAAGAAATGCAATCTATGCGCGCCATGGATATTCCTTTAAGAACCGCAGGGTTAGATTCATTTTTGACAGGTTCGTGCCCTGGTACATGCCGGTTTCAACTGATGTACGCAATGAGCTTACTGAGCTTGAAAAGAAAAATATTGACCTGATAAAACGCTTCGAAGAACATGCTGAAAAATATTACGATGAATACGGAAGATAAATGCAAATAACAATTATCAATTAATAATTTTAATAAATAAATTTGCGAGGGGCGAAAGCGACTAAGCAATCTCATCAAAATAATTTAAAATGAAAAAACTAATAATAATACCATTTATTGCTCTGGCATTTATAGGAGCGATCTGCTCTAAAAGCGAGAATTCAAACACTGATAACGATATTAAAAAAAAGGAGCTTGAACTCAAAGAAAAAGAGCTTCAGCTTAAGGAAAAAGAGCTTGAAATGAAGAAGCGCTCGGAAGGCTCATCAAATGCTACCGATGTGACGGGTGATAACTCATCTGCGGGTAATTCCAGCATCTATCCACAAGCCTCAGAGAGGCTGCTTACAGCCGATGACCTCAGCAATCTGACCGGATGGGAGCTTAAAATAATGCGCAATGAAATTTTTGCACGGCACGGCTATATCTTTAAAAAAGAAGAAATGCGGAATTATTTTATGTATGAAAAATGGTACGTTCCCAGGTTTGAAAATGTTGATGGTATGCTGAGTGATGTTGAAAAGAAGAATATCGAGCTTATTAAACGATATGAAAGCCGACTAGGTAATAACGATTACAGCAGGTAACATTTCTAAAATTCCCCCTTGCAAAGGGGGAGGATGAGTTCAATTAGCAGTGAGGTAAAGATAATTCAATTGCTGCTCGAATGCTTTAATCAACAATGGGGATTTTTGAGATGAACATCTTCAATGGCATATAACTTCGGTATCCGGCTTATGCTCAAGCTTCGGACTAATATAAGGAATTCCTAAATTTAACCCGCGAAGGATAAATATTATTGCAAGTACAACTGAAAATGCAGGAAGCAGTTTTGTCAGTTTCCGTCTTATACCGATATTAACAGCGCTTCCTATAAGTGATGTGCCCAGCATTACAGGCAAAGTGCCAAGCCCGAACATCGTCATAAATAACATTCCGTTCAGAGTGTTCCCGACGGCAATTGTGCCGGTTATTCCGATATAAACAAAACCGCATGGTAACAAACCGTTAAGCATCCCGATTACAAGCATAGAAGCCATTGTGTGGCTTTTCAGCATTCTGCCGAAATACATCTTAAGTATTCCTACAGGTTTGTAAATCCCAAGCCTGTTTGATAACTTAATTCTGTATGAAAGGGGAGTAAGTACAGTAATTATTATCAGGATACCCAAAGAAATGGATATTATTTGCTGCAAGCCAAACATTTCTAGTCTTGAGCCAAGCAGACCGAAAAGAAGGCCAAGCATTGAGTAAGTTATAATTCTGCCGAAATTATAAATTAGCCTTGAAATGAACGGGTTATTGGTTTTAGGCAATGCTATTGCAATTGGACCGCACATCCCGATACAATGGAAGCTTCCAAGCAAACCTACCAAAAAACCTGTTAATAATTCCATATCTATTATTTTTCAATTTAGTTTCCCAAACTCATGTTTGGGAAACTAAATAGAGTTACTGTATCATAATTTTTTCTTCACTGAAATAATCCTTACCGCTCATAGCCCAGTTTACCTGAACTTTCCATAAACCTTTAGGCAGTTTTTCAGTGCTCAATACCTGCTTATTATCAGCAGCCGGCTCAACATTCAATTTAAAATCTTCTTTAGCGTCAGAAGGTTTATAAAATGATATCTCGCCGGTTAATTTATCATTTGTTTGCGGATATGTTATAACTAAAACAGTCCCGTTATATTCAAACTTTACTTTTTCTGCCAGTGAGTTTGTATTGTTTATCTTATCTATCTGTTCCTGGTATTTCAGCTCTTTTTCATAATAATTTGATGTTACCAGGTCAATATTTTTTGTCATGGATTTGTAAACAAGTATTCCTATGCCAATCACAAAAACCACAAATACTGCAATTATTCCTTTTCCCCAGTTCATATTATTATTTATCCTTTCAATTCTGTTTTTGCGGAGCGGGTCCTAAAAAGTTAATTTTTACCAGCGCGAATCTTTCATTTTCTCTGTAAAGCCCTATTTCAAGAGGTATGTTCATGGTTGTCAGCTTTTCTTTCGGTAACAGAACAAGAAACTTCGTTTCTGATACGTCATTGGAGCCTACTTTTATATCATTACCTATTACTTTAAGCTCGCCTTCACGGTTTTCAAGCTTTAGGGTTACGGGTACTTCATTAAAGGTTTTATTCGTAAGCTTCATGGTATAAAGATTACTTATCTTGTTATCAGGCTGTTCCTGGAATATCATTCCCGGCGCTCTTAATATTGTTACATCTATAGGCTTCCTTGTGGATACCAGGTATGTTAGCACTCCCAATAAAATAACAAGAACAGCGGAGTAAGCAATAACCCTTGCAGTTACTTTGAATTTTGTCTTGTTCCTTATATTGTTCTCCGAAGCAAATCTAATCAAGCCTCTGGGTTTGCCGATCTTATCCATAATACTGTCACATGAATCGATACATGCAGTACAGTTAACACATTCAAGCTGAGTGCCGTTCCTTATATCTATTGCCGTAGGGCAAACTGCCATACATTCTTTGCAGTCTATACAGTCGCCGTTTGTTCTTTCTTCACCTTTATGTATCTTACCCCTGGGTTCACCCCTTACATAGTCATATGCAATTACGGTAGTGTTTTTATCAAGCAAAACCCCCTGCAGCCTGCCGTATGGGCAAACATAAATGCAGGCATATTCTCTGAAATAAACGAATATAAAATAAAATACTCCTGAAAATATCAGCATAGCTATAAAACCGCCAAGGTGCATAGAAACCGGTTCCGTAATGATCTTAACAAGGTCATCAAGCCCGATTATCCATGCCAGGAATGTATTAGCTATAAGTACAGAAAGCGCAAAAAATATTCCCCACTTTGTTACTTTCTTAAATATCTTGGAAGCAGACCACGGAGCAGCATTCAGGTTCTTCTGTTTGATATAATCGCCTTCAAAGAGGAATTCGATTTTCCTGAAGACCATTTCCAGGAAAACCGTCTGGGGACAAGCCCAGCCGCAAAATACCCTTCCGAAAACCGCTGTGAATAATATTATTGATACAACAATTGCAATAAACCCCAGGGCTAATATAAAAAAATCATGGGTGCCAAAAGCCTGCCCGAAAAGAATAAATTTACGGTCTACAATATTAAGCATCATGAACGGATGGCCATCAATTCTTATCAAAGGCATACCGAACAAAAATGCCAGCAGAATTATACTGAATATGGTGCGTGCATTATAAAATCTGCCCTTTGGCTTTTTGGGGTAAATGTTCTTTCGTTTACCGTCGTCTGTAATAATTCCTAGATGATCCCTGAAAGAGTCTGTATCTGTTATAGTATTTGAACTTATCTTATGCATAAAATTGAACCGCTGCCCTGGGTTAAATTTTCCCTGCTGCAGGATGAGATTGCAGCAGGGATTTTAAATAATATGTTACTTGATCGTATCTTTTTTAATTTTGCTGGTGTCTGTTTTCATCTTTACAGAATCAGTTTTAACCTTACTGCTGTCTGTGACCTTCTTTGAGTCATTACCTGTGGTTTTAACTGAATCCACCCATATATTGCCTTCGGGCGGCTTGCCGTTTGCCGGTTTTGTACCCTGGAGGCTCAATACATAACTGCTTACCTGCTGGATCTGTTTTGGTGTTAACAATGTTTTCCATGCTATCATACCTTTTGCCGGTACTCCGTTGGATACGGTTGTGAATACATTTTTTATACCGCCGCCGTGTATCCAGTTCTGGTCAGTCAGGTTCGGACCCACTGTTCCGCCGCCATCGGGTCCGTGGCATGGAGTGCAGTTAACTGTCCATATCTGTTTGCCTTTTTCAAGCTCAGCAGCATCAGTAACTAAAGTCACATTATCAGCATTAATAAATGCGCCTGTCCTGATAAGCTCTTCACGTTTATCATTGGCTATCTTAACTTCGTTCAAATATTCATCAACCATTACATTACCTGAGCCTAATACATGGTAATCAATCATATATACAATAGCGATCACAATTGTACCATAGAATAACAGGTTGAACCATGGCGGAACGGTATTGTTAAGCTCTTTGATACCGTCAAAATCATGGTCAAGCATGATATCTTTTTCTTTTTCTATTGGCACGCCGCGGTTAAGAACGGCTGATATTTTTGCAAGGAATGAATATCTTTCTTTTCTTCTTTCAGCGGAGTAATTGTATTTTGGGGCTGAAAGAATGAAGAACAGAATGAACAGGAAGGCAACAAGCAAAAATACCATTGCGCCGGCCAGCTTTGAATATTCATTCATTCCGTCATTGTGTCCTGTAGTTGCCTGTGCAAAAATTCCCGCATTAATAAACAGCATTGCGCAAATAGCGGATATTTTAATAAGGAAATTATTCATTTTACACCTCCTGCATTTAAATTATGCCCGTTTTCGGTATCTGTATCATCTTCAAGGGGAATATTTTCCATCCTGCTGATATATTTTTTACTTCTGGTAAAGCTCCATACTATTACTCCCAGGAAGAAAACAAAAAATATAATTAAAGATATTTCCGGGTATATTTCTATTCCTGAAATACTTTGAAGTACCTGTTTATACATTTTATTTAACCTCCTTCATATCGGCTGTATTGTTGCCTTTGATATCAGTTCCTAATCTTTGCAGGTAAGCAATTAAAGCGACTATTTCTTTTTCAGGCGTAACGGGAGCCCCGTTCTTCTGAAGGTCTGCAGTAATTTCCTGTGCCTGCTTCATCAGCTCATCGTTGGCAATTTTTTCATATCCGGCAGGGTAGGGCACACCGATTGATCTTAATGCGTTTATCTTATCTTCTGTTGTTGAAATATCAAGATCGTTATCAAGCAGCCAGTCATACACAGGCATTAATGAACCCGGTGATATCTGCTGCGGGTTCTGCATATGCAGGTAATGCCATATGTTTGGATATTTCTTTCCTTCCCTGTGGAGGTCGGGTCCTGTTCGTTTGGAGCCCCATAAGAACGGATGGTCATAAACATACTCGCCTGCTTTTGAATATTCGCCGTATCTTTCCGTTTCACTGCGGAATGGCCTAATCATCTGTGAATGGCAGTTATTGCAGCCTTCTCTGATATACAGATCACGACCCTGCAGCTCAAGCGGAGTGTAAGGCTTTACGCTTGATATGGTAGGAATGTTTGATTTTACAAGGAAAGTCGGTATTATTTCAATTAAACCGCCAATCAATACAAGAACAGTTGCTAATAATGCGAACTGAATGGGCTTTCTTTCAAGCCACCTGTGTTTGGTTTCACCGGGCTCAGCAGTGTTCAGCACTCTTGCCGGAGCTTCTGCAGGTTCTTCTGCGAATAATGTTCCTGTTTTAATTGTTTTAACCAGGTTGTATACGCCAATAATAACTCCAACAAAATACATTGTTCCGCCGACTGAACGGATAGCGTATAATGGTATTAAGTTTGTAACAGTTTCAAGGAAGTTAGGATACTGAAGAATGCCTTCCGGTGTGAACTGTTTCCACATTAATGACTGTGTGATACCTGACCAGTACATTGGTACTGCATAAAATACTATTCCAAGGGTTCCTATCCAGAAATGAATATTGGCAAGTTTTTTTGAGTACAGGTCAGTTTTATAGATCCTTGGTATGAGCCAGTATAAAATACCGAATGTTAAAAATCCGTTCCAGCCAAGTGCGCCAACGTGAACGTGTGCTACGATCCAGTCAGTATAATGAGCTATAGCGTTAACATTCTTAAGTGAAAGCATCGGTCCTTCAAATGTTGCCATACCGTAAGCTGTAACAGCAACCACCATGAATTTTAATATTGGGTCTTCACGTACTTTATCCCATGCACCTCTAAGTGTTAACAGACCGTTTATCATACCGCCCCATGAAGGTGCTATTAGCATAACTGAAAACACTGTGCCGAGTGATTGTGCCCAGTCAGGCAGGGCTGTATATAATAAATGATGCGGACCGGCCCAGATATAAATAAATATCAAAGACCAGAAATGAACTATGGAAAGCTTGTATGAATAAACCGGCCTTCCTGCTGCCTTTGGCAGGTAGTAATACATCAAGCCTAAGAACGGTGTTGTTAAAAAGAACGCAACTGCGTTATGTCCGTACCACCACTGTACTAAAGCGTCTTGGACTCCTGCATAAACCGAATAGCTTTTCAAAAAGTTTACAGGAATTTCTATAGAATTAACTATGTGCAGCACTGCGACGGTGACAATGGTCGCTATGTAGAACCAGATAGCAACATACATATGCTTCTCACGGCGTTTGGCAATTGTCCCGAACATGTTGATGGCAAAAACCACCCACACGAGTGCGATCAGGATATCAATTGGCCATTCCAGTTCAGCATATTCCTTGCTTGTGGTAATACCTAAAGGAAGTGTTAGTGCTGCACATAAAATTATCGATTGCCAGCCCCAGAAATGTATCTTGCTCAGCAGGTCGCTGAACATTCTGGCTTTGGTTATTCTTTGCATTGAATAATAAACGCCCATGAATATCGCGTTTCCTACGAAGGCGAATATCACTGCGTTTGTGTGTAACGGTCTTAAGCGGCTGAATGTTGTATATGGCAGGCCGAAGTTCAAGACCGGCAGATAGATCTGAAATGCTATCAGTAATCCTACAAGCATGCCAACTACGCCCCATACCATTGTGGCGAGCGCAAAATTGCGGACTATCCGATTATCATAACTGAACTTTTCCATTTCCATGATATGGAATCTCCTTTTTGAATTAAGTTTAGTTCGTTTATTAGGTTTTTATACTTATTAATATGAGACTCTCAAAGAGCTATCTCACAGGTGAAAATTATATAATGCCGATTTCTTTCATGCACTTTACTATTCTGTCATATGCAAGCTTAATATCGCCGTCAAGACCGATAGAAAACCTTACCAGCCCTTCCGAAAGCCCCATTTCTTTCTGCTCATCTTCCGGTATTTCTGATGATGTGCTGTGACCGGGTGAGCTGAAAAGGGTTTTAAAGTATCCAAGGCTTACTGCCAGATATCCAACTTTTTCCTGCTGCATTTTTTCCAGCAAAGCTGATGCATTCTCATAGGTTCCTACATCAACAGCTATCATTCCGCTGTAACCAAATCCTTCATTTCTTATCTGTTCAATCAGATTAAAATGCCTGCTGTTTTTTAAACCGGGGTAATAGACCTTCAGTCCCAGCTTTTCAAATTCTTCAGCAAGAAATAAAGCATTCTCACCGTGTTTTTTCATCCTGATATGCAGTGTATGAAGGTTTTTTAAAATACTTGCAGCTCGCAGGCTATCAAGAACCGGACCAAGCAGCATAGTTGCGCCTGAATTCACGTCAGTTAAGCTGTTTATAAACTCAGCACTGGAACAAATACATCCTGCAACACAGTCGCTTGACCCGTTTATATATTTGGTCATACTGTGTATCACAATATCCGCCCCAAGGTGCAGGGGAGATATTACCATCGGGCTGAAAGTGTTATCAACTACCAGCTTTATATTGTGTTCTTTGGCTATTTTGCTGATTGCAGGTATATCTGTTATTTCAAGTAAAGGATTGCTGATTGATTCAGCATATATCATTTTGGTCTTTTCGGTAACAGCAAGCTCAACCATTTCAGGTTTTTGCATATCTACAAACTTTACCGTAATGCCAAGTTTCGGCAAAAAATTCTTAAAGAACGCATATGTACCTCCGTAAATTGTTCTTTCAGATACAATTTCATCGCCGGAGCTGCATATCTGCAGCACTGTTGAGCTTATTGCAGCCATTCCTGAAGATGTTACCTGCGCAGCTTCGGCGTCTTCCAGCCTGGCAAGCGCATTTGAAAGGAATTTATTTATCGGGTTCCAGTGCCTTGAATAAAGGAAGCAGCCTTCCATTTCATGCTGGAAAGATTCTGCCATAGTTTTGGGGCTTAAGAACGTGAAAGTTGATGAATCAGTTATGCTCGGGTTCACATCGCCGAACTCTCCGAATACAAGGTAATCATGTATGCTGGTGCTTGGGTCGAATTTTTTCATTATTTGTTTACACCATCCGTTTCATCATCAAATAAAATACGTACTGAAGGAGTATACCTGTCTTCATATTGTCCTGATCTGACAGCCCATAAGAAAGCGATCAAAAATCCCCCGGCTACCAATACACTGAAAAATACAAGTATTACTATTACACTCATTATAAACCTCTCTTTTTAGCCATAAGGTTAGTTGAAAGTACTGTGAATAAAACTACTGTTATTGAGCTTGCCGGCATTAATATTGCAGCAAGCAGCGGTGAAATTTCTGACTGAAAAGCCAGAGTAACCCCCGCAATGTTATATATTACAGAAATTATAAAGCTTATAATTATTATCTTTTTTGTGGTTTTAGTGAAGCCTATGATTTTGTTCAGCCTGCTGAACTCACCTGCAT
Organism: Ignavibacteria bacterium; assembly: GCA_017303675.1. Taxonomy (NCBI): domain Bacteria; kingdom Pseudomonadati; phylum Ignavibacteriota; class Ignavibacteria; species Ignavibacteria bacterium. Next base: position 1,946,913 of record JAFLBX010000001.1, read on the forward strand.
CAAGAATAGCATCACATGCCGGCGAAAAATTCGTAATATCTTCCGAGATGGCAATGCCAACATCACTTTGCTTAAGGGCGCCGGCGTCATTTAAACCGTCGCCAATCATAAGAACCCTGTGACCTGAGTTTTGAAGATCTTTTATATACTCAAGCTTATCTGCAGGCGTTTGATTGAACCTTATTCTGCCTTCCTGTCCGAAATATTTCTGAAGATTTTCTTTCTCTCCTTCGTTATCTCCTGAAAGCACAGCAAGCCTGAATTTATCTTTCAGCGAAGTAATAATGTTTTCAAGCCCGGTTCTGTATATATTATTTATAGAGAAAAATCCTTTGATCGAACCGTTTATTGAAAGGAATATCCTTGAATCAAGTTTTGAAGCAGTATTATCATTGTTAAGCAGTATTTTATTGTTATCTGCTGCAAATAAAGCGCTGCCCAGCTTAACATTATTGCCTTCTATAACCGCTTCAATTCCTTTGCCTGAAAGCTCTTTAAATGTGCTGCAATAGGGAATATCATCAGCCTGAATTGCTGCATATATCCTGCTGCTTAATGGATGTGTTGAGTTCCTTACAAGAGATTTTACCAGTTTTTGTTCCTGTGCAGTCAGTACATTGCCGTTAAAAGTTATATCCGCATCACCAGTTTGAGTAATTGTACCTGTTTTATCGAAAACAATAGTATCAATTTTTGAAATGCGCTCAACCACAGAAGCATTCTTTGCGTAAAATTTATTTCTTCCAAGTATCCTTATTGCATTGCCAAGTGCGAACGGATTTGTAAGTGCAATCCCGCATGGACAGGCTATTATTAAAACAGCTGTAAATGCATTAATGGCTGTTCTTAAGCTCACAGGGTACCAGTACAAAAATGCAGCTGCTGCAACCAGTAAAATTATAACTGTAAAGAATTTGCCAACTATATTAACCAGTGAATTAAACTTATCCTCATCTTTTTTAACAAATGTATCTTTGTTCCAAAGCTGTGTAAGGTAGCTTTGCGAAACTGTCCTTATAACCTCAAGCTCAATAGCGCTTCCAATCTGCCTGCCGCCTGCATAAACAATTTCTCCGGCTACTTTTGGAACCGGAATTGATTCACCTGTTACAAAGCTGTAATCCAGGTTTGCATTGCCGTTGAACATAATCGCATCGGCGGGAATTAGCTCATTATTCCTGATGAGTATCCTGTCACCCTGTTTAAGTGCTGTTACAGGAATGCTTGTTTCTTTGCCTGATCTTCTAACTGTTACAGATACGGGAAAGTATGATTTGTAGTTTCTTTCAAAGTTAAGGGCATCATATGTTTTAGCCTGGAATATTTTTCCCAGCAAAAGGAAAAATATAAGGCCTGTCATTGAGTCAATAAACCCAACACCGGTATTTGTGATAATTTCAAAGGAGCTTCTGATGAATAAAACAACAAGTCCCAGAACTATCGGGAAATCAATATTTATACTTCGTTGTTTTATTCCGCTCCATGCTGATTTGAAGTAGTCGCTCGCAGAATAAAAAAGCACAGGTGCGCCTAATACCAGGTTCAGAAGCCCGAAAAACTGCCTGAATGTATGCTCGAGAGAACCTACAGGAGCCAGGTATTCAGGAAAGCTTAGTAACATTATGTTGCCGAAACAGAATCCGGCTACGCCAATTTTGTAATATAAACTCTTATTGGAACGGTATTTTATTTTATTTTCGATATCATCAAGGCTTATCTGAGGTTCGTATCCAATTGATACAAGTAGCTCAACTATCTGTCTGAGTGATACTTCGCTGTTTTTGAATTTTATTCTTACTGTTTTCTGGACAAAATTCACTTCAGAATGAAGAATCCCGCTGTTAAGCTTGTATAGCTTTTCAAGAAGCCAAATACAGGAAGAGCAGTGAACCTGGGGAATAGTAAATGTGCAGAGAGAAATATTTCCTTCTGTAAAATTGGTAAGCTGTTTAACTACGCCGGGGTCATCAAGATATGAGTACCTGGAGCCTGCCGCACTATCAAGCTTCTTTTGGGATATTCCGGGTGTTTTATCAAGGTCATAGTATTTGCACAGGTTGTTTTCATTCAGTATTTCATATACTGTTTTGCAACCCGTACAGCAAAAGATCTTGTCACCGCTTCGAATATCCAGACCCTTATTGCAAATATCACCGCAGTGATAGCAGAGAGTCCCTTCCTTTAGGTTTACTACTTCTGAAATCTGCATATTCTGTTACAAAATTAGGCTGAATAGTCATATATTAATATGATTTGTGTCAACGGAAAGTATGATTTTTATCATTTTTATAGAGAATTATTGCTGTTTAAATGATATTTTTGACTAAAGACAATTTATTTTTATGTTTTCACTGAATAATAGATTAAGATTTTGTTATATTTATTTATGAATTATAAACTTTTTAAGTATTCTTTAAGTGCAGTATTAACAACTGTTTTGGTTTTTGTTTTTTCTTCCTGCACAAGTAACCCTAAACTGCAGGGTAAGTGGTCTGCTTCCGGGAACATTGGTGACTCAACTGATATGCATTCATGGTTCCTTGAATATGAATTTAACGGCAGGAATTATACAATGAAAGGTTACCCTCCCATTTCAGAAGAAGGTACTTTTGAAGTTGTGCAGGAAAAAGGTGACAGCCTGCAAATTTATTTTAATGTGATCAAATCAAGTCCTGAAACTAAAAGCCATAAGGATTGGATCGTGGTAAATGATAGTGTGCTAATAACCGGGCAGCTCTCACTCCGTAGATATCCAAAATAAACCAGCCAATAATGATTTGTACTGCACTTTGCGAACTCAAATTATGTAGTGCTGAGCGCTTGACTGCCGAAGCCTTGGCGTAGGCAGTGAATCGAAGCACACAACAAACCCCTCCTACAAATAACAAAAAAAATGGCTATCCCAAAAGAATTTAACGTTTTGAGACAGCCATTAGATATAACTAAAAAACTTAAAGTAAATTAATCCTTAGCGCCCATAATCTTATACACAACACCTGCAAGAATTGCCCCTATAACAGGCGCTGCTACGAACATCCACAACTGTTCAATTGCCCAGCCGCCGACAAATAATGCCTGGCTAATACTTCTGGCTGGATTCACAGATGTATTTGTGACAGGAATACTTATTAGATGAACCAAAGTTAATCCCAGCCCAATTGCAATACCTGCAAAACCTTTTGGAGCGCGTTCATCCGTAGCGCCAAGTATGATGATAAGGAACATAAAAGTCATTACAACTTCGCATACAAATCCGCTCATCATATTATACTTTCCCGGAGAGTGCTCACCATATCCGTTTGCTGCAAAGCCGCCTATCTGGCTGCCATTACCGGTTGCAATTATGTACAAAACTCCGGCAGCAGCAATTGCTCCAAGGATCTGTACTAATATATAAGGTAACAGCTCCTTGGCGCTGAACCTTCCGCCGATCCATAGACCTATTGAAACCGCGGGATTCAAATGAGATCCTGAAATATGACCCAATGAATATGCTATTGTTAAAACTGTAAGCCCGAAAGCTAGTGAAACGCCGGCAAGGCCAATACCAACTTCAGGAAATGCAGCTGCCAATACAGCGCTTCCGCAGCCCCCAAGTACGAGCCAGAAAGTTCCGATAAATTCTGCTAAAAGTTTTTTCATGATATATAATATGTTTAACTTAACGCAAATTTATGGTTATTTATAACTTTATTCAATTTATTTCGATTCACTATGAAATATCACAATTAGTTCTTTGTCTTGAAATTTAACCATTCCACCATTTCACTATTTCGCTATTTCACTATTTCACTATTTCGCTTTTACTTTGAAACTCCTTCTAATTTTGGGTATATTTGCAGATTATAATAAAAACAGAGGCGTCATATCCGCTGGGAATGGCGCATTTTAATACTGGAAAGGCATATAATGCGTAAATATTTTATCCTGAACTTTATTCTTGCTGCTTTATTTATTTATGTTTACGGATGCGGTGAAAAAAAAGACGATAAAAAAACTGACGGAAATAATAATACAGAATTTGTAAAAAAAGACAGTATTACCGGCAAAGATGTTGTTACACTTAAATATCTCGTTAAAAAGGGTGATAAATTCTATTATAAGTTAGAGCAGAAAAATACCAGCTCAGAAAAATCACCTGCTACCGAAGATAAAGAAGTGAATATAGAAAACTCCATCAATTATTATTATTCCAAAGAAGTTGATAACGTAGAGCAGAGCGGTATTATCAGCTATAAGATAAATTTTGATTCCATCAATATTTTATCAAAGATGGGTGACCAGAGCAGGATATATAACTCCAACATTAACGATAGCAACAAACAGAGCCCGGAAGTTATTCCATACAACTCAATTATCGGTACACCTTTCTATTTGAGAGTTAATAATTCAGGCAAAATTACAGAACTGTACGGAATGGAAACTGTTTACGGTAATATCTTTAAGGCACTTGGCGATACACTTAAAGAAGCCGAAAAAGAACAGCTTAAACAGTCATTCAGTGAAACCATTAAAGAGCTGCTGCAAAAAGAGATGGTGGAATTCCCAACACCAACGATGCCGATTGATTCAAGCTGGACCCGCACAAGCGATGTACCTATGATGGTGTTCGAAACAAAATCCAATGAAAAATACACACTCAAAGCCGTTGAAGACAGAAACGGTCAAAAAGTTGCAATTATTGACGGGCAGCTTGTAATAGAATTCAAGAACAAGGAAGTAAAAGAGCAGGGTATGACCGTTAAGATCGAAAAATCCGAAGCTTCCGGTTCAGGAAAGATAGAATTTAACTTAAGCAGGGGCTGTGTACAGAAAAAAGAATCAACTGTTAATGTTAAAATAGATATGAAGCTTTCTGCCCAGGGACAATCAGCAAATTCATCACAGGGCATAAGCACTACGTTTATTGTAACATTGATGAATTAAAAAACCCATGGCTTATAAAAACCTAATTGAGCTTTCTCACCCGCTTGTTAAGAGTTATATAACTAAAATAAGAGATAAAAATACTTCTTATTTTGAGTTCAGACAATATGTTGATAAACTCTCAGTACTGCTTGCCTACGAAGCAGGTAAAGAGCTTGGCTTAAAATCGCGAAAGATAAAAACACCGCTTGCGCCGTATAACGGCTCTGTGATAAAAGATGAGATCGTGCTAATGCCCATCTTAAGGGCGGGTTTAGGATTAATGACCGGCTTCTCGTCAATTTTCCCGGAAGCCAGGATAAGCCACCTCGGCGTTTTCCGTAACGAAGTTACGCTGCAGCCTATAAGGTATTATTTTAAATTTCCCCGCCTAAGAGATAAAAAGAATTCTATTATATATATATTAGACCCCATGCTGGCAACAGGCGGAAGTATGTGTAGCGCAATTGATGAAGCAAAAAAAACCGGTGCCGGAAAGATCGTTGCAGCATGCCTGGTAGCTGCTCCTGAAGGTATAAAAGAAGTGCAGAAGTATCACAAGGATATTAAAATTTTCACCTGCGCAATTGATAAGAGGCTCAATAATAAAGGCTACATCGTACCCGGACTCGGTGATGCCGGCGATAGATTATTCGGAACGCTGTGATATTTAACCGGAATTTATTATTCCGCTATACCGTTTCAGATTCAAACGGCAGGAGCCGGAAAATTCTAAGGGGCTCTATAGCCCCTGTTTTTTTGAAAATTTTATTGTAATCCTGCATTATTAAATCACGATTTCTAATATTAAATTGATTTGTTAAGCACACTATATAAAAAAAAGCTCGATGATCTGCTGGCATTATGCAGGAGGAATATTGGCGAATTTAACGAAAAGCTCATAACTGATGCTTTTAAGTTCAGCCTTAACGCGCATAAACAGGATAAACGCGCCTCAGGCGAGCCTTTTATTATTCATCCCTACGAAGTTGCCTCAATTGTAGCAAAAGAAATTCCACTCGATGATATAACGGTCGCCTCAGCACTTCTGCATGATGTGGTAGAAGATACCAAGTTCACTTATGAAGATGTTAAAGCAGAGTTCGGCGAAACTATCGCTGATATTGTTGACGGCGCTACCAAGATTGAAGGTATGTTCGAAAATTACGAAGCCAAGCAGGTGGAGAATTACCGAAAGATGCTGCTTTCCATGTCAAATGATATCCGTGTAATTCTTGTTAAGTTCGCTGATAGGCTCCACAACATGAAGACACTTGAATACTTGAATCCCGAGCGCCAGGTTAGAATGGCGCGTGAGACTATGGAGATCTATGCGCCGCTGGCGCACAGGCTTGGTTTAAGCAGGGTTAAAACGGAATTTGAAGATATGGCGTTTAAATATCTTGACCGCCAGTTCTATAAGGAAATCTCAAAAAAAGTAATTGCAAAAAAACGTGAACGCGAGAACTATGTAAATAAGTTCATACAGCCTATAAAAGCTGAGCTTGATAAAGAAGGTTTTAAGTATGAAATATCAGGCAGGGCTAAACATCTTTACAGCATAGCTAAAAAAATGATATCCCGCGGCAAATCATTTGAAGAAATATATGACCTCTTTGCGGTCAGGATTATACTGGATACCGAGGAAAGAAATGACTGCTTTACTGCCTACGGCATCGCTAGCGAAATTTACATTCCCGTGCCGGAAAGATTTAAAGATTATATCTCGCTTCCCAAACAGAACGGCTACCAGTCAATTCATACAACGCTTATCGGACCCGAAGGTAAAATGGTTGAGGTGCAGATCCGCACACGTGATATGCACGAAGTTGCTGAAAAAGGTGTTGCAGCCCACTGGAAGTATAAGGAAAATATCAGCACCAATGACAGACAGATGGAAGACTGGATAACCTGGATAAGAGAGCTCTTTGATACTACTTCCAAGGAATCCACACCAAAACAGATTATGGAAGGCTTAAAGCTGAACCTTTACCAGGATGAAATATATGTATTCACTCCTAAAGGCGATCTGAAAATTTTGCCGGTCAATTCAACACCGGTGGATTTTGCATTCGATATCCACAGTGAAGTCGGCTATAAATGCATCGGTGCTAAAGTTAACGGAAAAATTGTACCGCTTGATTCAAAGCTTAAAAGCGGAGACCAGATCGAGGTGATTACCTCGAAAATTAAAAAACCTCACCAGGACTGGGAAAAATTCGTAGTTACTCATAAGGCAAAATCTGATATTCATAAATATTTTAATAATGAGCGCAGGCTGAAAATTGAAGAAGGCAGGGAACAATGGCTTAAGAAGCTAAAGAAAATGAAGCTTAGCCTTTCTGAGGATGAAATGATAAAGCTGCTGCAAAGGCTTAAGTTCGAAAGCCTGCAGCATATGTATCTAAGCCTAGCAGAGAACAGGCTTACGACCGATGAGCTTTATGAGCTTGTTAAAGACCGTAATAAATTAATCAGCGGTGAAATAGTTTCACCTTGGGTTAAGCCTGTTGAAAAAGCAACAGCCCTTAAAGTAAAAGAAAATGAGCAAAGCCTGTTTGAAACATATATCAAAACGGCGCGCGGCGCTAAGAATAAGATTATTGCCGGTGGCGATGTAAAAGATCTGCTCTTCAGCTACGCTAACTGCTGCAATCCAATTCCCGGTGAAGATATAATAGGATTTATATCTAAAACAGAAGGTATTAAGATTCACAAAAAATCATGTAAAAATCTTTCTAACCTGTTCCTTTCCGATCCGCAAAGAATAATTGACGTGCAGTGGCCCGAAGAGGTTGAAGATGAGTTCTTTGTAGGTATAAAGATCAGCGGTGAAGACAGGCCCGGCATGCTGAATGAAATTACGAATGTAATTTCCGTTTACAGCAACACCAATATCAAAAGCGTAAGCATTGCTTCCAAAGGTTCGCTTTTTGACGGAACAGTTATCCTTATGGTTAAAAATATCACACATTTGAACGAGCTTATCGAAAAGATCAAAAATATTGAAGGTGTTTTTGAAGTAAAACGTTTTGAAGAGTAAGTTTAATTATATAGATATAAGACTAAATAAGTCTTATATTGTATTTTAATTATTCTAAATTCCTGATTATGATTTTTATCATAAAAGGTAACTACTATTATTAATATATTTGCAATTATGAAAACAAAAATTACAATTTTATCTTTATTTTTCATCATTTTAAGCTTAGTGATATTGAGCTTTAATGATTCAAATGCTTTTAATGGCAATTATTCCGGTTCAGATACACTTATCTATCCGCAGGAAAAGCATTTTAAGAACATGCAGATGCTGACCAACGGCGGAGAAAATGCCGAAGCGTATTTTTCCTTCGATGGCTCGAAGATTATCTTCCAGTCAACAGGTGAGTATGAGTGCGACCAGATCTTCATAATGAATACAGACGGCTCCGGGAAACATCTCGTAAGCACAGGTAAGGGCAGAACCACCTGTTCATACTTTTACCCGGATGGTAAAAGTATATTATACGCTTCCACGCATTTAGGCGGCGATATGTGTCCCCAGAAACCGGATCATTCCAAAGGCTATGTGTGGGCGCTTTATTCAGATTATGAAATTTTTAAAGCAGGTGTTGATGGCTCTAACCCGGTTAAGCTTACCGATGTAAAAGGATATGATGCCGAAGCTACAATTTCACCCAAAGGTGATAAAATAATTTTTACATCAACCCGTAACGGTGATATTGACCTGTATTCAATGAATCTTGACGGTTCAAATGTGAAACAGCTTACAAATATAGCCGGATACGATGGAGGTGCATATTATTCCTATGACGGTACAATGATAGTTTTCCGCGCATCAAGATTCGATGATCCTGCAAAATTAAAGGAATATCAGGACCTGCTGGCTGAAGGTCTTATAAGACCCGGGCAGCTTGAAATTTATGTAATGAATGCCGATGGTTCAAATATCCGCCAGGTAACAAACAATGGTGCGGCAAATTTCGGACCGTATTTTTTCCCTGATGGCAAAAGGATAATTTACTGCTCTAACCAGGGTGATCCCAAAGGCAGGAATTTTGATCTTTATATGATTAATGTGGACGGTACCGGAAATGAAAGAATAACATATAACGATACATTTGACGGCTTCCCAATGTTCTCACTTCACGATGGCGGTAAAAAATTCGTTTTCTGTTCTAACCGCTTCAACGCAAAACAGGGTGAAACAAATGTATTTATTTGTGATTGGGTAGAGTAAAATAATCCTGAGCGAAGCGAAGGATCTCAATCGGTTTGTAGTGCAATCTGTTTTTAAGTCCCCGCAGAGTCTCTTCGCAGAAGGACTCTGCGATAAATGTTGCTTTTCGTTGGAGTGCATTGACTGTGTCAATGCTATAACATGACCCCTTGGGGTCACATATTTATAGAAAAAATTAAAAGCCATAAACCGACTCCGAAGGAGTCGCACATTAAACAAGAATAGAACATCAAAATCCCGAAGGGATGAAATTATTGTAACAAATCGGCAAAACAAAAATCTAAAACCCCGAAGGGGTGATACTAAAATATGAACACAAAAATAAAATTACTTTCCGCATCATTATTGGTTATTCTGTTTGCGGCATTTGTAAATCCATCGGATAATGACCCGAAGATCACATCTGGCGAGATATCAGACCACATCAAATACCTCGCAAGCGATGAGCTTGCCGGCCGTTTCCCGGGTACTAATGGTGACAAACTTACAGTAGAATATATTACCAATGAATTTGAAGAATACGGTATAAAACCGGCCGGTGAAAAAGGATACCTGCAGCCATTTGATTATATCAGCGAAATTAAGCTCGGAACAGGGAACTCAGTATCCTTTGGTAACGGAGAAGTTTTAAAAGGAGCAGGTGAGGAATTCACACCGGTTTATCTAAGCTCAAACGGCTCCGCAGAAGGTAATATGGTTTTTGTGGGCTATGGCATAAACGCGCCGGAGCTGAATTACAATGATTATGCGGGAATTGATCTTAAAGGTAAAATTGCAGTTATGCTTATGTTCTCACCGGGATACAACAATCCCCACGATAACCCGTTCAGCAAGTATGAACGCCTGCGCGTTAAATGCGCTGCAGCAAAAGAGCAGGGTGCTGCAGGAATAATAGTTATTAAAGGCCCCGAAACAGGGGAAGAGGACCTGATAAAACTCAGAATGTCCGGACCCGGCGAAAATATAGAGCTGCCTGTTATGAACATGAAGCGGGTTTATATTGAATCATTTTTAAAGGATAAAAAACTTTCTCAAATACAAAAAGAAATTGACAGTCTGCGTACACCTCAGTCATTTGAGCTTGGCCAAACCGCCCGGATAAAAACAGACCTCACAAGGATCAAAGCCGAAACAAATAATGTTATCGGTATGATTGAAGGCGGCGACCCGGCATTAAAAAATGAATATATCCTGATAGGCGCGCATATGGATCATCTGGGTGACGGATTAAAATACGGTTCATTGCATGATAGCCATGCGGCTGAAATTCACAACGGCGCTGATGACAACGCCTCCGGCGTAGCCGGCATTTTGGAGCTGGCTGAATACTATGCTAATAATAAAAAGAGCCTGAAACGCAGCGTTATATTTATGACCTTCAGCGGCGAAGAAGCCGGCTTGATAGGCTCCGCTTACTTTACCAAAAGCGAGCTGATGAAGAAATACAACATTGTTTCAATGATAAATCTTGATATGGTAGGCAGGCTTACCGATAAAAAGCTTACCATAGGCGGTACCGGCACATCATCTATCTGGCAGGGTCTTCTTGATTCATTAAACAAAACATATAATTTTACCGCAGCTTATAATAAAGATGGATTCGGACCCAGTGACCATGCCAGCTTTTATGCAAAGGATATTCCGGTATTGTTTTTCTTCACCGGCTTGCATAAGGATTACCACAAACCTAGCGATGATTGGGAACACATTAATTCCGCAGGCGAAGCCGATATACTTAATATGGTCGTTTCAATCGTAAATTATATTAATGCGCAGCCGGTAAAACCGGATTTCATAAAGGTTGCCGAAGAGAAGAAAGAAACCAATATGGGTTTCCGTGTTACTTTAGGGGTTATCCCTGATTACTCCAGCACCAAAGAAGGCCTGGAGCTTTCCGGTGTGAAAGCCGGCGGCATTGCTGAAAAAGCGGGTTTAATGGCTGGGGATATCATTACAAAACTCGGTCAGTATGAAATAAAAAATATATATGATTACACCGATGCTCTCACTAAATTCAAGCCCGGGGAAGAAGCTGATGTAACCTATCTCCGCGGAACTGAATCTAAAACCGTGAGGATCACTTTCGCTAAGTAAAATATAATAAATATTGTTTTTGTAGAGACGATCCGTCTTGCCAATTCAACGGCATAACGGGTCGTCTTTTTTTAATGCGAATAATTCTCACTTTTGTCATTCTGAGCGAACGAAGTGAGTGAAGAATCTAGACGAGAATTATAAATTTAACGATTGTTATGAGCTAACGATAAGTACAAATATATATATGCAGATTTATTGCTTTGCTTATTTATCAATTAAAGATTATTTCATTTCACAGATTCACTGTATATCCAAGATATTCCGTTGGATTCCCGCCTTTTCGGGAATGACAATGAAATCTTAGTCGGAGATTTATTATAACCCAACAAAAAAAGGAGCCTTTAAGCTCCTTTTCTTTTTTGCCTTTTTGCGTTCAAGAAATCCCGTAGGGATTTCGCAGTCCCGCCAAAGGCGGGATCACACTCATCGTTTATTTCAATATCTTTATCCCTGTCGCTAAGATCCTGTACATCTTCTGCGGACCCACTACTAAATTCGGGTCAGTACCTGCTTCTTCAGCAAAATGTTTTGCCTGGTCTTCGGTAATTTCCTTTACTGAAAATACGCCTTCAACTACTGCAACCTTGCCGGTAATATCCATTTCTTTCGGCATTATGAATTTATGCAGCGTCAAAGCGCGGATATTGTTTGTACCATCGCTCAAGACTGTCCAGCATCCGCCTGAACGGCACAGTTCAGACATATTACCTTTTAACACAACAGTTTTCCCCGAAAATCCAGCAGTATCAGCGTAAATATCAGCAATTGAAAGTATCCTGGCATCAGCGGTTATATCTGCGCCGTATAAAGTGCCGTCACTAAGCTCTTTGGCTTCAACTTTTTCGCCTTCCTTTTTGTTATCATCCTGTGCATTAACAGAAAGTGTAATAAATAATATTACAATTGGTAATATAAATTTTATGTATTTCATTGTATAAATTGAGTTAGTTTAAATGTACCTGCAAAAATACAGAGAAAACTGTGATTTTGGAATGGTAAAAATATGTCATCATCTTAATCCTCATCCTTAAAGAGGGAAAACTGGAAGGCACACATATCACACTCCCCCATTAAGTGGGAGCTGGAGGGGGTCACTTGTAAACACAAAATACTTTTACTTACGTATAATCTGCTGTATCTCAAAAAAACACCACACCTATCGTTGCAAACGGATTATGATAGTATTCATCATATCGGGCTTCACGTATTGCCGGCATCTGAATTCCCGCTGAGAGCGAAACATACTTGTTTAATCTGTACAAATAATTCAAACCCACAAACACTGAAACAATTCCTGCTCTTTTGTTTACTGCAAAAAAGCATAGTCCTAAATTTACACTTAAACTGTGTTGTTTAATTTTCAGAGGTAAAAAAGTTATACCCAACTGCAAATAAGGCGCTGTTCCCCCGAGATCATTATTTAGTTTTAAATTTCCGAAAGCTGCTCTGAGATATATTCTTTTATCATACAGATTTATATGACTGTAGATCCACCAGCCATGATAGAAATATTTCTTCTCCTTCAAAGGTATGGCGGGACCGAATTCCAGCCCAACCTGAAAGGGGAGGTCTGATAACGAATTATTGCCCTTCATTTCAGCGGACTTGTTGAAACTCACTATACTTTCCTGTGAATACACAGTAATAAACAGACCTGCGAGAATAAAATAAAATAACCCGGCAAATTTTATATTCATACTATTTACTTTAAGAGTACCATTTTCCTGGTTTCTGTCACCCTGAGCGTAGTCGAAGGGTCTACAGCTTCAATTCTGTAAAAATACACACCGCTTGGTATGTTTGATGCATCAAAATCTGTTTCATATACTCCAGCCTGCAGATTTTCATTCACAAGTGAACTTACCTCTTTGCCTAAAGCGTCGAAAATACTCAACTTCACATAACCTTGGTGAGGCAGGCTGAATCTTATCTTTGTAACCGGATTAAACGGGTTAGGATAATTCTGGCTCAGTGAATATGACTTAGGTATTTCTGTAGAAATAGGAGTTATGCCGATTGGAAAAATAGATTCCGTTAACTTAAAGATCCGCCCTCTAAAAGTGCCAATGTATCCGTAATATTTATTCCCGCGCTTTACTAAGTCCATTGTGTTTATGCGTTCATCACTTTCAAGTGGAATAGCCATCAAACTCCAGTTTACTCCGTCATTGGTTGTCTTCAATACCTTGTTGTTTGCTGCACATATCCAAATAGGTGTACTATCAATGTTTATCAACTTCTCAACATAAGTTGTACCGCCTGTAAAGTACAAGGCTGGCGAAGACCAGTTGCTACCACCATTGGAAGTTGAGTAAATATAGTAATTAAAGCCGGGAGAAAATGTTAATCCAAACATGTTATCCTTTTTGAAAATAGGCGAAGTTATTTCATGATTATTTGAAATTAACGGAAAGGATCTTGTATACCATGTTGTACCGCCGTTTGTAGAATAGATATACCGCATATCTGTGCAATTAACATTGCAGTTAATCCCGATGTAAATATGATTGTTGTCTGTTATTGCTAAAGAATAAGCTTCATTATCTATAGTAAAGTTCAATATTTGAGATTGCCAGCTTGAGCCTCCATTTGTTGATCTGTAAAATATGCTTTCAACTGAATCCTGGTATTGAGTTCTAATTGCAGCAATGAAATTAGGGTTATTATTTGATATGGCAAAATTTATTGTTGAACCATTATAAGTTGAATCAAGACTCACTGACCAATTTAAACCTGAATTAGAAGTATAAAATAACCTGTTTTCTATCGTCGAATTCAGGAATAATTTGCTCGTGTCTTTAGCAATTATATCGCCAGGTCTTAATTGGAAGGGAAGATTTAAGGTAAACCTATTCCCTTCTACAAATTTATACAAATTACCGTACAGACCCGAATCAATTGTTGATAACCAAATGTAATTCGAATCCACAACCGAAATTGATCGGACGGAAATTTGAATATTGTTGAAATCATAATCCAAAACCCACTGCGAAGCAGCGGGTTTTGAAAGTAATATTAACACAATAATAATAAATGTTTTCTTCATTTTATAAGTAACATTTTCTTTGATTCAATATAATCACCGGCTTCAATTTTGTAAATGTATAAACCACTGGGTAAATTTGATCCATCAAAATCGACAGAATAATTACCCGCTACCTTACTTTCATTTACTAATACATTTATCAGTTGCCCTAAAAGATTATAAACACTAATTTTAACAAAAGAATTACCACCTATATCATATCTAATCGATGTTTTGGGATTGAAAGGATTGGGATAATTTGTATAAAGAGCATAATTATATACTGAATGATTTTGAATGTTACTCTTTATATGTCTCAAATTAGCGTAACCAGTACCGACCGAATATCTTCCATTAGTTTCTATTACAAAATCTCTTACCCAATCGTTTTGTGGTATAGATAGTGAATCAAACCGTATTGTTATATAATCAGCAGAATCAAGTTCTGTGTAACTATTATCCTTTGATAACAATGCGCTAAGAATATCTGCATTGTCGATTGAGTGTAAAGCATCGTACATATTTAGCTCAGTAACTGTAAAGCCGCTGTATGCTATAGGAACTACTGCGAAATATGAAACTGAATAATCATTTTGCCAATTAATTTCTATATGATCAACTGCATCATTTAAATTTGAGAACGGTATTACAACTTCTGATATATTTTCTCTCATCGCAAATTGTCTATCAATATGATTATTCGGGTCTATAAAAATATAAGCAACTCCTCCTATGCCTTTTGGACCGATGGGCTCTCTATCAAGATTTCCTATTAAAGCCATGCTATCAGGGATAATACTATTCAAGATGCTTTTATATTTCTTTTTGAATTTACCTGCGGCATTTGATTGTGCCGATGAATCATAGTGCGCGTAAATATTATCTCCGGAGTTTCCCGATACGATCAGTTTACCTTGATAATAATATTGAATATTGGCTGTTATATTTGCTCCGTTTCTGTTTGCGTCATCGGGTCCTTGTACGATGGTAGTATCATACATTACAATATCGTTGTGCTCAGTTATTGCAATTTTCGTACCTAAGGGATGGTCTACAGCAAATAATTTTACCATATCAATATAGTCATGATCATTTTCGTATTCTCCAATTTGTATCGAATATTTTCCATCATTCAAATTAGGATGTATCTGTAATTTATATTTATCGGTGATATCTATGTTTGCAAATTCATTAAATTCTGAGCGATGCAATAAATTGTTATCTGTCAAATGGTAAGTCGAGTCATTATTCCAAACGTATAAATATGGACATCCTCCACTTCCACTTGGTGGGGGTCTTATCCCAGCTACTGGCATAATCGCCGTCTGGTAAAGAAAATCTGTTGACCAACAAGGATTATTTAAGGCAGTAACTCTAAAAGTAAATCTTAAATATCCCTCTTGATTACAATTAGATGGAGGGTTTGTGTTACAAGATTCATTAACGTAATTATCAAAAACTTTAATTATTTGTTTATTGCCGTTACTAATAATTTGTAAACCAGTAGGTAAAGGCGAGTAATTACCACAACCATTTGCAGTACTACCGCATTTATAATATTGCCATAAATAAGCATTAGCATTAGAAATATTCGCTGTCAAAGTGCCAGTTTCTCTTGCATATACTCTTTGCATTGGTTTGTCAAAACTAAAACTTAATAATAACGGTGGATTAATACAATGTTGTAACCCCGTTGAAATTGCAAACCAATATAATAATCCTGCAGTCGCTCTAATTGCATATTTTAAATTAATTTGCATAATTGCCGATGGAATTACAGTGTTAGGGGGATCTCCCATTTGAGAGTAATATTGCATTAACAAATAATTTGTACCTAATGGTAATGAATTATCACCTATCCACTGGGGTGGAGGAGCTCCATTGTTTCTCCAATCACTTGGAAAATGGTCCGCTAATTGATTTCCCGTATAAAATAAAAATTTAACTGGATCATTTACATTATAAAATGGATCTATAAAATTTCCTGCATTATTTCTATTTATTTCGCTTCTATAAGTAGAAACCCAATTTTCTAATGCATCAGGCTCTCCACCTGCTAACCATGGTGAATAAGCATGTATGTCTCCATGTGCATGTGCAGGTACGGTTTGATCTTGTAATAAATGGCACATTCTACCAAGTATTTCCCAAACTAGTTTATTTCTATCATCCCAGTTCAAAGTTCGATATTCTCTTATCATTTGAGTTTGGCCTGCGTGATTAGTGAAACTTTCACACCAAATATTTCCAGTGACATATAAATTAACCAAACCATTATAATACATATATCTGTAAAAGCCTGTTTCAGCATTTAGAACAATCCATGATGTATTATTGTCTTCATCAGTCCAATTTCCATCTCTGTAATATCGCATCTTTTTCCATGCATTCTCCCAAAAATCAGAATGACCACTTCCTAAGCCAGAATGTATCAATTCTGTCTTATAATCTTCGCCCAGATCGGCATTCCAAAAATGACTATTTGTATTCCAAATATCAGGGAATTCAGGTCCTATCATCCACCAGGGTTTTGTATAATGAAAAACCACATCTTCTTGGTCTTCTCTAAATGCCCCAGTTGTAATTTTCCCAACTTGCCATTTGTAATCTCCAAAATCGTTTAAGTCACCTATCCTGTAACCTAATTCAGGAAAATAGTGACCTTGATTTTTTAGTAAATTATAGGCTTCTATAGTCAAGTACATATGATCATCATCATCATATGAGTAAATAAATGTAAATTGTAAAAATATAAATAAGATAAATATTTTTTTCATAATAGTATTTAAAGTTTAATGGACAGAATTATTGAAGTCATTGGATAAATTATATAATTAGAAGATTTTTTAGGATATACTAACGTTTGATACCAATTTAAACCGAGGTATAGTCCTTTTATAATTTTAAAATCAATTTTTAATTCAATACAAGGCAATAACGAAATAGGATTAATCTTTATCCCTCCACCAGTAAAAAAAATTATATTGTTATTTAATTGCCACAACCTATACAAGAAAACATTTAGATGAAATAATGTGCCAGCAGGGTTAGTCTGATACGGGTCCCTTTTTATCTCCCGGAAAATTGTGATCCCGTTTTTTAAATATAATTTTTCGTTTATGGAATAAAAAATATTTGCTTCAAAAAAATAGAGATTTAAAAACCTATATGTCGATGCGCCTGCGTACAAAGAAAATAATGTATAATATTTTGGATTTTTATCTGGAAGCAAAGTGGAATCACTAAGATGATAATTATTTTTTAGTGTAGGGTTCGAATTACATTTTGAATAAATTTGTTTGCTGGTTTTTACAGAAGAAGAGGTATTACTCATTTTAAAATTTAGTGTGCTAGTCCTAAAGTTTTTTGCAAGTATATCTTCTTTGGGGGTATAATTTTGACAAAGAGATTGAGAGTCATCTAAGGTACAAATGGCAAGCAGTAATACTATAAAATATTTTAAGGCTTTAAGGCTCATTTTCTACAATGTTAACATTGCGCCTGAATTAATTATACAAAAATAATATAGTATTCCTGTTTTGTCAATCCCTTAATTAAAAATTTTCCATAAAAAAAGCCGCCCCAATTGAGGCGGCTTTGAAGCAACTATACAATTCTTAAACCCTCTCCTTTGGGGAGGGCAGGGTGGGGTGTGCCTTATTCCACTGTTACGCTCTTAGCCAGATTTCTCGGCTGGTCAACATTACAGCCTCTTAGCACAGCCAAATGATATGCAAGAAGCTGAAGCGGTATGGTTGTAAGTATCGGAGAAAGCATTTCAAGCGTATGCGGTATCCTTATTACGTAATCGGAATATTCATCAATATGCCCGTCTGAATCGAAATCAGTGATAGTTATCACAACGCCTTTTCTCGCTTTTACTTCGCGGATATTTGAAATTACTTTTTCGTAGGTCGAATCCTTGGGCGCAATTACTATTACCGGCATGTTCTGGTCAATCAATGCGATCGGACCGTGTTTCATCTCCGCTGCCGGGTAACCTTCAGCGTGAATGTACGAAATTTCCTTCAGCTTTAGCGCGCCTTCAAGCGCTACGGGGAAGTTATAACCCCTGCCAAGATACAGCATGTGCTGGCAGAACTTAAACACTTTGGCAATTTCAAGTATCTTATCGTTTAAAGCCAATATTTCTTTTATCTTCTCAGGTATCCTCAAAAGCTCATCTGTAATTTCTTTAATTTCATGAGCAGGCAGTGAATTCCTGTACTGCGCTATCATTAATGAAATTAACGCAAGTCCTGTAAGCTGTGAAGTAAACGCCTTTGTTGATGCCACACCTATTTCGGGTCCGGCGTGAGTGTAAACTCCTGCATGGGTTTCCCTGGCAATAGTGCTGCCAACAACATTTACAATACCGTATACATCTGCGCCCCTTGATTTAGCTTCCTTAAGCGCAGCCAGTGTATCAGCGGTTTCACCGCTCTGGCTGATAACGAACATTATATCGTTCGGGTAAATTACGGGATTGCGGTAACGGAACTCTGACGCATATTCAACCTCGACGGGTATCTTGCACATCTGTTCTATCATGTATTCGCCAACAAGACCGGCATGCCATGCCGTTCCGCAGGCTGAAATAATTATTCTGGGCGCGAATTTTAATTTATCGGTAACGTTCATTAAACCGCCAAGCTTAACAAGACCGTTATCCTTTATTATCCTTCCGCGCATTGTGTTTGTTATTGAATCAGGCTGCTCGTTGATCTCCTTTAGCATAAAGTGATCGTAGCCGCCTTTTTCTATCTCTTCAAGATCAAATGTAATTTCTTCAAGCTCGCGTTCAATGGTTTCATCGTGAATGGTTTTAATAACGAACTTATCACGGTTAACAATAACCATTTCGCCATCCATTAAATACAATACCTGGCGTGTATGCGGAACAATTGCTGCTGCATCTGATGCGATTATGAACTCATCATCACCAACGCCCAGTACAAGGGGAGAGCCTTTTCTTGCCGCGATGATCTTATCAGTTTCAAACTTTGAAAGTACGCACATTCCGTATGTACCGTCAACTTCCGCAAGTGTAAGCTGAACTGCTTTTTCAAAATCCATTACATTTTTGTAATGTGAGCGTATTAAATGTACAAGGCACTCAGTATCTGTATCGGTCATGAACTGGTAGCCTTCACGTTCAAGCCTGGTCTTAAGTACACTGTAATTTTCTATGATACCGTTATGTATCACAACAATTTCGTTGCCTTCATCAAATATCGGGTGTGCGTTGCGGTTATTAGGTTCACCATGTGTTGCCCATCTTGTATGCCCAAAACCAATATTGGCAGTATGATCATACCCGTTTGAGCTTAAAAGATTTTCAAGATCAGTTACTTTACCGGCTGTTTTGCGTACTGCTATTTCATTATCGAACATCAACGCAACACCGGCGGAATCATACCCCCTGTATTCAAGCTTCTTTAATCCGCTTAAAATTATCGGAAGTGCCTGTTTATTACCTAAATATGCAACAATACCACACATTAATTTTTTAGTTTAAATGTTAAAAAATGAATTAATTTTCAAGTAAACATAGTATAAAAGGTGTATGTAAACAATACCACTTATACGTTACTATATTATTAATTCCCTAATAAATTTGAACAATAATTTGCCCAATTCAATATAGGGGAAAAGTAAATTCCCTGTAATATGGCAGTAAATAATAGAATTAACAATATACCCAGTGATATCGTTTCAGTATTTTGTTTATTTTCAGGTATTTCACCGCGGAAAATAATCATAATAAACCTGAAAATTACAAATAAAAATACCGCACTTGAAAGTATTCCTACTAAGGTAAGCCATAAATAGGGTGTATTGGAGAGTGAAAAATATAACATTAGTTTACCGGTAAAACCGCCTGTTAGCGGAAATCCGGCTGAAGAAAGCATGAAAAATATAAATACTGAAAATAATAGTTTATCGGTCTTTCCCCGGCTTTTCAGATCTTTAACCAGAATAATATTGTATTTATCCTTTAACAGCTTCAGGCAAATAGTTAAGCCAAGTGTATTTACTGCAAAAAGTATTGCGTTGAATAAAAATGCTCCGAAGCCTTCATGTGTTGCTGAAATTAATCCCAGGAGTAAATATCCCGAGGTAGAAATTGTAATATATGTAACAATTTTTTTAAGGTCATACTGCCACAGTATAATAAAGTTACCGGCCAGGATTGAAAAAGCCGCTATTAAAGAAAGCATTAATTGCCAGTTTATACCCGGTAAAAATACCGGACCTTCATTACCCGTTAAAAATGTGCTGCTATCGTGGAGAACAGTGTATATAAATCTAGCAGCAGCAAACAGCGAAGCCAATACAGCTATGATAATAAACTGTACCAGGTGTTCTTTTTTAATTAAATTACTGAATAAAGCAAAATTTAAATTTAATGGTACAAGCAGTGAATTATAAAGTATGCCGGATAAATACATAATGAAGCCTATGAGAAAAACTATTGCATTATATGGATTTGCTGAAATGAATTTTGCTATTTTTGAATAATCTCCCGTACCAGCTGTACCGTACAGCAATGTTGCACCATAAAGCATTAATGCTGCAAAGATTGCATTGAAGATATAATATTTTACTGCAGGTTTTATTTTATACCTTAATATTAGAAGTAGCGGTATAACCATGACCTGCATTGTAATAAATAATATAAAAACATTTGAAGCGCTTACACTTAGCAGTGCCCCTGTGAGTGAAACACCAGTGAGGCTTAGCTCATTGATACTGCTTCTTGTGCTGAAAAATACCAAAACTGCAGCAGACATTGAGAGAGTCATTATGACCCGTGTGCCGTATGAAAAATGATCTGCTGAAAAAGCTCCGCTGAAAAGAAATTGCGGGGCAAAATATGCCTGGATACAGCTGAAGAATGCGGTTGCAAGAACTGATGCTGAAAATAAATAATATGAAATTTTGCCGGTGATAATTTTACCGTTGGGTATGTTAGCGGAGCTAAGTATGTTTAATATAATTACAGTAAGGGAAATAGTTATTTCAGGAAGAAAATTGAATAAAATATTAACTGTTTCCTGGTTCAATTATTTTTTTAGATTTCAATTTCCTTAAGTTACGTTGTACCGCCAAACGGACTCGAACCGTTACAATGTTGCCATTACTAGATTTTGAGTCTAGCGCGTCTACCAATTCCGCCATGGCGGCAGTTAAAGACTACAATAATAATAATTTTAGAAAATAGTTAAAATGATATAAAATACCACAATAATACCTGCGCTAACTCCAATTACTGCCGCTATACTTTCATTGTATAGTTTTCTTAAAACAAGGGCTGTAATATTTACTGGCTCGGTGATAAATGGTTTTATCTTTTTAGTAAATATTCCTTCAGTACCGGAAATTGAGCTTCCTGTATTTCCTAAATAACCTGTTATGCTCCTGGAAAATCCTTTTAGAGGTTTAATTAAATAATCCTGCAAAAGTTTATTTACTTTTTCAATATTTGTCTGTTTTAGTAATTTTTCGGTGATACCTGATACAAAATTCTTGAATCGAGTCGATATACGATATAATGAATAAATAATTAATACCAAATATATAATTATTGATGTAACAGTGAACCAGGTAGTATTTAAAAAAAGGTCATTCAATAATTTTTGAAGGAGTTATATTATTTGATAAATAATTTTTATAGTGTGTAACACATAAGATAACACCTGCTGAAATATTCAAAATACATGTGCCGGAAATTAAATATAATATAATTTGTCCTTCGGGATTGAAAAAACCGGCTCCCGAAATTACCGCTATGTTTATCAATGAGGCGGAGAACAGAAGTAATATTCCGGCTAATATCCTTACTGAATTTTTAGAGCTTAATATAACATACAAACCGGCAGCAAAAACAATTGCGCTTATAAATATGTAAAAATTTATTCCTTCAGAGATCATTCATTTGCCCCTTCGCCGCTTTTTAAGCTTACAGCAGAACTGAAAATTACTGATGTTAACAGAGCAATAACAAGCAGCGCAGGCATATATTTTGTGAAAATAAGTCCGTATGTATTTACGCTGTAATCAATTTCGAAAATTTTCCACTTTGCAGTGCCGCCTGCTCCTGCAAGTACTGCAGTAAAGGCGCTTAACATTACTATTGATATCAAATTCAGGCGGGTCTGAGGTTCTTCAATGTTCTCTGTATATTTGCTTAGCTTATCGCTCAATAAATTAGCTGCGCTGAAAAGGAGCAGTAAAACCAGTATCAGAAGGGCTGAATATAGCTGTGAATTAAGAATGAGGATTAAGCCTGCTGTACCGGTAGTAAAATAAGCTAAGTATTTCATTGAATTTTTTACTGAATATGAAAATGCCATCATCAGTGAAGATGAAATTGCAATAGCGCCGGATATGTAAAATAAAAATTCTTTCAAGTTATACTTATTTCAGTTCAATTTCCTTAAGCACATAATATGTACGTGTTAATTGCGGGGGATTTGTACGGTTCGCGCCCCATTTAACTATACCGGCATCTTTTTTGAACCACATTTCGTAAGAAAATGTAAAACCATCTGTAATTGAAATATATACGCAATCTTCATAAGTCCCTGCTTCTGTCACGGCTGATTCACTTTCGCTGTTCACATAGCCAGTAAAAATCCCAAAGCTCCACTTATATCCTTTTTTCATATCATCTGCTTTCGGGAAAATTATACCGGATGCCCCCATGTAATCATTTATTTCAACCTCCCCATTATTATATATCTTTAATGTCCGCTCTTCGTTTGATTGTGTAAGGAAGGGGAATGAAGTGACTTTGAACCGGATACCATCTTCGACTTTCTTCACATCTTTAACCTGTACCGTATAAATTACAGTTTCTTCACGGGGAGCCTCATTGATATAGACCCATTTATTGGCATCTGAAACCGGGAAATACACATTAAAATTCTCTCCGCTGTTTTTTACTACCTTAGAACTGCTGTTCCCTGAATTACAGCTAAATGCAGTACAGAGCAATATCATGAAAAAAATAAAAATGTACCTGCTTAAATATATCATTTTTCCCTGCCTGATTTCTTTTTCTGTTGTGTGTTCCCTGTTTTTTTAGGAACTGTCTTCTGTACAGGTGTTCGTTTTTTTGTGGATTTATGTTTTACAGCCTGCTTTTTAACCGGTACCTCTTTATGCTCTTCGTCATTCTTTTTTTGTAGCGGCAATTTTTCATTAATATTAATGTCTGTAATTTCACTTTCGACTGGTTTCACAGTTTCAGCTTTTATTGGATCCGGTAATATCTCAACAATCTCAATGACCTCAGGTTCAATTACTTCGGGTTCGATTACTTCGGGTTCAATTACTTCGGGTTCAATGACTTGGGGTTCAATTACTTCTTGTTTAATTATTTCTGGCGCAATTACTTTGGTTTCAATTGTTTTGGTTTCTTTTACTGCTGCTGAAATTATTCCGGCAGCAGGCTTTTCTGCGGAAAGTACTGCTGTAACAGGTTTTTGTGTTCCCGAAGTATTAAACAGAAGTTTAGCGGTATTTATTAAACGGAATGTAAATGGGGAGATGATTATTGCTGATAGAACCAGGATTAGAAGCGCAGAATTTATGCCATAATAAAAATTAAATTTAATTAAATATGAATAAGCTAAGAACTGTAATATTATAAATGAAATAACTGCCGTAATTGAAAAAATATAAATAAAATATTTTCTGATAGCAGGCGTGGATTTAGTTTTCGCAATCCCTGCAGTTATGATAAGCAACGCCAACAGCAGAAGCAAAATATTTAAAATTGTAATTTCACTGTTCATTTGCCGTAAAATTACTTAAAAATATATAAAAAAATTGAATAAATAAAAAAGACAGGTTTAAACCTGTCTTTTAATAAAAATCCTTTAAATATCTATGTTATGCAGGCTGAAGCTGCGCATCTAATTTCTGTGCAAGTGCCTGTTTGGGTACAGCGCCTATTATCTGGTCAACAATTTTTCCGTCCCTGAAAATTAAAATTGTCGGGATACTTCTTATTCCGTATGTTGTTGAAATGTTCGGGTTGTTATCAACATCTACTTTGCCAACTTTTGCTTTGCCCTGGTATTCGCCAGCAAGCTCTTCTACAAAAGGCGCTATCATTTTGCAGGGTCCGCACCATACAGCCCAGAAATCTACCAATACCGGTACATCTGATTTTATAACTTCCTGGTCAAAATTAGCGTCTGTGAATTCAATTGGATGCATTTTCTCTCCTTTGCGATATGAATTTGTATATAAAATTTTCTGTTACTGCAATATAATATTATCTTTACCGAAAATCTCTGTTAAAACTTTTTCAGTGTATTTATCATAATGTATTTTTACATTTTCGAGTTCCATTTGACTCTCTTTATGCCCGTTTTTGAGGTGAATTTCAACAATTGACCCTTCCTCAGCTGTTCCGAAAATTGTTTTCAGCTGGAAAAGCTTGGCAGCATCAAAGCTGTTGGAATCAATCTTTATCAGGATTTTATCAGGCTGTTTTGAGCCTTCCGCTGATTTTGTAAGCGGCTTAATTTCATCAACTATCAGCTTTATCGTATTTCCGTTCTCCTCAGCCTTGCCGATAAGGGTTACTATTGAATCATCAATCAGAATTTCCCTGTATTGCTCATAAGTTTTCGGGAATACCACACACTCGCCCTGGCCGGTAAAATCTTCAAGTGTAAACACCGCGAAGCGGTTGCCCTTTTTGCTCATCTTTACCTTCATATCAGTGATAATGCCGCACATCCTGACACGCTGAAGCTGTTTGAAATCTATTTCTTCGCTGTCAACATCTGCCACGTCGCTGAATTTGAACGGATTCATCCTGCTAATCTCGTTTTCATAATCACTTAACGGGTGGGCGCTTACATATAAGCCAAGCACTGATTTTTCAAGCGAAAGCTTTTCACGGTCAGACCAGTCCCTGTAATCTGCGCTGAGCTTACTGAATATTACATCCTTAATACCTGCTGCTTTTTTGCCAGTATCAAACAGGTTTGATTGGCCCTTAGCTTCAGTTTTCTTAACGCTGTACCGGTGCATTGCAGCTTCGTAATTATCATAGAACTTCTTGCGCACTTTATCAAAGCAGTCAAAAGCCCCGGCATAAATAAGTGATTCCAGGGTTTTTTTGTTCACTACACGGGGGTCGACCCTTGATGCAAAATCTACAAAGCTTTCGAATTTACCGTGTTCTATGCGTTCTTTAATTATATTATCAACAGCGGTTTTACCAACATTTTTAATGGCGGTTAAACCGAACAATATCTGGTTTTCAATATCCGGATTTATAGTAAATGCTTTATAACATGCATTAATATCAGGCAGGCTTAAAGATATTTTCATCCTCTTGCATTCATTAATAAGCAGAACCATTTCATCCATATCTTCATAACGGCAGTTAAGCTGCGCTGTCATGAACTCAAGAGGGTAGTGTGTTTTTAAATATGCTGTATAATATGCCAGCACTG
This sequence comes from Ignavibacteria bacterium, assembly GCA_017303675.1. Taxonomy (NCBI): domain Bacteria; kingdom Pseudomonadati; phylum Ignavibacteriota; class Ignavibacteria; species Ignavibacteria bacterium. Next base: position 1,972,666 of record JAFLBX010000001.1, read on the forward strand.
AATATGCCACACTGTGCGATTTATTAAAGCCGTAATCAGCGAATTTAAGAATTAACTTAAAAATTTCCTTGGCTACTTTTTTATTGTATCCTTTTTCAGCCGCGCCTTTAATGAATTCCTCTTCCTGCTCCTTCATCAGTTTCTCATCTTTTTTGCCCATAGCGCGTCTTACAAGATCCGCTTTTGCAAGCGAGTAACCGGCAATCACCCTCACTAGCTGCATAACCTGCTCCTGGTAAACTATTACCCCGTAAGTTTCCTTAAGCACCTGCTCCATATCTGCGTGGAGATAAGTAACATCCTTTCTGCCGTGTTTTCGGTCTATGAATTCAGGGATAAGGTCCATCGGACCCGGTCTGTACAGCGCGTTCATAGCCGCAAGGTCATTTATATTTTTCGGTTTCAGCTTCGCTAAGTATTCTCTCATCTTAGGCTTGGAAAACTGGAATATACCAATTGTATGCCCGTTGGCAAATAATTCGTATGTCTTTGCATCATCTAACGGGAGCGTATCGAGATCTATCTTTATCTTATGCCGCTCTTCGATTAGATCAACTGCCTGCTGAAGAATTTTTAACTCCTTAAGACCCAGGAAGTCCATCTTGATCAGGCCCGCATCTTCCAGCATTTTCATATCATACTGGGTCATATACTGGTTTTCTGACTGCGGTGCTTTTGCAATTGGGACATAATCTGAAATATCCGATGGCGCGATCACAACACCAGATGCATGCATGCTAACGTTCTTATTCAGATTTTCGAGAACTACAGAGTAATCAAGAAGCTTTTTACGTTCCTTTGCCTGGTCAAAATACTGCTTAAAATCGGGTATTTCATTATAACAATCAGTAAGAGATTTTATCTTACCAAATACCGAAGGCACATGTTTTGTTACTTCGTTAATAGTATCAAACGGATAGTTAAGCACTCTGCCAACATCCTTAAGCACAGCTTTTGTTTTAAGCTTGTTGAATGTTACTATCTGTGAAACTGAATTCGCGCCGTATTTCTGCCTGGAGTACTCAATCACCTCATCACGCTTATCATCCTGGAAATCAATGTCAATATCAGGCATTGAAACACGCTCAGGATTCAGAAACCTTTCAAACAGAAGGTTGTATTCAAGCGGGTTTACATTTGTAATACCAAGCGCATAACAAACCAGTGAACCTGCTGCAGAACCTCTGCCTGGTCCCACATAAATACCGCTTCGTTTTGCATGGTTTACAAAATCAGCTACTATCAGGAAGTAACCTGAAAATTTCATTGATGTTATTACATCAAGCTCAAGATCAAGCCTTTCAATTTCTGTTTGAGTTACATTTTTTACTTTTTGCTTTAATCCTTCATGTGATAGCTGCCTGAAGTATTCATCTAGTGTTTTTGCTCCTGATTCCTTCGGAATAGGGAAGTCAGGCATATGGTACACTCCGCGTGGCAGTTCAAGATTGCATTTATCTGCAACTTCAAGAGTTGATTGTATCGCTTCGGGAAAATCCTTGAATATTTTGCACATCTCTTCGGCTGACTTAAAATAAACCTGGTCGGTTTCGTATCTTAGATCAGTTTCAAGATTTTTGCCTTCTTTATCTTTGGAAAGATCCGTACTTATATAAAGGTATAAATTATGCGGTATATGATGTTCGTATTTGATGTAATGAATATCGTTTGTTGCTATAGTTTTTAAGCCGAGCTCTTTGGCAAGTGCCGGCACATGTTTGCGGATCTTCGCTTCAATTTCCATCCCGTGATTCTGCATCTCGAGGTAAAAATCCTCGCTTCCAAAAATATCCTTATATATTATTGCAGCTTCTTTAGCTTCATCAAGGTCACCCCGCGCAATGTGCGATGATACTACTCCGCCTGCGCAGGCTGAAAGGCATACCAAACCTTCGCTGTATTGCCGTAAAATATCTGAATCTATCCTTGGCTTATAATAAAATCCTTCGGTGTGGCCTATTGAACAAAGCTTTACAAGGTTCCGGTAACCTTTAAAATCCTTTGCTAAAAGTACTAAATGGTCATAATTGGATTTACGGTTTGAAAGCTTTCCGATAGTTTTGCCTGATTTATCCTTGCCAAGCATTGTATCGGCATTATCTTCGGCTTTTCCTTTTTGGAACCTTGAACCCTTTGTTACTATATATACTTCACAGCCAATTATAGGCTTTATACCTGCTTTTTTGGCTTTGTTGTAGAACTCCATAGCCCCGTACATAACCCCGTGATCTGTAAGCGCAAGCGCAGGCATGTTGTGCTCCTTTGCTGCACCCACAAGCCCTTCAATAGTGCAAATTGCATCTAATAATGAGTAATGCGAATGGTTATGTAAATGTATGAACTTAGCCAATGTTTATAATAAACCCTTGAATGCGGGTATCCCTGTTCAGAAAATCCGTAATTATTATTGATAAGTTACAAATATACGAAAAATAAAATTAGGGTTTTATTGAAAACTAATTGGTTAAACATACTGCAACAACTGTTAAATTATGATATTACCGGAACAATTTTTTTATAATTTTAAATTTTTCTGTTTGACCTTCTGCTTTTGACCATCTTTCAACTTCTTTTAGATTAATATTGTGTGATTTAGAAAGTATAACTGCCTGCTCCAGCGCTTGTTTATCTTCCCAAAAATAATATGCTGCTAAACGGTCTTTTATTGAATCTGTTGGCGTTAATAAATATAATTTACCTGTTGGCAGTTCTAACTCATTATTTTCAATTACCGGCTCAGAACCGATAGAAAGCGGTCCTGCTGGAAATTCTATATAATATTTTGTTTCTTTGTTTATAAAATACCTGTTATTTTGAATAAAGCCGATCTTTTCCAGTATCTCTGAAATTTTCTTTCTTGAAGAATAAGTACAATCAATAAAATCCAGATCAAATGATTCAAATTTATTATCTGTATAAACAGAAACACAGGCTCCCCCTGTTAAAATGCATTTAATGCCTGAATTGTTCAGATGAGTACAAACATAGGCTGCCAGTTCTGCAATATTCATATTTGCGATCTTTTTCAAATTGGCTTTCCTTTTCTTCTCGGTCTTTTTCTGGTCATCAATAGCTTCTCTTTTTCATTTTCCGGAAGAAATAAAAGAACTTTTTCAAGGAATTTTATTAATTCTTTGTAATACGGATATCGTTGGTTGAATCTGTATATAATAGTTTTACCTGCACTCTTGCCATAAATTATTCCTGAGCTTTCAAGAAGCTCCAGCTGGTTTTGTACCGGACTTAAACTCATATTGTAATATTTTGCTATCTCCCTTGCATATCCTTCGTTTCTTCCTGTAAGATAAATCAGTATTAATTCTTTTGTTTTCGGAGTGATCAGATTTCCTGTCATTTTTAGTTGACCTATTATTTAATATATATGACCTAAATATTAGTTCAAATATATAATTTTATAATTAAAATATCAACATATTTATAATATATTTATAATCATAAATCAATGGATTTTGCCTGTTTTCTTATAATTATCATTGAAACTATAGTTTACAATTGCTTAATTGCAGGATATTACTTAACAAGAAAAGATAATATATGAACACTGATACTGCAGTTTCAAACAAAATGCCTAAAGGCATTCCCTATATTATAGGTAATGAGCTTGCCGAGCGATTCAGCTATTATGGAATGAAAACCATACTGGTTGTTTTTATGACCCAGTATATCATGAACCGCTCCGGGGCTGTTGACCCTATGACCGATGCCGACGCTACTACGTGGTACCACTATTTTTCTATGGCAAATTATTTCTTCCCGATCCTGGGTGCAATTCTTTCTGATGTATTATGGGGAAAGTATAAGACCATTATGACCCTTTCAATTGTATACGTACTCGGACATGTTGCCCTCGCAGTTGATGATACAAGGCTCGGTCTTTCGATTGGGTTAACGCTGATAGCAATGGGCTCAGGCGGTATCAAACCCTGCGTTTCAGCGCATGTGGGTGACCAGTTCACAAAAGCAAACAAACATCTCATAGAAAAAATATTCGGATATTTTTATTTTTCAGTAAATCTCGGTGCAGCAGCATCTTCCCTGCTTACGCCTGTGCTTCTCGATAAATACGGCCCGCATCTTGCTTTCGGTGTACCGGGTTTCCTGATGCTTGTTGCTACCATAGTATTCTTTATGGGAAGAAAAGTGTTTGTTGCGGTCCCGCCGGTAGGGTGGAAGCAGTACAAAGGCGACCTGCTTTCAAAACAGGGTAAAAAAGCTATAATTAACCTTTCAATAATGTATGTGTTTATAGCGGTATTCTGGTCTTTGTTCGATCAGACCGGTTCCAGCTGGGTTCTGCAGGCTGAACAGATGGATAAATTCGTGAACCTGGGTTTTGTTAGGTTTGAGCTTCTTGCTTCGCAGATACAGGCTATTAATCCTTTGCTAATTATGATATTCATTCCGCTGTTCACATCAGTTTTGTATCCGTTCCTCAATAAGTTTTTCAAGCTTACAGCATTAAAGAAAATAATCATAGGTATGTTCATTGCCGGATTTTCATTCGCGCTGCTTGCTGTTGCCCAGATGCAGATAATCGGCGGTGCAACACCAAGTATTTTATGGCAGTTCTTCGCTTACCTCATTCTAACGGCAGCAGAAGTGATGGTTTCAATTACCGGGCTTGAATTTTCATACACCCAGGCTCCAAATAGTATGAAATCATTTATCATGGGACTGTGGCTGCTATCTGTTGCTCTTGGTAACTTTATCACTGCACAGGTAACATCCCACCTTCAGGATATCATTACTATAGGAACACCTGTCTATTTCTGGTTCTTTGCCGGCTTAATGTTCATTACCGCAATAATTTTTATGTTAATAGCTTCAAGATATAAGGAAGAAAGTTATATCCAGAACCGCGACGAAAAGCCTAAACCGCTCGCCGCTGATGGTGTAATAGATATGGATGGTGTGGATAACAAATAGCAAACTGTATCAAAAATGATTCGAATAAAAAATAAAAAAAACTGTAAGTGTGCCAATTCCCCGGCAGTATGACTCTCCCCCTAAAAGGGGGAGCAGGAGGGGGTAAAATTACTGAAGATTTGATAAATTATTAATATCCCCAAACAACAAAATAACCCCGAAGTTAAAAAAGCTTCGGGGTTATTTATTGTTGCTTAAAAAATTTTTTCAACTAATATATCCCTTTTTCTTTTAATTCCTGTATTGTTTCCGGATTACTTAATTTGTTCAGTATAATTATTCCAAATACTACGCTAGTAATATTTAATGAGAATATTACACCTATATCAAGCCATGCGGCTATTTTAATTGATCTGAAAGCTCCAGTTCTGTTTATCTTACTTAACCGGTTATAATTGATAAAATCAAAAATGCAGGCTGCAGTTACAATAATTGTTACTAAAAATCCTCCGCATCCCAAAATTATTGTGGTTATAGTCCCAAGAACGGTTAATAACATCCATGAAACTGCTGTTAAAAGGTTAAGTATTCCTGAAACTAAAAACAGAACTTTTATTGAGCCTAATTGTTTATTGTTCAAATTTATTCTTTCTTAATAGATCCCTTTATTTTTCATAAACTCTTTTATTTCTTCATTATTGATGAATATCAGCCCGATTATACCTGCGATCATGCTGAATATATTTCCTGTCAGTATAGTTATTATATCAAATACTGAAGTGAACTGAAGAGTGCTGTAAGTCCCGCTTCTGTCCATTCTGCTTAGGCGTGTATATGAAATAAAATCCATAATGCAGGCTATTATGTTGAAAACCGGTATAGCACCTAAAATACAGCCAAGACCGCAGGAAACAAGTCCGCCTATCAAAGTATAGCCTGACCACCCCAGTGCATAACCAATATTCAGAATACCTGAAATTAAAAAGAAAATGCGTAATAAATTTAACTGATCGTTATTGTTCATTTAGAATGTTTAAATTACTTATAATATAAAACCTCCTGCTGCCCACCTGAAAAATCCGAATACAAGTGTTATCAGGTTAAGAGCAAGCCCTATTCCCGCAAGGTGCCTGTTCTGCCTTGCATAAACATCATCCTGCAGAAGCCCTATCAGGCTTAAGATCAATCCAACTATAGCAACCGGCAAAGTTACCCAGAATGTCCATCCCAGGCATGGAATAAAGCCAATAACCATTGCTATTATTACAATAATTCCTATAATTAAACCTGCTTTAGTCATATTTTGTTTCGTTTAATTTTGGAAAAATATTAAAATTTATATTTAATTTTTTGAAAACGTATATAGAAAATAATACCGTGTTTAAAAGGAAAACAGCATAAATGTAAATCGAGAAGTTATTGTACTGCATTGAATCATATAGCCTGCCTTTTGCTGCTGCGTTTATACCGCGCGTCATCCCGCAGGCTATACATTCAGTGTTATTTTCAGAAATGCTTTGGCATAAAGGAGTTTTGTTGATCAGCAATTCATCATTTGTTGCGGTAAAAATTACTAGCATCACAGTTATAAGCAAGCTGTAAAAAATCCACACCACTTTTAACGCGTTAATCATATTAGATCTGCCGTTTAAGACCGATTAGTGTAAAAAAAAAGCGCATCCTATTATGAATGCGCTCTGAAAAATAATATATTTAAAACCTTAAATTATTTGACGAGGTTGAATTTTTCGCCGAACTGACCTATCATCGGAAGCGGTTTGCATTCACCTTTTGAGGCATTCATCATACCCATGATCAGGAAAACTATCCATGGAATATATAAAATGAAACCGATACCGCAGGTAATAGTGCCTATTATACCGGCTAATATATTAACTATAAGCAGCACAATTGACTGCTCTGTATGATACATTACAAAGTTATTTCTCTTCATATCGTCCATAAGTAACGGAATGAAGAAAATAAGATAGGCAATTATTGCCATCGTTTTTCCGTTGTTTACATCTTCCTGTGTAAAGTTAACCTGTCTTGTTGATTCTGCCATTAAAATATTCTCCTCGTTTTTTAAGCCTGTGAATTAATTATTTCTTTATTTATATAAAAAATGATGATTTATTTTACCAAGTTAAGTTTTGCGCCCCAGGCACCAATTAACGGAAGCTCTTTGATCTTTCCGCCAATTGCATTCATTAATCCCATTATCCATAGAACTAAATATGCCAGCCAGGGTAATATTCCAAGTATAGATATCACACAGCCTAATGTGCTGCTTATCTGGTTTACCACTATCGTTAAAACAGTAATTACAATATATATAAGAATGAATGCTATCCATAAAGCAATAGCCTGCTCTGTATGATACATCGCGAATTTTTTATCTCTTGCTGCAAGTAGCGGAACAAGAAAAAAAATGTAAGCAAGTATCGCCATCATTTTTCCGTCTTCAATTTCTGCCTGTGTAATTGAAGCTACTGCCGGTCTTGTTGATGTATTGTCAGTCATGACTCTCCTTTAGGTTAATTATTAATTGAAATTTGAAATTTTAGTGAACTGTATAACCTAAAATTAAATCCGGAAGGGAAGTATGGTAATTGTGTATAGTGCTGTTTAAAAACCGTATGCTATCTGAAGATAGCTTTTATGCTGCCCCAGGTATCACGTACACTGGAAATAACATGAGTAACGGTTATTGTCTGCGAATATACATAATTGCCGTTATTATCTACTATCTTCAGCCTGTAATAATAAACAGGAACTGATGAATTCTGTACGGAAGTATTATCTCTGAAATAATAATATGAATTACTTCCAATTGCTGTGATACTGCCAATATTCATGTAGTTGTTTGGCTCAGATGCACTTCTTTCAATTTCAAAACGGTTCAGGTTATCCTCTGTGCCTGTTTTCCATTCTAAAAGAATTGAATCTGATTCATTCTTACCCGTAAAATACTGCAGTTCAGTTGCGGCATATACTACACCGGCAACTAATATAATCAGCAGACAAGCTATACTTGTTATTTTTAGTGGCTTTTTCATTGGAATTTACTCAAATATATATGCATTTATTAAAAAATGCAAGTATTTTACAATTAAATTTCAGTTATTTTTCAGAAATAATAAAGGAATTGTTTGAAAAAATGCCAAATTTCAAAGCTCAAATGACAAGCTATGTCTCAGAGTGTCAATATTTCTGTTTATTAGCGTTTTAAAACACGATTATTTGATAGTTGATTTTTGTAATCTGAAATTGTGATTCTATTCGAGTTTTTTATTGAACCTTAAGGAGCTTAGTGCAAGAATAACAATTCCGAAAATGAATAATGCCAGGAACTGGTCATAAAGCTCATCAAAACCAACACCTTTTAATATAATACCGCGGACAATTGTTATGAAATATCTCAGTGGTATAAGATAAGTAATATACTGGACCCAGGCCGGCATGTTTTCAATCGGGAATGAAAACCCGCTTAAATAAATCATAGGCATCATAACTCCGAAAAAGGAAGTCATGGTTGCCTGCTGCTGTGTCTTGGATATTGTTGATACGAACAGCCCAAGGCCGAGAGTTGAGAGCATAAATAACAACGCTGAAAAATACAGCAGCGGCACGCTGCCTTTAACTTCTATACCGAACCAGAAACGCATTACAGTCATTACAATTGTTATTGAAACAAAACCGAGTATTGAAAAGGGGACAAGCTTACCGATAATTATCTGGTATGCTTTAAGCGGCGTAACAATCAGCTGCTCAAATGTGCCTATCTCTCTTTCTTTAACTATAGCAAGCGATGTTAAATTAATGGTAACGACCATTATCAGCAAACCAACAATACCCGGCAGCATATAATTTCTGGTTATGAGATCCGGGTTATACCAAGCCCGAGTTTCAGCTTCAATAACGGGAATCTTCATCGCAGGCAGGTTCTTCCTGCCGGAGCGTTCAATTAATTCATTAATTATATTCGAGCCGAAGCTTATTGTAATACCCTGTGAATACCCGGCAGCTATCAATGCCTTGTTGCCGTCAGAGCCGTCAAAAATTGTCTGAAGCTTAGTTGTCCTTCCGCTTAAAACATCCTTTTCAAAATCAGGGGGAATTATCATAGCCATAACAACTTCACCGTTATCTATCAGGTTTGAAATTTCATTATAGCTTGTGACATTATACTGTAAAGTGAAGTAACCTGACTTCTCATACTTTTCAAGGAATTCCCTGCTTGTTTCACTTCTGTCCTGGTCCCAGACAACAGTTTTAACATCTTTAACATCAAGAGTAGCCGCATATCCTAAAAATATCAGCTGAACAACAGGAGCAATAAGTATCACTGCGAACATTCGCTTATCACGTTTGAACTGCAGGAATTCCTTTTTTATGAAATTTAAGATGAGGTTCATTATTTAAACTATAAGATAAATATCATTTGAAAACGAAGTATATTTATTATATTTGTAGTAAATAGCTCTTAATAATATGCGATTATTCAATTGTTTAATTGTTTTATTCTTTTTTATTTTTCTGGATTTTTCCCTTTTATCACAGGAACAGGAAAACAACAATTACAAAAACTTATCCAGTATTCCCTTCCGACTTGGCTCCGAAGCAGGCGCAATTTTCAATTTTAATAGTAATGATAAACTGGTTAACCCTGCTTTGCTTGGCTTCTTTGATATCAATTTATCAAAGCGAAATATTTTCCTGAAATTTGAAGGCGGAATTTTTGGGCAAATTAAAGATAAAAATTCTGCAGCCTATGTTTCAGCAGGTTTAAACTATAAAATATTCAATATTAAAAAGAACAAGTTTTATCTTCATGGTGCAGTTTTTGCTGCCTGGAATAAAACAGGAGGAGGCGCGTCATTTTTTCTCTCATTCAGGCACCTATATCCGTTCAATAAAATTATTGCGTGGGTCTCCAGCATTCGCTATCCATTTGGTAGATTTGATGCTGTATTCTTGTCTACAGGATTTCAATTATTTGCCGATTAATTGCATATTTTTTCATTGCACATTACTCATTGTTCATTGCCAATTGTTCACCCGTTCGCTTTCCTCATCTTCAGTGCTGCAATTCCCGTGAAAAATACCGCGAAGGCAAGCAGACTCAATATCTGCTTCCAGAAAGCTTCAATGCCAACACCCTTTAAAATAATAGCACGCAGAATAATAATATAAAACTTCGCCGGTGTAACATTTGTTAATACCTGGACAGGCCATGGCATGCTTTCTATAGGGAAAATAAATCCCGATAAAATAAATGTTGGCAGCATTGTTGCTACCGATGCTATCTGGAATGCTACCTGTTGGGAATCTGCTATTGAAGATATAAAAATTCCAAGGCTAAGTGTTGCGATCAGAAAAATAATTGTTGTGAAAAATAAAATCAGGTAGTTTCCTTTTATTTCGAGTCCGAAGGCTAAATTGCTTATGAATAATGTAAGGAAAGCAACAAATAATGCTACAACTGTATAGGGTATGGTTTTTCCTAGTATCAGTTCTATGGAGCTCATGGGTGATACCCTTAGTTGCTCCATTGAACCAAGCTCTTTTTCACGAACAATAGAAAGAGTCGTTAAGATCACACCGGTTGTAATGAGTATCATACAAAACAGCCCGGGTATAAGGAATTTAGTCGTGTTAAGATCTGGGTTATACCAGAATAATGGCTGCGGGTCAATTGGCGTAAAAGTTTTTATCCCGGTACGCTGAAGATACTCCTGGGTAAGCCTGTTATTGTAAAACCGTGTTGCTGATGTTACGTAATTCATTATAACAGTTGCAGTATTGCCGTCAACCCCATCCACTAAAAACTGTATCTGCACATTCCTGCCTGAACGCATATCTTCTGTGAAATTAGCAGGGAATACAACAACACACTGAGCCTTTTTTTCATCAAGCCAGCTGTTTATTTCATGTTCTGAACGGATATATCCAACTACATTGAAGTAACTCGAGCTTTCAAGCATTGCAATAAAATCGCGGGTTTCTTCTGAATTATCATTGTTCTTAACTGCAATTTTTACATTTTTAACATCAAGAGATAAGGCATAGCCAAACAGCATAAGCAGAAATACGGGGAATATAAAGATCAGCGAGAGCGTTCTTCCGTCACGCTTTATCTGCCTGAATTCCTTTTTTACCAGTGCGTATATTCTGTTTAACATTTCAATTATCAATTAGTAATGAACAATGATCAATTCAGTAACTATGTTGACTGTAAATTTTGCGAGCGCAACGAAGCAATCTCATTAAATTTACGGGATTGCTACGTCGCTAAAGTTCCTCGCCCATATTCCATTTTAACCTTCCTTCTCCAGCAGATTAACAAATACATCTTCCAGAGAAGGTGATATTCTTTCAATTCTTTTTACTTCAATGCCTGATAGGGTTAGAATATCCTTTATTTCCTTTTCCCTGGCTTCAGAATTATTCAATTCATCTTTCTTGAGTGTAATGTGTATATACTCCCCGAAAAAGGCTGTGCTTTTTATCCAGGGTAAGGTATCCAGAATATTTATTGCCCTGTCCGGCTGAGAGCACTCGGCTTCAAATATCGTGTTTGTAAGATATTTTGCCTTAAGCTCACCCGGTGAGCCACCTGCGATTATTTTACCAGCGTCTATCATCATTATCCGGTTGCAGAATTCCGCTTCATCCAGGTAATGGGTAGTTACAAATACAGTTATACCTTTGTTTGAAAGATCATTTATCAGGTCCCAGAAATTTTTCCTTGAAACCGGGTCAACGCCGCCTGTCGGCTCATCTAAAAAAACTATCTTAGGCTCATGAATAACTGCGCAGCCCAGCGCAAGCCTTTGTTTAAACCCGGTGGAAAGTGTCCCGGTAATTGAATCTTTCCTGTCTTCAAGTTCCGCGGTTTTTAACACCCATTGTTTCCTTTCGGCAAGCTTGTTGCCTTCAAGACCGTAAATGCTTGAAAAGAAATTAATGTTCTCTTCAACTGTAAGATCACTGTATAATGAAAACTTCTGGGACATATAACCAATATTTCGTTTTACAAGGTCAGGTTCCTTATTAATGCTGTATCCCGCTACCAATGCATCGCCGCTTGTCGGTTCAAGTATGGCGCACAGCATTTTGATAGTTGTCGATTTCCCCGCGCCGTTAGCGCCTAAAAAACCAAAAACCTCTCCCTCCTTCACTTCAAATGAAATATTATCAACTGATGTGAACTTTCCGTACTTCTTTATTAAATTATTTACTTTTATTGAATTCAATTTTCTGCTCCCGCTTCAATTGGGTATGCCGGGTAGGGGTTATTTAAAACATGAATAAAAACATTTTCAAGTGAAACCGGTTTAATTCTGCTGTTGATCAGTTTAATATTATTTTCTGATAATATAAATTCTATTTTGCTGAATTCTTCTTCATTGTTCAAAGCAATATCTATCCTGTCACCAAATAGCTGCGCTTCATCACTGTGCCTGCTTAAAAGGATATTATATGTTTCTCTTAAATTATCCGTTACTATTTCCGCAATTATTTTTCCCATCGAGCCTTTTATAGCGGCAGGGGAGTCATTCATTAAAAGCCTTCCGTTATTCACCATAGCAATTTTGTTAAAACGTTCAGCTTCATCCATGTATGGAGTTGAAATTACTATTGTAACCCCTTCATTATGAAGCTCACTAAGTATTTTCCAGAAGTCACGCCTTGAAACCGGGTCAACGCCTGTTGTCGGCTCATCTAAAAAAATAATTTTGGGTTTGTGTATAAGTGTGCAGGCAAGCGCAAGCTTTTGTTTCATACCGCCTGAGAGCCTTCCGGCCAGCCTTGACCTGAACTGTTCAAGCCGGGTGAATTCAAGCAGCTCATTGCGTCTTGCTTTATAATTCTTAACCCCGTGAAGCTCTGCAAAGAATTCTATATTCTCATCAATTGTAAGATCAGCATAAAGACTGAACTTCTGCGAAAGGTAGCCGATTTCATCTTTAATTTTTCCGGTTTGTTTTAACAGGTCGTAGCCAAGTAATTCTGCCGTTCCGCTATCAGGCTTTATCAAGCCGCAAAGCATTCTTATAAGGGTTGTTTTGCCGGCGCCATCTGGACCCACTAATCCGAAAACTTCTTTTCTGCCAATAGTAAACGATATATCATCAACTGCTTTGATATTTTCGAAAGCTTTGCTTAATCCCTTTATTTCAATCGCCTGTTCGATAGCTTAATAATTTTTTTAAATAATATTTCATTTATTATATCCAATGTACATAGCTGATTGTTCATTGAAAATTGATCTTCGCATCTGCCGGCAGTCCCGGTTTAAGCTCAAACTGCGGATTCGGTATTTCTATCTTTACAGCAAAAACCAGCTTCGTTCGTTCTTCCGGTGTCTGTATGTTTTTTGGTGTAAATTCCGCTTCAGGTGATATGAAAATTATCTTACCTTTATATTCCTTATCTTTAAATGCGTCAATTTTAATTTCCGCTTCCTGCCCAAGCTTAACTTTTGCAAGCTCTGTTTCGGGAATGTATATCACCAGGTTCACTGTTTCCAGGTTGCTGAGCCTTAATAAGGAGCCGCCCATAACGGCGTTTTCACCTTCTTCTATGAATTTCTTCGATACAAATCCGTCGCTGGGCGCGTAAACCTTACAATCTTCAATATTCTGCTTCAGCAGGTCAACCATTGATACTGCTTTTTTCAGGTTTGCCTGAGCCTGTTCAATTTCTTCGGGTCTGATTATTGTTTTAACTTTAGCCAGATTCTCTTTTGCAGAATTATATTGTGTTACAGTAAGGTCATATCTCCCAATTGCGTCATCATAAAGTTTTTTGGTAGTAGCATCCTGCCTGAAAAGCTCTTCAGCTCTCTGTTTATCCTGCCTGGCAAGCTCCATATTTATCTTTGCCTGCTTCACAAGCTCTTCTGATTGTTTTATATCTTCCCGCCTAGCTCCGCTCCTTAGCAGCTTAAGCTGCGCATTGGCAAGCTCAACACCGGCTTCTGACTGGCGCAATTGAATATCTAGAAGGTCATGGCTTATTTCAACAAGCAGGTCGCCCTTTTTTACCCTGTCACCTTCTTTAAAATTTATCTTATTTATAGTACCTGATGTTTTGCTGCTGATCGTAACATTAACCGATTCAATTGTGCCCGAAGAGTTTATTGAATTGGTATCTTTGCCGTTGCCGCATGAGCTGATAAATACAATCAGCAGCAAAACAGCGGCAGCTGCGGGAATTAAAATTAATTTCCTTTTCATAATTTTATTTTTTTAAAAATTACCTGTCCTTTTTCTGTCAGTATTCCGTATAAAAGTATTTTAAAAGCGTAATGAACTGCATCATTGTAGCTGAAGCGGGTAGCGATTAAAAATTGCGGATTTACTACACCTCTTATTCCGCCGGTTATTAAAGTAATTATCAGCTCAGGCGGATACTTTTTTATCAGCTCTTCTTTTTGGCCCAGTATTATTATTTTTGAAATATTTTGGTATAAGAGTTTTTTCCTTGTCTCATCAACTTTTACCCATATCTGCGGAGCATGATGCTGAAGGTCGCTCATGAATTTATCGCTGAACTTGGTAATAGTAGCGGTTAGTACGCGAATTATCATCACGAATTTATCTACAGCGTTAACATCTTTTACGATTGCTGCAGAGATCCTTGAATTAACTCCCTTAATCAGTAATTGTATCGCCTCATCAAGCAGCTCTATTTTGGAAGGAAAGTATTTATATAAAGTGCTTTTGCTCATTCCAAGCTCTTTGGATATTTCATCCATAGTGATCTTATAAAATCCTTCTTTAAAGAATCTATCCTGGGCGTAATTAATAATTTTAAGCTTATCTTCCGGCAGGATGTTTAAATTGGTAATATTAAATTCTTCGGTTATCATTTCATGTTTTTATTAATACAATGGAAACGATTATCGTTCTATTAGTTTCCAAAGATAATATAACATTAAAGATATGTCAAGTAATAAATAGGTATACTTGATCTTCAGGCAGTTAACCTAAAAACATGTATATTTATTTTACATTGTATAATTGCGGATTTAATGATAAAATTGCCTGCCTTCATCAATAATATTATGATACTTCTAGGATACCCAGATTATACCAAACCCGGATTTGATATAAATTCGCCATGCCCTGAGCATAAATGGCCCAATATGTTAATTTACAATAAGACCAATTCCGCTTATTACCCGCTGCATACGGGACCTTTGACGCTTAAATATACTATCCGCGGTGAAGAATACTTTGCAACCAAACAGCGCAGTTACAGAGTTCAGCCAAATAGTTACCTGATATTCAATGCGGGACAGAAATATTCAGCGCGCATTCAATCAGAAACTGAGAGCGAAACACTTGGCGTTTTTTTTCGCCCGGCATTTGCCGAAGAAGTTCTTCGCAGCCTTGCTGCAAGCGATGAAAACATACTTAACAATGAACATAACAATACTGTTATTTCAGAACAGCCTGTTACTTTTATGGAAATGATCTATCCGTTTGACGGAAGGCTGATGCCGTTTATTTATAAATTCTGCCTGGCGGCAAAAAAAGGATTTGATGACCAGCAGTGGCTTGATGAAGAGCTTTATTTGATGCTGAAGGTACTGCTTGAAATACATAAACAGGTGGGTGAGGAAATTAAAAGCATTCCTGCCGCTAAACGCTCCACAAAAATTGAGCTGTATAAACGCATCAATAATGCCAAAGATTACATTGATGAAAATTACATGAATGAGATAAAAATTGAAGATGCCGCAAAAGCAGCATGCATGAGCAATTTTCACTTTCTGCGTTTATTTAAAAAAGTCTTCAATGAAACTCCTTACCAGTATATTACATATAAGCGGCTCGCACGCGCTTCCAGTATGATAATGAAATCACAGCTTTCAATTACAGAAATTTGTTTTGCCGTCGGTTTCCAGAGCTTAAGCTCCTTCAGCTGGCTGTTTAAGCAAAAATACGGTATATCACCTGAGGTGATGCGGAAAGATTATAACAGCTTTGAACATAAATTAGCAAGAATTAAGAAGTGAGTCTCGGGCTGTTTGAGTATGTTTGTTATCATAATTATTAACTTAATTCAGAAAGGTTTTACACCATGAGAAACACAATAAACTGGTTTGAGCTGCCTGTTGTTGATTTTGACAGGGCAAAGAAATTTTACGAAGCGATATTCGAAGCTAAGATCGAAGACCAGATGATGGGACCCTACCGTATGGGCTTTCTTCCATCCGATGGACAGGGCGTAAGCGGCGCTATTGTTCACGGTGAAGGCTACACACCAAGCGATAAAGGCGCTATGATCTATCTTAATGCTGATGGCATCATTGATGAAGTTATCGAAAGAATCGGCAAAGCCGGCGGAAATGTTGTTGTTCCCAGAACACCTATTACTCCTGAAATTGGCGACTTCGCTATTTTCATGGATACTGAAGGCAACAAAGTTGCTCTTCATACCCCTCCTCCAAGGAAATAACACAATTATCCTGACCGAATTTCAGCGAAGCTGTAATTCGCGAAGGATCTCATAAATAGAGCCATTATTAACAGCAAAAATCCGGCAGGTTTCAAAACCTGCCGGATTTAATTTTATATATTTTCTATTTTTTGTTTATAACTTTTTATTGGTCGCCCTAAGCGGAGTCGAAGGTCAATAAATACCAACTCTGGATAAAAAACCCTATGCAAACAGGGGAGTATTATCGATAAATATTAAATATCTTTTAATCAAGTCGCCTTCCATATAAAATATATTTGTGAAGTTTACCGGCACTACTTTACCATCAAGCCTTGTGTAGGTAACTTTGCCTTCCCAGATAATGTGATCGCCTGTATTCCAGCAGTTCGGGATTTCATGTTTACTGCCGCCAATCATTCCAAAGAACGCAGCAACATAATCTTCAATGTTTTTCCTGCCGAATACCGGCTCTGCATTACCAAACCTGAATTCACCGTCTTCCGTGCAGAACTCTGAAAATCCTTTTGCATCCTTTGCGTCAATAGTTTTGCCTATTGATTCAATCCATGCTCTTGTATCTGTGATCATTTATATTTCCTCTTATTATATAATAATTAATAGTTTATGATTACCACAAAGATATTTGTCATAAAATTAAAATAAAATGAAAAACAAAAAGCCTGCTTAATTTAAGCAGGCTTTAGTTTAATTTTTGCCTTTTGCCTTCTTTTTACTTCACTATCAGCATCTTCTTTACATCACTGAAGTCACCGGTTTCAATTCTGTACAGGTACATACCGCTTGCGTAATTGGTTGCGTTGAAATCAAGCCTGTATCTGCCGGGTGACATATCCTGGTTAACAATTGTTTCAACTTCTCTTCCAAGCAGATCATACACTGTTATCTTTACAACACCCTGTTTTATAATATCAAAATTGATATTTGTAACCGGGTTGAAAGGATTCGGGAAATTCTGATGCAGCTTATATTCCGTTGGCAGCTCACTGGAAATATTCTGTATACCGATCGGTACGGTCCATCTTGCTGTTTCTACTATCGGGTTCCTTATCAAAACAGATACAGCAGTATCATTTCCCGTGCTGTCAGAGCTCGTATAAGAGCCTGTACCATTGCCTGTCCAGCCTCTGAAAGAATATGGTGTGCCGTTGAAAATTATATTTCTGGAAAGAACGCCAAACTGAACAGTTGAGCCTGAATCGCTGTAACCATCGCCAAAAGTATTTGCTACCGATGATACTACTGCTACCCTGAACTGAATTTTATAATTTGCTGTTAAAGTTGTATTGCTGTTAATTGTAACCTGGTGAGTTGTATCACCGTTATCAGACCAGTTAACAAACACATACCTGTTGAAACCAACTGTCTTTGGACTTATAGCCTGCACAGTCACCTGTGATCCGTTGGGAAAGACCAGGCTTTGAGACGAGTTATACTGAACCCCGTTTACTTTGAATTCACAAATATTGCCCCTGTTAGTCCCGATATTAAGGTATGAAGAGTTAACCAGCAGGTCAACTGTTCTTATATGAATATTTGAGCCATTAAGAGAGCTTCTGCCTCTTATATTTAATTTGTAATTTCTGGGAGTAACACTTCCAACAGCTTTTACTTTTACTGTAACTGAATCAGGAAAAGCAGATATTGAATCCTTTCCGTTAGCGAAAGTTATCTGCAGGCTGCCGCTCTGCGGCAATGTATCAACATAAGCGTTGAACTTAACCCGCTCATTGAACTGTCCTTTTATTCCCGGTATTGTTACTGTAAAAGTTGTGCTGTCACCATTCTGCAAATTCCTGAAAGCTGGACTTGTTGTCATAGCGTAATCAGGATAGTATCCTACATAACTTCTTAAACTGTTATTCCTGCCGTCCATCCACACATTATAGCTTGTATTGCCAATTGCGGAATTACCTATATAATCACCGATATATTTTTCGCCGCCAGGCTGGCCAACAGCCATGCTGTTTGGATTAAATGATACATCAGAAACATTTTCATTGGTCATAAAGCTGTTCCCGCCGTTAGTAGAAACTGCGGCGTAAAGCCTTGTCTGCAGATTGCTTGCTTCATCCATACGTGAATCATACCAGCAGACAAAAACTTTTCCTGTTGCATTATCAACTGATACAGATGGCAGCCACTGGTCTGTTATTGTTGCGTCATCGTTCACTCTTAACGGCGATGTCCAGTTAACACCATAATCGGTTGATTTGATAAGAAATACATCTGCGTTATCGGGTCCGGTCGGATTTGCCGCAAACACCACATAAACATTTCCTCTTGTAGCTGTAAAACTGTTATCAGCTGCCATTCTCGGGAATTCATTGTTCCTGATGCAATCCTTAACAGTATATCTGCCGGCACAGAAAACCCCCGGCGGATTTACAACTGCGGCTACTACCTGGGGTGTAAAATTCACACCGCCATCAGTTGATCGGTTGACATATATACCGCCGCCCTGTGTTGAAGCAAAATATACGCTGCCGCCCTGTACATTACCGTTGGGTCCGACTGAAACATAAGCGCCCTGACCGCCAATAAATGTTTGCGGAGTTGACCAGTTCACCCCTCCGTTTGTGCTTCGCACAAAACGCATGCCAGTTTCGCCGAACTGCCTCCAGCAAACATATACATTATTGCTGTATGGACCCGCTGTCTGGTCTGCGGTTATCCATTCCTTATCACTTAACCCTGCTGTTGTATTGTAAACGTTGTAAGGACCAACCCAGTTAACTCCTTTATTAGTAGTTTTCATAACTGCTATGCCGTAGGTTGAACCGTTCTGGTACAGCTGTGCGTAATAACAAACGCCAAGACTGTCATACGCCATAACAGGATCACCTAAAATGCTGAACCCTATAAATGTTGGACTGTTTCTAATCCAGTTATATCCATCAAGAGTGTAATATAACCCGTTGGTATTGAATGCGCATATGCTGTTAAGCTTATCTCTTGGGTTTGTAGCAATATACGGCTCGCCAAAATCTGTGCCCAGGAAAATATTATCGAAGCCGTTGATTATTTCAACCTGGCTACTTGTCCCGTTCGGAGAAACATTCAAAAACGGGGGAGGCACTGCTATTGATTGCTGCTCTGAAAACTGTGAATATACATTTGAAACGCATAAAGCAATAAAAAAGAACAATAATGCTTTTTTCAATTTGTGATTGTTTAGTTTTATGGATAAATTTTTAATTGAGCCTAAAAAACTTTTTGAACTTTGGTAAATAATTTATTTTACCAGTATCATTTTTTTAACTTCCGAATAATTCCCGGCATCAAGCCTGTAGAAATATATTCCGCTGGCGAAACCCGAAGCATTCCACTGGTAGCTGTATGAACCTGCTGTCATATACGCGTCGGTTATCTTCAATACTTCTTTGCCTGTTATATCATATATACTCAGCTTAACATTTGTATTTTTTGCTATATCAAACTTTATCTTTGTAACCGGATTGAACGGGTTAGGATAATTCTGATGCAGTGAAAATCTATCCGGAATTCCCGCTGCTACTGGTTCAATACCCGTTACGTTTGTAACTGTGAACTGGATATTTCCCCTTGGAGCTGGCAGCGGTTTTGTTACAGTCTTTCCGCTTACCGATGTTGCAGATATATAGTAATATACCTTAGTATTCAGGGGCTGAGCGGGTATATTCGCTCTGAATGTATCGCCGATGTTTGTCATATTTACCTGTGTAAATCCGCTTGCTGTATCAAGTGACCAGTACATTCTTGCATTTGCGATACCGCTTTTATGCTTTATATACGCCTTTACTTCGTAAGGCTGTGAAGTATTATTAGTGTTTCTTAAAGCTGAGTGTGATATGAATACTGGCTGGTTTACGCCTATTTCCTTGGTAATGCAATGTATAGCGCCAAGCGATGGAATTATCGCATTGCAGTCAATTCCAACAACATTATATCCGGGCAAAGCCTGCCTGTAAATTCTTAGAGCAGTTGTATCATACTGAAGTTCATAGGTTGGTACAATAACTGTTTTATTTACAAAAACTGAATTTGTATATGTTCTGTAATTTCCGGTTGGCGGATAGTTGCCGTTATGCGGCGGCATTGGTATTCTTAAAACTTTGTACGGCTTACCAAAACAGGTCTGAAAGTTATTCAGCACATACTGAAGGTTCAGCTCTATTTGCGGACCGTCTGCTACGCCTGTTGGGTATTGGCCCACAAGCAGCGTCTCTTCATCAAGCAGTTTCATATGCATATCAATATGATGAATCTGGTCATAAGGCAGTATATCCATTTTAATATACCTGCTTATTCCCATATATGAATTCATAATGCTGTTTATCTGGCTTTCAGTTTTAACTGATACGCCGTATGGATTTCCCGCGCCGTTTTCTGTTAATATCAGTTTAGATGCGAAAGCTGTGCCGTGTCCATCAGCCATGAAGTTACCGCCTGTATTTACAAGGTCATTCGGTGCAATTAAGGTCTGGTGTATCGGCACTCCCATTGTATTGGCAATAAATACCGGTGTAGCGTCATCCTGCGGACGCGCTGTGCGGTTATACTTCCAGTCTATAATTCTTAAAGTATCTATATTTTGTGAATAAACCGTCCACGGACCGTAATCTCTGCACCATATACTGTTGAATGAAGTTATCAAAAATTTCAGATTGGTAAGCGGTACTCCGCCGTTTGTCAGGTATGTTTTCACAGCATTTGAATCTGAACATATAATATACACCATACATTCTTCCTGGGCATAATCTACTATCTGTCTTAAAATTGCAGTCTGCGCCGTCCATGTAATCTGCAGTGCCTGCAGTTCTTCCCATTCAGCCATTGTTCTAACCGGACCCGGCGGGGGATTAGGATCCATTAACACCGGAGGTGTTGGATTATTTCTTAAATATTCCATTTGCTGTAATTCCAGAGCAGTTGGGTAATGAGGAAGGAAACTTTCCTGTGCGAAGGCTTTAAATGCAATAAATATTGCAAAAATCAGTAATACTTTTTTCATAAATTTTAATGATATTGGGCGTAATAATACGTAAATTTATTCAGTGTTACAACGAATATATTTAATCAAACATTAACAATATTATTTATATCTTTTTATTCCAATTAATCAGAATTTTTCATTCTTTCTGATAAAATACTATTTATCTTGAATATTGCCTGTTGAAATGATATTTTTACAGGAATTCTGTAATATAACGGAAAATTTGGGCGGGCAATACGATTATATAGAAAATAACCTGTTAAAGATCAAACAGAAGATTTCCAGGGTTTGCGGCAGTATAGAGCGCGATCCCAAAGAAATATATATAATTGCAGTCAGCAAGACTTTTCCTGCTGATGCAATTGGTTCAGCATTGGATTATAACCAGCTCGATTTCGGTGAGAACCGTGTGCAGGAACTGCTTCAAAAGGAACCTGAGTTCAGGGATAGAATTATTCACTGGCACCTGATCGGTCATCTGCAGACTAATAAAGTAAAGTTCATAGTTCCTTTTGTTTTTATGATACACTCTTTAGACAGCCTTAAGCTTGCACAGAAAATACAGGCTGAAGCTGCGAAGGCTGAGGTTAAGATCAAATGCCTGCTGCAGGTTAATACATCAGGTGAAGATCAGAAATCAGGCTGTGATCCCAAATACGCATTGATGCTTGCAAAGGAAATTTCGCAGTTCGAAAATATCAAGCTGAAAGGCTTAATGACTGTCGGCAAAATTATGAATAACGAAAAAGATCCCGCTGAGCGCGAAATTGTCAGAGGAAATTTCAGGCAGTTAAAGGAATTATTCGAAGAGATAAAAAGCCATAATATACCCGGGGTTGATATGAAGTATCTATCAATGGGTATGACATCAGATTATGATATCGCAATCGAAGAAGGCTCAAACATGCTGCGCATCGGCTCAGCAATCTTCGGAAACCGTTAATTTGAATTACAGCAGCAGAAGTTCAAACGAAAAACAAACTATCAGCAACAACATACACTAAAAGGGAATAATAAAATGAGACTATCAGCAATCGACATCAAAAAACAGGAATTCAAAAAAACGATGAGAGGTTACGATGTCAGCGAAGTTGAAGCATATCTTGATACTGTTGGCAATACCGTTGAAAACCTGTTCAGGGAAATAGAAATGCTCAAAGAGCAGGCAGCAAAGCTTACTGAAGAAAAGGAAGAGCTTACTTCAGAGATCAATGTTTACCGCGAAAATGAAAAAACTTTCCAGAAGGCTATTGTGAAGTCACAGGATATGGCTGAGGATATACTTGATAACGCCAAGAAACGGGCGGAGCTTATCATAAAGGAAGCTGAGATACTTTCAAGCAAAACAAAGGTACAGGCTCATGAGGAATTCCTGAACTTAAGGCAGGAGCTCGAAGAGCTGAAAAATAAAAATGAAGCTGTAATTGATGACATTAAAAATTACCTGGTTGAAAAGCTCAATTCCATCGAAGAATACCAGCGCAATAGGAAGATTTTTAAGCTTGAAAATAATATTGCATCTATGGAACAAGTTAAAGAAAGCGAACCTGTCAGAGAAGAGCTTCCTTCCAATACTTTCGGTCTCAATTTGGGCAGCTTAAATATGGGACTTGATGACCAAAGCAGCAAATAATAATAAGTAAATAAAACCGAACTCCTGTTGTTGGTCTTTAATTGCTTTTGCATACAATAATTGCCACGACCTTAAGGTCGTGGTTTAGTTTTACGAAAATATTCAGGCTTTAGCAGCTAATTTTGAATTTTGATTTTTAATCTCAAATTGATTTAATTCAAATACCACATTAAAATTGAGAAAAGTTCTTCGTAATGATGACCATATAAAAGCTACCCATGATTTTTTGCAGAATCATACAGGCGGTTATACCGCCGATGTTGGTATAATACTCGGCACTGGACTTGGTGGACTGGTAAAAGATATCAACATTCACCACCGCATCGATTACAAGGAAATTCCGCATTTCCCGGTTTCTACAGTAGAATCTCATCACGGCAATTTGATACTGGGAGAAATTTCCGGCATGAACGCCGTTGTAATGCAGGGCAGGTTTCACTATTACGAAAATTATTCCCATGAAGAAATTACTTACCCCGTCAGGATAATGAAACAAATGGGTGTTAAAGCTCTGATAGTTTCAAACGCCTGCGGAGGGTTGAATCCGGTTTATAAAAAAGCTGACCTGATGATAATGCGCGATCATATAAATTTCCATTATGATAGCCCGCTTAAAAATTTTAAATTCCCCTCTTATAATAAACCGCTTTACAGCAGTGAGCTGATTGCCCTTGCTGAAAAAGCTGCGCTTATGAATGAAATAAGCGTTCGCAAAGGTGTGTACCTTTCCCTTCACGGTCCCGCCCTGGAAACCAAAGCGGAATACGCAATGGTGCGCAAATTCGGTGCTGATGCCGTGGGTATGTCAACCATTCCTGAAGCGACTGTTGCTTCGAATCTCGGTATTAAAACACTTGGACTTTCAATTATAACGGATATGGGATTACCCGATACTCTAAAGCCTGCTGTACTTGCTGAAATATTGGAAGCAGCAGCCGAGGCTGAGCCCAAAATGACACTGCTTACACGCAGGACAATTGAAATGCTTTCTTTTAATTAAAATTATGTTCATTTTATACACTGATTAAATGACAGAACAGAAAAACCAAATTAAGCTTTCCGCTGATTTTATAAAAGCAAGCTCACCGTTTAAAAGCAAAGCAAGCTTTGCGGTTATTACTTATAAAGATCCCTCGTTTTTGAAGGATTACAAAATTGTAAAAAAGATCAGGTATTCTGATATTCCCCCTGCATTCAACACCGGTGAAAATGAAGGCGGAGAATTTATTTTTGCCGGTTCTAAAGATGGAAAAAAGAATTTTTATATTTTAAACGGTCATCTTAATTTTTACAGCGGTTACAGTATGCGCGAAACCGCGCACCCGGTTTATGTTTTAAATGAGCTTGGGGTAAAAAATGTTATTGTTGTTGATGAAGCAGGATTCTTAAATCCACGTTTTAAAACCGGGGGAGTAGCCCTTGTTTACGATCATATTAACCTCATGGGTGATAACCCGCTGATAGGTGAAAATGACAGCACTCTTGGTACAAGATTTCCTGATATGAGCGATCCTTACGATGAAAAATGGTATAATAATATTTCCGTATTTTTAAGGGAAAAGAAGTTTGAATATTTTCCTTCGGTTTACCTGGGTGTTACGGGACCCGAAACCGAAACAGAAGCTGAATGCAGGTTTTACCGTGAAACAGGCGCTGATATTCTTGGCTATTCACTCGTTCCTGAAAATATCGCAATGGTTCATGCTGGAATGAAATGCGCTGCATTCTGTATGCTTACCCGTGAGCTTGTTGCAGATAGACTCAAAGAAATTTCACCCGAAGAAAAAAACAAGAACAGGGCAAAAGCTGAAAAAGCATTTGCTCCAATACTGGCTGATCTGATCAAACAGATTGACTAAGTGGAAAAATAAATTTAAGAATATCCTCCCCCCTCTCCCTCCGGGAGAGGGGCTGGGGGGTGAGGGTCTATAAATATTATGGGCGCATTAAAAGAATTACTCGCAGCCGGCAGGACTATCATACTTGATAGCGCTATGGGAACAGAGCTTCAGACAAGAGGATTAAGCGTTAAGCTGCCTTTATGGAGCGCGCAGGCACTGATAGATAAGCCGGATACTGTACGGCACATCCATATCGATAATATTGATACAGGCGCTGATATAATCACTACCAATACTTTCCGTACCCAGCGAAGGACCTATGAAAAGGCAGGGCACAGGTATAAAGAAATGGATTATACCGATACTGCGAAACACTTCACAGCAGACGCAGTTGATCTTGCTAAAGATGCTGTAATGATAGCTGCCGAGGAAGATGAAGTTATGGTTGCAGGCTGTATTGCTCCCCTTGAAGACAGCTACCGCCCTGATCTTACCCCCGATACCGATACACTTTGCACTGAACATTACGAACACATGAAAAATCTCGCAGATGCCGGGGTTGATCTTTTTATAGCTGAAACTATAACGAACATCCGTGAAATTTCAGCGGTTCTGAACCAGCTTCATAAATTCGGGCTTGATAATATTTTGAGCATTACTCCGCGCAGTGATAAAGAATTATTTTCAGGTGAACCGTTAAGCGAAGCTGTCAGCATTATCAATAAATATACACCGGATATTTTAAGTGTAAACTGCATTCACCCGCATATGGTTGAGCCTGTTATAGCACATTTAAAAACACTGACTGAAATTCCGCTGGGTGTTTACGCAAATATCGGCGATCCAAATTATAAGGCAGACCCCAAACATAAAGAAAACGACCCGATGAAACGCACCGTTTCACCGGATGAATATTTAAAGTATGCGCAGAAATGGAAATCAATGGGTGTCAGAATGATAGGCGGCTGCTGCGGAACGAATCCGCTCTACATTGCGAAACTAAGCTCGCTAAAGAAAAAATAATTCGTTTATAATAACTTGAGCCTTTCTTGGAGTGCATTGACTGTGTCAGTGCTGATTTACTTCACTTTACGAAACTTCAGTTTCGTAAGGATTAATTTAACTTATCTTCCCTTAACATTTTCCTAACAATAAATTTTTATTTTTGCAGATATGGATAAAATTAAGGTATTATTCGTCTGCATTCACAACAGCGCGCGGAGCCAGATGGCTGAAGCTATTATAAATCATTATTACAGCGAGAAATTTTCGGCGGAATCCGCCGGCTTTGAAGCCGGCTCACTGAACCCGTTTGCCGTAAAAGCAATGGGGGAGTGGGGTATAGATATTTCAAAAAATAAAACCGATATTGTTTTTGATCTTTTTAAAGAGGGCAAAATTTACAGCTATGTTATTACAGTATGCGATGAATCGAACGCTGAACGCTGCCCGGTTTTCCCTGGTATAACAAAACGGCTGCACTGGTCTTTCCCGGATCCTTCTGCTTTCAAAGGAAGGGATGAGGATAAGCTTCTGTTTACAGAAAATGTCCGCGATAAGATCAAAGAAAAAATTGATGAATGGGTGAGATCATTTTAGGTTTTTAATTTCTATGAATTGTAGTTAGTTTTAATTATTAAATGAATATAATTTCAGATTCAATTATTACATGCCCCGATTGCGGATTTCAAAAGAAGGAAATAATGCCGCAGAATTCCTGCCTGATTTTCTATGAATGTTCAAAATGTAAAACTATATTAAAACCTAAGGTAGGAGATTGCTGTATCTTTTGCAGCTATGGTTCGGTAAAGTGTCCGCCAATACAGTTAAGTAAAGGTTGCTGCAATTAGCAAACAACATAAAGTAAAGTAACTCGAAATTAAGGGATAAATTAATCCCTTTTTTTATAATTTCTTTATCGTAATATTGCAATAAGACAATAAGGAAATATATGGGACTCACTAAAACAGATAAATTCACAACAGAACAAAATGAGCTTGCGGCATTTGCCAAAGCATTGGGACACCCGGCAAGAGTGGCTATCATTGAATACTTATCAACGCAGGCAAGCTGTGTTTGCGGAAGTATAGTAGATGCAATACCGCTTGCGCAGGCAACAGTTTCGCAGCATTTAAAAGAGCTTAAAAACGCGGGACTCATACAGGGAAATATTGAAGGCAATTCAATTTGCTACTGCCTCAATCCCGAAAAATGGAAAAAGTTCAAACAAATGCTTGAACCAACTTTCACTCACACAGAAAAACCGGTTTGTTGTTAAATATAAATTAATTAACTGTATAGACTTGCCGCTGGCACGTCTCAAATAAATTGTTAAACAAATGAACACATTAGAAGAAACAAAATCAAAAGAAAAATCCTGCTGCGGACCCGAATGCTGCAGCGATGATACAATAGATACAGCAATTCTTGAAAAAGATCTCACAAAAGAAAAATCAGAAGAAGAGCTTAAAGAAATAGTTAAAGAGCAATACTCACAAATCGCTTTACAGTCTAAAGAGCAAAACGAATCATCATGCTGCGGCTCTACATCATCCTGCTGCGGCGATAATACTACCTACACAATCATGGCTGATGAATACAAGCATCTGAAAGGTTACAATCCCGATGCAGATCTTGGCCTTGGCTGCGGCTTGCCGACTGAATTCGCTAAGATAAAAGCCGGGGATACAGTTGTCGATCTCGGCTCAGGTGCAGGCAATGACTGTTTCGTGGCAAGAGCTGAAACCGGCGATACCGGCAGGGTAATAGGAATTGATATGACCCCCGCAATGGTAGATAAGGCCAAAGCAAATTCAGCAAAGTTAGGTTATACGAATGTTGAGTTCCATTTGGCTGAAATAGAAAACATGCCTTTGCCAGATAATACTGCAGATGTTGTTGTTAGCAATTGTGTAATGAACCTTATCCCAAACAAAGTAAATGCTTTCCGCGAAGTTTACAGGATAACCAAACCCGGCGGGCATTTTTCTATTAGTGATATAGTTCTTACCGGTGATCTTCCGCTTAAGATGAAAACCGCTGCTACAATGTATGCAGGATGCGTATCAGGAGCTGTGCAGAAGGATGAATACCTTGAGATCGTAAAGAATGCTGGATTTAAAAATGTAACTATCCAGAAAGAAAAGCTCATTACCATCCCTGACCAGATTCTGCTTGATTACATGACAATTGATGAAGCTAAGCAGTTCATCAGGTCCGGAAGCGGAATATACAGCATCACAGTTTACGCAGAAAAATAAGTAATATCTTTTTGTAGAGACGTCCCGCTGGGACGTCTCACAGCTTTAACAAGTTATTGATTAAGATTTAATAGTATAATTTCAAATTATTGATAGTTTATGTCAGCAAATAACTGCGCTCCGGCAGAACGAAAACATTTAAGCTTCTTAGATAGATTCCTGACTTTATGGATCTTCATTGCAATGGGTATCGGCGTTGCCGCCGGGTATTTTATACCCGGTACCGCTGATTTTATCAATTCATTTTCTTCAGGCACTACAAATATTCCTATTGCAATCGGGCTGATACTTATGATGTACCCGCCTCTTGCAAAAGTAAAATATGAAGAGCTTGGAAAGATATTCCGGAATTATAAAATTCTCGGCTTATCGCTCGTTATGAACTGGGTCATTGGTCCGGTTTTGATGTTTTTACTTGCTGTAACTTTCCTCAGTGATATGCCGGGCTATATGGTGGGCTTAATAATGATAGGCCTTGCGCGCTGTATTGCAATGGTAATAGTATGGAATGAGCTCGCAGACGGCAGCCGTGAATACGCGGCAGGCCTGGTTGCCTTCAACAGTATTTTCCAGGTTCTCTTCTACAGTCTTTTTGCATGGCTCTTCATCACGATATTTCCGCCATATTTCGGGGTAACCGGACTTGAAGTTAACATCAGTATCGCAGAAATTGCACAAAGTGTATTCATTTATCTTGGCATCCCATTTATTGCCGGATTTTAAAGCAGGTATATTCTTTTAAAGCTTAAAGGCAGGCAGTGGTATGAAGAAAAGTTCATACCAAAAATAAGTCCCGTAACACTGATAGCCCTATTGTTTACTATCGTTGCAATGTTCAGCTTAAAAGGTGAAATGATCGTTAGCATTCCAATGGATGTTGTAAGGATAGCTATACCTTTGCTTATTTATTTTGCTGTTATGTTTTTCATAACATTCCTTTTTGGCAGGGCATTGGGGGCCGATTATTCGCAGAATGCTGCACTCTCATTCACAGCAGCCGGAAATAATTTTGAGCTGGCAATTGCTGTCAGTATCGGAGTCTTCGGTATATCAAGTCCCCAGGCTTTTGCAGGAGTTATCGGTCCGTTAGTTGAAGTCCCTGCACTCATCCTCCTCGTCAACGCCGCCTTCTGGCTTAAAAAGAAATTGTACGATAAAAAGAATTCTCTGTAGGCTTTATGGCTTGCCTGTCGCCCTTGCAGAAGATAACAGGTTACCAATTCATCAAATGTTTAATTTTCTATATATTCTTATAATTTGTAAAATTCGTGCAATTCGTGGTTATTTCTTTATCCAAAAAAGTATCATCTCATGATACACATATCCCATGATTAACCCCTATTTTTGTTTATTAAAATAAGTATTAATTAATTATATTCGCTGAAATCACAAACAAAATATTGTTTCCATACCTGCAAATTGCGGGATTTGTATAGTTTGGAAATTCAGCAATAAAAAACTATAGAAAGGTTTTACCCAAAATGGCAGATAACGAAAAGCTCCGCTCTTTACAAATTGCTATAGACCAGATAGAAAAATCGCATGGCAAAGGCTCAATAATGAAATTGGGGGATGGCGTCATTACAAAAATTGATGCAATTTCCACAAGCTCAATATCACTTGATGCAGCCTTAGGCGTAGGCGGTGTACCCAGGGGAAGAATTATTGAAATTTACGGACCAGAATCTTCGGGTAAAACAACTATCTGTCTGCATATAATTGCTGAAGCGCAGAAAAAAGGCGGCCTTGCCGCTTTTATTGATACCGAACATGCGCTTGATACAGGCTACGCTAAAAAGCTTGGTGTTGATGTTGAAAACCTGCTTGTTTCACAGCCTGAATACGGTGAGCAGGCTTTGGAAATAGTTGAAACACTTGTCCGCAGCAATGCCCTTGATATAATTGTGGTCGATTCAGTTGCCGCGCTTACACCAAGAGCTGAAATTGAAGGAGAAATGGGCGATTCACACATGGGACTCCAGGCCCGTTTGATGTCCCAGGCTCTCAGGAAATTAACCTCGGCTGTATCAAAATCAAATCTATCGCTTATGTTCACAAACCAGCTCCGCGATAAGATCGGTGTTATGTTTGGCTCCCCTGAAACCACAACAGGCGGTAAAGCGCTTAAGTTTTATGCGTCAGTCAGACTTGACGTTCGCCGTATCGCACAGATTAAAGACGGCACAAATGTAATTGGTAACCGTACAAAGGTTAAGGTTGTAAAAAACAAAGTTGCTCCACCGTTCCGCGAAGTTGAGTTTGATATCATTTATAATGAAGGTATATCAAAGCTCGGTGATCTTGTTGATACAGCAGTTGATATGGAGATCATCAAAAAAGCAGGCGCATGGTTCAGCTACAATGATCAGCGTATGCAGGGAAGGGAAGGCGTGAAAAACATGCTGACTGAAAATCCCGAGCTGCTTGCTAAGCTTAACAACGAGGTCCGCGAAGCAATGGGAATGGATGTATCATCTGAAGCCGCCGGAATAGAACAGCCTGTTAGCGCTAACGGCTCAAACGGCGAAGCAAAACCAAAAGAAAAAGCTTCGAAGAAATAATGTTCTTTTGTCATTCTTGCGAACGCAGGGATCTTTAACAATTAAATAGTTATTATTCGGCTTTACTATTTGTAGAGACGTCCCGTTGGGACGTCTCTTTTTTATTCGTCTCCTGGTCTTTCAGCTTCACTTTATTCGTTCTGAATAAATCGGTATAATTGTATTGTAAATTTTAAATATAGATACTCTCTGATATGCTCATCACCAAAATAGAAAAACAGAAAAAGAACAATAAGCGGTATAATCTGTATATCGCTGATGAATTCTATTGCGGTTTGTATGATGATACTATCCTTAAATTCGGAATTGCCGCAGGCGATGATATCACCGAAGAAAAGCTGTTGCAAATCCGTGAATTTGATGAATACATTTACGGCAAAAAAATTTCCTTCGATTACCTTTCTTACCGCATACGTACTGTTGCTGAGATCAAAAAAAAGCTTAAGTCCAAAGATATATCACCGGTAATTATTGATAAGGTCATTAACCACTTAAATGAGCTTTCGCTTGTAAACGATGAAGAATTTGCCAAACAGCTTATCACCGAAAAGATCAAAAATAAGCCCGCGGGCAAACGCCTGCTGCAGCAGAAGCTGTTTGAAAAGGGAATAGCAAAACAGGTAAGTGAAAATGCTCTTAATAAATATCTTACTGATGAAGCTGAAAAACAAATGGCTCTGAAAGTATATGATAAATTAAAACCTAAGCTTAAAGGAGCGGATATACAAAAGGCTAAACAAAAAATTTATGAAACGCTGGCGCGCAAAGGATTTGAATACTATATTATTAATGAAATTATCCGTGAAAAAGCCGATTAATATCATTAAATTTACATAATGAAAACAATAAAAAATGAAGAGCGCTATGCAGGTGAATTTAATGACCCTGTAAAACCGCTCAGCGGAATTGCGAAGATCTTCATTCTGCTTATTCCTTTGCTTATAATTGCAGCATTCATTGCATTTTTTACGGATATATTTATAGCACTTGTAATGTGCCTGCTTTTCGCGCTTGTACTAAGCCCGTTTGTTGATTTTATCCAGGGTTTTGGTTTGGGCAGGTCAGTTTCTATATTGATCGTTTATGCTGTAATTGGCTCTGCTTTATATTTTGCTTTCAATATGATAGCTCCCGCATTTGTTGAACAAAGCGAATCGCTTACCAAGTCTTATAAGGAATTCCGTGTATCTGAAAAGCTGAAGGATACTGAGAAATGGATAGAAAAAAATGTTCCATACCTTAAAAAAGGTGATGTTGGCAAAGAAATTGAAGCTTCTGTACGCTCTTCATTCACAAAAGCTGAAGATATAATTTCCGGGGTTGTTTCAACAGTCCTTTATATAATAATTATACCTTTTATAACATTTTTTATCCTTAGAGATAGGCAAAAGATCAAGAACGGACTTATAAGTATTGTTCCAAACCGTTATTTTGAAATGACCATTAATATTATAGATAAAATAGAAAAACAATTAAGCTCATATGTTCGTGCATGGCTGCTGGATGCGTTTATACTCGGACTCCTTTCATTCATTGGGCTAAGCATAATGGGTGTCAATAACGCAATTATTATCGGAATGGTAGCCGGCGCAGGACATTTAATACCGTATGCCGGACCCGTTGTTGGCGGTGTGCCCGCTATACTTATTTCGATTATTCAGTACGGTGATTTTCATATGGTGCTTCCAATTGTAATACTATTTACCGTGATCTATATTCTTGATAGCTCATTTATCCAGCCTTACCTTTTCAGTAAAGGAGCTGAAATGAACCCGATAGTTATTATTGCGTTAATCCTTATTGGCAACCAGATCCTCGGCGCATTTGGCGCATTGATAGCAATACCTGTTGCAACAATTCTAAAGGTAAGCGCTAAGGAAACAATAAACGGCTTCCGGAATTATAAACTTGGGTACTATTGATATTACAAAAAACTTTTGCGAGCGAAGCGAAACAATCTCATTATTTTTATCTTCACGGAGTCTATCTAAAAGAAAGGGTTATATTAAATTTTCGATATTACAAAAACAAAATTATAAAATAATTAATAAATTTAAATTTAAACATATTATATGGTTATAAAGCTTAAGAATTCTTATCCCAGTATTCACGGTTTGCCGGTGATACACTCAGTTGATACCGATATTTTTGATCTAACTTATTTTATGAAGTGCATGGAATGCACTTTCTGCAAAGACCAGTGCTGCGAGTGGGGCGCTGATATTGATATGCAGAACGTTTCGCGGGTTATGAAATACAAAGATGAGCTTGAAGCGTTTACAGGGATAAAATCAGAGCGCTGGTTCGATGAATCTGAAAAAGGAACTGACCATGAATACCCCGGGCATGATTACATGCGTACAACTTATGATGAAGAAAAAGATTACTGCATATTCCTTAATACAAAGGGCAGGGGTTGTATGCTTCACAGTTTTGCGCTTAATAAAGGCATAGACTACCACGAAATAAAACCTTTTTTCTGTTCAATGTTTCCTGTCACATATATGGATGGAGTACTTATGACACCCGAAGAAATTGATGAAGGCTTAACAGCCTGCCTGGGCGAAGGTCCGACTTTATACCAGGGGTCACGCGATGAGCTAAAATTCTATTTCGGCGAAGGATTGATCAACGAGCTTGATGAAATACAGGCTCAAAGACCGCCTGTAAAAAAAGAGGCGGTATAAGATAAAATTAAGGTATTTAGCTTGTGCCACAAATACCTTTTTAAATCATTGTCATTCTGAACGAAGCGAAGCGGAGTGAAGAATCCAGACTAAAAAGCTGAATTATTGGATATGCTCTACATTCATAATTTTTAAGACTTTTATGTTTACGTATAGTAGCTTCAAAGAAGTACTCTGTGTATTAAAAATCTTAGCGCCTTTCTGTGAAAAATTCTTAGCTTACCAACTCCTCAATCACACTTCCTTCATTCACATACTTGAGCGGCCTGCCCTGGGGTGAGTGTATCACTTTATTATAGTCAATCCCAAGCTGGTGAGAAAGCGATGCAAACAGGTTCCCCGGTGTAACCGGATTC
The DNA here is from genome assembly GCA_017303675.1 of Ignavibacteria bacterium. Taxonomy (NCBI): domain Bacteria; kingdom Pseudomonadati; phylum Ignavibacteriota; class Ignavibacteria; species Ignavibacteria bacterium. The sequence goes on from JAFLBX010000001.1 coordinate 2,006,341, forward strand.
GACACTATCTGATTTCCGTCATCATTTGTTTCACCGTAAACCCTGCCGCCGCGGATTCCGCCGCCCGCAATTGCGCATGCAAATGCGTCGGGGTAATGATCGCGTCCTTCATTTGCATTTATTGCCGGAGTCCTGCCAAACTCACCCATGCATAATACAAGTGTCCTGTCAAGCATTCCACGCTGTGATAGATCCTGCACAAGCGTTGAAAACGCGGGGTCTAACTTTTTGCAGAGATTCGATACCCGTGTAAAATTATCCTGGTGAGTGTCCCATCCGTCAAGCGTTACTTCTACGAACTTAACGCCTGTTTCAACCAGTCTTCTTGCCATCAAACAACCCTTGCCGAAATTATTATCGCCATAGGCTTTCTTCAGTACATCCGGTTCTTCGCTTATATCGAACGCTTTAATTAACGGTGAGTTCATCATCTTAACGGATTTTTCATAGATCAGCTGATGTTCTTTAATATCTTCAAGTCCTTTTTCCTTGTAAAATGAATCTTCCATTTGGTTCAGTAATTTCATTCTTTCAGCAAACCGCGTATCATCAACATCTTTGAACTTTGCTATATTCTGCAGCGGCTTGGTAACATCTTTAATTACATAAGGGGAAAATTCCTTCCCTAAAAACTCCGCACTGTAGCTGGGTCCGGTTAAGCTTACAAAGTACGGCAGGTCAAACTCCTTCGCTCCGCCAAGCTCTTTGGCTGTGATTGCCCCGAAGCTGGGGTGCTTTACTACACCTGTAGGCGGATAAGATGTATGCATTAAATAACTCGCGCGGTTATGATTGCCTTCTTTGCTTGTTAATGTCCTTATCAGCGTAAGCTTTTCCATCTGCTGTGAAAGCAGCGGCAGATTCTCTGCAAGCTCGATACCCGTAACATTGGTCTGTATAGCTTTAGTCGAACCTCCGTTCTTGCTTTTTGTTTTAGGTGAAAATGTCTCGAACTGAGAAGGCGCACCGGCTAACCAAAGCACAATTACACTATCAGCCTGGGCGTTCAGTGGATTCATAAATGATAACCCGGGATTCTTAGCCGCAACATTCTTAGCAATACCGAATTTCGAAAATATTAACCCGGTTGAAAGCGCCATGCTCAGCGAAAGGAATTTCCTGCGTGATATTTCCACTTCATCTTTATGGCCATTGCATCCGCAATGCTCTGAAAATTGCTTTCCTTTAATTTTATTTTGTTTCATAATATAATTTATAATTTATTGCCCCCCTCTCCTTTTAGGAGAGGGGCAGGGGGTGAGGTCATCAATGATTAAACACAAACTCACTGCTGTTTATCAATGCCCATTGCAGGTCCTCATATCCATCTTCTTTATCGCCCGCTGTTTTTAATGCATTTTCCATTTCCTTCTCATTAGGGAACCTTCCCAGTGTGTTCAGGTAAAGCAGGTTAATTCTCTGCTCCGGATCATTTTCTTTATTCATTATTTGAGATATAAAATTTCCCGGTTTCTTCTCTGTTATCTTCTCTGTTATATCGCTGTTCATCATAAGTAACGCTTGTGTTATAGTGCCTGAAAAATCTTCAGCTTCATTCATTTCGTCATCTTCAAATGTATATACAAAAAGCTGCAGTATTCTGAACCTTATCTTCGCAAGCTCTTCATCGCTTTTATTTTTCATATTGCCTGTTGTAAAGTAACCGCTTGATGATAAAAGTGAGTTTGAAAGCTGTACAGGGTCCATTGGCCTCAAAACAGCCCTTGAAAAATACATTCTGTCATCTTTATTAGTGCTGTTTGGCGTTGAAGATAGCTGGTAAGCTTCAGTATTGGCAATTAACCTGAATAATGATTTTATATCAAAATTACTTTTTACAAATTCGTCCGCAAGCATCTCCAATAACTCAGGATTCGAGCCTTTTTCACCTGCAGTCATATCGTCAACAGGATTTATAAAACCATACCCGAAGAAATGCTTCCAGAACCTGTTTACGAATGCCCGCGCAAGCTGTTTTTGTTCTGTTACAGCGATGTTTTCAGCAAGCAGACTTCTTCTGTCAACCCCAGCATCACCTGATATGGAAGCTCCGCTTAAAAATTTAGGGTAGGCAGTTCTTTTAGTCCCGTTCTCTTCATAGGTTATTTGTCCGTTAACCGCATCCCATACCAGCAGGTCAGGCTTAAAAATGGAATCACTCATCCTTTGTTTCAGGCTGTCAATTGCCCACTGGGGAGGGATATTCCTTTTCTTTTCTACCTTATTCTTATTCTTGGATTTGTCCTTCTGTTTCTTCTTTACATTCTTATGCTCTTCCTTATTCATCATCTCTTCGTTCATATCATTGCTGCCTTCCATATTGCTTTCCATTTCTATATCTCGGGCTTTTGTGATCTGCTTTTCCATGCGGGTTATGGCATTGGTTATCTTCTGCGCCTGGTCTTTTTTTAGCAGAGGCAGTACCTGCCTTCTTGAAAAAAATGATGCAACACCGTAAAAATCCTCCTGTGTAATTTCTTCATAGGGATGTTTATGGCACTGTGCGCATTGGATCTGCCTGCCTGTAAATGTTTTCATTACACTGCCGGCGGCATCTTCTGGAGTTTCAAATCTGCCCATATACAATGCATACGGATTTGTAGTAACAAATCCCTGCGCGCTTATCAGCTTCTGAACAAACTCGCTGTATGGCCTGTTGGAATTGAAATTTTCTGCAAACTCTTTTCTTACATGGTTATATGTCGGTGCCTGAACCTTACGCTTTGCGTCATAAGAAAATAGTATCTGCATCCAGATATCAGCCATGTACCCGCCGTATTCTTCCGATGCAAGGAGCTCATCTATCTTTTCAGCTCGTTTGTTTTTGTTTTTACTCTCAAGAAAAACTTTTACTTCATCGGCATTGGGTATTCTGCCTGATACATCAATATACAGCCTTCTTAAAAATTCCGCATCGCTGGTTTTCTTTGATCCTTCAAGCCCGTTTTCCTTCCATTTCTTCTCTATCAGCCTGTCTATATCACTAACACTCAGCCTGCTTACAGAAGCATCTGCAGTTAAAAATATAAGAAGTGTAATGAACGCTATGAACAGGAGATAAACAGAAACTATCAGTCTTGTATTATTATTTACCCGGGTTATTGCCATGTTTTTGCATATGTTTAATTATTTGTACCAGACTTCTGGTATAGCTATATGACAATATTATTAATTTTTGGTTTAATCCTGGGTATAACCTTTTTTGTTAATGATATCAATATACGCTTTTCCTGTAATTTTGCCTTCAAGCCAAGCATCAAGATCGATAACATGAAGCAAGCCGGGTTCTGTATCTTCAGCGTTTTTAAGCTTTAAACGTGTTTCTTTGAAGAGTTCCTTAAGCTCTTTTTCTTCGCTAACGCGGTTTCCTTTTTTTAAGAATTCAAATACCAGTTTTTCGAAGCTGCTCGGTTTTTTTCTCTTTTTTAAATACCTGTAGGTCGACCGGATGTAATATTCCAGTGAACCCATGTTGCCAAGCTCATAATGAACCATAAGGTTTATTATTCTGCATGAAACCTGGATATCTTCTCGCAGCTCAAATGCTTTTGAATTAAATATCCTGTTAATATGATGTAAGGAATTATCGAACATTGAATTCGCAAAATAAACTGATGAGGCTATAAAATCTGTTACTATGATCTCATCCCTGAATGATGAGCTTTCATTCAGTCTCGTTATTTCGATAAGCTGACTGATAACTTCTAGGTTCTTTTCATTTTTTCCGTATGCTGAATTAATATTCATGATCCCCATAAGTGTTCTTACTTTCAGAAAATTTCTGATCTTCGGCGGCGAATCCTCAAGCAGTTTATCCTGTTCGTTCTGAAGCCTTGAAAAGTAATATTGAGCGTCGCTTATCCTTCCTTCAGCATTTGAAATGTGCAACAGTTCCTGCATGATAAGGATATATTCATAAGCCGAAGCCTGTTTATTTTCTTTGGAATCACCGAATAATTCCAGGCAGTCAATACCGTAACTGTATGCTGCTTTTGTTTTGCCTGAAAGATTATTAATGAAACAGTGCATTAAAAGATATATCACCCTGCTTTGAAAATATTTTGCGTTTTTGTAATTTTTAAGAAGCCTGTTTGATAGAAGCTTATTCAGTGTATTTCCGGGTTCAGTAACTCCTTCAATACCTTTTGCCGTTGCGTGAATTACCATCCTGTCATACAGCTTCCTGTATTCAGAAATGTTCTTCATTTTATCAAGCACTTCCTGTTCCTCGTCATAATTTTTCATAAGTACTTCCGAGACTTCATTCAATGGTGTGTTAACGCGTAATGCAAGTCTTTCAGTCCGTATAGCTTCCATTAGCTTAACCGGCTTGTCATTTCTTTCAGCAAGCTCTTTGGCTTTGTTTGTTATTTTTAAAGCCTGTGAGTATAAACCACGCCTGTAAAGTATTACAGCATTATTTATCATCATGCTCAATTTAATTTCAATATTATCTTCTGAGTAATAAAGATTAAGAGATTTCAGAATGTTGTTATAAAGGTATATCTTTGTTACCCCAAGCTGTTTAACAAATTTTTCGTTGCTGTACCGTTCTTTGATTTGTTTATCCGTATATGCAGGATCTTTGCTGAAGCTTTCAATTCCTTCGAATAATTTTCTGAATGTACTGTTATTCTTGTAATGCCTTCCCGAAAATTTTTTAAAATAAGCTTTTTCTGTCGGTGTTAAAGAGCTTATAAGCTGAAAAAGGTCGTTTTTTGGTTTCATTTGAGTTCTAATACAATTATTCAATAATAACTAAAAATATTAATATATTCAGCAAATATTGTAAATAATTTAAAAGTGACTTATAATATATTGATTATATTAATTTGGGAATTTTCTATTGTTTTATAATTTTGAAACAATTAAAAATAAATATGTTCTTCAAAAATTCCTTTTTATTAATAAGCTCTCAATTAATACTTGGTTTTTTGATCCCGGCAGCTATTCCTGTTACTCCAGTTAAGTTCGGTTCATTTACCGGTGATACAATTCTTTATACCGATGTTTCATCGACTCATTTGCCGCTGGCAATTGTTTCCGGCCCCGGTATGGATGCCGAAACGGGTGATCTTGATGGCGACGGCGACCTTGATATTGTAATTGCCAATGAATATCAGCCTAACAAGATACTTCTCAATAACGGGCTTGGTGTTTTTACTGACGGAACACCCGGAAGGCTGCCGCAAAAGAATCTGGACAGCGAAGATATAGGCATTGCGGATATGGACAGTGATAATGACCTTGATATAGTTTTTGCAACTGAAGATCATGCAATCCACGAACTGTATTTCAATAACGGCTCTGCCGTTTACAGGGATAAAAGTAATATTCTTCCGGGCAGCATCGCAAATTCAGTGCTTGCCATTGATGTTAACAATGATTCACTCCCTGATCTTATTTTCGGCAACGCAGGGGCATCTGATACGCCGGCCCAGAATTTCCTGTTGATAAACAATGGCGATACAACCTTCACCAACCAAACCGCTTCCAGGCTTCCGCAGGTGCTTGATATAACCCAGGATATTAAGCTTGGTGATATAGACGGCGATGGTGATAATGATATGGTTGTGGGCAATGAAGACGGTAATAAAATACATATCAATAACGGAAGCGGTTTCTTTACAGATGAAACTTCTTCAAGGCTTCCGCTTACCGGAACTGAAGAAACACGCAAGGTTACTTTATGTGATGTTGATGGAGATGATGATCTTGATATATTTTTCGCGAATGTTGCATTCAGGCCTAACCGTATAAGGCAGGATAGGCTGCTGCTTAATAACGGCTCAGGTATTTTTACCGATGTTACATCTGCAAATATCCCCTTTGATAACGAGCATACTACCGAAGGTATATTTGTTGATGTTGATTATGACGGTGACCCTGATCTAATTACTACAAATATTTTTAACAACCGCCCGGTAAAGGTTTTTGCTAATAATGGCAGCGGGATTTTCGGGGAGGTAACGCAGTTGGTTTTGCCGCCGGGTGTTCTTGGAGAGGGCATAGGCATTAAGGCTGGTGATTTCAACGGTGATAACCTCCTCGATCTTTATGTTGTGAACCGCGGTATGCAGGATAGACTGCTTCTGCGTAATGACACAGCAAAAACCATTGGACTAAATACCTTAAGCAGCGAAATTCCGCAGCAATTCAGCTTGGAACAGAATTATCCAAACCCTTTTAACCCTGAAACTAATATTAGATTCTTGCTGCCCTTTAGTTCGCATGTTAAGCTTACTGTTTATGATGCCTCAGGAAGGTTAACAGCTCAACTGCTCAGCAGGCAGCTTGCTGCCGGAAGTTATGAGGTAAGCTGGAATGCAGGCGGGCTGCCAAGCGGTATCTATTTTTACAGGATTGAGACACCGGAATTTTCTGAAACTAAAAAAATGATTTTAATAAAATAATAAGTTAGATGAATAGTATATATAAATTGAGCAGCTTTAAAACTCTGATACTGCTTACAGCGGTATTTATTACTCAAAGTATTTTTTCAGGCAGTACATTTGATACTGCTTATGCCCGCATACTGCAGCAGAGGATAGAATACCTGAAAACAACTTATAACCTCGTTGGTATTTCTGCGGCTGCGGAAGTACCGGGACAGGGAATTTGGCTTGGCACTGCCGGAATATCTCATGTAAATGTTAATATGGATACAGGCATGGTTTTTGATATTGGCAGTATTACAAAAAATTTCGTCGCAGCTTATACTCTTAAGCTTGTTGATATGGATAGCCTGGGTTTAAATGATTCAATCGGAACTTGGCTTCCGCAGTATCCTAACATAAATAACAAAGTCACAATTAAGCAGCTTCTCAATCACACAAGCGGTATCTATAATTTTACTGATAATTCAGTGTGGGCAAATGCAGTTAATTCTGATCCTAACCGGGTATGGACCCTTGAAGAAGTCGTACAGGGTTATATTCTGGCGCCATATTTTCAGCCGGGCGCAGGCTGGCGATACAGCAATACAAACTATACTTTACTTACCATGATTATCAGGCAGGTTACCGGCTCTGATCTGCCTGCCCTTTTCAGAAGCAATTTCTTTACTCCGTTTGGTATGAATACAGCGTATGTTGAATTAACCGATACAATACACGCTCCGTTTGCACATAACTGGGTACAATCCGGCTCGCAGCTTGTAGATGCATATGGCTACCCGCGCACAGCATTTACAAGCTCAGCCTACGGACCCGGTGGTGTTATTACCAGGCCCGAAAATATGCTGAGGTGGTCTAAAGCTCTTTATGAAGGCCAGATCATTTCCAACAGTTCGCTTAACCAGATGCTTACATTTGTTTCAGCGAATATATCAGGCGCAAACGGGTACGGACTCGGTACTATGAGATATAATGTCGGCGGAAAGATCTGCTGGGGACATGGCGGTAATTCCTTCGGACACTCAAGTGTTTCTATGTATTGGGCAGAAGGCGGAATTTCTATTGCTGTTATGATGAACCGCGATATAAATACCGGTCCTATAGGTATTGATTTCATGAATACGGTCATTACATTTAATCCCACCGGACTTGTACCGCTATCAACTATAGTACCCGGTGATTTTAAATTAGAACAGAACTATCCAAATCCTTTTAATCCTGCAACAAAGATCGGTTTTTCACTTCCCAAAAGCTCCGCAGTTAAGCTGAAAGTATTTGATATTTCCGGTAGGGAAGTATCGGAGTTAATTAACAGTACGCTCCAGGCAGGTACATATGAATATGAATGGAATGCGGCAAATCTGCCCAGCGGTGTTTATTTTTATGTATTAAGTGCAGGGGAGAATATTCAAACCAAAAAAATGATCCTGGTTAAGTGATTCAATAATCTGATTTATTTCATGTAGAAAAGCTGCACATTAGTATTATCCCCATTGTTAAGCGGAGCCGGTTTCAAACCGGCTCCGCATTTTATATATCATTCTGAGCTACCAAGTGAGGTGTGTGTAAATAAAAGGTTTGTCATTCTGAGCGCAGCGATGTCACGAAGTGCTCTTCTAAATCTAGACTAATCACTTCAATGGAACATATATTCTAGCCGTAAATATATTTACAATGTTCCCACATCAAGCGACTCTTCTTAAAAAAAAGATCTCTGTCATTCTGAGCGAGCAACGCGAGCGAAGAATCTAGACGTAGAATAACAATTTAACATTAATACAAACATTAAAAAGATTTACTAATTTTTATTAATATATTTCAATCGAAGTATAAGATGTGGGAACGAATTTATTATTTACGCTGGATCCTTCGCTTACTGCCTTCACTAACGTTTCGGCAGTCTGACGCTCAGGATGACATAGTTTGAATAATACTTTCGATTTCAAGAGTATACCAGGCTTGTTTCGTAGCCGGGCCTTTTAAGGGCCTTTTTAATTCTACTGTAAATTTTTTATCTCAAAATCCTCTTAGCCTTTTCAAGATTCTCTCTATAACTAAAAGTCCCCAACCCATGCCCATCCAGCTTATCCCGGTTCAGTCCAAGTTCCTTAACAGTTGGATAAGCTGTGAACTCATCACAGCTTGCTGGAACAACAAGCTTTTTATCAAACCCGAACTCTTCACACATGCCGATACACATATCATACCGTGAAAGATACTCACCGCCGCAGAAATTAATTATGTCATTATGCCTGTACTTCTCCGGCAGAGCGGCTAAAATACCCGCTGCATCTTCTGTATATATTGCGTTTCTGAACTGATCTGTAAATGCCCGCAGCTCTTTTCCTTCACTCAGTGATTTATATGCAATATCAAAGAATGAAGTATATTCAGATAATGTGAATCCGTAAACCAGAGATGTCCGCAATATCAGGTATTTCATACCAAATTCCTTAACAGCTTCTTCGCCTTCAAGCTTTGACTTCGCGTATATTGTCAACGGCTCCAGAGCCGATATATCTTCTCTTAGGTTAACACCTGCTTTATATACCAGGTCTGTTGATGTATATATCATCAGCGTGCCGGTTTGTGAACATAGCTTCGCCAAATGACCCGTAACCCCGCCATTAAATTGACTTATATAATTATCATTTTGTGTTGTAATTCTTGTAGGGGTAACTGATGCCAAATGATAAACAATATCCGGTTTTACTTTATTGAATAATCGTTCTGTCTCTTCTGTATCTGCAAGATCACATTTAAACAACTCTATTCCGTTAATTTCCGGTTTGTGTGAGTTGTAAATTCCGGTGACCCTGCCTGTGGCATTTAACAAAAGCGCCTTACATAAGTAAGGCGCAATATAACCCGATACACCGGTTATTAAAATATTCTTCAATTTTATTTTACCTGTTGAGATATTTAAGTATTTCCATTGCCACTCCGTCTACATCATTTGCCTGGTTGCTGAGTACAACCACACCTGTATTGGTCTCAGGTATGAATCCCATAAAGCTTCTGTAGCCGCCTGTGCCGCCATTGTGCCATATCACGGTTCTGTCCCACATTGTTTCAGATATATGCCACGCCAAACCGATTGCGGTATTCGGAATATCAGTTTCAAATCTTCTTGTCTGCATAAGCTTTAAGCCCTCTTTGAACTCAAGCTTTTCGGTTTTACCCATCTGGAATGCGAGGTACTTTATCATATCGCTCAAGTTTGATTTTATCGCCCCGGCTCCTTCCATTACATCAAAATCCCAGTTAAATGCCGGCTCGCCTTTTTCATTATACGGCTTAGCAAGCTTCTTTTGCATATCAGCGTTTATAATAATTGATGTCATTGTCATTCCGAGTGAATCAACCAGGTAATAATGCAGCAATTCCTCATAGGATTTCCCCGAAGCGCGTTCCATTGCAAAACCCAGTATCCCCATGCCTGCATTTGAATAAAGGTATTTCGTGCCGGGTTCGTATTCAGGTATATAGTTATTTATGAAGCTCAAAAGATCCGCTTCGCTGTATTTTTTATACGGATTGTTAACATCAACGTTTTTGTTCATAACCATATTTGAAGGCAGGCGCGGAAGCCCGGATGTTTGTGTAGCCAGATTGTAAAGCTTTACCGGCGCTGTGCTTGAAAAATTATGTATTGTTGTCCCTTCCGGAAGGTAATTCTGCACCGGGTCGTTTATCTTAAGCTTGCCGTCACGCTCCAGCATAACCAGCATTGTGGTTGTGAATGTTTTGGTTATGGAGCCTATTTCATATACAGTATATTCATCCGGTTTACTGGAATCTTCCTTCGACACTTTACCGAAGAAAAACATTCTGGGAGTTTCGCTGTTAACATCATACAGCCCAACAGCCATGCTCATATTTTTTTTGCCGTCTAAAAGCGGCTTGATAATTTCCGTAAGCTTCGCTTCGAGATCCTGTGAAAATGCGATATTTGTAAATAATAAAACGGTTAAAATATAACGTAATATTTTCATGCTGTAAAATTAGTTAATTTCAATGATTATCAATAAATTGATGAATTGATTTACCAATTTGTATTATACAAATATAACATTTAACCCCGTAAAAAGGGGATATTTCGTTTCCGTATCCCCTCGAAGGCGGGGATCTCTATCTTTCGCCGCCTTCGGGACCATAAAACAGCACCCATGTTACAAAATCATCCGTAAAATCTTCAAACCGGTGCTCTGCACCGGCAGGCACGAACAGGAAATCGCCCTGGACAAAATCTACATATGTGCCCGCGTTAAAAAACCTGCCCGAACCGCCGGCAATTATATAAACCTCATCTCGTGTATGCGGCTGTTGTTTATCAACCCCGTCAGGCTTATACAGCTCCACAACAAGCGAGCCGTGCTTAAAAAATTCTACAAATTCCCTACCGGATGCTTTAAGCTTTTCTTGAGTTGATTTGAGGGAGAGGTAGTTGTTTGATGTTTTCATTTGTTATTCGTAATATTCGTAAATGAAAACTGTTTTATAAGATGGTTTCCTGTTGCTATAATAATTAATAATTTCATTAAGAAAACCCTCTTTATTGTAATCATAATCTTCAAAGCGGGTATTTTTAGGATAATAGTAAAACTCAGTTCCAAATTGGTCCCAATTTCTAGTTTTTTGTTTTATTATTTGATTTTGTTGATTATAATAATAATGTTCAATTCTATATAAGTGATCATCATGAAAAGAATATTTCAGTATTAATTTATTGTTGTGAAAAATAAATTTATCAGAACCAACTGTATTATATCTGTATTCATTAAATAATACTGTATCTTTGTTTTTGGAATAAATTAATTCCCATAATTTATCTTTTTTTCTGTCCGGGTAAACGGAATTACAAGTTAACTTTAACTTATTTATTCTGTCATATACAACAAAGATCGTATCATTTGCATAATCCCAATATTCTTTTTCTTTTATAAGATTATTCACGGTATCAAACTCAAAAAAGTTTGTATCAGTATAATTATCCAGAGTATCATAAATATTTCTAAGCTGTATTAAGTTTCCTCTTGCATCATAGTTATATTTTATAAAACTGTTATATGCTTTATGGTAATTTATCTTTTCGCTAACTAAGTTCTCTGAATTGTATTTATATAATGCAGAATCAATCGGATCTCTTGTAAAATCACCGTGCCTTTGAAGAATTGTTATGAAAGTATCTAAATATTTCCATTTAATCAAATGACCGTTTGTATCATACTCATATTTATTTTCGTAAAATAAAGTATCCTCAAATTTCCATTTTCTGTAATATTGAGTAGCTTCGGTAATTGCTCTAATCTTGTACTTTTTTATACTTGCTGCATTTTTATTGAGGAGATTAGGATTCTTGTAAGTAATGTATGGAGTATCAATTTGTGGTGTATAGATTCCACCAACATAATCAGTATTAAATTGAGAAAATAAATCTACAGCTAAAATTATAGAAGCTGAATATAAAAGTAATATGTAATCAACTTTTTTCATATCTACAGAAAATTAACTCAATCATACATAAAAAACAACAGGATAATCCGATAAAATAAATTATCAAATTTTCCTGTAGTAAAAATAATTCCTAATTCTTACTTCTTAATTGAATCAACATACTTTCCATGAAACACCCTCATCTTCTCAACCAGCTCTTCCATTTCGTCACGTGGAGGAAGGAACGTTGTCCTGAAGTGAAGCGTTCCCGGTAACTGGCCGAATCCTGAGCCGGGTACAACGCAAATTCCCGTTTCTTCTAAGAGTGCCATGCAGTAATCATTATCACGCTTGCTCTCGTATGCTAATTGCTCGGCGGGGGACATTTTACTTACATCAGCCGTATGTGGCAGCTCAAGCTTTACAAATGCATACATTGCGCCCTGAGGAATATCAATTTCCATTCCTTCAATTGCATTCAGACCCTTACCCAAAATCTCAGCTTTCGCTTTCAGTTCATTCAATATTCCGTCACGCTCCTTAACATACAGGTCATAACTCTCTTCGCCCTGTTTCGGGGGATTCACAACCAAATATGTCACCAATTGTCCCACTGTGTTGCTGCATAGACTAATTGATTGCAGCTTGATGAATTCACTCATCACATCAGCAGGCACATTGCGTATTTCAAGGTAGCCGCCTCTATGACCGCACTCGCCCATAAATCCTTTGCTTACGCTGTGGAAGCTGAAGAGCGAAATATCACTCTCACCCATCTGGTGCATTACCTTCGCAAATGAATGGAACATACCATCTATTGAATACACATTATCCTGGTATACTTCATCAGCCATTATTGCAAGCTTATGCTTCTTGGCAAAGTTTATCACCATCTTTATGTTTTCAAATGAAAGCACTGCTCCCGTTGGATTACCCGGATTAATAACAACAATTGCAACGGGATCTATTCCTTTAGCTTTCGCATCATTCAGGCTCTTCGTCAATATCTCCTCATTCAGCTGCCATGAATTTCCTTCATCTAAATAATACCCTATTTGGCTCCCGCCATAAAGCTCTATTGTTGCGCTGTAAAGCGGGTACTGAGGTATTGGAATCATAAACCCGTCACTTGGCTTCTTAAGCAGGGCGGTCAGGACTGCTGATACTCCCTTACTTGCGCCGTCTGTCAGTATAATTTGATTTTCGTTTGTAGGTATCCCATCGCGCTTTTCAATAAATTGCGATACAGCCTGTTTAATAAACGGTGTCCCTGCACTCTGTGTATACGCGCCTGTACCGTGAGGCATCATGTGATGCAGATGTTTTGCATGTTTAATAATATCCTGCGGAAATAATTCATTCACCTGCTCATGTTCAAGCAATGCAGGGTATTCCATCAGGCAAAGTATTTGCCTTATATAAGTGAGAGGTTTCTGCTTCAATGCCTGCGGATTGCCGATGTTGCAGTAAATAATTTTTTTGCCTGATTTCTCGAGCTCCTGCGCGCGGATTACAATGGGTCCCCTTACTGCATATTCAGCGCTTAATAATTGCGGGTTTAAGTCTTTGATTGATATCATGTTATTCAGTAGTATTTAGTTATTATTTGCGAGGAGCGATAGCGACGAAGCAATCTCATTGAAAGACGTATCAATGGATTAGATTGCTTCTTAAAGTCGCAGCGTATTCGTTCGCAAATTATTTATCTTTGCAAAATAAATAATCAAAACTCTATATTAAACATATTTCTTAAGCCTCTTATCCTTAAGACTGCCTTAAAACAATCCCCCCTTTTTCAAAGGGGGGAGTAAAAGCTGCCGTATTCATCAATTGTAGATCAAACGATAACTTTAATCTTGCAATAATCTGCGATGGGGGTTGGCTTCTAAACCACAATAATACAACCCTTCGGGGTTCTCTTTATTCCATTTCTCTAATCTACAATAATTTCACTCCTTCGGAGTTGGGATTAATCCCGTTATTAGAGACTTATCAATCCCGAAGGGATGGCATTATTGTAGAACTGAATTGTAGTAATTTTATTAACCCCGAAGGGGTGACATTCTTGTAGAAAATGGATAGAAAAATATTTAAACCTTGAACCGGTGTCATTATCTCTTTTATTCAAATAAATCTGCATAAGTTCTGGAAAAATTCGAGCAATTAGTGAAATTCGTGTAATTCGTGGTTAAACCTTTTAATATTTGCCTATTCGGACTACCGTAGTCCTATTCATTGTATATACTATAATATACCGCTATATTTGCATAATAACTGAATTAATGTGTATAAATAATGAGCGAAAACAACGAAAATTCAGGCGAAAATGTGAATAATTTGGTACCGGAAGAAATTAAAGCACCTGTATTGAATGAAACTGTAACTGAGCCTAAAGAGATCAAAGTTACAGATCCACAAGAACCTGAAGTAAAACAAAATGAAGAGACCCAAAACGGGTCAGGACTAACTGAACCAACCCAAAATGAATCTGCCCAAGGCGGTGATAAACCCGCTGCAAAGCAGCCGTTCAATAAGAACAGCGATAAGGCTTACTCTGATAAACCTTCGAACAAGTCAGGTGATAACCGCAATTACCAGAATAAACGCGAGCGCCCCAAAGGCGATACCATTTATTCCGATGCGCGCAGCCTGGCTGTAAAGATACTTACCCGTGTTGAGCGTACCGATGCGTATCTTGATAAGCTTATCGATTTTGAGATCCGCACTGAGTTGCTTAACGACTACGATAAATCTTTACTGAATGAAATTTGCCACGGCGTTATCAGGTGGATGCGCAGGCTTGACTGGTTCCTCAACGGTTTTTACCGCGGCAACTGGGAAAAATGCACACCTGAAATAAAAAATACGCTCCGCGTAGCTTTATACCAGATATTATTCCTTAACAAGATACCTGATTTTGCTGCTGTGAATGAAGCTGTTGAATTTGTAAAACGTATCAGCACACAAAAACACGCTGATGTTGTTAACGGTCTTCTGCGTACAATTATCCGCACTAAGAACGATCTTGTTTACCCCACACGCGAAATTGACGAAGTAAAATATCTCGGCATTATGCAGTCACATCCAAACTGGATGGTGAAAAGATGGATCGACCGCTTCGGTTTTGATGACGCATCATTGCTGGCGGAATCGAACAATAAACGTCCCATACTAACACTGCGTGTAAACACGCTTAAAACTTCCAAAGAAGATGTATTTAAACGCTTTGATGAACGCAGTATTGTTTACCGCACATGCCGCTACATAGATTATTTTGTAACTCTTCGCTTGATGTCAAAGATATATCTTGATGAAGATTTTAAAGATGGCAAATATACCGTGCAGGATGAATCCGCCGGACTGCCGGCTGTGCTGCTTAAGCCAACCGAAAATGACATGATACTTGATATGTGCGCAGCACCGGGTGGTAAATCAACCCACATCGCGCAATTGCTCGGCGGAAAAGGTAAAGTTTATTCCGTTGATAAATTCGACGCTAAGATCAAAATGATGAAGCAGAACGCTGAGCGGCTCGGAATCACAAATATTGAATTTATTCAGGATGATGCCCGGGACCTGCAGGATGAAAGGGTAAAGGACCTTAAGTTTGATAAAATTCTTCTTGATGCGCCTTGTTCGGGACTCGGTGTGCTTTCAAAAAAACCTGAAATCAGATGGAAGCGTGAATTTGAAGATATACTTGCGCTCACAGAAATACAGAAGAACCTGCTTAACAGCGCGGTTAAATACCTGAAGCCGGGCGGCGTTATTGTTTACAGCACATGCTCAACCGAACAGGAAGAGAACATGGATGTTGTTAAGGATTTCCTTGAGAAAAATCCTGATTTCAAAATTGATAACGCTTCGCAATATGTAAAAAGTGAGCTTGTAAACGCAGAAGGCTGCATCGAAACCTTCCCGCACAGGCACAACATTGACGGCTCTTTTGCTGCAAGATTAATTAAAAAATAAAATTTTCTTTCCAAAGTCCCCTCCTTTACAAGGAGGGGATTTAGGGGAGGTCTAAATTATGTTTAAACTCTCAAAAAAAGTAGAATACGGACTTATAGCAGTAAAACACATGGCTACGCCGGGTGAAAACTGCACATCTTCGGCAAAGGAAATTGCCGATAAGTATAATATTCCATATGACCTGCTTTCGAAAATTCTGCAGAAGCTTAAAAAGCATGAGATATTAGGCTCGGTACAGGGAACTCACGGCGGCTACAAGCTGCTTATGGATCCTAAAGAGCTTACGCTTGCGCAGATCTTCAATGCAATTGAAGGCGAAAGCTATATTCTTGATTGCGGCAAACACGAAGATTCAGAAGCATGCTCTATTTATGAAACGTGTATATTAAGCAGCCCGTTAAAAAAAATACAGCGGCAGATAAACAGCTATTTTAATTCCACAACACTTGCAGAAATAGTCTGATAATATTTAAGATGATAAATTTTCCGATATATCTCGATAACAATTCAACAACCAGGGTGGATCCCGCTGTAGTGGATGCCATGCTGCCTTATTTCAGCGAACATTACGGCAACTCCTCCAGCAAGTCTCATGAATTCGGCTGGAAAGCTGAAGCCGCTGTGCAGCATGCGCGCAGCCTTGCTGCGAGGCTGCTAAACTGTGAGCCAAGAGATATCATTTTCACCAGCGGCGCAACTGAATCAATAAACCTTGCCATTAAAGGCACCGCCGAAATGTACGGCGCAAAAGGAAATCATATTATTACTACGCAGATCGAGCATGAAGCCGTACTTGATTCATGCAAAAACCTTGAGCGCAAAGGCTATGAGATAACTTATGTAAAAGTGAATTCCGGCGGAATTGTTGATCCGCGGGATATAGCAGCAGCAATTACCGGCAATACAATTCTTGTTTCAGTTATGTATGCCAATAACGAAATAGGAACTATACAGCCAATAAAAGAAATTGCAGGAATTTGCAGAGCAAAAAAGATCGTTTTTCATACTGATGCAACACAGGCAGCAGGTAAAATACCGCTTGATCTATCGGATCATTCTATTGACCTTCTCAGCTTTTCTTCGCATAAAATGTACGGACCCAAAGGTGTTGGCGCTCTTTATAAAACCGGTAAGCTTCCCAGGGTCAGAATAATGCCTCAAACTGATGGCGGCGCACAGGAAAAAGGACTCCGCGCCGGCACATTGAACGTGCCGGGTATCGTTGGCTTCGGCAAAGCATGCGAAATTGCTGCAAAAGTGCTGAAAACGGAAGTTGATAGTATCACACTTAAAAGGGACAGGCTCTATAATGGAATTATTTCAGCAGTAAAAGGGGTTAGAGTAAATGGTGACCTCAATAAAAGGATACCGGGTAATCTGAATATCAGTATCCCCGGAGTTGATGCTGACTCCCTGATGATGGCAATGAAGGAAATCGCAGTTTCAACCGGCAGCGCCTGTTCATCTGAATCAGTAGAGCCCTCACATGTTCTCAGCGCAATCGGGCTTGATAAAGAACTGATGCGCTCAACGATACGTTTCGGCATAGGCAGGTTTAACACTGATGAAGAAATTAATTACGTAATAAATAAAGTTTCAGAAAAAGTAAATTACCTGCTAGGCTTAAAAACCCCTTCTGAGAACGGAAGCAAAACGAAGAAAGGGGAATATGCTGAAAAATAAGATAATTTTACTTTTTGTTTTTGCTATTTTTACAACAAGTATTTTCCCGCAGGGCAGATCAAATAAAAACTCACGGGATAGTTTCAGCAGGATAGAATTGAGCTTCAGTATCGGTTATTCAAGGCCGCTGCTTGAAGCATACGGCGATAAAGTCACTATCAATGCCGCTGAAGACCAATTGTTCATTGACGGCAAAAGGCTTATCGATTCCGATAATCTCGGAACGAATAAAGGTATCGGGGTTCAGACCTACATGAAGTACAGCCTCATGAAAAACGGCAGGCTAAAAGCGCTCTTTAACATAGGGTATAATGCATTGACCGGGAATTATCCCGGACCATCTGATTATGATATAGGGGTGAGGATCCAGTCATTTTCACTTGGACTTGGCGCTGAAGTTAACCCGCTTGGTCATAATTCACCTGTTTACCCGGCAGTGTTCGGACTTATGCGTATGAATTTTATGGGTGGTGAAACTTATCATAAGGCGGGTCTCGATTTCTTCAAAGTAACGCCCCGTTATGGTTATACCGGTGGTTTTAAGCTATACTTCAGGGTTAAAAATACCATCGACCTCTTTACAGGCTACAGCTACAGCTACGATAATGCCTGGGGGAAACAAACTGAAGATAATACTGTTACAACAGATAGAACCATTGTTTTCAGGGATGAAAAAAGCGCGGTAAACGGGCTTACTTCAAACCGCAGGGTCGCATATTGGGCACTGTATTTAGGTATGAATTTTTTCTTTAAATAAACTATTTTTAACAATATCTGAATCAATTTGCGAGAAGCAAAACGACGAAGCAATCTTAATCAGCAATTTTTGTAAACACTAGAGCAGCGTTAAACAATCTAAATATATATAATTATGTCAGAAACAAATATTGTAACACCAGAAATTACCAAACCGGAAGTTACCGACGGCATCGTGTTGACGGAAAAAGCCATTGGAGAAGTTAAAAAGATCATGGCTGAAAACTCTATCCCTGAAGATTATGTTCTTAGGATAGGGGTTAAAGGCGGAGGCTGCTCAGGGTTAACATACACACTTGGCTTTGATGCAGAATTAAAGCCAAATGATAAGATACTGAATTATGATAATGTAAAAGTTGCTGTTGACTGGAAGAGTATTCTTTATCTAACCGGTACAACCGTTGATTATACTGACGGCCTTAACGGCAAAGGATTTGTTTTTAATAATCCTTCAGCTAAAAAAACTTGCGGCTGCGGCAGTTCTTTCGGAGTATAACTAATTTTTAAAAAGTTTTTTAACCACCTTGTTTATAAAGGGGGAAGTATTTTCTCTGGTTTTGAGAATTTTTTTGATACTGAATTAAACACATCTTCACAAAAAAATAATTTTTTTACTTATGAAAAATAAAAGCAGAAGAGAATTCATCAAAACTTCTGCGCTGGGCGCTGTTTCGCTCGGTTTGCTTAACAATATCGGATTTTCAAATACTAATAATTATAACCAAAGCGGCAGGGCTTTGGGATCCAAAGGAGGATATTTTAAAATGGCTTATGAATGGAAATTCAACCCCCGTCCATACAGTGATGAAGAAGCAAAAACATTATTAAAAGATGTTATCGACGCTGAAACCACTGACTGGCACTATAATACACATCATAAAGGATATGTAACTTTTTTAAATAACATAGAAAAAGAGCTTGAGTCCGCTGATCTTGCAAAAGCCAACGGCAACTGGTCTGATCTTGGTGAGCTTAAACGCCGCTTTACATGGAACCACTCCGGCGCATATCTGCATGATGTATATTGGGATAATATGGGCGGAGACGGCGATATTTCAAAAGGTCCTGATGTTAAAGCTGCCATCGAAGCTAATTGGGGCTCTGTTGATAACTGGAAAGCTGAGTTCAAAGCATGTTCAGTTGCAGCAAAATTAAGCGGCTGGGGACTTCTCGTATTCGACAGGCTTTATTCAGGCAGGCTCATAAACGTTCTGGTTGATGAACACCAGTACGGTGCAATATGGGGCGGTGTGCCGTTAATTGCATGTGATGTATTTGAACATGCTTATTATCATAAAGATGGACCCGGAAGGGCTAAATATATTGATAACTTTATCAATAATCTCAACTGGGCAAGAATTAATGACAGGTTCAATAAATATTGCAAATAACATATTGTAAATAAAATATATAACTCTAGGCAGGTTTTTTATTAACCTGCCCTGTTTATTATATGTAAAACTATTAAAATACTTATTATATTTGGCACAATTGAAAAAATTACCGTTCTTTATAGTATTTGCTTTATTGCTGGTAATTTCCGCCTGCGGCAAAAAGGAAGAAAGTACCACCAATAAAACGGGTGATAATAAGCCCGGTGAGTTTGCATGGAATGACGACATTTCCGCATCCGGTATTCCTGATTTTCCTGTAAAAGGAATGATAGGCGGAAAAGAAGTGCAGTTCGGATATATCAACTTCGAAAAATGGCGCGGTTCAAACGACCACGTACTGAATTTTTCAGTCACAAAGCCTGAACAGAACTGCGGCTTCATCGAAAATTTTGAAGGCTTTACTCTGATAAATAAAGGAGCTGAAATTAAACAGGGTCCATTTGTAAAAAGTAAATTTGCAGATGACCCTAAAACATATTCAGCAAGCTTTAAACAGGGCGGAAATAAGTCTACTGACCCTTGGAACTGTGCTTTGGAAATAGAAAGTATTTCCGATAAAACAGTAAAAGGGAAGCTGGTTATTTTTTTCAATGATGCATCAAAAAGCTGGGTAGCAGGCAGATTTGAAGCAGCAGTATGCAACAATTAATAATATTAACAAAAATCAATTAACAACTAAAACCATAGCATGAAAACAACATTAAAATTATTCATTCCTTTTTTTGCCGCAGTACTTATAGCAGTTTCCGGTTGCGGTAAAACCGAACAGAAAACCGATGGCGATAAAAAAGATACAACAAAACAGAACACAACGAACCAGAACCAGGTTGCAGGCGAAAATAAAACACAAACCAATCCGCCCGGAACAACCAATGAGCTTGGCATAAAAGAAGGCATGCCCGCAGATTATCCCTCTGACGTTCCGCAGCCTGTAAATTCAAAATGCCTCGGCTCGCTTAATACCACTGAAGGCACAGTTGTAACATTTGAATCTACCGATAAGCCAAAAGTTATTTTAACTCCGTTCGGTGAAGGCCTTGAAAAAGCAGGCTTCAAAAAAGGTGAAGGCGAAATGATGAGCGATGACGGCGGAATGGTAGTTTGGACAAAAGATAAACGCGAAGTAAGTATTATGCTTGCCTGGGATAAAACAAAGAATAATTCTTCTGTTGTTGTAACATACCGTTAATCTGAAAATTTTTATAGCTCTGATTCGGTAATATTTAGCAAAGAAATTCAAATCCTAAAAACATTGAGTTCAAATATTAAGATATTGAGCATAGCCCTTCTGCTGTGCTCAATATTTATTTTTATGCCCGTTCTTAATACTGTTTACTCCCAGTATCCTGTCGTATTTGTTTCACGTAATATTACTTCAGGCGGAAGCGTATATTACCCGCAGGTAAGCCTGCTGCCGGGTATGGGCCCGTATTCAAGAGCTGCTGTTGTTGGCGGAAGGCTGCTTGTACGCGAAGCAAACGGCACGCTCCGCGTGCTTGTTGATAGCACCATGCTCTTCGGTTCTACAAGGCTTATTGAT
Organism: Ignavibacteria bacterium; assembly: GCA_017303675.1. Taxonomy (NCBI): domain Bacteria; kingdom Pseudomonadati; phylum Ignavibacteriota; class Ignavibacteria; species Ignavibacteria bacterium. The sequence goes on from JAFLBX010000001.1 coordinate 2,027,517, forward strand.
GTATCAGACCCCAATGTTTACTGGAATGCTTCAAAAATTGTGTTTGCGGGAATTGAACACCGCGACAGCAGCTGGCGTATTTACGAAATACGCGCTGATGGTACAGGCCTTAAAAAAATTACTCACTCAAATCGTAATATCACTCTTTCACAGTTCGGTCCTATCGCCTATAAATTTGTAAAGTACGATGACCTGGACCCGTGTTACTTACCTGACGGCAGAATATGCTTTTCAAGCACAAGATATCCCGCGCTTTCTCAATACACTGCCAAGCGCGTAACCAATCTGTATCTCATAGATTCAAATTCACAAAATCTGCACAGGGTCACAACAGAGCGCAACGGCGCAGATGAGCCAACCATTGACCCGGTTAGCGGAAAAATAGTTTACAGCCGCTGGTGGCTTAATATTGATCATCCTTCCATTATTACACCAAACGGTATTACACGTGATTCAGCATTGGCTGTAACAAACGATATGGCTAATATCTGGTCAGCGGCAAAGATCAGACCCGATGGCGAAGGCCTTGCTTTTTATGCCGGTACAGGCAACTGGCGTGTTGGACAGAATAATTACCGCCCTTCGTTATTAAGTGATGGCAGGATGTTAAGTCTGTTTACACCTGATAATGCTATGGCATATACAACAGGCAGCTCAGGCATTCGGCTGTTTGAAACAGGCAATGGATACGGAACACATATCATCGGGGTAAATCCCGCAACTATGCAGCTATATCAAACAACACCGCCTTCATACGGCACAATGCAGCCGCCATACGCTGTTGATCCGGTGGAGCTGCCAAATAACCTCATACTGATTTCTTATGCAACTCAGGTTGAAAACCAGGATTATGCTTTATACACTATTAATCTGAATGGCAGCGGTTTAACTCCTTTTTATGATATCCCCGGTAAAATGGATCTTAACGCAGAAGTTCTTATGCCAAAACCGGTTCCGCCGGTTTTGATCGATGGTGTCACCGATATCCCTGATGAGCTTCCGCCTACAATAGACCCCAATACATGGTATAAAGATGGAGGCTTCAGGTTTGACTGCGTCAACACTTTCACAAACGGTGATGTTGACCAGCCTATGCAGGATGGACCGCCGATAACCCGTTTTGCTAAAATTAATTTTTTCTTAAGCTTTCAGCGGCAGGATTCAACCGGCAGGGATACAGCTTTATTCCTGACCCAAATGCCTATTTTCCATACGGGACAAATTGCATTTGATAATGCGCCTGCAAATGTTTCTATGTTCGAGCAGGTTGTTGATTCCAGCGGAAAAGTTCTGCGCGGCTCAACAGGACAGGTTGCTCACGTAATAGGTATGAATTACGGCAAGAACGGTACCGGCACAAAATGTGTAGGGTGCCACTCAGGGCATACCCAGATACCTGTGCCGCCAACAATTTCTGAAGCAGCATACTTCAATACTTCAACATCTGCAGAAGTAACTCAAAGCTCGTTTAAGTTTGTCAGCGATTCCGTTCAGTATCCCGGCAGAATGGTTGTTGACCGCAAGGCGCGAAATGATTCGCTTAAAGTAAACTGGATAGCAAACGGAACTAATAATGAATATGTTAACCTTAAATGGAATATCCCGATTGATGTTCGGCATATTACAATATATAACATCAGGCCCAATGCTGCAACCAATACCAATATTCAAGTCACTGACTGCGAAGTAATTTGCTATTACAACGGAATTGAAGAAGCAAGGATAACAAGCACCGGACCCATTAGCCTAAATGGCACTACGGTTAATATAAACGGAACACCCAAGATAAATGAAGTGAGGGTTGTTGTGAAATCTTTTACGGGACTTATTAACGGCGAAAGCAAAGCAGGACTTGCTGAAGTTGAAACAAATGCCCGTATTTCATATTATGATGTGTTCGGTATTCAGACAATTTCTGAAATTGCCGATAAATTTTCTTTAAGCCAGAATTATCCTAACCCATTTAATCCAACTACTAAGATAAGATATTCAATCCCCAAGGGTTCATACTTCGGCAATTTTGTTAAACTGATAGTTTATGATATCACCGGCAGACAGGTTGCCCTGCTTGTAAACCAGGTGCAGCGCACCGGTGTTTATGAAGTTGACTTCGATGGCTCAAATATCGCAAGCGGTATATACTTCTACAGGCTTACCGTTGATAACAAATTTTCCGACGTAAAAAAAATGGTTGTGTTGAAATAAAAGCAGGAACCCCCATCGAAGTTTTACCCTATAATAAAATATTTTAAATAATCTGAATTTTATATATAATTTTAAGATCACATCCCCCCTTTTTCAAAGGGGGGACGAAATTCCTGTCTTGAGTATTATCCTGATTTAATAATTATTGTGATACTGCGAAAATCATAAACGGGGGTTTATTAATATATTCCCCCTTAAAGGGGGAGCAAGAGGGGGTTAGAATTCCTGTATCCGCAACTTCTCTCCTAAGCAGAAATTATTCGCATTCCACCCCATCTCTTTTCTACTATCTTTAATCATTTATCCTTATTTTTGGTAATCATGAAAAAATTATTGTTTATCCTCATTCTGTTTTTTCCTGTTATATTACTTTCGCAGGAACCTACTTTCACAATTCTTTGCCTTGCCGCTCACCCCGATGATGAAGATGGCGCAACACTTGCATACTACCGGTATCTGAATGGCTACGAAGCTTACACAATATTTTATACCCGCGGCGAAGGCGGACAGAACGAAATTGGTCCTGAACTTTACGATGAGCTTGGCAAGCTGCGTGAACAGGAATGTTACGATGCCGCAAAGATACAGGGTTCAAAAGCATACTTTTTAGGCCAGCTTGATTTTGGTTTTTCCAAAACCGCAAAGGAAACTTTTAATTTTTGGGGAGGAAAGGATTCACTCCTAGCCAGGCTGGTTTACTATATTCGTGTTATCAGGCCTGATGTAGTTATAACCAATCACGATACAATTACAACCAAACCAAACCGCCAGCACGGCCACCACCAGGCTGTTGGGTTAACTATTTACGAAGCCTTCGAAAAGGCGGCTGATTATAACTACCATCCTGAACAGCTTGTTTACGGCATTCAGCCCTGGCAGATTAAAAAGCTATTTTTCAGGTCTTTTGATACAACTGCAAATGACCTGTACCGTATAGATATCTCGAAGAAAACCAGTAACGGTTCTACTATAGCTGAAATTTCACGCGATGCGCTTTTCAAGCATAAAACCCAGGGTATGGATAAGGTCTCCAAAGATAGCCCGTTCTTCTTCGGCAACCGTTTTTACAGACTGGTCAGGAGCGATCAGCCGTACGAAAAGACAGGTGATGACCTGTTTTCAGGACTGATACATAATATGAAGTGGAATACCGAAGGGCTTCACTCATACGATACAAAATATTCCTACCGAAAAGTATCCGCTGAAGACAGCCTGAAGACCCTGAGCGAAGTTAAAGCCGCGCCGTACAGAAAGATCGGCCTGGTAAAAACATATGATAACACAATTGAAAATATTCTTAATGCATTCAGAATTCCGTATGATACATTAAGCCCCCTGGCAGTTGAAGTATGGGACTTAAACCGGTATTCAACAATTATTCTGGATATAAGAGCTTACTTAAACAGGCCTGATGTTGTTCAATTCAATAATAGATTCCTTAAATATGCCGAAGGCGGAGGTAACCTCCTGGTATTTTACAATAAGCCGCAGGACTTCAATGATAAAGGCGATCTTGCGCCATACCCGATCTATATTTCAACTGAGCGGGTAACAGAAGAAGATGCTGATATAAAAATATTACAACCGGAACACACTTTTTTTAATACACCAAATGTAATTAACGATTCAGACTGGATTGGCTGGGTGCAGGAAAGAAATATATATCTGCCCTCTGATAAACCCGGAACAAATATTAAAACTTCATCTGAATATCAGCGGCTGCTTGCTATGCAGGATGAAGATGACCCTGTACCTCCTACATCTTTGCTTTTTGCACCTTACAAATACGGTACATATACTTATTGTTCACTTGCCTTATACAGGCAATTGAAATTATTCCATAAAGGTGCGCTAAAGCTGTTTTTGAACATGATTTCGCAAAAGACAGCTAATGAACGTTCAATCGATAAAATCAGGTAATGCTCACAGATAACAAAGCAGATAAACAGCTGGTAAGGGGAGTCTCACTAAAAGGCGCGACAGCGCTTAACATGATAGACATGATCGGTGTGGGTCCTTTTATAACTATCCCTTTGATTGTTGCGGCTATGGGCGGACCCCAGGCAATGATAGGGTGGGTTATCGGCGCAATAATCTGCCTGAGTGATGGCCTGGTTTGGGCTGAGCTTGGAGCGGCGATGCCGCATGCAGGAGGCTCATACAACTACCTTAAGGAAATTTACGGTAAAGATACTTTCGGCAAGCTTGTTTCATTTCTTTTTATCTTCCAGCTTACTTTCTCCGCGCCGCTTTCTATGGCTTCAGGGTGCGTTGGTCTTGCAATGTACTCAAGCTATATCTTTCCGGGTCTGAATACAACTTACTTTAATTACGATCTTAATCTGCCGCTTCCTCTGCTCGGCTCGCTTGAAGCCGCATTAACTCTGAATAACGGAACATTTGTTGCTATTGGAGTTGTGCTTGTTGCGGTATTTATGCTTTACCGTAAAGTTACTTTCATAAGCAAGTTCTCACAATTCCTCTGGGGCGGCGTTATTATTACTGTGTTGTGGATAATCTTTGCCGGCATCACAAATTTTGATCATAAGCTTGCTTTCAACTTTCCGCCAAATGCATTTCATATCGATTCAGCCTTCTTTCTTGGACTCGGCTCAGCAATGCTTATTGCTTTATATGATTATTGGGGTTATTATAATGTAAATTTTTTCGGTGGAGAGGTGCAAAACCCAACCCGCAATATTCCCCGCGCAATTATTTACTCAATACTTGCTGTTGCTGCTTTGTATATTATTATGAATATCAGTATTCTCGGCGTACTGCCCTGGCAGGAAGTCAGTGAAACCGCCGGCAGCGATGCCCGGAAATATATCGTATCTGTATTCATGCAGAAAATTTACGGCTCTTGGGCAGGTACACTTGTAACCCTGCTTGTTGTGTGGACAGCTTTTGCTTCAGTGTTCTCTTTGCTTATGGGATATTCAAGAGTTCCTTATGCTGCGGCTGTTGATGGCGACTACTTTAAAGTGTTTTCTAAAGTTCACCCGAAACATAAATTTCCGCATATATCATTGCTAATTTTAGGCGGCGTAGCCATCTGTTTCTGCTTCCTTAAGCTCAAAGATATTATAGCAGCGCTGGTTGTTATCAGGCTTATGGTGCAGTTCCTTGCACAAACAGTGGGTGTTGTTTACTTCCGAATCAAAAATCCGCAGCACCCCAGGCCATTCAGAATGTGGCTATACCCGCTGCCGGCAATTCTGGCATTTACCGGGTTTGTTTACGTGCTCTTCTCACGTCAGAACTTCCAGAAAGAAATTAAATATGCGGTTGTATTATTAATTGTAGGGTCAGCAATCTATATGTGGCGCGCATGGCGCAAAAAACAGTGGCCGTTCGTTCAAATAGCAAATAACAGGTAACAAATAACAGATAACAGACAACAAATACCAGATATGAAATAACTATTTTATTCTGTTATTGTTTTGAAATTTGGTTTTTGCTATTTGTTATTTGTTAAAGGAACCATTTCTTTTTCTTCTCTTTCACCTCAACCCAAACTTCATCATTCTCAATTTTAACTCCGTAGGTTTCAAGTGATGCACTCAGGCCTTTGCAGCCTTCGGGAACTTTGCCGCTTTCAAGGCTGAACTGCCAGCCATGTATTGGACAGGCAACAAATAATTCTTCATCAACGTAGCCCTCATTCATAACGTTTGACTGGTTATGCGGGCATACATTCGATACAGCGTAGATCTTCTCACCAACCTTAAAAATAGCAACATCCGTATCCTCGGCAATCGTGAATTTCCGCCCGCGCCTGTTAGGCAGATCGCTTATTTTGCAAACTTTTTTGTAGATGGACTCGCTCATAAAGGCAAATTCTTTGGATTCTGTCTTGTATCCCAAATTTGAAGAATTAAAATGTCTTTACCTTCAATTCTATAGATTATGCTGTAGTTTTCTTTATATAAAATTCTTGCATTTTTAGCTTTGTAAGCAACGCCAAGTTCAGGAAAGAAACTTAAGTATTCGATAATATTTCTTATTTTATTATCCAGCTTTATAAGAGTACTTTTTGGTGTTCCGCTTTCAAGGTAAAAATTCAGTATATCAAACCTGTCAATTTTTGCCTGAGGTGTCCAGACTATTCTGCAAGCCATTTATCAATTTCAGCATTAAGTTCATCATTTATGATAAATAATCCTTGTTCTGCTTCTTTAAGACTATTCTCTAATCTGCGGCTTTGTTCTTCTGATAGTTTTGGCTCTTTATTTCTTAAAAATTTATTTTCAATAAACAACTTTAAAAATTCAAGCTGCTTTTCGTCATCAATTCTTTGAATGTCATCAAAAAGGCTTTCTTTTAACTCTGCTGTTGTCATAATATTACTTTAATTAATTTGTATAATATAATAACAATTTACCGTTTATTTAATTCCATTTTGTCAATCACGCGGAAACCGTGTTCAGTCTGCTCTACCCTGCATGTTTCTGTGAACGCATCATGCTCAAAAAACAGCGTCCAGTTTTCGCTAACAATTTGCGGCAGGAATTTTTTCTTCTCATCAAGTGTGGTTAAGGGGAAAAGGTCATAGCCCATAATGTAGGGCAGGGGTATATGCGAAGTCATTGGGAAAAGATCCGCCGTAAATAGCAGTGTGTTGCTGTCATCCTTTATTTTGATTAACTGCATCATTGGTGTATGGCCGTTTACCGGCAAAAATGATATAACATCATCAAACTTGCTTTCGCCCTCGTAGAGTTTCAGCATTCCTTTTTCCTTTATCAGGTCGTAATTTTCCGGCATAAAGCTTGCTTTATCGCGCTCACTCGGATTCTGTCCCCATTCCCAATGCTTCTTCTGTAAATGATGAACCGCATTCGGAAAGCTGAGAACCAGCTCCTTATTTTCATTTCTCCTGGTCGAACCGCCCGCATGATCAAAGTGCAGGTGTGTCATCAATACATCTGTGATATCACCTGGTGTAATGTTATGCTTTGCAAGCTCGCCTTCTAGTGTGTAAACAGAGTGATCCACGCCGTAAATTTCATTCAGCTTGTTTGACATCTTATAACCAACGCCGTTATCAACAATGATTTTCCTGCCGTTGCCAATAATCAGCAGGGAGCGCATGCACATATCAATGCGGTTACTCTCATCTGCGGGATTAGTCCGCTGCCAAAGCGGCTTTGGCACTACACCAAACATAGCCCCGCCATCCAGCCTGAAGAGCCCTGTTTGAATTGAATATAATTCGTAATTTCCGATCTTCATAAAAAATTATGTCACCCTGAACTTGTTTCAGGGTCTTTTCTAAGTTTTAAAAATTTTGCAATGAATCAAATAGTTGTACATTGAACAAATCTCGAAATCATCCTGCATTGAAATAAATCTCTTTATAAAGCAGATGCTGAAACAAGTTCAGCATGACGGTATGGCGATATTAAGAAACGCCTATTTCTTCCTCAATCTTCGCTAGCTTTTTCGATTCCTCAGACCACTTGTGATACAGATCATTCAGCTTATCTTTCGCGGATTTATATTCGCCGGTTTTCTTTGAGGAATTTTGCTGATCCTTAAAGAAATCGGGATTCCCCATTTCTTTTTCTATCTCCGCCGTTTTATCTTCCAGCAGCTTAATTTCTTTTTCAAGCTTATGAATACTTTCCCTCAAAGGTTTTGCATATTTATAAACCTTGTTACGCTGCTCAGCTTCCAGCCGTTTTTGCTCTTTTGTCTTTTTCTGCTTTGGTGTGCCGTTGGTTTCAGCTAGTGTTGTTGTCTTTTTCGGCTGATTGGCTTCAGTTAACCCTGCTTTTTCCTCTTCCTTTTTCTGAATATAATACGAGCAATTTCCCAGATATGTCTTTACATTTTTATCCTTTACCTCAATTATCTTTGTTACAATGCCGTCAAGGAATTCCCTGTCATGCGAAATGATAAGTATAGTTCCAGTGTAATTATGCAGCGCGTCCATAAGAACGCGTTTACTGTTCATATCTAAATGATTAGTCGGCTCATCAAGTATTAAAAAATTACTGGATTTAAGAAGCATGCGCGCAAGCGCTAAGCGTGATTTTTCGCCGCCGGAAAGCACTCCAACCTGCTTGAAAACATCATCACCGCGGAATAAAAAGCTGCCAAGTATAGTGCGGAGCTGCTTGCGAATATCGCCTGTAGCAACGGAATCAAGTGTGCCAAGTACATTTGTGGCCGGGTCAAGTGTATCTGCCTGGTGCTGTGAGTAATACTCAAGCTCAACCTGGAAACCAAGCTTCCTTGTGCCTGATTGATATTCTTCAGTACCGCGGATTATTCTCGCTAAAGTTGATTTACCAGCTCCGTTCACACCAACAAGCCCTATCTTCTCGCCGCGCTCAAGCTCTAGATTAAGGTCTTTCAGTACAAGGTTATCACCATAGCTTTTGGTTACATTCTTTAATTCAAATACCTTCCTTCCGCTGTGTGTTGCCGGGGGAAAGTTAAAATGTATCGCCGTTTCTTCTTCTTCAATTTCTATGCGTTCAATTTTATCCAGCATCTTAATTCTGCTCTGCACGCTTGTTGCCTTTGATGCCTTTGAGCGGAAGCGCGTAATGAACCTTTCCTGTTGTTTTAAATATTTCTGCTGGTTCTCATAGCTCTTAAACAGCAGCTCTTTTCTTGTATCGCGCTCAGTTACGTAATATGTATAATTGCCTTTGTAAATTGTGACCTTGCCCGCGTATATTTCAATTGTCTTGTTAGTTATGGTATCCAGGAATTTCCTGTCATGTGATACAAGTATAATTGCGCCTTCGTATGTTTTCAGGAAGTCTTCGACCCATATCAGTGATTCAATATCAAGATGGTTTGTAGGCTCATCAAGCAGCAGCACTGAAGGCTGCTTAAGCAGCAGCTTCGCAAGCGCTATGCGCATCTGCCACCCGCCTGAAAACTCATCGGTAAGTCTGTCAAAATCTTTGGTATGAAACCCTAATCCTTCGAGTATTTTTTCAATGTTCGATTTTATCTTGAACCCATCCAGCAGCTCAAACTTATGCTGAAGCTCGCCGTATGTTTCCACAAGGTCCATGTATTCTTCAGAAGTATGGTCAGGGTGAGTTTCAAGCTCTTTTTGCACCTGGTCAATTTCTTCCTTCAGGGCGGAAATATCGCCAACCCCTGAATAAACCTCTTCATAAATGGTTTTACCGCCGAATGTAATGCCATCCTGCGGCAGGTAGCCAATAGTTGTGTGCTTTGATACGGCAATTTCGCCCTTATCGGACTCAATTTGACCGTTTATTACCTTCAGCAGGGTTGATTTACCCGCGCCGTTTGAACCAACAAGCCCTATTCTGTCCTTTGGATTCACTATAAAGGAAAGATTTTCGAACAGCTTTTTGGAGCCGAACTGTACTGTAATATCTGATACTGATAGCATATTCTCGTAATTTAACTTTTAATCTTTTAACTTTCAGTAAACTTATTTTTCACAAATTTATGGGAACAAATTCGCCGTCGTTGGTCTTTTGACCAACGACAACTTGTTAATTTAGGTCGCCTTTGTTGGTGCCTGACTGTCTGTGCAGTTTCTAACCAACGACCTGAAATTAAGATACAAAAATGCTATTTTTGCGTAAATAAATTAACTAAATGTAATGCATTCAAATCTTTACTTTTTTACTGCAACAATTCTCAAGTGGAAACATCTTTTGAAAAATGATGTTTACAAAGATATTATTATCGAAAGTTTAACATATTTGGTTAACGATAATCGAATTATTGTTTATGCTTTTGTTATAATGCCAAATCACATTCATTTGATTTGGCGAATACTTGAGCCCCATTTTAAGTCAAATGTACAAAGGGATTTCCTTAAATATACTGCACAACAGATAAAAGCTAAACTCAAAGCGGACGATATGCGTTATCTGCTGGAATTTAGAGTGAATGCAAAAGATAGAGAGTTTCAGTTTTGGGAAAGGGATCCATTATCTGTGGAATTAATCAGCTTACCGGTCATTAAACAAAAGATAGACTATGTGCATTCAAATCCTGTTCATCCGAAATGGAAACTTGCTGAACAAGTTACAGATTACAAATATTCCTCCGCACGGTTTTATTACATTGGAGAGCAGGACTTTGGTTTTTTGAGTAATATTGGTGTGGAATATATGTAGTATTATTGTCGTTGGTGAGAACACCAACGACGGCGTTTAAATTGCCATTTGACGTGTAGTTTGCCCTACAAAAAGCGCGACTTCATTTTCAGTACTTTCAGAACTACAGGTCCACTCCTGACAAAAAGATAAATTAATTATTGAAATGATAAGAATAAGTGTTAAAACCAGAGAATTCATAATGCCTCCTTTTAGATTAAGATTGTATTTTCTGCTATTTTATTAACATTATTTTTTTAGTTTGGTTAAATCCTGTTTGAGATTCCATCCTCACAAAGTATATCCCAGAAGCTTTGCTGCTTGCATCCCATGTTATCTCGTAGGTTCCGGCTAATTGTTCTTTATCTTGCAGTACTTCAATCTGTTGGCCTTTAATATCAAAAATTGTGATCTTAATACTTGCTGCTTTTGATAATTGATACTTTATATTTGTAACGGGATTGAACGGGTTAGGATATGCATCATAAAGCATGTATTCATTTACTATGACTAGAGTATTTATTATACCTATAACCGTATCCGGATTCTGAAAGCCTCTTACGTTGCAGTATATATCTGTGTTATAATTATTTGGTATAAAATAGGTCCAAGTACAATAAACTCTGTCATTTAAAATTTTCATTGCATCTGCTCTTTGATTTGTCGGATTTGGAGATAGCGAAGGTACCATATATTGATTTCCAATTGGTATTCCAAGTGAATCAAACTTTCTACCATAACTTTGTTCTCTGCCAGTTAAATTTAAATCTGTCCAGTATATGAAGAACTTTTTATCACTTCGTATATCAACAGCTGTACCAAATGCACCTGTACCGCAAGGGCTGTTATTTCCTTTTCTATTAATTCCTAAGGAATTCCCGGTTATATCATACAATTGGAAAAATACCTCACCATTATTGCATAATCTTGGATCAGTCCAAACGACAATCGTTTGCCCATATCCATTATTTGATACTTTTGCACCACCTCTGAACATCAGTGCATTTATGTCGTCATTTACTTTTACATTATTTCCAATTTTAACTCCTGCTGTATTATAACGCTGCATATAAATATCGTATTTAGCAGTAAACGGCTCCTGCCTGTTATCCTGCCAAACAATCACAAATGAACCGTCATTATTCATTGCAACTGATGGAAACTCCGCATCACTTGAAGCCTCATTCACGCTGTCTACAGAGCCTATCTTTATGCCGGAACTATCGAAACGTTGAAAGTATACTGTTAGATTAGCGTTGAAAGCGGGTTTATGGCTCCAACATATAATAAATTTTCCTGAAGTATCCGTTGATATATTTAGTCCGTAAAACAAATTTTCATCAACTGAATAAATACTATCTGTAACTTTTCGTGGAATATCCAAAAATGTTCCGTTTTTGTTGAATCGTTGATAAAATATTTCGTATTTATTTAATGGCTCAAAAAATCTTAACCATGCGATTATAAATTTACCGTCCTTTAGAACAGAAATACATGGCAAACCTGCTGTATCCTGTCCGATTCTAAAATTGATTCCTAAAGCCAAGCCATTTTTATCAAATCGCTGGCAATAAACTTGGCCTGGTGATGAGTTTCCAGGATTTACTCTCACATCTCTCCATACAACAACAAAATTACCAGCTGAATCAACGCCAATTTGTGAGTTTACCTGGTAGCTGTTCAGGTTATCATCGTTTACTTTAAAATCGGGTATGTATGCATTAAGCCATTGAGTATATACAGGCAAAGTAAAAAATGAAAAAATAGCATAACAATATATGATTCGGATATAATTCGAAAGGAAAATGGATCTTTGGGTTTTATTTAATATTTTTTGCTTCATTACTTGTATAAGTTTAAAGTAATTTAGCTATAAATTCTGTAAAATTTCACATAAAGGCGTTTGCCTGTATCATGATATCATTTATATTTAAAATAATATTAGTTTTTAGTTAATGCAATAGCAAAGCATTAAAAATATATTTTGTTCAATTAAACACGAAACCATGTATATAATCCAATGTATTCATTTTTCTAACATTTATGGGAACAAATTACATTATTTTACATATAATTAGAAAGAAAGTTCATAAAAAGAGATTTTACTTTACCAAAAGCTTCAATTTAAAGGAGAATTACCATGCTGAACCAAATGAAAAACCTGATGATAGCGGCCATTGCTGCCATAATAATGCTGCCGGCCGTTCTGTTTTCGCAGGACCGCAATGAAGACATCAATATGTCATACACCGTTTACAGTAACAATATGTACGGCTCAGGTGATGACGTTATAATAAATATTTACGCCTACTATATGAAAAAAGGGGCGGAGTTCAATATAAAAATTTATAAGATCAAGGATATCGAAGGCTTCTTTTCCAGGCAGACCTCTAATTCATCAATAGATGTGCTCAGCAAAGATAGCCTTAACCTGCTTGGACTCTGCGAAGAAGTTGACAGCTTTAACAAAAGAATGAAGGTAGAAGGCTCCGAAAACTATTATTACAGCTATGAATCCTTCACTTACAAACCCCGCCAAAAAGGCGCTTATGTAGCGCGTGTATCGTATAAAAATAAAGTGGCTTACACCGGATTTTTCGTAACTGATATAGGCACTATCACAGAAGCATCAAACAACGCATTGCTTGCTTATACTGTTGATAAAAAAACAGGTGAGCCGCTAAGTGATGTTGAGCTTGGATTTTTCCTTGGCACAAAGAAAATAGGCGTTGGCAGAACAATGCAGGGTTTATTCTTCAAAGAAATTACCGCTGAAGATAGAGAGTACGCTGCCGCAAATAATATTGCATACCCGCTTATCATTGGCAGAAAAGGCGATGATATCGCCGTATCTGATCCATACCTGTATTTTGGCTATGGCGCGAATATGTACAGTGTTTATATCTATCCAAACCAGCCGGTGTATAGACCCAAATCAATTGTAGAATTTAAAGGTATCATCCGCAGATCAAATCCAAACGGATTCGAGAACTACCCCGAAAAAGAACTTACCGTTCGCATTAAAGATTCGCGCGGCGCGGAAGTTTCCAAGCAGGTACTTAAAACAAACTCACACGGAAGCTTTTCAGGCAGTTATGAAATTGAAGAAAATGCCGCGCTTGGGCAGTACTTTATTTATGCTGAGCTTGATAAAGGCCAGCAGTACACAGGTAATTTCTTTGTGGAAGAATACAAAAAACCTGAATATAAAGTAGGCATTACACTTGATAAAGACCAGTACTTAAACGGCGAGAGCATCAAAGGAATCGTACAGGCTGATTATTACTTCGGCTCACCAGTACAGGATGCTGAAGTTGAATATAATGTGTACAAAAAGACCTTCTATAAACCCTGGTGGTATTTCAGTGAATACAGCTGGTGGTATGAAGAGTATTACGCCAACCAGGATGATAACCAGAAATATAATAACGCTGATTTCATCTACAGCGGCACTGGCAAGCTTGATAAAGAAGGCAGGTTTGATTTTGATTACAGCATCAAGGAAGATTTTAAATCAAAATATAACAACTGGTGGTATTGGGATAGGGAAGCAACTTATGAAACTGATTTCATCTACATTATTCAGGCTAAGGTAACCGATAAATCACGCCGTGAGATTTCTTCAACAAAAACTGTGTATGTCACACGGTCTGATTTCTTCATGACAGCCAAGGCTGATAAATACATGTATAAACCCGATGAGAAAGTTACAGTTGAAGTTAAAGCGCTGGATTTTTCTGATAAACCCAAACAGGTAAGCTTTGAAGCCGTTGTTAACAGGCTTACATGGAGCGGCTACCCTGATTATAAACAAAATAAAAATTATGTTACAACCGTAAGCGGTTCAACAAATGATAAAGGTGTAGGTACTGTATCGTTTGATGCTGAAGGTGAAGGTTATTATTCCATAGAAATTAATTCCTATGATAGCCGCGGCAAAAAGGTAACAGAAAATACTTACTGCTATGTTTCTAAAGGTGATATGTGGTGGTGGTATAATGAATCAGGTACCGTGCAGATCTTTCCCGATAAAGACAGCTATAAACCCGGTGAAACCTGCAAAGCGCTGATTGTAACTACTACTCCCGGTGCGAACGTACTTATAACAACGCAGAATGATAATATACTATCATACAAAGTTGAAAAAATTGAAGGTACCTCAAAGCTTATTGAAGTGCCGGTAAGTGCGAATTCAAGTCCGAATTTTTATATTTCTGTTGCTTATGTCTCAGGAGGTCAGTTTTATTCAGCAAGCAAATCCGTAATGGTAATGCCTGAAGAAAAATTCCTGACAGTGAATATTGCAACAGATAAAACATCATATAAACCTAAGGATGACGGCACTGTGATGATAAAGGTCACTGATGCAGCCGGGAATCCTGTACCCAATGCTGAAGTATCACTGGGTATTGTTGATGAAAGTATTTATGCCATAAAACCCGATAACACAAAGGATATTAAGAGCTTCTTCTATGCGCCTAAATGGAACACTGTAAGTATTCATTACAGCAGCGCGTATTCATATTACAGCTACTCAAGGCTGATAACCATATACGAGCGGTTCGATGTAAAATCACTGCGCGATGAAGAGCTTGGTACTATCAAAGGCAAGCTGAGCGATAAGAACGGTAACGCAATACCGTATGCAACTATAATAATTGATGGCGACTTTGTTGCCGCTACAACTGCCGATGACGGCACTTATGAATTCAAGCTCCCCGAAGGCAGCTACACTATAAGCGTTCAGCAAAATACAAAAACCCGCGAAAGCGAAAAAGAGCTTGAAGTAAAAAAAGGACAAACAATTACCGTTAACCTTAAGTCTTCAGCAAGCGGTCTGATAATTGACGGAACAACCGTTGATTACCAGCAGTCATTTGATGATGCAGGACAGGAAAACCTGAGATCAGGTATAGTTACTACGGATAAAGTTACGAACCAGACAGAAGCTCCGCGTAAAGAAAAGAAAATGGAAACAGAAAAGCTTGCTGATTTAAAAGGTAATAAAGATGACGAAGGCGGAAGGACTAAAAACGGGTCAGAATTCGTTGAAGCTGAAACGCGCAGTGATTTCCGAGATGCGATCTATTGGAATCCTTCAGTTATGACTGATGAGAATGGCTATGCCACTGTTCAGGTCAAATTTCCTGATAACCTCACTTCGTGGACTCTCACTTCCAGGGTTATTACCAATGATACTAAGGTAGGACAGCAGGTAAATTCCGTAATTACCCGTAAGGACCTGCTTGTTAGAATGGAAACACCGCGCTTTTTCCAGCAGGAAGATGAAGTAACAATTTCAACTATAATACATAACTACCTCGAAGAGGATAAATCAACCAAGATAAGCCTGAAGGCTGAAAACATTGAGCTTATGGGCGATCCTAACGAACAGGTTATTACATTAGGCAAAAATGAAGAAAGACGTATTGACTGGAAGGTGAAAGTTACAAATCCAACAGGCTTTGCAAAGCTTACTGCCAGCGCGCTCACTAACCAGGAATCAGACGCGGTTGAAATGAAAATTCCTCTGCAGCCCCACGGCCTGCAGCTGGCTAGCTACCAGGCTATGGATATTTCCGATGCTGAAAAGACCGAATATAAGTTTGTAACAATTCCTGAATACACCGATCTAAGAAGTACAAAGCTTACTCTGAATGTAGCTCCATCACTTGCCGCAACAATGCTCGGCGCGCTTGATGAGCTCGTAGGCTATCCATACGGCTGTGTTGAGCAGACCATGAGCAGATTTTTACCAACTGTGATTGTTGCTAATGCTTTTAAAGATCTCAACGCGCCTATCAGCGAAGCAACACAGAAAGATATGCCGAAGATGGTCGAAGCCGGCTATAACAGGCTGTATTCAATGCAGCATTATGATGGCGGCTGGGGCTGGTGGACAAATGACCAGTCACATCCCTTCATGACATCGTATGTTGTGTATGGATTAACACTCGGCGATAAGGCAGGTTATCCTGTCAGAAAAGATGTTATGTCAAAAGGCATCAAGGCTATTAAAGAGCAGCTAAAAGATAAAAACCTTGAAGCTACTACCAGGGCTTATATGCTTTATGCGCTGTCATATGCGGATAATAAAGATACAAAAATATTCGAAGAGCAGTTCAGGCTGCTGATAGAAGCTGAAATGAACGACTATTCGATTGCGCTGCTTTCAATGGCTGCAAGGAACATTGGCGATAATGAAACTGCCGATAAATATTCAAGAATGCTGGTAACACATGCGCAGGATATGGGCGAATCCGGTTCTTACTGGGGCGGCAAAACCTTCCATTACACATGGCAGGATGATAAAGTGCAGACTACAGCAATGGCTGTAAAAGCGCTGCTGCTTGATCCGGTTAGCCTGAAAGATAATCCGGAATTAATGAATAAAGCTGTACGCTGGCTTATGCAGCAGCGCCAGGGCGGCGGGTGGTGGAACACACAGTCAACTGCGTTCATTATCTACGCAATGGTTGATTATCTTAAGACCTCCAAAGAACTTGAGCCGGATTATAATGTAAAAATATCAGTTAACGGCGAGCTTCTGCATGATAAAAAAATGACACGTGAAGATGTATTCATGAAAGATCTTAAATTCGTTATCGATGGCTCAAAGCTTAAAGCAGGGCAGAATGATATTAAGATAGAAAAATCAGGCACAGGCAAGGTATATGTATCAAGCGACCTGAGATATTATACCAGCGAAGGTGTTATTCAGCCCCGCGAGAATGGTTTCAGGGTACATAAAGAATATTTCAAGCTTGAAAAATACACCAAGTATAACGATGATAAGATAATATATCAGAAGCGTTATTTTGGCGGTGAAGTAAAATCAGGCGATGAAATTCTTGTTAAAGTTCGCGTTGAAGCCAAAGATAAGGATATGCAGTATTTCATGCTCGAAGATCCTATCCCTGCAGGATGCGAAGTAATAAAAGATGACTGGGCCTATACAATTGAAGATGAAAAAGATTACTCCGGGTGGGATTATTACTGGTGGAGATGGTGGTACGCTGATAAGGATATCCGCAATAACCGCGTGACATTCTTCGCAACATATCTGTATGGAGATACTTATGAGTTCACATACATAATGCGCGCGCAGATACCGGGTAAATACAACGTTATCCCCGCAACTGGTATGCTGATGTATTATCCCGATGTTCGCGGCTCAAGTGAAGAAATAAAGATCGAAATAACTGATTAAAACATATTAAGCCATCCCCTTTGGGGAGGGTTTGTATAATATTCAATTTCTTAAAGACGGCTCAATTAGCCGTCTTTCTTTATATTTACTCCCTCCCCTTCGGGGAGGGTTGGGGAGGGGTCGCTTTTAGGTGTTTTAAGACGGGAATAATAAAAGACAGATCATCGGATGAGTTAAATAATTTGTTCATTGTTGCAAATATGTATCTGAATTTCATAAACAAGGGGCTCTTAGCCCCTTGTTTTGTTCAGCTTTTGTAGTCGAGTCCTTTCAGGGCTCGCTTTATTTAACCCATAAACCAAAGTGCGAACCCTGAAAGGGTTCGACTACAAATTAAAAAATTTTGTCACCCTGAACTCCGTTCAGGGTCTGCTACCTTACACGAAAATCTTCAATTATGAGATCATTTCTGAATGAGGCACTGGCCCCTTACTCTTTTTACCTGTCACTTTTTCGGCTCCAGCCCCTGATTACCGTTATCCAGCACCCATTTCCAGTTCCCATCTTTATCTTTTTTCCATATCGTAAGATAAGTACCGTCACGCTTTTGTTCAATTCCGGTATTATCTTTAAAAGTCAGTAAAAACGTGCCGTAAGTATAACCCATGTCAAGAGAAGAGCTTATATCGGCAAATAGCGGTTGCCATACAAGTGTAAAATCATTATTGCCTTCGCTTATAAAATTCTTAACCGCATCTTTACCCACTATAGGCATTGTAAAATCACGCAGCAGCACTGCATTATCGTCAGCATAGCTAAGAAAAGCTTCAACCATCCCTTTTTTCTCTGAAAGATCAGAAAACTCCCTGTCAGCCGCTTTTAAGCTTTCCCTCCCTTTTTCTATATCTGACTGTGAATAAATATTCATTCCAATAGCTAATAATGAAATCATTATATATTTCATAATTTCTCCTTTCTATACAGTTAGATACTTTTGTGAGGGGAGTGTGACAACAAAGCCAAATATCAAATATCAATGAACAATGAACAATGAGCAATGGTGATTTTAAGAAGTGAAAGATTCACTGTCTCATTATTTCGCTATTTCACTTTTTCACTATTCAGATATTACTTCATCCTTTATCCCGAACTGATTCTGAGCCATCTTTTGTTTTTTAACCTTTGATACTACCAAAAGAAGTATAGGAAAATCCAGCATGAATGCAAAACCAACTATAAGCAGTATAAAAGAAGTTAAATGGTTTTCGAAAAACCCTTTAACCTGTGACTGTGCGGGATCTTTGGAATAATAATATACTTCATGAACTTCACCTTCATTATACCCAAGGTCACTTTCTGATGCGTCATATTCAACAAAATATACAAACGGCTTATAGTTGCCGTTCACTTCTGTAAAAGTTATATATGCTTTCCCGAGCCTTTTTTCTTCAATTGAAGTTACTTTGCATTTTATCAGGTAACATTCCTTTAAAAACGCGTCTTCCTTCTGGTAATAATATACGCCCAGTATAACAAGTATAACTGAAACGAACAGCATTGCAAATGCAATATAGCGCAACAATTTGCTAGCGTCTCTAGGAGATGTTGACATTGCTGTTAATATTTAGTTTTGATTTGCGTGCTTTAAAACCTGCTATGAAGATCAAAGGTGTTATACATAAAAAAGGTGCTCCTATGAATAGTAGAGGTGAGGATACAGGATGAAGATCAAAATAATTGCTCACTTTAGAATCACCCGGCGATGCAGAATTATAATTTATTTCGTAAACTTCGTTTACCCTGTATTCTAACGTATTATCAAATGCATCGTATCTTTCAAGGTAAACAAAAGGAGGTTTTTTGCCTGTAACATCTTCAAAAGTAAGATACGCGTAGCCTTCTTTTGGCTCTTCTATTTTAGAGATCCTGCAGGTAATAATTTCCGTTTGGCTGATAAATTTTTCCTCGCTTGTGTAATAATAAATTCCGGGTAGAACCAATCCCAATGCAATGAATAAACATAAGAATCCGGCAGCGAATATTATTTTTGGTGTGAACATAACTTTACCGTTTGGTTTTTATTAATTTTTCAGCCTCTTCGGCTTTGCGGGCAAATTTCATCAGCAGCGGAGCTGCTATTATTGAGCATACCCCTATAAATCCGAATATAGCGGGAATCGTAATACTGCCGCCCAATGTATCCCGGGAGATGTAAAATATCAGCGCAAGCGCCAAAAATACAGTCGCACTGAACATCTCAAGCAGTGCAAATATTTTCAGAAATTTCGATTTCGGCATTTACAAATATAAGGATTTATGAAAATATAAAAGGCTGACTTCAAATTACTTTGTCATTCCTGCGCAGGCAGGAATCTTGAAAATATTATATAAGAGTTTATTCCCGTTTAACCGTTTTATCAGCTTTACGAGACCCTTCTGAAAACTCTCACTTCTTCTTATTCTTCTTTATCATAGCCTTCAAAGATAATGCATCTTTGATCTTATTTGCAGCTTCCGGAGTAGTTTTAATACCCCGCCTTTTTTTATGCCAGTTCCTTCTTTTGCGTGTTCGCGCCGGGAGCATTATCTACCAAACCTTTCCAGATTCCTTTTCCACCCCGCGTATTTCGTCCGCTTAATTGGCGAATCAGCAAACACCTCCGTAAACTCCTCTTCGGTGATTTGAGCCAATGCCTGCTTTGTCGCGCTGAGCGTAGTCGAAGCGCTTATGTCATTTCCTCCAAAAACAGATTTCGGCCAAAATCCATCCTCCTCAGTTACATGGTTATACTTAGGTGAGTTAAACGGACACACATCCTGGCAAACATCACAGCCAAATATCCAGCCGTCTAAATTAATACTTTCCGGAATTTCACCGCGATTCTCGATAGTCTGATACGAAATACACTTATTCGCATTAACAACATATTCGCTTTCAATTGCGCCTGTCGGACAGGAAGAAATACAAAGCGTACAGCTTCCGCACATATCTTCAATAGGCGTATCGTAAGTAACGAAATCAATATTAGTAATTATCTCACACAAAAAAAACCATGAACCGTATTCAGGATTTATAATATTGGTATGTTTCCCCATCCATCCAATTCCGGCACGTTGTGCCCAGACTTTATCCATCACTGGCCCGTCATCAACATATGCCCTGCATAAGAGACCCAAATCCGCCCCATTGTTAACAGGGAAACGATCAAAAGCCCCCTCCTTACCAAGGAGGGGGTTGGGGGAGGTCTGTATGATAAATTCACAAAGCTCCTTCAGCTTCTTTTTCAATATCTTGTGATAATCTTTACCCCATGCATACCTTGAAATTTTCGGTTTGCTATCGTCGTGTTCGAAGGGTGTATAATAATTGAATGCAAGCGAGATCACACTTTTTGCTTCGGGCATTATCTGCCTTACATCCCTGCGCTTTTCAAAGCCGCGTTCGATCCACGCCATATCAGCCTGCTTGCCCTCATCAAGCCACTCACGCAGCTTTTCTGATTCAATTTCAAGCAATTCATATTTTGCAAAACCGCAGCCTATAAACCCAAGCTCCTTAGCTTTGGCTCTAATGCTTTGTTTGTATGTTTGATCAATGATATTCAATTTTGCAATATATTAATATATTGTTTCTTGCTTCTGTCACCCTGAACTTGTTTCAGGGTCTACTCTCGGACTCGTAAATCTCTCTTTCTGCAGGCAGATGCTGAACCAAGTTCAGCATGACAGATGGAGAGAACATCATCACGAAAAAAATATTGTGACCCTCAACTCGCCCCTATATTGTCACCCTGAACTTGTTTCAGGGTCTTCTTTCATAACCTTGTATCTTTAGGTTAGCTAAAAATAGATGCTCAAACCAAGTTCAGCATGACAGAGTGAGTAATCAACAGCATGAAAAAAAATTGTCACCCTGAACTCGCCCCTATATAGTCACCCTGAACTTGTTTCAGGGTCTTCTCTCATACTCATAGATCTTTGGGTAAATGTCAATCCTGCCAAAGCAGGTACCTGAACATAAATATTCTTAACTCCCGTCATATCCTTTCAAAACTTCCAGGGGATCAATATCATCATACCAACCTGCAGATAGGTCATCCCAATTCCTGTTTACACTTTCAATCAGATTTATCTTCCAATCTTTATGCCAATTTTTCAATTGTTTCTCTCTCTTTAATGCTTCATAGATCGAACCGGTGCTTTCGAAGAATACCAGTTTGTCTATTCTGTATTTACTTGTAAATCCTTTGTTCACACTGAATTTATGCTGCAATACTCTCAACAGAATATTATTTGTAACTCCGGTATATAGTGTCTTTGACCTGTTGGTCATAATATATACATAATATTCTTTTTGCTTCATTTTTAAAAATAATAGATGAAAAGGGTTAATTCAAGATTAGAAAGAAACTTTTTACAAATTGAGAACTCTTTTGAAACTTATGAAACAAAGGGTTTTAAAAAGCAGATGCTGAAACAAGTTCAGCATGACAAAGGGGGTAGTCTACAGCTTGAAAAAAATATTGTTACCCTGAACTTGGTTCAGGGTATGCTCTCTGACTCGTAAATCTCAGATTCTGCAGGCAGGTGCTGAAAACTTCTGAAAGTCAGGCAAGTATAGCATGACAGAAGAGGAGAATATCAACACTAAAAAATATTGTCACCCTGAAGTCGCACCTGTATTGTCACCCTGAACTCGTTTCAGGGTCTGCTTTCATAACCTTATATCTTTTGGGTTAGCTAAAAATAGATGATGAACCAAGTTCAGCATGACAGAAGCGGGGCATATCAAATTTAACTATGGATCCTTACTCGGCGGGGGTGCTATCTTAATTGAACGTACTACTGCATCTACTGTCAACTGGTATTTTTCCATCATTGCCTGCGAGGCATAATCAACATTCACCTGTATATTTTTTGCACCTGTCGGATCTGTGAACAGGTAATACTTGGTTGAAAACTTCTTCCCGCTTGATTTGATCGGGTCAGTTACGTAACCAACTACCATTGAATCATCCATCTGGAACGGATTTTTATATGTAGCCTTATTATACGCGCTGTGCTGCGGGTCATCTATAAGCAGAAAAATATTAACAGCACCCGGGTCCTCGCTTGCCGTATCAGTTGCAAGTATAATACCGCTGAATTCCTTCTGGTTCAGGTTCACTGTCCTGTTATCAACAAGCTTCCATTCTTTGGGGAACCACAGCTTCAGCCCAATTTCATTCTCATCATATGTTGCCTTAAGTGAGTCAGGTATCTCTATCCTGTTGGTATCCCTGGTATTCTTTGTTAAGTTAGAATCATTCTTAACCTTATTGGTATCATTGGTTTTAACAAGATTTGTATCCTTGGAATTATCAACAGGCCTTTTGATATTCGGAGTAATGGTTTTCTTCTGGATCTTTGGCCTTACGTCCTTGGTGTTATCCTTTATTTCCTGTTCTTCAAGCAGCTTTTGCTCTTCTTCTTTTATCTTGTCAATATCCGGCGGATCGAACTTGGGCATTTCAAGGTCTTCAACAACTACTATCCTTTGATTATTTTCGCCGTTATGTTTTTCTTCCTTCGGAACAAAGAACTGGTATATCAAAAACAAAAGGAAGAAATGGAAAAATATCGAGCCTATAAGTCCTTTGCGTGTATTAGGCTGGTATATTTTTTTTAGTATCAGGAAATCAGTACCGGGTCTTGTACTGAGATTATATATCTCATCCGGTGTCATCTCTGAAGGATCTTTTGCCGCCGCTTCTATTATAAGCGGTTTGATATGATCCTGTACATTAATTTCCTGGTCTTTGTTTAAAGGTTCATCAGTGGTTTGAGATGTCCTGTTAACATCTTCTTCAAGCTCACGGGTGGTTACTTTCTCAATTGTTTCAATGCCAACATCGGGTCTGCCTTTTATCTCTGTCTTTTCACCCGTTTTAAGCTCAATAATAGTTGCAGGCTTTTCAAATGAATAATCCTTTTTACTGCGGAATTCAGAGCAAATTGCAATTGTAATATCAGCAAACCTGCTTTCAACCACAACATTAGGATGTGAGCAGGTATTGCGTATTGCACCCTGTTCATTTGAGCTGTTAAAAACACAATCAATATTTATACATCTTAAAAACTTGCCGTTTTGATGCGATTTTGTGTCTTTTTCGTTATTATTTGTTATATCTTTTTCTTCCAATAAATGCCTGCTACTATTTAAATCGTATAATACTAATTAATGTTTCACAAATTTATCTTATTCATAATTAATAATTTAGTCAAAATTTTAAGTAAATTCAAAATTTTTAAATTACTGTATTTTAAACAGGTTGGGCATCTCTTCGTTTTATCAGCAGTTTAGTTGTAATTAAAAGTAACACTCCACCCAGCAGATTTGAAAGTACCACCAAAAAAAGCGCTGTCTGCAGGTTACTGATATCAGAAATCTTACCGATAAGTGCTGGTGCCGGTGTTGAGCCTATCAAATGCACTGTGAACAGGTAAAAAGCGAATGCCGTTGCCTTAAGTGAGCCCGGAACAATATCCTGTATCAATGCAACCATCGGGCCATAATAAAAGGTCATTAAATAAGTTGCCATAACCAAAGTCACTAAAAGCAAAATTTCATTTTGCGTGGTTAATGTAATATACATCAGGGGAGTAGCCAGAATAAACGCTATTGCCATTGCAAGTGAACGCGGCTTTTTGTATTTATTGAATAACAGGTCACTGAAATACCCGCCGGAATAGATCCCGAGCGGCCCGCCTATGATAACAGCTAATCCAATTGTAATTGATGCCTGGTCAACGGAATAATTATGGAACCTAATGAAGAACTGTGTCATCCAGCTTATTATTGCCGAAGAAGTGAATGTCAGCATAATTCCTGAAACAAGGGTCATAACATATGCAGGAGTTTTAAAAAGCTGAAAAATATTTTTGCGGTTTACCTCAGATGTGTTCTTGTGCTCATGCTTTGTTTCCTTAATCCTTAACGCCGTTAACGCAAGTATTATTCCGGGAATTGCCACAATAAAAAAACATGCTCTCCATCCAAGCTTAGAGCCCAGCACACCGGCTAGTATCATTCCAAGCGTACCGCCGAAGAACATTCCCAAATGGAATATTGAGCTTGCCCTTGCGCGTTTTTCAAGCGGAAAATTATCAGCTATAAGGGATGTTGCTGCCGGAGCATATGACGCTTCGCCTATACCAACTGCAGCGCGTGTGATTAAAAGTTGTGTGAAGTTCTGCACAAGCCCTGTTACGAACGTAGCTATAGACCATATCGCAACGCCAGCTGCAATGATGTTCTTCCTTATCCATTTATCGGCAAGTATGCCTAACGGAACCGAAAATGATGCGTGAATGATCATAAATACGGTGCCTATCAGGCCAAGCTCAAAATCGCTAAGCCCGAAATCAGCCTTCAGGAAGCTGAATAAAGGAAATACTACCTGCCTGTCAAAATAATTGATGAACTCAATTAATGTCAGTACAAGTAATATCTTCGAGGGAGCCTCGATTTTTTTCAAACCTCAGTGCCTCTTTTTACCTTTATCTTAAGTTAGTGAGAATATTGTTTAAGAAGCTCAGTAAGCAATCTTACGCCATAGCCCGTTGCTCCCGGGGTATGGTATTCTTCGGCGGATTCACCCAGACCCATTGCCACACTTGCAATATCAAGATGTGCCCACGGGTATTTATCCTGTACGAATTTCTTCAGGAAGATTCCGCCCATAATTGTGCCGGCCTGTCTTGCGGGACCCGCATTTTTAATATCTGCGATCTCGCTCTTCATCAGCTTGTCATATTCATTGTACAAAGGCATTTCCCATACTCTCTCATATGTCTTTTCGCCGGCTGCGAATATTTTTTTGTTAAGCTCTTTATCATTGCCCATTAATCCTGCAAGCAGGTGGCCAAAACAGATTATTGCCGCTCCTGTTAATGTGCAAAGATCAATTACAGCCTTGGGTTTATAGTTTGCTGCGTATTCAAGCGCATCTGCAAGTATCAGCCTGCCTTCTGCGTCAGTATTGTCTATTTCAATTGTTATTCCGCCATAGCTTTTTATAACATCACCCGGCTTATATGCGCCAGCATCGGGCATATTTTCAACTGCGGGAATGAGCCCTATCAGGTTCATTTTGTATTTAAGCCTTGCTACTGCTTCAAAGGCTCCAACTACTGCGGCTGCGCCGCCCATATCCATCTTCATTGCGTCCATTCCCTGTGCGGGCTTTATTGAAATTCCGCCTGAATCAAATGTAACGCCTTTGCCTACAAGTACTACAGGCTTCTCTGATTTATTAGCGCCGAAATACTGCAGTATTAAAAATCTTGGCGGATTTACACTGCCTTTGCCTACATTAAGTACGCCGCCCATGTTCAGCTGGGCAATTTTCTTTTCATCATATACTGTTACCTGGTAGCCCGCCTTGGTGCTTGATTTTTTTACATACTCTGCGAATTTATCAGGTGTTAAAAAGTTTGAAGGCTCGTTTTCAAGCTCTCTTGCTACAATTGCAGCATCGCAGATTGTCTTTGCATCCTTCAGGGCTTCTGTGCCTTCGCGTGTGTATTTGGGTGAATCAGTAAAGAAAATTACTTCATTGAACGGTACAAAATCATTTTTAGCGTAATATTTTTTGGGTGAGTACTGTGTTAAAAATACGCCTTCGCATATTGCCTGCATAATATCATAATGCGAAGCATTGGTAACGCTTTTTATGAATGCAAGATCAGGTACTTCGAATGAGACCGATGTCAGCTTCATTGCATTCAGCTTCCTGGCTGCTGCGGCATACGCTTTTCTTAATCCTTCAAGTGTTATCTCTTTGGAATTTCCCAGCCCTATAACCATTAATCTTTTGCTGCGGTTATCGGGACCGAGGTAGGTTAATATTGTTGTGTTTGATTTTGCCTTAAAATCATTCGTCTCTATTAACGTATCAAGGGTTCCTTTGAATAAAGTGTTCAGCCAGTGCATCTTTGTTGATACCTGGTCTTCAAAGGTTACCGATGCAACAACATCGGATTTTATATCCTTGATCTTCTTTACCTCATATTTGATTTTCATTTATATCTCCGCGTAAAATAAGTTTTATATTTAATTTTTTAATTTCTTTTATTAATAATTAATTGCTAATTGCTAATTGAAAATTGTTAATTGATTATATGTATTTTTCCGCCTTCTCAGTCACTTCCTTCACCAGTTTATCTATATCTCCGCCGGGTATGAATGTACCTGATGCGTTCTGGTGGCCGCCGCCGCCGAATTCTTTGGCCAGCTCATTGGATCTGACATCGCCTTTGGAGCGGAAGCTCAGCTTAACACCGCGCTGTGTCTGGGTAATTACAATTCCCATAACAACTGTGCTTAAGCTCATTAAATGCGAGCTGAAACCTTCTATGGCATATTCATCTGTTGAAGTCTCTTCAAAATCCTTTCGAAATATTACTGAATAAGCAAGCTTTCCCTCATACATCAGCGTTACGTTATTCAGGAACCTTCCAAGCAGGTGAAGCCTGCCTATTGTTGCCTGGTTGTAGACTTCCTCGTAAATATCATACGGGTTCAGACCGTATGTTAACAGGTCTGCTGTTATAGTGTGAGTTTCCTCATCTGTACGGTTGAACTTGAATGAACCGGTATCTGTCATTATAGCTGTGTATAATGCCAGTGCCATTTCTTTTGTTATGATTCCGCTTTTGCCTTCGGCTTTTTCTATTTCTTTAAAGAACCGGTACAGTATCTCGCCGGTAGCGGGGGAGTCTGTATCTACAATATATTCATTAAACAGCTCCGGGTTAAAACCCAGGTGATGATCTATCAGAATTTTTTTTGCTTTACTTGCCTGAATGTAAGGTGCCAGAGTCCTTAAGCGCTGGTATTCATTGGTATCCAGAATAAAGATCACATCTGCGTTTAAAATACGCTCCTTATGCGTCGTTTCATCGAATTGCTCTATTACCTGTTCCTTATCAAGGAATTTGTAATTTTCAGGCGTAGGGGAGTAGTTTAAAATTCCGGCGTTTTTGCCAAGTGACTTTAAATAAATTTGAAGAGCAATTTCACTGCCTATTGAATCCCCGTCGGGGTTTACGTGGCTTGTTAATATAAACTCTTGATTATTATTAATTAAACTAACAATATCCCTATTCATCATGTCAAAAAAGTAATATAATTAAAAAATAAGGATTTAGCAATGATTATTTATGATTGAATACCGGCTTGATTAGTCACCCTCCCCCCATCGAGGCCGAAGGACTGCCCCGGCACGTGTGAGTTGGAGGTGGTTAACAGTAATTATCCAGAACCGTAGTCGAACCTTTAAGGGTTCGCACTTAGAAAATTGATTTATCCTCACAAACCTTTAAGCCGCAATGTAAGTTCTGAAAGTGGCTCGAATGCTGATTAGCAGCTTCTCGTTGGAGTGCATCAACTAAGTTGATGCATGCATTGACATAGTCAGTGCTCTCCAGGAAAAGCAAACTGATCAATGAGTAAAAGTAAAAACCTGCCGGGTCTCCAAGACCCGGCAGGTTTATAAACGATTCTAAACTTCATTTTCAAGAAAATGCTTCAGGCATTTTCGCAGACCCGCCCTGGCGGGATCATTTTATCAAAACCATCTTCTTGGTTTCTGTATAGACGTCCCGCTGGGACGTCTCAGCTTTGACAGAATAAAAATATAACCCACTCGCTAAATTACTTCCGTCAAACATCATTTCATAACTTCCGGCTTGTTTGTATTCGCTAACACTGAATACCTCTCTGCCAAGAAGATCATATATCTTTATCGATACATTGGCATCGTTTGGTATATCAAACTTAATGTTTGTTGTTGGATTAAACGGATTCGGATAATTCTGATGCAGCTTAAACGACCTTGGTGTATTGTTTGTATTGCTGCTGATGTTCTGGTTTAACGATTTAC